>NZ_JAKGBZ010000049.1 GCF_021556475.1 Acidiphilium iwatense | reverse complement strand
GCCGAAGATCGTCGACTGGTATATGGACGGCAAAATCAACATCGACGACCTGATCACCCACACCCTCCCCTTCGAGCAGATCAACCACGGCTTCGACCTCATGCGCAACGGCGAAAGCATCCGCTCCGTCGTCGTATACTGAATGCGGATGCGAATACATCATGGCGCCGTCGTGCTTCTGGCGACAGCGGCGCTGTGCGGCACGGCGCGCGCGCAGGCGGTGATGTTGCCCTCGCCGGCTTCGATCGCGATCAAGCGCATCGTCGTCAGCGCGACACGGACGCGCCAGTCGAGCTTCAATGTGCCGGTCTCGATCTATACCGTGACCGGGCGGCAGGTGAGCGAGGCGAACGAACAGGAGAATCTGTCGGAAAGCCTCAAGCGCGTGCCGGGTCTCGATGTGCAGAACCAGCAGAATTACGCAACCGGAATCCGCATCACCTCGCGCGGGTTCGGCGCGCAGACCGCGTTCGGCGTGCGCAACGTGAAGCTGCTGATCGACGGCGTGCCGGCGACCCAGCCGGACGGCACCGGCGACTCCGAGATCATCGATCTCGGCGACGTGTCGCGCATCGAAGTGCTGAGCGGGCCGTTTTCGGTGCTGTACGGCAATGCGGCGGGCGGCGTGATCCAGGTGTTCAGCAAGGATGGACCGAAGCAGCCGACTGTGAGCTTCGGGCTGCTCGGCGGCTCCTACGGCAGTTACCGGGCGAGCCTGTCCTATGGCGGGCAGGCTGCGTTCGGCCGGAGCGGCTCGTTCAACTATATGATGAACGCCTCGGATTTCTATTCCGGCGGCTATCGCGCGCATAGTTCGGTGCGGCGCCAGCAATTCTACGGCAAGTATCGCGTGCAGGTCGATGCGGATACCAGCTACACGCTGCTGGTGGATGCGCTGAACGAGCCGGATTCGCTCGATCCGCTCGGGTTGACCGCGGCGCAGTATCATCAAAACCCGCGACAGGCGGGGACCGGGGCGGATGCGTTCAATGCCCGCAAGACGCTGCGGCATGTCCAATTCGGCCTAGTGTTCCGTCACCGGATCAACGACGACAACTCCATCCGTGTTATGATTTACGAAGCCACCCATTCGGTTTTGCAGTATCTGCCGTTCACCGGCAGTTTCGCGGCATCGGGCGGCGGCGTTGTCGATCTTGCGCGGAAATCCGGCGGGATCGGCGGGCGGTGGACGCACAAGACGCGGCTTGCCGGGATTCCGGTGACCACGATCGTCGGGGCCGATTTCGGCTACGAGGACCAGCATCGCAAGGGCTATGTCAACGAATTCGGCACCATCGGCGCGTTGCGCCGCAACGAGCAGGATATCGCGCGCAACATCGCCGAGTATGCCGAGATCGAGGTGAAGCCCGCCCCGCGCCTCGTGCTCGATGCCGGATTGCGGCACAGCCAGGAACATTTCAGCGTGCAGGATTTGTTCGTCACGCCGAAACTGACCAATGACAGTGGTTCGATTTCGTACGCCCACACCAGTTTCGTGGCGGGCGCGACCTATCATCTGACCCGCGAGACCAATCTGTTCGCCGATTACGGCGAGGGATTCGAGACGCCGACGCTGGACCAGCTCGCGTATCTGCCGAATGGCGAGGCGGGGCTGAATGCCGCGCTGGTGCCGGCCACGAGCCAGAACTACGAAGCCGGGATCAAGAGTCTGATCGCGGGCAACACGTATTTCAAGCTCGCCCTGTTCCACATCCACACCAATAATCAGATCGTGGTGTCGTCCTCCACCGATGGGCGCACCGCCTATGCCAATGAGGGACAGACGGCGCGCAACGGCATCGACGCGAGCATCGACAGTTTCCTGCCGCATCATATCGAGTTGTATGCCGCCTACAGTTTCCTTCATGCCCGGTTCGAAAACAGCGCGGTCGCCGGCAAGGCGCTGCCCGGTGTGCCGCAGCAGCGCATCTATGGCGAAGTGGACTGGCATAATCCGGCGAGCGGGTTCTACACCACGCTCGACGGGCAGTGGCAGAGCCGGATGTATGTCGATAACGCGAACTCGGCCTATGCAGCGGGGTATTTCACCGCCGGGGCGGCGGGCGGATTCCGGCAGAATTTCGGACCGTTCGGGCTGAACGAGTTTGTGCGGGTCAATAACATCTTCAACCGAACCTATGTCGGCGCCGTGGTGATCGCAGCGAGCAACGGCGAATATTACGAACCGGCGCCGGGGCGCAATTTCATCGTGGGCATGACCGCGAAGTATCGGTTTTGAGGGTGTTGTGGTTGGCCAGTGGCGCCCGCGCATGGATTGCTTCGCTTCGCTCGCAATGACGGCAGGGTGGTTAGAATAATTTTCCAGGGTTCATGATGCCGCGCGGATCGAGCGCGTCCTTGATCCGGCGCATCGCGTCGCGCTCGGCGGCGGCGCGCCAATGGGCGAAGGCGGGGCGCTTGATCATGCCGACGCCGTGTTCGGCCGAGAAGCTGCCGCCGAGACCGGCGACGATGGCGTTGACATCCTCCATCAGGTCTTCGGCGCGCCCGTCGAACGCGCCGGGCTCTTCGCCCTCCGGTTGGATCACGTTGAGATGGATGTTGCCGTCGCCGATATGGCCGAATGCCGCCATGCGGGCGCCGGGGTAACGCGCTGTCAGCATGGCCCTGGTGCGGTCGAGCAGGTCGGGGACCGAGGCGATCGGCACCGAGACGTCGTTCTTCACCGAGGTGCCTTCGCGCTTCTGGGATTCGGCGATGTGCTCGCGGATTGCCCAGAAGTCGCGGCGCTGGGTTTCGGATTCGGCGATCGCGGCATCGGCGATGGTGCCGTGCTCCAGCGCGCCGGCGAGGACGGATTCCAGCGTCTCGCGCAGGGAAGCGGCGCGCCGTGTGGTGGCGAGTTCGGCGAGGACGTAATGCGCGGCGGGCTCGGCGAAGGGCAGGCGGAAATCCGGCATGTGACGCGCGTTCAGCGCCATCGCAGGGCCGGAGATATATTCGAAGGCGTAGAGCGCGGATTCGTCTTCGTCGCGCAGCCGGGCGAACAGGTCGAGCACGGCGTCAATGCCGGGCAGCGCGCAGAGGCAGGTCTGGCGCTCGCGCGGCGCGCGATAGAGTTTCAGTGCGGCGGCGGTGATGATGCCGAGCGTGCCTTCGGCGCCGGCGAACAGATGTTTCAGCGCGTAGCCGGTATTGTCCTTGCGCAGCAGGCGCAGCCCGTTCCAGAGCGTGCCGTCCGGCAGGACGACTTCGAGGCCGAGAATCAGATCGCGCGCATTGCCGAAGCGCAGCGTGTTGTTGCCGCCCGCATTGGTGGAGAGCACGCCGCCGAGCTGGGCCGAACCCTCCGAATTGATCGAGAGCGGCAGGAGCGCGCCGGCCTCGGCCGCTTCCTCCTGCGCGCGTAGAAGAGTGACGCCAGCTTCGGCGATCATCGACAATCCGGCGCGGTCGATCGCGCGGACCCGGTTCAGCCGGGCGAGGCTGAGCACGAATTCGGCACCGGGACGGCTGGGGACGGCGCCGGCGACCAGCGAGGTGTTGCCGCCCTGCGGCACGATCGCCACACCTGCCTCGGCGCAGAGCCGGACGGAAGCGGCGACGCCGTCCGCATCGCGCGGGCGGAGCACGGCGCGCGGCGAATTGGCATACAGCCCGCGCCAGTCGGTGCCGAACGGGGCGATATCGGCGCTCTCGGTGAGAACGCCGCCGGGGCCGAGGGCGGCGGCGAGGCGGTCGATCAGGTCGTTCATCGCGCGACTATAATGTCCCGGTCGTCAGGGCGGAAACTACCCTGGATTTTCGACATTCGGAACTCATTTCCGAATTGACAAAGAGGTGGTTGGGCCTAGTCTCCGTGCCATGGATACGCCGATCACCGATCTGCCATCGAGCATCGCGAAGGCGCTGGCGCTGCTGCGTTGCGTGAGCACCGCCGAGCCGCACGCGAATTTCTCCACCCTGCTCGATCGAACCGGCTTGCCGAAGGCGACGCTGCACCGGCTGTTGCAGGAGTTGATCGAAGCCGGGCTGATCCGCTCCGGGCCCGACCGCACCTATCGCCCGTCGCTCGGACTGCTGGAACTGGCCTATCGGGCGTGGGAATCGATCGATCTCAAGCAGGTCGCGGCGCGCCACGTCGACGCGCTGTGGCACAGCACGGAAGAGACGGTACATCTCGCGGTGCGTGACGGGCTGGAAATCATCTATATCGACAAGCGCGAGAGCCCGAAAACGCTGCGGCTGTTCTCCTCGATCGGGCGGCGCGGGCCGCTGCATTGCACCGGGGTCGGCAAGGCGATTCTGGCGCATCTGCCGGAGGCCGAGCGCGAGGACGTCATCGCGCGCATCACCCTGACCGGGCATACGCCGCACACCATCACCTCCCGGCATCTGCTGCGCGCCGAGTTCGACCGGATCAGGAGCGAAGGGATCGCGCGCGATTGCGAGGAGCATGAGGAGGGGATTTTCTGCGTCGCGGCACCGATTTTCGACCGCAACTTCAGGCCGGTCGCGAGCCTGAGCGTGACCGCGCCGGGGATTCGCATGGACCGCGCGCGGCTGGATGCGCTGGCGCCGGAGGTGAAGCAGGCCGCGCGGCTGATTTCCCAGGATGTCGTTCTGTCGAATTGTTCGGTTTGAGGCCGACCCGGCTTGGGGACGGCTAAATCGCTTGATCCCTCGGCGCGTTATGGTAGCGTTACCACGTCACGAACCAATTGGCGTGCGCCTGCGCGCCGCCCGTGTTGGGGTAAACCGCAAAGGGAGGGACGGATATGCTCAAGACCACACGATCCATGCGATGGAGCCGGACTGCGCTGGCCGGCGGTATTGCCGCGACGGCGCTGGCGTTCGGGCTGGCCGGTAGTGCTCAGGCGGGGACGACGGCGAACGCCGTGACGCCAGGCATGAAGGATTTCACCAACACGCAGGGAGATCACGCGAACTGGATCCTGCCGGCGAAGAATTACAACAATGACCGTTATGTCAGCCTGACCAGCATCTCGCCCGCCAATGTGAGCAAGCTCAAGCCGGTCTGGACCTTCAAGATTTCGGATAACGGGCCGATCGAGGCGGCGCCGCTGATCTGGCACGGCATTGCCTATATCACCTCGGCGCATGATCACGTCTATGCGATCGACGTGAAGACCGGCAAGCTGAAATGGCAGTTCTCCGACAACCCGCACGTGATTTCCTTCGCCGCCAATCGCGGCGTCGCGCTGGTGGACGGCAATGTGTATGTCGCGACGCTGGATGGGCGACTGATCGCGCTGAACGCCGAGACCGGCAAGAAGGTGTTCGACAAGCTCGCGGTGAAGGATCCGACCAACTCGTTCTACACCATGGCGCCGCTGCCCTGGCGAAACCCATCGACCGGCAAGACCGAGTTGCTGCTCGGCGTATCGGACGGGGATTGGGGCGGCATCGGCAATATCGCGGCCTACGACCCAAAGACCGGCAAGGAGCTATGGCAGTGGAACACGGTGCCGGGGCCGGGCAAGCCAGCTAACAAGACGTGGAGCGGCGATAGCTGGAAGCGCGGCGGTGCCGCGGTGTGGACGCAGATGGCGATCGACCCGAAAACCGGGATTCTCTACGCCAATGCGGGCAATCCGCAGCCCGATTTCAACGGGCCGGTGCGCAAGGGCAAGAATCTCTACAGCGATTCGCTGCTCGCGCTGAACATTTCGGGCGCGAAGCCGAAACTTGTCTGGTATCACCAGTTCATCGCGCACGACACCCATGACTGGGACCCGGTGATGCCGCCGGTACTGTTCGACGGCAAGGTGAACGGCAAGACGATGCCTCTGGTGGCGGATGGCGACAAGGCGGGCAATTTCTGGCTGCTGAATTCCAAGACCGGCGCGCTGGTGAATCATCTGGTGATCAGCATGCAATATCACCAGAATACCGAGCCGACGCTGAAGGGCAACGTGGCTTGTCCGAACACCAATGGCGGCGTGGAGTTCAACGGCGGCACCTACGACCCGCAGACCAACATGATCTATCTGCCGAGCAGCAACGAATGCGGGTTCTGGCGCGCGACCAAGAACGTCGTCTATATCGGCGGCCAGTTCTACCTGGGTGGGGCATTTCCGAAATTCGTCGGCCCGAACACCGGACAGCTCAACGCGATCGATGTCGGCGACGGCGTGTTCGCGTGGCGCGAGCCGGAAAAATTGCCGATGGCGGGTGGTGCGCTCTCGACCGCGAGCGGACTGGTGTTCACCGGCATGGAGAACGGCGATTTCGCGGCGTTCGACGCCAATAGCGGCAAGGAGTTGTGGAAATACCAGACCGGTTCGCCGATCATCGCGCCGCCGGTCGCGTTCACCGAGGGCAGCACCGAATATGTCGCGGTGGCGTCGGGCCCGGCGGGCAATCAGCAATTGCCGAACATGCCGAAGACCAATGCCGGAACCGAGCTGACGATGTTCGCCGTCTCCAAGTGATGCGGCGGACTAACCTTACGTTGGCCCCGGCCGCGGGGGCGGTGCTGCTCGCCCTCGCGGCTCCGGCCTCGGCGGCCACGATATCGGATCACGCTTCTTCGGCAGCGGCGCTGCGCGACATCAAGGCGGCGATCGCGGTGATCACCGGCGCGGAGGATGCGGCGGCGAGCGGTCCCGCATCCTACAGGCTGGCGGCGCAGAGTGCGATCAATGCGCTGGTGGGGGAACATTCGCGGCAATTCGTGGCCTCGGTGCCCAATCCCGGCGATGCGGGGGGTGCGATCGGGCAGGTGAACCATCTGCTCGATCGGCGCGCCAATCCGCCCTTCGTGCCGGTGCTGCATGGCGTGCTGGTCAATGTGCTCGCGGCGGTGGGGCATTTGCAGGATGCGCGCAAGGCGCGCGGGCTGACCGCGTTCGAGGTCGCGTCCTCGCGCGCCCTGGAAGACCTCGACGTGGCGCAGGGGCGGGCGAGTGAATACGACGTGCTTGGCGGCATGGCAGGCGCGATCGCGAATACCGGACTCGGGGTGCCGGCCGGCGCGGCGATCCTGAACGGATGCGCCGCACCGGCCAGGACCGGCTATGGCATGTCTCATGGCTGGCTCGCGTGGCGGGCGGTGACGCTCAGCGACGCGACGATCCCGGATGCCGGAGCGGCGTTTATCAGAAAGGACGGCAATATGGTGGTGTTCTACACGGCGGCGGCGCCGATGGTCCGGCATTTGTGCGATACCCATGCGGCGGCGATCCGGCCGACCGTGACGCGCGCAAAGCCAAAGCCGGCGCGGCTGATCGAGGTCGCGGCGCAGGCAGCCGCGACCAAGGCGCTCTACACGGCGGCGCAGGCGAAACAGGGAAAGGCCGTGTATTCGGCGGATTGCGCGAGCTGCCATGGCGGCAATCTGCAGGGCGTCGCGGCGCCGGCGATCGCGGGCAAGGATTTTCTTGCGACCGCGAAGAAGGATGGCTGGACCGTCGGCGTCATCCGCACCATCGTCACCCAGAACATGCCGTTCAACAATCCGGCGTCATTGAAGCCGGCGCAGTATGCCGAGGTGATCGCCTATCTGCTCGCGTCGAACTGCTACCCGGCGGGCAAGACGGCGTTTCCCGAGCACGCGCCGACGGATTTCGCCACGATGAAGATCGTTACGCCAGCGCACCCGGCGGGAACGCCCAACATGTTCGGGGTCTGCGCGGTCAAATGATCCCGGTCCGGCGGGTGAAATCGCCGAATCCCTCGCCAGGCTCGCGGTTTTTTGCATAGGCCGCGAAGAGTGGATCGAGGCTCTCAAGGATTTCTGCCTCATTCAGATTTTCGTGGAGCAGACTATTGAGGCGGGAGCCGTCGGCGGTGCCCCCGAGATGCAGGTTGTAGCGGCCGGGATTGCGGCCGATCAGGCCGATTTCCGCGATATAGGGCCGCGCGCAGCCATTCGGGCAGCCGGTCATGCGCAGGGTGATTTTTTGCTCCGACAGGCCGTGGGTCGCGAGCATCTGGTCGATCATGGTTATCAAATCGGGCAGATAGCGCTCGCTTTCGGCAAGGGCAAGCCCGCAGGTCGGCAGGGCGACGCACGCCATCGCGCTTTCGCGCAGCGCAGATTGGCTCTGGATAACGCCGTGCCCGGCGAGAATGAGGTCGATTTTTTCGCGTTCCCCGTCGGTGGCGCGGGCGACGATGACATTCTGATTCGCCGTCATGATGACGGCACCTCGGTCGATGAAACCCTCCAGGGACGCGATCGCGACCAGGGCGGATTTCAGGCGCCAATCGCCGCGATCGGCGACGCGGCCGTTTTCGACGAACAGGGTGAGGTGATTCAACCCCTCCTCGTCGCGCGTCCAGCCGAGCGCATCGCCATTGCCGGTGAACTGGAATTTTCTCTCCGGCTCCAGCGGCTTGGCAAGGCGTGAATTCACTTCGGTCTTGAACCAGTCGAGCCCGCGATCGTCGATCGTGTATTTCAGGCGGGCGCGCTTGCGGTTCGAGCGGTTGCCGAAATCGCGCTGGGTGGTGAGCACGGCCTCGGCGACCGCGACGAGCTGATCGGCCGGGCAATATCCGATGATATCGCCGACGCGCGGGTAGGTTTCCGGCTCGCCATGGGTGGCACCCATGCCGCCGCCGACCACCACGTTGTAGCCGACGATGCCGCCATTCTCGACGATCGCGATGAACGACAGGTCATGCGCGAAGACATCGACATCGTTGGACGGGGGCACCGCGACGGTCATCTTGAATTTGCGCGGCAGATAGGTCGGGCCGTAGATCGGCTCGGCCTCGGGCTCGCCGCCGAGCACCCGCCGGTCGCCGATGAAAATCTCGCGCCAGGCACCGGTGCGCGGCAGGAAATGCGCGGAAAGCCGCCGCGCCGCCTCCACCGCCTCGCCATGGGCGCGCGACAGATAGGGATTGCCAACCGCCATCACGTTGCGGTTGACGTCGCCGCAGGCGGCGATGGTGTCGAGCAAGGCCGCGTCCATCGCGCGCGTCGCGGCGCGCACATTGCTCTTGATGATGCCGTGGAACTGGATCGTCTGGCGCGTGGTGAAGCGCAAGGTCGCGTTGCCGCGCTCGGTCGCGAGCCGGTCCATCGAGAGATACTGGCGCGGCGTCAGCACACCGCCCGGCACGCGCAGCCGCGCCATGAACATATAGGCGCGATCGAGCTTGCGCTTCGCCCGCTCGGGCCGCAGATCGCGGTCGTCCTGCACATACATGCCGTGAAACTTGACGAGTTGGCCGTCGTCTTCCGAAAGGCCGCCGAACGCCTGCTCACCCAACTCCTCGGCCAGCGTGCCCCTCAGAAAATCACTGCGCGCCTTGATGTCCTCATTCCGCGAAAGCGTATCCGTCATCGTCCGTCCTCGTAAGTGCGGTCATAGAACCCGTGCTCGGACCGTGTCCTGAGCTTCGCAAGGGGGCTTTGCCCCCTGCCCCCCCCCCCACTAAGGGCTAAGCCCCGAGATCGGCTTCATGCCGGCACTTCCGCGGGACGGCTGAGGAAGATGCCGCATTCGGTTTTGCCGGAGCCGCTCCAGCGGCCGGCACGGGCATCTTCGCCGGGTTTGATGCGGCGGGTGCAGGTGAAGCAGCCGATCGAGGCGAAGCCGTCGGACTCCAGCGGGTGGCGCGGGAGGTGGTGGGTATCGAAATAGGTTTCGATGTCTTCGCGCGACCAGTCGCCCAGCGGGTTGAGGACCGTGCGGCCATCGGGTCCGGTTTCGATCGCGGCGATATCGGCGCGGGTTTCGGTCTGGTTGCGTTTGCGCCCCGAGATCCAGGCGTCGAAGCCTTCGAGGGCGGCATCGAGCGGCATGGTCTTGCGCAGTGCGCAGCAGAAATCGGGATCGCGCGCGAACAGCGTGCCGTCGGGGTCGAAGCTCGCGAGATGCGCGGGATCGGGACGGATCGAGCGCACATCCGACAGGTGCAGGCGGGTGATCAGCGCGTTGCGATAGGCGATGGTATCGGGAAACAGCTTGCCGGTATCGAGGAAGATCACCGGCAGGCGGCGGTCGATCCGTGCGATCATGTGCAGAAGCACGGCGGATTCGGTGCCGAAGGACGAAACCAGGGCGATGCGGCCCTTGTAGTCGGTTTCGATCGCGCGGCGCAGGAGGTCTTGGGTCGCGGCTTCGATGGCGGTCGATGTGTCCAGCATCAATAGACATCCTTTTTGTAGCGGCCGGCGGAAATCAGCGCGTCGAGTTCGGCCTGGCCGCGCTCCGCATCGTCGCCGCCGAGGATGCGGGTGAGCGTGGCATCGACATCGCGGGCCATGGCCTTGGCGTCACCGCAGAGATAGAGGACAGCACCCTCGGCGAGTCGGGCTTTCAGGGCGTCGCGCTGGTCCCAGAGCACGTGCTGGACATAGCGTTTCTCGGGCTGGTCGCGCGAAAAGGCGAGGTCGATCCGGTCGAGCACGCCGGATTTCAGCCAGTCCTGGATTTCCAGTTGGTAGAGGAAATCGTGCAGGAAGCGACGATGGCCGAAGATCAACCAGGATTTGCCGGCGGCCCCGGTGGCTTCGCGGTCCTGCAGGAAAGCGCGGTAGGGGGCGATGCCGGTGCCGGCGCCGATCATCACGATGGGCGCGTGCGGGTCGGCGGGCAGGCGGAAATGCGGGTTGGGCTTGACGAACACGTCGACCGTGGCGCCGGTCGCGCGGCGCTCGGCGATCATGCCGGAGACCACGCCGAGGCGCGCGCGTCCGGCGCTTTCATAGGCGACCTTGGCGATGGCGAGATGGGCGGCTTCACCCACCGATTTCTGCGACGAGGCGATCGAATAGTAGCGCGGCGGCAGTGGGCGGAACAGTCCTTTGAGCTGGGCGCCGGTGAGTTTGTGCGGGAAGGCTTCGAGCAGATCGATCGGCTGGCGGCCGGCGAGGAAATCGCGCCGTGCGGCATCGTCGTCGGCGAGAGCGGCGAGTTTGGCATCGCCGGTGAGGCCGGCATAGTCCTGCACCAGCTTGGCGGTGAGGGTGGTGATGTCGCGTTCGCTTGTCAGCGCGGCCGCGGATTCAGGATCGCCATCGAGCCCGGCAGCGCGGAGAAGGGATTCGACCAGCACGGGGTCATTCTGCGGCGCGATGCCGAGCGTATCGCCCGGCTCGTAGGCGAGGCCGGAGCCAGTGAGGTCGAACTCGATATGGAAGGTTTCGGATTCCGAGCGCGATGAAGTGAGCGGGTGGTGTTCGGCGATTTCGGCGGTGAAGGGCGCGGATTTGCTGACGGCTTCGCCGGCCGTGCGATGAAAATCGACATGAATGACCGAACCCGCATCGTCGGGCGGGGTGAGTTTACCGAGGATGTCGGCGATGAAGCTGCCGGCGGGCGCTTCGTAGTCGAGATCGCAATCGACGCGCTCGGCAACGCGGGCGGCACCGAGGGCTTCGAGCCGTGCGTCGATCTGTTTGCCGATTTCGCAGAACTGCGCATATGAGGAATCGCCGAGTGACAGGACGGCGAAGTTAAGGCCGTCGAGTTTTGGGGCAGAGTTGCTCATCAGTGCGCGGTAGAACGGGGCGGCGCGTTGCGGCGGTTCGCCCTCGCCCCAGGTGGCGGCAATGACGAGGAGATTGCCGGCATCCTTCAGGGCGGCGATATTGGCATCGGCCATGTCAAGCGTGCGGGCGGCGAATCCGCGCTTCTGGGCGTCGCGCTTGGCGGCACCGGCGAGGGCTTCGGAATTGCCGGATTCGGTCGCGTAGAGAATGGTGAGCTTGGTTTTTGCAACCGGCGCTGCCTGGGGTGCGGCGTGCTCGCCCTTGGCGGCGTCGATCCCCGCGAGGAAGCCGGCGAGCCAGGCGCGCTGGACGGTCGAGGCACTGCCGATCACGCGGTCGAGTGCGGCGATATCCTCGGGCGCGAACGGAGCGGTGCGGGGCAGTGTCGCGGATTTGGTCATAATGGATCAGCCTTGAGCGGAGACGGTGTCGGGGACGGGAAATGCGGTTTCGGTGGCGAACATCGCGCCGATCCCGACAACCGGGCCGATGACGATGAGGGTCGCGGCCGGACGCAGCGTGCGGGCGATGCGTGGCGCTTCGGCCAGGGTGGTGCGGATGATCTCTTCGCGCGGGGTGGTGGCATCGAGCAGGAAGGCGACCGGCTCGGCCGGCTCGCGGCCGGCTTCGATGAGGCTGGCCGCGATCGCTTCGAATTTCGCGCGCGCCATGTACAGGACCAGCGTGTCGGCGGCGCGGGCGAGACCGGCGAAATCGACCTCTGCGCCGTCCGGCCCGGATTCGCCAGTCGCGAAGACGACGCTGCGGGCGATGCCGCGATGGGTGATGGGCAGACAGGCGGCGGTGGTCGCGCCGATGCCGGCGGAAATGCCGGGAATCACTCGAAAAACGATGCCGGCGGCGGCAAGGGCCAGGCATTCCTCGCCGCCCCGGCCGAACACGAACGGATCGCCGCCCTTGAGGCGGAGCACGCGGTGTTGCGCCGAGGCGAGGGCGATGAGCTGGGCGTTGATCGCGAGTTGCGGCGTGTGCTCGCCATGCGCGCGCTTGCCGGCCGGGATCAACCGCGTGGCGGCGGGCGCCAGCGCGAGGATTTCGGGCGAAACCAGGGCGTCGTGCAGGATCACGTCGGCGGTGGCGATGGCGTGCAGCGCCGCGAGCGTGAGCAGCGCGGGATCGCCGGGGCCGGCGCCGGCCAGCCAGACGGTGCCGAGCGCGAAATCGGGGTGGCGGATCGTCATAGCCATGCCCGTTCGGCGACGATGGCGGCGATGCGTTGCGCGGCTTCCGGCATGGCGACACCCTCGCGCTGCCAATCGGCACGCAGCGCACCGATTTCGGCGACCCGTTCCTGCCATTCCGGCCCGTATTTCTGCTCCAGATCGCGGCGGATCAAGCTGGACAGGCCGGGGGCACGGCCATTGGTCGAGATGGTGAGAAGCAAATCGCCGCGCCTGACTTCCGCGACCGAGTGGAAATCGCAGAATTGCGGAACGTCTTCGACATTGACCAGAACCCGCGCATCGCGGGCGGCATTGGCAAGGGTCTCGGCGCGGCCGCGCGGCAGATCGACGATCCAGAGCGCGTGAAGCGCTGCGAGATCGGCGGCCTCGGGCAAAGCGCGGCGGAGCGAACCACCGGCGGCGATGACCGCATCGTCCGCCGGGGCATCGGAAAACAGAATCGCATCGGCCGCGCCCACGGCGCGCAGCGCGCGAAACCGGCGCAGCGCCAGCGGACCGTTGCCGGCCACGGCGAGGCGGGCGAAGCGGGGATCGAGAGCGATGGGGATCATGCCAGCGCGGGCTGCGCGACGCGGCGCAGATAGGGGAGGTCGGTCGCGAGCGGCGCGCCAAAGCGGCGCAGTAATTCGGCATCGGCCAGATGGGGCGCGGCGATGACCGGCTCACCATTCCGCCAGTTGACCGGGGTGACGACCGGCTCGGCATCGGTCAGGCGCAACGCGTCGAGCGCGCGGAGGATTTCGGCGAAATTGCGGCCGATCGCGTTCGGGTAGCTCTGGATCAGCCGCACCACGTTGCGCGGGTCGATGATGAAGGTGGCGCGCACCGTCTGGGTCGTCGCCGCGTTGGGGTGGATCATGTCGTAGAGATGCGCGACCTCGCGATCGTGATCGGCGATGATCGGGAAGGATGGGCGATGGCCGGAGACCGCGGCGATATCCTCGGCCCAGGCGGCGTGGCGCTCCGGCGTATCGACCGAGAGGGCAAGCAGCTTTGCGCCGCGCGCGGCGAAATTGGGGGTGAGGCGCGCGGCCTCGCCCAGTTCGGTGGTGCAGACCGGCGTGAAGTCGTGCGGGTGGGAGAACAGCACGGTCCAGCTGGAGCCCTTCCAGGCATGGAAACGCAGCAGCCCGTGGGTCGAGAGCTGTTCGAAATCCGGGGCGGTGTCGCCGATACGAAGTGCCACGCCAGTCTCCTCGTCGTGCAAGCGGTGTCTTGCGCTGCATCATATAGGTCAGGTAGGGCGCGACAGAAATGATTTTCTCTCAACTTGGAGTATTTTGGCAAAAATAAGATTGATTTTTTGTTTGATTTGATTGATATGGAATCAGGTGTCACAAACGAGGTTGTTTGGAGAATGAATGCGATCGAGCGTCCGCCCGAAAAAGAGGCGCCTGCCGCGCTGGACGGCATCGACCGGGCGATTCTGCGATTGATCGCGCGCGATGCCACCGTGCCGCTCGCCGCCATGGCCAAGCAGGTCGGGCTGTCGGCGACGCCGTGCTGGAAGCGGATCAAGCGGATGGAGGAGGCGGGGATCATCACCGGGCGGGTCGCCACCCTGTCTCCCGAGCGGCTGGGCTATCCGGTGTCGGTGTTCGTGTCGGTGGAGACGGCGGATCATTCCGCCGCATGGATGAGCCGGTTCGCCGAGGTAGTGACGGAAATGCCGGAAATCGTCGGGGCGTGGCGGATGAGCGGCGATGTCGATTATCTGCTGCACGTGATGGTGCCCGATATTCCCGCTTACGATGCATTCTACCGAAGGCTGATCGCCACCGTGCCGCTGCGCAATGTGAGTTCCCGCTTCGCGATGGAACGGATGAAATCGAGCCCGCCGCCGATTTGATCTTTGTTAGATTCTCTGTTGCCAATTAAGCCGATGGTCCCAAAAGCCGGGGCCAGTTCAGTCCCGAGGTACTCCTTATGCGAAACATGCAGACCGATTTGCTGCGCACCTTTGTCACCGTGGCGGACCTGCGCAGCTTCACCCGCGCCGGCGAGATGCTCGGTCGCACCCAGCCGGCAATCAGCCTGCAGATCAAGCGACTGGAGGACATCGCGTGCGCGTCGCTGTTCGAACGCGACAGCACGTCGTTCCGCCTGACTCCGGTGGGCGAGGTTCTTGCGATTTACGCCCGGCAGATTCTCTGCCTGCACGATGAAGCGCTCTCGCGGCTGCTGCAGCGCACCGTCACGGGAGCCGTACGCGTCGGGTTGCCGAATGATTTCGCCGTCACCCTGCTCCCGGAAGTGCTGGTCGATTTTATTTCCCGGAATCCAGGTGTGCGCCTGGATGTTAGCTGTGATATCAGCCTTAACCTGCTGCGCGGCCTGCATGACGGGCATCACGATGTGATCGTGGCAATGACCGCCGAGCAAGCCGCTCCCGCAGCGGCCAAACTGTGGGCGGAGCGGCTGGCCTGGGTCGGCGGTATCGCGCCACGGATCGACGATGTGCGCCCGCTACCGCTGATTGTCTATCCTGAAGGCTGCATCTATCGGGCGCGAATGACGGAGGCATTGTCGCGCGCGGGCATTCCCTGGCAGATCACCTGCACCACCGCGAGTCTCGCCAGCCTGCAGGCCGCCGTCCGTGCCGGTCTCGGCCTGACCGTACTGTCGGCCAGTACCGTTCCCGCCGGACTTGCTGTCCGACCGCCGGAGGCTGGCTTCCCCGGTCTTGCCGACGCTACCGTGGGCCTTTATTACGCACGCGAGACCCTCTCCGATGCAGCGCAGCACTTGGTCAATTTCATCATCCGCAAGCTCGATGCCGCCCATGGTCATGGCCGCTCTACCTTCCCGGTCGTGATCTGATGCCCCGCCGCCATTGGGTAGATACCCGAACGGCATAACGAGCGCATATTACACTATTTCAACTATCTATTCGCCAGGGCTGGCCTTTCACGGCACTCTCCCCGTCAATGAAACGCAAGGAGGAGCCGCCAATGCTGATCGACACGATTGCAGAAACCCGCACCAAGCAGATCAAGAATGGCGGGAAGGTTCGCCCGACCTTCCCGCAAGCAGAAATGGACCGTCGTATGGGAGCGCTGCGCGCGCATATGGCGGAGGCGGGCATCAATGCCGTATTGTTCACCTCGTATCAGAACATCAATTATTTCGGCGACTTTTTGTATTGCTACTTCGGTCGCTCCTTTGGGCTGGTCGTCACCCAGGACTCGCATGTCACGATTTCGGCCAATATCGACGGTGGCCAACCCTGGCGGCGCAGTTTCGGCGACAATCTGGTCTATACCGACTGGCGGCGGGACAATTACCTCCACGCGGTCAAGACCGTGCTTGAACGAGCCGGCGTGCGCGGCGGCCGACTTGGCGTCGAGTTCGACCATTTGAGCCTCGACCGCGCCGCCGCGTTGCACGACATGCTGCCCGGCTTCGAGCAGGTCGATGTCGGGCGTGCCGTGATGCACCAGCGCATGATAAAGTCCGCGCATGAGATCGCCCTGATCCGCGAGGGTGCTCGGATTGCTGATATCGGCGGTGCTGCCTGTGTCGAGGCGCTGAGTGACGGTGTGTCCGAGCACGAGGTTGCGCTGCACGCCACCGGCACGATGGTGCGCGAAATTGCCCGCAGCTTCCCCAATGCCGAGCTGATGGATACCTGGACCTGGTTCCAGTCCGGCATCAACACCGACGGGGCGCATAACCCAGTTACCTCCCGCCGGGTGCGGAAGGGCGACATCCTCTCGCTCAACTGCTTCCCGATGATCGCGGGCTACTATACGGCGCTGGAGCGCACGCTGTTTCTCGACCATGCGTCAGACGACCATCTGCGGTTATGGGAGATCAACTGCGAAGTACATCGGCGTGGCCTCGAGCTGATCCGGCCCGGCGCGCGCTGCTGCGATATCGCGACCGAGCTGAACGAAATCTATCGTGCGCACGGCCTGCTCGAATACCGCACCTTCGGCTATGGCCACAGCTTCGGCGTGCTCAGTCACTATTACGGCCGCGAGGCCGGGCTCGAACTGCGCGAAGATATCGAGACGGTGCTGGAACCCAACATGATCGTCTCGATGGAGCCGATGATCATGATTCCAGAAGGGCAGCCGGGCGCCGGCGGCTACCGCGAGCATGACATCCTGGTTATCACGCAGGACGGCGCCGAAGACATCACCGCTTTCCGGTTCGGCCCCGAGCACAACATCATCAGGACGTAGCCGCCGCTCGGACGAAGCATAGCCATGTCGCCATTTGGCGCGGGTCGATAGCCTGCACGGGAAGTCGGTCTTGTAGCGTTGCTGGTCTGGATTCCCGGCTATTGATTTGTCAACGGCAACGCCGGGAGTAAGTCATGCCCACCACCGCCGCTTATGCTACCCTGCCGGCCGGCAAGGACCCTGTCGTACCCTCTCACGAAATGTCCCTGGCACCGGGGATTCTTCGCCAGGTTCTCGTAGCCAGCTTCATCGGCAATTTCGTGGAGTGGTTCGACTACGCATCCTACGGCTATTTCGCAACGGCGATCGCCCACGCCTTTTTCCCTGAAATCGCGCCGGCTTCGGCGCTCCTCGCGACATTCGCGGTGTTCGCCATTTCGTTTATCGTCCGTCCGCTCGGCGGCATTGTCTGGGGCCATATCGGGGATCGGACCGGCAGACGAACCGCCCTCAGACGAACCGCCCTGTCATTTTCGATCATTATCATGTCGGGCGCGACCTTCCTCATGGCGTTCCTGCCCTCCTATGCGCGAGTCGGGCTTGTTGCGCCCGTTCTGCTGTTGCTGGTGCGAATGGTGCAAGGGTTTTCGGCGTCAGGCGAGTATGCCGGTGCGGCGGCGTTCATCGCCGAGTATGTTCCGACACGGCGACGCGGGCTCTTCACCAGCATTGTGCCGGCGAGCACGGCGGCAGGACTTTTGCTCGGCTCGCTGCTCTCGGGCCTCATGTTCGCGGTCCTGAGCGAACCGCAGATGGCTTCTTTCGGTTGGCGGCTGCCGTTCCTGCTGGCTGCTCCCCTCGGCCTGATCGGCCTCTACATTCGGTTGCGGCTCGAGGACACGCCTAAGTTCAGGGAACTCAAGGAGACGCACCATATCACCAAAGCCCCGGTCACGGAGCTGGTCGCAACCCATCGTCGCAAGATCGTCATCGCGCTTGGCGTGGCCTTCCTCAACGCGGTCGGCTTCTATCTGGTCCTGAGTTACATGCCGACCTACCTGATGACCGAGATGCATGTCGGCAGCGTCGAGTCGTTCATCGCGACGAGTATCACGCTGCTTGTCTATATCGGGCTCATCTTCCTGATGGGCCGGCTTTCGGATCGTTTTGGTCGGAAGACCCTGCTGATCGCGGCTTCGGTGCTGTTCATCGTGTTCACGGTCCCGTTGTTCATGATCCTTCAGGGGGCGACGCTGTTCGTCATCATCCTGGTCGAGATCGCGTTCGGTGCCATGCTCACCATCAACGACGGTACGCTGCCCTGCTTCCTGGCGGAAATATTCCCGACCAAGGTCAGGTACAGCGGATTCGCCTTCAGCTTCAACCTTGCTAACGCGCTGTTTGGCGGCACCGCCCCGTTCGTGGCCACTTGGCTGATCGGCCTCACCGGGAGCAAACTTGCCCCGGCATGGTATCTCATGTTTGCCGCACTAGTCGCTCTTGTGGCAATGCTCTACAGCAGGGAGACGGCCGGAAAGCCGCTGGCGGATTGAGCCGGCGGGCCGAATCGCCATATTGCCGCCCGGAGCTCACGCCGAATGACGACGATCCTGACCTATTTCCTGCTGCTTGGCGCCATCCTCAGCGAAGTGGTCGGCACGTCGCTGCTGAAGGCGTCGCAGCAATTCACCCGCCTGGTGCCGGCGGTCCTGACGATCGTTGCCTATGCCGCTTCGTTCTATCTTCTGTCGGTGATCGTGCGGACGGTTCCTGTCGGGATCGTCTATGCGATCTGGAGCGGCATGGGGATCGTTCTGATCTCGCTGGTCGGCTGGGTCGTCTATCGCCAGGCCCTCGACATATCGACGATGATCGGGCTTGGCCTGATCGTTGCCGGGGTCATCGTCGTCAACCTGTCGTCTTCAAATATCCGGCATTGATGAAGATTGCCGGTGTGTCGTACCGGATGGAAGGTGCAACGGCAATGTCGGTTCCATACAAGACCCCGGATCGCAGTGGTTTTAAGAATTCACCCACTCAGCGATCGTCCTGAAAACACGGTCGTCCAGGGAGAGAAAAACAGGCGCGGTTCAATGTGAACGTCTGTAAATCCAGGAGGAAATATGAAACGCTTAGGTTTGGCGATTGCCGTTGCGTCTATTGCGATTGGCTCAGGGGCGGCCCGTGCGGCCGAGCCGGCATCCTGCAAGACGATTCGTCTCGCGAATATCGGCTGGACGGATAATGAAATCCAGAACGCGGTGTTTTCGCAGCTTGCCGGCAATCTCGGCTACAAGATCAATACGAATCTGTATTCCGAAGAAGTCATGTATGCCGGTTTGAAGGACAAGAAGATCGATGTCTTTCTCGACGACTGGACGCCGTCGATGGACAAGATCACCGCCCCCTATGTGAAGGACAAGGGGATCGTCGTTCTGAAGCCGGATCTGACCGGCGCGAAATATACGCTCGTCGTGCCCTATTATCTCTACAATAAAGGTTTGAAAAATTTTGCCGATATTCAGAAATTCGGCAAGGAGCTGAACTACAAGATCTACGGGATCGAACCGGGCAATGACGGGAACGAGCATATCCTGGCGATGATCAAGGCCAACAAGTTCGGCCTCGGCAAGTTTCATTTGGTGCAGTCGAGTGAGGCCGGCATGCTTGCCGAGGTCGCACGCAAATATCCGAAGAAAAAGGCGGTCGTGTTCCTCGGGTGGGAGCCGGAGCCGATGAATGTGGAATTCCACATCCGCTACCTCTCCGGCGGCCATGCTTATTTTGGCCCCCACAAGGGTCAGGCGACGATCTACGTCAATACCCGCCCCGGCTACGTGGCCGAGTGCCCGAATGTGGGCCGGCTGCTGAACCAGTTCAAACTTACCGTCGCTGACGAAAACGCGATGATGTATAAGGTTCAGATCAAGCACCAGCCGGCGAAGGATGTCGCCGCCACCTGGCTCAAGGCGCACCCTGCCTGGGTGAAAACGACGCTGAACGGTGTGACGACCGTTGACGGCAAACCGGGAACGCCGGCCGTGCTTCAGAAACTGAAAGCAGGTTAGTGTGGTTTTTAGTTCTGAAGTTCCTAAAATCGCCGCCACGTATGCGTAGGAACTTCAGAACCACCACACTAAAATCAAATGTTTGTTAGTGTTCTTTCGATTCGGAAATTCGTATGGCGCCGGGTTTGATGATAACGAACTTCCGAAGCGGGACGCTAGCCGCATTTTGGAAATTCAGCGGCGGTGCGGTGGTGACCGACCGCAAGTCCGTACCGCCGCGATGAATGATCGATTGCGAGGATCATGGAGATGAATGCCCTGACGCAGGCTGAGCGCTGGATCGCCCATCACAGCATTCCGGTCAATCTCTGGTCGCGCGAATTCGTGGACTTCATCAAGAATGATTTCCAGGGCTTCTTCAATGTCCTTTCGAGCGTTCTCGGTCTTCTGCTCGATTCGACGACCGATGCGCTGCGTGCTATTTCGCCGCTTATCCTGATTCTGATTTTTGCCGTTCTTACTTACATTTTCAAGAAATCCTGGCGGCTGGCGGTCTTCGTCTTCCTGGCGCTGCTGTTCGTTCTCAATCAGGGTTACTGGGAGCGAACGCTCGAGACGATCTCGCTCATCGTTTACGCGACATTGGCCTGCATGGCGATCGGTGTGCCGATCGGTATCGCGGCGGCGCACCGGCCGAGGCTGTACCGGGCGATCCGGCCGATTCTCGATATGATGCAGACCCTGCCCACCTTCGTCTATCTGATCCCGACTCTCGTGCTGTTCGGGCTGGGCAGTGTTCCCGGCCTGATCTCGACGATCGTTTTCGTCGTTCCCACGCCGGTGCGCCTGACCTATGTTGGAATCATCAATGTGCCGAAACAATTGATCGAGGCCGGTCAGGCCTTCGGCGCCAGCCCGCGCGAACTGCTCTGGAAAGTCGAGATTCCCGCCGCGATGCCGACAATCCTGACCGGGCTCACCCAGGTCATCATGCTGAGTCTTTCGATGGTCGTGATCGCCGCACTGGTCGGTGCGGGCGGGCTTGGCGAGCCGGTGGTGGAGGCGATGGAGACCGTGCAGATCGGCAAGGGATTCACGTCGGGTCTCGCGATCGTCGTGGTCGCGATCATTCTTGATCGCGTCTTCCGTCCCACCAAGGCGCGGACGTAAAGCATGGCGGGCATCGTACAATTCGACAAGGTCGATATTCTATTTCCGGGCATCGACGACCGCGCGGCGCGCGGGCGCGTCGAGGCTGCGCTCAAGGGATTGGACGCGGGTAAATCGCGGAATGATCTCATCGCCTCGAACGGCGTCGTGGTCGGTGCCGCCGATGTCAATCTTGAGATCGAGCAGGGCGAAATTTTCGTGCTCATGGGTCTGTCGGGATCGGGAAAGACCACGGTTCTACGGGCGGTGAACGGGCTGAACAAGATCAGCCGGGGCCGGATTCTGATCCGCCAGGGCGACCGCGTCGTTGATATGAGCCGCCCGGAGGCGGGCGTGCTCAAGCGCCTGCGCAACGAAGCCGTCTCCATGGTATTCCAGCAATTCGCTCTGCTGCCGTGGCGCACCGTGCGCAGGAACGTCGAACTCGGGCTTGAATTGCGGCGGATGCCGGCGGCGGAAATGCGCAAGATCGTCGATGAATGGCTCGATGTCGTAGGGCTTCTGCCCTGGGCAGAGAAATATGCCGAGGAACTTTCAGGCGGCATGCAGCAGCGTGTCGGCCTCGCGCGCGCGCTCGTCACCAACCCCGATATTCTGCTCATGGACGAACCGTTTTCCGCGCTCGACCCGCTGATTCGCAACAAACTTCAGGACGAACTGCTATCACTGCAGCGAACGGTCAGGAAAACCATCATCTTCGTCACCCACGATCTCGACGAGGCGTTGAAAATCGGCAACCGGATCGCGATCATGAAGGACGGGCGGGTGATCCAGGTCGGCAAGCCGGAAGACATCGTGCTTCGGCCTGCCACCGATTATGTCGCCGAGTTCGTGAAGCATATGAATCCGCTGACCGCGCTTCGTGCTGCCTCGCTGATGAAGCCGGTCGGCGAGGTTGTGGGAGCGGACGGAGCCCATCGTTTCATCGATCGCGATCTGTATGAGATCGAGCTTGATGCCGATGGCAGGCTTGCGGGCCTTCACTGCAGAGGAGAAAGCGTCGGCTGGTGCGACGCTGACTCGGAATTCGTCCGAACGGCAGGGAACGTGGTCCTGGTCGAAGCGGGTTGTCTGCTCAAGGATGTCGTGGAAATCCGCCAGATGACCGGACGGCCGATTTTTGTCTGCGATGGCGGCCGCATTATCGGGTTCTGCGGCTCCAACGAAATTCTCGATGCCCTCACCCATGCCGGCCGTTCCGCATATGGCGATGGCGCGCGGAGCGGGAGCGATATGTCGAAGCCCATGCTGGCGAACAGCACGCTTTGATAATTCACTGAAGGACTCTAGTGACACGATGAACGAGCAGAGAGTGATTGGGAGCATGGCGCGGTTTTTTGGGGCGTCGGTTGGCGAGACCGATCCTGAGATTGCGGTGGCGATCGGGCGGGAGCTGGCGCGCCAGCAGGACGGG
>NZ_JAKGBZ010000048.1 GCF_021556475.1 Acidiphilium iwatense | reverse complement strand
TCGAGGCTGAGCTTCACCACATACTTCTTTACGGCACTTTGTTTCGCGGTCACGAACCATCTCCGTCGTTGCGGAGTCATCGAATCGAAGGTCCGCCGCAAAATCAATGACGGAGGGTACTAGCAAACATATGATTCTAGTGTTGTTTTTGGTTCTGAAGTTCCTAAAATCGCCGCCGCATATGCGTAGGAACTTCAGAACCATCACATTAGCCATCGCGCTGATCGCCTTGCCGCCAATCGCGCGGGCGGCCCAGCTCGGCCAGGTGCAGAAGAAACTCGACGCGGCCAATCTGGCGGCGGCCCGGCACCAGGCGGCTTCAGCTGCGGCGGCTCGGCAAGCGGCGGCCGCGAAACGCCAGGCAGATGCGCTCGTCGCCAAGGAAGTCGCCGTCAACGCCGTTCTGCGCACGGACGAGGATCGCGCGGCACGGATCGCGCACCGCCTCGCCAGGCTCGGCGCGAAGACCAAGGCCGCCAAGGCGGAGCTGAACGCTGATGCCGCCGCGATCGCGCCGTTGCTGCCGCTGATCGCGCGTCTCGCGCTGCATCCGGCGGCAACGCTGCTCGCCGCCGATGCCGCACCGGGCCGTGCGGCCGAAGGCGCACTGGTCATGCGTGGTCTGACCCGCGAAATCGGCTTGAGGGCCCAGGCGCTGCGCGCGGCACGTCGGCGTTACGCGTCGCTGTCCGCCGCGCTCGCCGCCGAACAGACGAAAATGAGTGCCGCGGTCGCCACTCAAAGCCAGCGCGCCGCGGCGCTTCAGGCGGACATCATCGCGGTCCGCCATGCCGCGGCGGCGGCGGTGGCGCGTCATGCGGCCGAGGCGCGCGCAGCGGCGAGCGCGGCACAGACCGCGCATAACCTGCTGGGCGTGATTGCACGGCTGCAGGCGGAACGCCGGCAAGCGGCGCGTGCCCGCGAAGCCGCGGCGCGGATTCCCGTGCCCCAGTCCTTGCGCGGTGCGCCGGTCGCCGGCAAGCTGGTGCGGCAATTCGGCGCATCGACCACCGCCGGCCCCGCGATCGGCGACACTTTCGCCGCCGCGCCCGGCGCCGTGGTCAGTGCAAGCTGTCCCGGTCGCGTGGTGTTCGCCCGGCCGTTCCAGAATTACGGCAAGCTGATGATCCTCGATTGCGGTGGGGGATACGATTTCGTGATGGCCGGGCTCGCCCGGTTCGACGTGCGCGTCGGCCAGTCGGTAGTTCCGGGCCAGCCGGTCGGCGCGATGGCCGGCTACGATGCGCATAATCCAGGCGGACAGCCAGAACTTTACGTCGAATTGCGCCATGACGGCACGGCGGTCGATCCCACGCCCCGGTTCGGCGCGGCGGCGGCTTCGCGCTGAGCAACCGCGCGCGGCTCTGGACTTCCCGCCCAGGCGCATTATTGGAATACTGAGGCAAGAGGATTGCGCTGATGAAGTTTCGAACCAGTTTGCTGATCGCGGGCAGTTTCATCGTCGGGATCGGTGCCGGCGTTATCATCCCCGTCGTCCACGGGGCGCTGGCCGATGCGCGGCCTGGCACCAACACCTATCAACAGCTCGGGCTGTTCGAGAATATTTTCCAGCGTGTCAAAGCCGACTACGTCACGCCCGAGCCGTCCCACAAGCTCGTCTACGACGCGATGAACGGCATGCTCACCGGGCTCGATCCCCATAGCGGCTACATGAATCGCCGCCAATACAAGGATATGCAGGCCGAAACCAGCGGGCAATTCGGCGGGCTGGGGCTGGAAGTGTCCCAGGCTGCCGGCTTCATCAAGGTGATCAGCCCGATCGACGGCACGCCCGCCGCGAAAGCGGGGATCAAGCCGGGTGACCTGATCGTCGGTATCAACGGCAAGCCGATGGTCGGTCTCTCGCTCAACAAGGCGGTCGAAGAGATGCGAGGCCCACCGGGCAGCACGATTACCCTCACCATCAAGCGCGCCGGGGTGGATAAGCCGATCGTCGCCAAGCTGACCCGTGCCGTGATCCATGTAAAGGCGGTCCACAGCAAACTTTACGGCGATATCGGCTATTTGCGGCTATCCAGTTTCTCGGAAAACGCGAACCGGGACATTCGCCGCGCCATGCGCAAGCTCAAGACCGAAAGCCATGACAAGGTCGCGGCCTATGTGCTCGATCTGCGCAACAATCCCGGCGGCCTGCTCAACCAGGGCGTCGCTGTCGCCGACGATTTTCTGAACGCGGGCGAGATCGTCTCGACCCATGGTCGGCACGCCTCGGATGACGAGGTCTGGTATGCCCATCCCGGCGACATCGCTCACGGCAAGCCGATCGTGGTGATGATCAATTCCGGCACCGCCTCGGCCGCCGAAATCGTCAGCGCCGCACTCCAGCAGAACCGCCGCGCGGTCGTGCTCGGCACCCGCAGCTTCGGCAAGGGCTCGGTGCAGACCATCTTCACCATTCCGGGGCACGGTGCCCTGCGCCTGACTACCGCCTTGTATTACACGCCTTCCGGCAAGTCGCTGCAGGATTACGGCGTGGCTCCCGATCTCGTGGTCCATGAAACGCGCAATCCCAAGGATCATTTCCCGAAGATTCGTGAGGCCGATATGCCGCACGCGTTCCACAACCCGTCCGGCATGAAGGCGCCGATTCTGCCGCCGAAACTCGTCCTGCCCGCCATCGCCAAATCCATCGCGCCGCGCCCGCCGGCAAACTGGCCGAAGTTCACGCTCGGCAAGCCGGCAACCGATTACCAATTGCAGATGGCGCTGAAACTGGCGAACGCGATGGTGCAGCAGAACGAGTTGACCCAGGCCAGCGCGTCGCACTGAATAAGCGGCGGTCATGCGGATACCGCGATCGCTGGCAGCATTCTGGATTGCGATTCTGACGATCGTGATCCTCGGTGCGGGGTGGTTGCAATATCTGGGTCCGATCAAATCCCGCCTCCACCCGGCGCCACAGCAGGGTGCTGCCGGCATACCGGCGCCGAGCCCGTTCCTGCTCGCCGCGTCTCCGGTTGATCCGGCCTGGAAAATCCCTCATCCAGGCCCTTATGGCGTGGTGCCGATGCGGTATTACGCAGCCCGAGCGTCGCTTCCGACAGAAAACCTGCCTTATATCGCGATCATGGTCGCCGGACTTGGCGATGCGAAAGCAGCATCCCTCGCGGCCGTGCGCGACCTGCCTCCCGCCGTTTCGCTCGCCCTGACCCCTTACGGCGCGCATATCGCCCGGATCGAAGTAGCGGCGCGCGCAGCGGGACACGAAACGATCCTGGGCCTGCCGATGCAGGTCGCGGGAGAACCTGCCACGACCGCCGGCGATCAGGCGCTCCACGCCGGTTCGTCCGCTATGCGCAACCACAAACGGCTCGACTGGGCGTTGTCGCGCGTCGCGGGCTATGCCGGCACCACCGATGCGGTCGGCCTCGCCGCGCCGGAAACCTATCTCGCCCATCCATCCGCCGCCGCCTGGCTGGCGAAGCATCTTGCCGCCGATGGCGTCTTTCTGATCGTCGCCACGCCCGGCATCAAGTTGCCATCTGGAATCGCCGGGCGTCGGGCCGATATCCTGATCCACCCCAGCCAAGGCGTTGCCGCGGAAAAACAAGCGCTTGGCCGCCTTGCCGCGATCGCGACGCAAAAGGGCAGCGCGTTCGGTGTCCTCGCCATGCCGGCGCCGCGCGCGATCCGGGTTCTTGCCACTTGGTGCAAGGGATTGAAGGCGCACGGCTATACGCTCGTGCCGGTCAGCGCCCTGACGACACAGGAGACCGCGCCATGACCGATCCCGCCACCCTGCCCTATCGCGCCAATGTCGGTGCCGCCTTGTTCAACCGCGCGGGCAAGGTCCTGATCGCTCGCCGCGCCGACCTCAAGCGCATCGCCACCCATCCCTGGCAATTGCCCCAAGGCGGCATCGACGGGGACGAAGACCCACGCCACGCGGTTCTGCGCGAATTGCGCGAGGAAATCGGCACCGACGCGGCAACCATCATCGGCGAAATTCCGGTCTGGCTGGACTATGATTTCCCCCCCGAAATCATGGCGCGATCCGGCTCGAAACACCGGGGCCAGCGACAACGCTGGTTCGCCCTCCGATTTACCGGAACCGACACCATGATCCGGCTCGACACCCATGCGCACCCGGAATTCGACGCCTGGCGCTGGGCCGATCTTGGTCAAATCGCCGATCTGGCCGTCCCGTTCAAACGGCCGACCTACCAACGCGTGGCGCGCGATTTCGCGCCTTTCGCAAAACCTGACGGAGCCGAATGATGGGAAATATGATCGAGCTGACCGCGTCCGATGGCCATAAATTTCAGACCTATGCGACCGGCGACGAGAAATCCCTGCGCGGGCTGGTGGTCGTGCAGGAGATTTTCGGGGTGAACCGGCACATGCGCGCCGTCTCCGACCGCCTCGCCTCCTTCGGCTATCGCGTGCTCTGCCCCGCGGTTTTCGATCGCGCAGAACGCGGCGTCGAACTCGGTTATGACCAGGCAGGAGCCCAGAAAGGCCTCGCCCTGCGCGCCCGGATCGATGAAGCGGATGTGATGCGCGACATCGAGGCCACGGTGGCGAAACTCTCGCCTCGGCCGACCGGCATCATCGGCTATTGCTGGGGCGGCACCATCGCCTGGTGGGGAGCAACGCGCAGCAAAAGCTTCAAGGCCGCGATCGGCTGGTATGGCGGCGGCATCGCCGCGACCAAGGAAGCCCAGACCCACTGCCCGGTGCAGCTGCATTTCGGCGTCAAGGATAAAAGCATTCCGCTCCAGGACGTGGAAGCGATTCGGAAATCCCACCCCGACCTGCCAGTCTATGTCTATGAGAACGCCGAGCATGGTTTCGGCTGCGAGGACCGGCCGAGCTTCAATGCCGAAGCCAATCAATTGGCCGAGCAGCGCAGTCTCGCCTTCTTCGCCGAACATCTGGTCTGAACAATCGGCATCAAGCGGGGATTGCAGTGTTTCGCCGACCATGCTCATGACATGACATGCACAGCGACGCGACCAACGAACGCATCCTGATCCTTGATTTCGGCAGCCAGGTCACCCAGTTGATCGCCCGGCGCCTGCGTGAAGCAGGCGTCTATTGCGAAATCTGGCCGTTCGACGTCGACCCCGAACGCATCGCCGCCCACGGTGCGCGCGGCTTCATCCTCTCAGGCGGCCCCGCCAGCCTGACCGAAGACGTGTCGCCGCGCGCTCCTTCATTTGTTTTCGATACCGGCGTGCCGGTTCTCGGCATCTGCTACGGCGAACAGGCGATCTGCGCCCAGCTCGGCGGCGCGGTGGAAAACTCGGATCATCGGGAATTCGGTCGCGCCTTCGTCGATGTCGTGGCCGATTGCACGCTGTTCGAGGGAGTGTGGCAACGCGGTGCTCGCGCCCAGGTCTGGATGAGCCATGGCGACCGCGTCACCGCTCTGCCCACAGGCTTCCAGGCCGTCGCGGTCAGCAGCGGCGCGCCTTTCGCCGCGATCGCCGACGATGCCCGACGCATCTACGGCGTGCAGTTCCATCCCGAGGTGATGCACACGCCGGACGGCGGAAAACTCCTCGCCAATTTCGTCCATCGCGTCTGCGGTTTGTCGAATGCCTGGACGATGGCAAATTTCCGCGACACCGCTCGCGCCGCGATCCGCGCCCAGGTCGGCAGCGGACGAGTGATCTGCGGCCTGTCTGGCGGGGTCGATTCCTCGGTCGCGGCGGCATTGATCCACGAGGCGATCGGTGATCAGCTCGTCTGCATCTTCGTCGATCACGGCCTGCTGCGCGCCGGCGAAGCCGACGAAGTGATCCGCGTCTTCCGCGACCGCTTCAACATCCGGCTCGTGCATCGCGACGCCTCGGACATCTTTTTCGCCGCTCTCGAAGGGATCTCCGACCCCGAGCAGAAGCGCAAGACGATCGGCCGGCTGTTCATCGAGGTGTTCGAGCAAGAAGCCCACAAACTGGGGGGCGCCGATTTCCTCGCCCAGGGCACGCTCTATCCCGATGTCATCGAAAGCGTTTCCGCGCGCGGCGGGCCGAGCGCCGTCATTAAGTCGCACCACAATGTCGGCGGCCTGCCCGAGCGGATGCGCATGAAACTCGTCGAGCCGCTTCGGGAACTTTTCAAGGACGAGGTGCGCGAACTCGGCCGCGAGCTTGGCCTGCCCGAAACCATCGTCGGCCGTCATCCCTTCCCCGGTCCTGGCCTCGCGATCCGCATCCCCGGCCCGGTCGATCGCGACAAGGTGCGCATCCTGCAGAAGGCCGATGCGATCTATCTCGAGGCAATCCGTGCCGCCGGCCTCTACGATGCGATCTGGCAGGCTTTCGTCGCCTTGTTGCCGGTGCGCAGCGTCGGCGTGATGGGCGACGGCCGCACCTACGAGTTCGCCTGCGCGCTGCGTGCCGTCACCAGCACCGACGGCATGACCGCCGATGTCTATCCGTTCGACATGAGCTTCCTCACCAGAGTCGCCGGACGCATCGTCAACGAAGTACGCGGCATTAACCGCGTCACCTACGACATCACCAGCAAACCGCCAGGCACGATCGAGTGGGAGTGAATTAGGGTGGTTTCAGACCATCTCGCCCCGTGCCGGAAATCGCACGAACTCTTTGACTGACAAGGATTATTTTTCCCACCCCGTATCGCTGCGTGTCACCCCAGCCGAGCCACTTTGTTGGTAGCGATGTTGGTATGGCGCAGGATGGTCGAGAAACGGGCTTCCGATACCAACAAGCCCTCTTGATGGTATCGGTTCGCCCCCAGACCGGATGCGGATTTATGGGCCATCTCACTGATAAAGAACTGAAAATTCTGAAGCCGAGGGCGAAGCTGTATAAGGTGGCGGACCGCGACGGGATGCACGCGGCCGTCACGCCGACCGGGGTCATCTCGTTCCGGTATCAGTACCGGGTGAACGGGCGGCAGGAGGTCTTGACCATTGGCCGATATAGCGCCGAGGCGGCTCGCAAGCTGACACGGGCGCCCGACGCGCTGGAATACGGAATGGAGATGTCGCTTGCGGAGGCAAGGACGCTGCTGGCGCGTGCCCGGCGTCAGGTCGAGCGGGGCGAGTCGCCGTCGAAAGCCAAGGTGGAGAAGCGCACCGCGTCAGCCGAGGCGTTCACGTTCGGCGGGTGGGCGGAAGCCTACTTCAAGCACAAAGCCGATCCCAAGTCTGGGGCCGAGAGACTGGCCGACAGCACCCTGTCGATGCGCCGATCCGTCTATGATCGCGCCATCGCAGGAGAGCTGTCGAAGCTCAAGCTGGGGGAGGTGACGCCGCAACGCCTCAAACGTCTGTGCGACGAGGTTAAGGAGAAGCGCGGGCCGGCCGTGGCCGTGCATGTCCGCGAGGTCGTGTTGCTGGTGTTCCGCCATGCCCAGGGAAGTGGGCTGGACGTGAGCAACCCGGCTGAGTCGATCCGCACCAGCGCCATCGCCACCTTCGAGCCGCGCGAGCGCGCCCTTTCGCCATCCGAGGTCCGCGCGGTCCTGGCGGCCTTGGATCATGTGTCGGCGGCACCCACGCTGCGCTTAGCGGTAAAGTTTGTCCTGATGACCGGCGTCCGCAAGTCGGAGTTCATCGACGCCACTTGGAAGGAAATCGACTTCGCCGCCGCGCGCTGGACGATCCCGGCCGAGCGCATGAAGGCCGGCAAAGCGCATGTCGTCCCGCTGAGCGATCAGGCGCTCGACATTTTGACGGTGTTTCGCACCATGTTCGGCACCAGCCGATACCTGCACCCCGGCCGATACGACAGCGACACGCCGATCAGTAACGCCACCCTCAACCGCGTGATCGACACGGTTGTGGAGCGTATCCGTGTGGATGATCCTGACTTTCAGAGTTTCGGCGTTCACGACCTCCGCCGCACGTTTTCGACCGGCCTGAACCGCGCCAAGTTCGATGATCGCTGGATCGAGATGAGCTTGGCCCACGCGCCCCGGAACCGGATCGCGGCCATCTACAATGTGAACCGCTACCTCGCCGAGCGGAAGATCATGCTTCAGTGCTGGGCTGATATGCTCGACGCCTGGGTGAAGGGCGAATCCGCGAAAGACCTGATCGCCGACGCGAAGCGACGTGCCGCCGAGGTCCACGACGACGAACTGGACGACGATCTCTGAACTACGTGCGGCTCGCGTCCATTCTGTTGTCCCGCTCCCGGCCCTGAGTTGTTGTCGTTGGTGGCCGCCAGCCGGCAGGATCGGCGATCCAGCGGTCGATGTCGGATTCATGCCAGCCCGCACCATTGACGCTGATCCTCATCTGAGCGGGGAACGTGCCCTCGGCGATCTTGCGGTAGATGGTGGACCGGGACAGGCCGGTGCGGGCGAGAACGGTTTTCATGCGGACGATACGGTCTGCTACGAACATGGTTGCGCTGCCTCCTGCTGGGTGCTTCTGACATTGCAGAGACCAGACAGAGCGATGATTTGTTGTTGTGCAATAGATATTTGGACGTCGTAGTAGTGTGGCGTGGAGGCGGCGGAAAATAGGATAGTTCTACAGTCCGATACCCCGGCCTCTGCCGATATCGATGCCGTGGCTGAAGGCGAGTTCCCGACCAAGGCTGCGGCCCGAGTCGATCCCGATACCGAGGTCTCGCTTGCGACCTTCGAGGATGGATTCAAGTTGGGGATCGCGTTCGAGGCTCTTCGCCATGTCGCCCATCGCCGACCGCGTGGACTTGTAACCGGACATGTCGCCCGCCTGATATTGGCGCTGGCTGGCTTGGCCGAGTTCTCGCCAACGTTCCACGAAGCGGTCGGCGCGGCGCTGCGGATCGGTGCGCAGCTCGGTCTCCAACTGGAGGGCGCGCACGGTGCGATTGATCTGGCCCGTGGCCGCTTCCGAGGCAAGCTCCGGGTCCTTCTTGTAGGCGGCTTCGGCGTCGTGCGAGCCGTAGGGCCGCACCTCCTCGAAGCCTTTGCGGGCGTCCTGCAATTCCGTCACCTGCTCCGGGCTGGCCCCGCCGCCTCGCTCCTGCGCCTCGAAGATCGCATCCACGGCGCGGGCATGGCGAACGAGCGCCCTGGTCCGGGCGCGGCGCAATGCTTCCTCCGCGTCTGCCGCCTTCTCCTTTTCCGGCGCCGCCCGTTCCGGCTCCTGCCCGCCATCGGTAGGCAGGCGCAGGCCGTCGAACAGGCCGCGCACCTTCTCGGGAACCTGCTTGGCGATCTCAACCACCTGGTCCACCCGCTCGCGGAAGGTGATGCCGCGTCGCGCGGCGTAGCTCTGTGCCGGCTCGTAATCCGACGCCATATCCTTGGCGCGGTCGCGCGATAGGGTGCGGACAAGCCTATTCTCGTCAGCGAAGTCATCGCGGCCATAGTGCAGGTCCATGCCGTCGCGGTGGCGCGACAGGGCGACATAGCTGCCATGGGCGTCCAGGCCCGGCGTCGCCAGAACATGGGTGCGGTCCACCGTCATGCCCTGCGCCTTGTGGATGGTCGCAGCATAGCCGTGGTCGATGCGGTCGTAATCCTTGAGGTCGAACGAGACGCTGCGCCCGTCGTCGGTGCGCACGGACATGGATCGTTCGCTGATCTGCTCGATGGTCCCGAGCGTGCCGTTCTTGACGCCCAGGCCGCGCTCGTTCTGAAGGAACATGACGCGATCCCCACTGGCGAAGCTGCGTTCGCCGCGATCGATCGTTAAGCGCACGTCATCGCCCAAATCGCCGGCTTCCCGCATCCGCTCGCGCGCCGCTTCGTTGAGTTCCCGCACCTCCGCATTGGTGTGGGTGAGGATGATGCGGCTCTGCTCCGGCGATGCCTGCCGGTCGCGGTCCCAGCGGTCGATCAGATCGCCGCGTGCCTGCTCGCGCGTTTCCGCGGCATGGACCATGCCGTGCGCGTCATAGGCATGGATCGCGTTGCCCGTCCGGCCGGTCGCGAGATCGCGCGTGGCGTCGCGCTGCCAGTCCTCCCGCTGGCGGCGCACCTCGCCGATCTCGGCACCGCCATGGCGTTCGTGAATGGAGCGGAACGCGGCGCCCGCCTCGATGGATTGCAGTTGCTGCGGATCGCCGACCAGCACCACCTTGGCGCCGGCCTCGGCGGCATGGGACAGCACGCGCTCCAACTGGCGCGTGCCGATCATACCCGCCTCGTCGATCACCAGCACATCGCGGGATGTGAGCGCGTCGCGGCCCTGGCCCCAACCATGTTCCAGGCTGGCGATGGTGCGCGACGCGATGCCCGAGCCGCTTTCGAGATTCTCGGCGGCGATACCGGACAGCGCGACGCCCCGGACCTCGTAGCCCGCCGCTTCCCAGGCTTCGCGCGCCACGCCCAGCATGGCACTCTTCCCCGTCCCGGCATAGCCGACTACAACGCCGAGATCGCGCCCGTCCGTGACATGCGCCAACGCCACGGCCTGCTCACCTGACAACACAAGGCCGCGCGCTTCCGCACGCGCCAGCGCCGCTTCGCGATCCCTGTCACCGACCCCATGGCGTTCCGTCTCGGCCATGAGTTCGGCGGCGCGGTGCAGGCGCTGCTCGGTCTCGATCATGTCGCGGGTGGTGAAGCGGTCCTCACCGCGTCCGTCCGCGCCGAGTTCGACCAGTTCGGGCGCGCTCCGCATCGCGCCCATGACCGCGTTGAACTGCTCGATTCCGTCGCTGTGCCGGTGCGCGAACAGCGCCATGTCGCGCCGCGTAAAGGTCGATTGCTGGTGAGTGATCGCGTCGAGCGCGATGGAAGGATCGGCGATGACCCGTGCGCCGTTCTCGCGCGCGATCTCGCGGTGCATTTCGGCCCGGTCGGCGGCCTCGATCCCTTCGCCTTCGATCCGCTGCGCCGGCGCGCCGATCTGGCTTTGCGGCTCCAGCGCGATGCCCTGCGCCTCCAGGCTGCGATGGTCGATGCGCGCGTCGATGTCGAGTTCGGCCAGGCGTTCGTTGGCCAGCTCTGCCCAGCGTTCGCGCCAGCGCTCGACCATCTCGGTACGGTTCCAGTCCCGCACCTTCGGGCCGAAACCGTCCTCGTCCACGGATCGCATGGTCAGCATGACATGGGCGTGGGGCTTGGCCGTCCCGTCCTCGGCCGTATCCCAATGCACATTGAGATCGGCGATCATGCCCTGATCGACAAACTCCGACTGCACGAAGTCGCGGGCGAGTTCGATGCCCTGGGCCTGCGTGATCTCGCGCGGCAGAGCGAACTCGACCTCGCGTGCGAGCTGGGCGTCCTTCCTGACCTCGAACGCCTCGACATCGTTCCAGAGCCGTTCGCGGTCGCTCCATTGTTCGGGCGCATCCTCCGGCAGCATGACCTCGGAATGGATGACGCCGCGCTTGTTGGAGAAGTCGTGGTTGCGCTCAAGCCGGTCGTCGCGCAGCCGCGAAGCCGAACGGTAGGCGGCGGAGGCCACCGCGCTGGAGCCAGCCTTGCGGCCGATGACCTTGATGTGAAGATGATAGATCGCCATTGCGATCCGAACATCACCACGGCGAAGCGCACGTCGGAACGACGTATAAGCGCGCCCTCGAAACTAATTTCTCGGGACTGCTCGCGCCGTTTCAGCCCGTCCCGGCAACCTTACAGCATTGCAGCAGGCGCTCAACTATCATCGCTCCATCGACAGCTTATGGAGACGACGATGCGCAAGCCACGGGACTTCGATGCGGAACTGAAGTCGCTGGAAGACAAGGCACGGGACTTGAAAGCCCGCAAGGTGCAGCAGCTCGGCGAGCTGGTCATCTCGACCGGGGCCGACGCGCTGACAGCCGACGAACTGGCGGGCGCGCTGATCGTGCTGGCCGAAACCAAAGATGCCGGAAAGAGGGAGGCATGGGCGAAGCGCGGGGCCGTGTTCTTTCAGGGCCGGTCGCGGCGATCTGCATCAGCGTCTGATCGCGACGCAGGCGGCGGCCAATCGCAACCGGGCGGCGCGTAACCGGCATCAGGCGGCGCAGGCGCGTCATGACATGCGCACCTGGCAGGTCAAACGCCGCAAACGCACGCGGCATCTGATCGAACTCGGCGGCCTTGTCGTCAAGGCCGGGATCGTGGACCTGACCGGCGATGATCGCGCCATCATCTACGGCGCGCTGCTCTGGATGGCCGACAAGCTCCAAAGCGATGAGCGCGACAAGGCGTTGGCGCTGTGGGCGGCGAAGGGAAAGCAGGCGTTCGAGGATAACTGAGCATCAGCACCCCCAAAGGACACGCCCCTTCGATGGCGTTGCGGTCACGGAAAGAGAACGCGCGCCAACGCATCGACCAGTTCGCCCCGTCTTGCATCGGGCAGCTTGGCGAGGTTGCGCTGCTTCCACATGACGGCGGGCAAATGCTGCGCTTCCGGTATTCCGAGAAGCGTCCAATCCGGCTCACCGCGCTTGAAGCCGGCAAGGAAGCGCCGGTGACCTTCCGGCATGGCGGCGACCATTGCAGCGATGATCGCCTCCCGCGCGGCCTCAAGGTCCGCGAGCGCGACAGGCTCCTGAGTCATGCCGGCGAAGCCCCGCGCGAACTCCTCGCTCAGCGGCTTGCGGGTCGGGGCGAGAACTTCGGCCATCGGACGGTTGTGACTGATGACGTAGACCAGAAAGGCACGGCGCAGCTCGTCGCCGACGCCCTCGTTCGCCAGCAGGCCGCGCACGTCGAAGAGGTCGCGCGGGTGCTGGCGGTCGAAGGCTGCCACGATCTTGCCCGCGTAAAGGTCGGCGAATGACACGACCTGCATTTCGGCGAAGCCGAAGGCGTCTTCGACAACGGGAACCACGCTCATGACGACGGGATCATAGACCGCACCGCGGAGCACCGGCGTCACCTCGATCTTGATCTGCACGCCGCTCGCCCGAACGATCAGCTTGGTGACGATATTCTCGTCGGCGGAACGCGAAGCATTGACTCTCGCGGCGGGTATGCCCCGCTCGATGCGTTCCTTGATCCGCAGCATGGCGGCGTCGATGGCCGCGAGCGATGTGGCCCGGTCTTCGACCGGCAGATAGGTCAGGTCGATGTCCACGGAGAGGCGCGGCATGTCGCGCACGAACAGGTTGATCGCGGTGCCGCCCTTGAGCGCGAAAGCCCGCTCCTCCGCGACGAAAGGAAGGACGCGAATGAGCAGGGCGACCTGCTGCCGGTATGTGTCGAGGAAGGCCATGAAATTCACGGGCCTCCAAGGTCGGACGGCACGGTGATGTTGTAGTGCGGATCGAGCCTGCCGCGTTTGACGAGGACGCGCTTGCCCGAACCCAGATCGACGCGGGACATGTCGAGCCGGGATCGCCACGCATGGCGGTGGCGGTCGGCGAAGAAAAGAAAGAGCCGCTTCACCTTCACGCTGGCGCAAGCCTCCAGCAGGGTTTGCAAGCGGCGCGGGCTTAAATCGCTCATCCCTTCCATCAAGGCATCGGCCTGATGGAAGCTTTCATGCTCGGGCAGTTCGTCGAGCAATTCGAGAACGGCGCGCTCCTTGCTGGAATATCGTATAGGCAAGGTCAGGCCGCCAGCGCTGACTATGACGGGGCTTGGCTCGGGCGGTGCGTCGGCGTCGCTGGGAAACAGCCGAAGGCTGTTGTGCCAGCGAAAGGTCACATCGAGCGGCAGGCTCGCCAGCCAGGTCGGCGGGCGCTTCGACCCGTAAAGGTGAACCTCGCGCATCGCCGTCGAAAGGTAGTGGGCGTAACCCTGCTGTTCGAGCGCGGTGCGCCCGCCAACGGTGAGCGGAAGGTCCAGCACTGTCTGGAGCGAGACGACCACCTGCTGCCAGGTGAGCGGCGTGCGCGAGCGGCGATAGACGCGCCGGGCCGGGCTATCGAGCCAGCCCGCACGAACATACTGGCTGCGCAGTGCCGACGAGTAGCCGTGAGCCTCCATCCAGGCGGCATCGGCCAGGAGACCCTCGGGGAGTTCCTGCTGGAGTCGGTTTAGCTTACCGCCAGAACGCATATCCATGCTTAGCATTTTGACAGATTTGAAAACCCGCGTCCAGTTTATAATTCTATAAATTCGCTAAGTTCGGCTTAGCGTATCTTATGTATTATAAACCATCGCCATCCGCGAAGATGCGCCCCTTCGCGCGATTCAAGGGGCGATATTGGCCTCCAGCTCATCGAACGCGAGGATCAAGTCATTTCGAATGGCATAGAAGTCCCTGTGTTTCAGCCTGCGCGTCGCGGCCTCCGATTTCTGGCTCCGAGGATGCGCCGTAGTCGATTCCAGCCGTAACGCATGGAGAGAACTGAAAGCAGCCATCATGGTTGGCAGGCCGCCCTTGAGAGCAGGGTCTTTGAGGGCGCTGCCATAGGCGGGATATTGCTTACCGGGTTTCAGTAGAACATATATCAGAGAAAGCAAGAAATCGCAGTAGCTATCAAATTGGACAAGGAACGCATCAATATTCGATTCTCGATTTCGTTTAAGGAAAATCATCATGCGTTCGGCGTGGGTATGCTCTCGGCCGAAAAACAATTTCCAGTCATAAGGTGTTTGATTCCGCTTCAAGATATACGCCAGAATTTCATTAACGCGGCTGTCCGGTTGGCCAACGGATCGTATGATGCGCGCGGCCTTTAAGCTATGTTTCGCGGTCGTCTCCACCGCGCCATAGGGTTTGGCGAGCCTGAGATTACCGTCGATCAATCTCCCAGCGGCAATGCGCGCAACCTCCGATTCAGCGTCCCGCATTTGGCGGTTCACGAAGTCGGCATAGGTCGCCTCGCCAAAAAGGTCGGGCGTAAGCTCGCGAAAAGCGCATTTTTTTACCCACCAGTCTTTCTCCTTGGCAAGGAGGCCATCGTATTCTGCGAAGGTGATGGTCTTCGCGCTCAAGGCCCAGCCGATCAGCGCTTCCTTGTAGCTCGGCTGTAATTGGATGACGCCAGGCTTGGGGCGCAGAAGGCGATCCGCGCAAATCTTTCCCAGCGAAGCCGTGACAGTGGACGGACATTTGCCCAAACAGGATCGGAGCAATTGGGCGTTAACCGCATGATATAGCTCGTTGGTAGAGATGTAATTCTCGATTTCTTTGGAAAGAACGTCAGGAATTTTCGCATAGGCGGCGATATAGCGGCAAATTGCGGGCGCGTGTTCTGGCTGCCGATACAGCACTGCCATCAAGCGGGAGTTGAGCCTGTGTGACGGCTTGGCGTGCGCCAAAAGGTATTTGAAGCGGGTCACGTTTTCAGACGAAACTCTGCTATTGCGAGTCATCTCCAGAAGCCGGGAGACAAGTTTCTTCTGATTGACGGTCGGCTTGGTGGCAGGTTCGGGTGGACGACTGACTGATTTCACCTCATCGCGCGGATCGGTGATTTTCCTAATATTGATCTTGGCTGTCTGCGGGAAAAGGCCGATCTCCTTAGAGGCAATGTCGAGTGCAATAAGTTTGCGCCGCAGTTCACCTTCGCTTTTTGCGAGAATTTTTATGTCATCGACATAGCGAAGATAGATAGTTTTTCTGCCTCGCTCCCCCGCCGCGTCGATGTGCTGCAATACCGCTTCGGAAAGCATCCCGGAGGCCAGCGGCCCCTGTGGGATTCCGTGCTCGTGATAGATGTTCTCCTGACCGTTGCTCCAAGTGCTTGACGTCCAGACTTTCAGGCACCGGAGCAAGAAATCGACCGTGTCCTCGTCTATCCCGAGGGCGACAAGAAAATGTCGCAGAACATGATGGTCGATGGAATCATAGAATGCGGTTAAGTCAAAATTCGCGATATAATGATGTCCATCGTTGAAAGCTTGCTCGATTTTGTTCCCAAATTTCTTGTAGCTCCGCTGCCATTGCAGGTAGAAGAATGGCGACGATTTACCAGCATATAGATGAGCAAAGACACGCTTCTCATATCGGTGACGTGTTTTTCGTTTGAGTGCATCCGCGATCAGATTGACACATGCCTGATAAATGATCTGATCTTCGACCGTCAGGAGGGTGATCGGACGTAGCGTGCCCGATGGTTTGGGCAGCAAAAGTTTCGATGCATGTGAAACCTGATAGCGTTCCTTCAAGCCCTCTTGGCGAATCCATTTGAGGTGAGTGTCTGACGCGATCGCAAAGGCATCGTATGAGTCACGAAAATAGGATTTATACTGCGCATCTGGATTGGACATGATCCAGCGATAGGCCCGCCGCAAGTTCTCCAAATTGAATACGTCTTCAAGATCGCTCACGGATTAGTCGCGGCCGCCAGTCTTGCGCATCACAAGCTGGGCCATTTGCGGGTCATAGACATATCCGGTGATCGTGCCGTCCTTGATCTTCTCCACGGCGTCGTCGATCACGAACAGCGGCACGAGGAACCATTCGCGCGGGATGACGGGATTGCCGAACCTGTCCTTGATCTCGATGTCGAGCCGGGCCGGATCGAAGATGCGGTGGATCAGGTTTTCCAGCTTGCCACGGCTGATATTGAACAGCTTGTAGGTTGCTACGATCTCCACATCTGCCAGCAGGAAGGTCGGGTCCAGCTTGGCATTGGCGATGCGCTTGGCGACGTCGCCGCCGGTGACGCCGATCTTGTGAACGAGGTCGCGGTTGGCGGCGACAATGGCATTATCCGACTGGCTGCGCAGAACATAGATGGTGCCGCTGGCGAGGTCGTCGGCTTCACTTTCGCTGGTGAACAGCGGCCCGGCGCTCGGTTCCGAAACGCGGCGGCTCACGTCGTCTTTGTAGAGCGCGCGTTGCAGGGAGCGGAGCAACAGGTTGCTCTCGGTGCCGTTGGAATAGACGACGCGAAGGCGGGCGTCGCTTTCGCCATTTGGCGCTTTGAAGGGTTCGCCGACTACGGCGACGTAGGCAACCTGGCCGCCAAGGATAAAAAACTCCCCGGCCTTGATGTCGGTTTTCAGGAAACCCGCGTCCTTGCGGATGGGCTGGGTGATGCGCACGCCACTGTCGAGGTCGTTCTGAACGGCCGTGAACAGGGGCCTGAAGCGGTCAAAGTCCTCGCACCGTTCGCGGTTAGCAATTTCCTCGGCGGCGCGCTTTTCGGCGGTGGTGCGGACGTGGCGAAGATCGGTGATGTCCGTCGCGCCTGCCGCGCCCTCTAGTTCGGCGAGCAATTCATCTTCGTCCATTTCCTCCGCCGGAGCGGTGACGGCGTTCTCCGCGCCAGCAAGCAAACCTTGCTGATCGAGCGGAGCGAGAAGGGAACGGCACTCCTCCAGCGCGCGCAGGCGGGCGAGGCGCGTGGCGTAAATCCGCTCGAAGATGTCACGCTCCTCGCCATGTTGCGGGGCGCGGCCATGCTGATTGACGAAACGCTGAATTTCCTCGAAGCCCGCGATGATGCGTTCCTCGCGTGCGGAGCGTCCGCCCTTCTTTTCAGGCTGGGCGAAATCTGCGAGTTCGTCGCGCAGTTCTTCGAGGTCGAGGTCACTCATAGCGGCCCTCATCCTTGAAGCGCACGAAGGCGGCTGCGCCTTCGGCCAGCAGCTTCTCCCAAGCATCGGTCGAGCTGATAGACGGCAGCCGGCCGCGCTCCTTCTTGAACTTGACCGCGCGCACGGCGTAGTCCTTCGCCTCCTCCGGCGTCAGCGTGGTGCGCTTCGCGGCAATCGCGGCCTTCACCTGTTGCAGGCGTTCCTCGTTCATCGTTTTAGCGAGGATCGAATAGGCTTCCTTGAACGGGTTGATGCGGTCGATCAGGTCGATGTCGAGTTCGCGCACGTCCATCGCAAACTTGCGCACGCCGTCGATCAGGGCGGTGTTGGCGGTCGGTTCGCCGCTCACGCGATCAAGCATGGATTGCTTGGCCTGCTGAGTGATGTTGAGCGCGGCGATGGCATGTTGGCGCACCGCTTCCTGGTCTTCGTCGCTCAACTCGGGATATTTGTCCTTCACGATCTTGCCCATGCGAACCTGCGTCAGTTCCTCGGGCACCAGCTCGTCGTCGAAAAGACCGCGCTCGATGGTGGTCTTGTCCTGAACGAAGGCGGCGATCACCTCGTTCAAATCCTGCTGGCAGATGCGCGTAGCCTCGTAACTATTGGGCTCGACAAAGCCCTTGATCTCGAACTGGAAGACACCGCGCTCCTCGCTGAAACCAACATTGCACTTGTTCGGATCGTAGCCGCCTTCACCATAGTCGAAGCCTGGGGTCGGCCCGCTCTGCGGGTTCTTTGGCTTGAACTCGAAGCGCGGGGCAAGCACCTGCTCCATGAGCAGGCTGGCGGCGATGGCCTTCAACGTGTCGTTGACGGCCTCGGTCACGGCATCCTCGGCGGCATCGGGTTCGGCGATCAGATTGGTGAAGCGCGCGCGGGTCTTGTTCGGAGCATCGCGGGTCGCGCGCCCGATGATCTGCACGATCTCGGTGAGGCTGGAGCGATAACCCACCGTCAAAGCGTGCTCGCACCAAATCCAGTCGAAGCCTTCCTTGGCCATGCCGAGCGCGATGATGATGTCCACATGATCGCGGTTGTTCTTCTGCGCGGGGTCTTTCAGCGCCAGGGAAACGCGGTCTCGCTTGTTCGCGTCGTCATCGACCAAATCGGCGATGCGCAGCGTCCGGCCGTCCGGCGTTTTGACAAGCTGGAAGCCCGTGGCGGCGTCGATGCCCTGCCAATCGCCGAGCGCACCGATGATGTGCTCCACTTCCTTGATCTTGTCCTTCGTACTCTCGCGCGAATTGACGTTCGGAATGTGGATGATGGTTTTCTCGGCGGGGTCGAGGACGGCGAGAATGTCGTCGGCATAAGAGCCGGAATAGAAGAAATAGCCGATGTCGAGCTGCTTCAGATATTCGTAGCCGTTGAGCTGTTCGTAATAGGTGTAGGTGACGGATTCGAATTTCGCCTCGTCCTGTGGGGCCAACACCGGCACGGCGTCGCCACGGAAATACGAACCCGTCATCGCAACGATATGCGTCTTCTCGCGGGCGATCAGTTGGCCAAGATGCTGGCCGAGTTTGCTGTCGGGATCGGCCGAGACGTGATGGAACTCGTCCACGGCGATCAGCCGGTCGTCGAATGCCTCTATGCCGAACCTGTCCACGGCGAAGCGGAAGGTGGCGTGGGTGCAGACCAGCACCTTGTCGCCGCTGCCTAGGAACACCTCGACGGAATTGACTTTGCCGCCATTGTCGCCGCCTGGCGCGTTGCAGAGATTCCACTTCGGCTCGACATGCCAATCCGCCCAAAAGCCGTATCGGGTCAGCGGCTCATCGTTGAAGCTGGCGCCGATGCTCCTTTCCGGCACGACGATGATGGCCTGTTTCAGCCCCTGGTTGGCGAGCTTGTCGAGGACGACGAACATGAGCGCGCGGCTCTTGCCCGACGCCGGCGGCGACTTGATAAGCAGATATTGCTCGCCGCGCTTCTCATAGACGCGCTCCTGCATGGGCCGCATCCCGAGGGCGTTGGCCTTGGTCGAGCTGCCGTTGTGCGCATAGGTGACAGAGACGGAGGGGACAGTGCTGACCATATCAAGCCGCCTTTCGTTGACAAAATCGGCGAAGGAAAAGGCGGGCGGTTATCAGCGTTATCTGAAGCCGGAAGGTCGCATCTTCTTCCTCGGATAGACCCGGATGCCCACCATGCGGGTGCATCCGGCTCATCAGCCCCTGAATATATTGGGGTTTCTGACTATTTGCATTCCACTCATTGTAGTCTGTGAGCAAGAACGGCGGCTGGACGCTAGCGCCAAGGAAATCGCGCTTTGCCTTGCTGTCATCGCCGCCGGCATAACCCAGAGCGACGGCGATTTCGTTCAGGTAGCTCTCATAGAAATTGCGAAGCTCACCATTGGCCGAAGACCATTCGCCCCGCTGAAATGCCGACACCGCTTGTTTCAGATGCCCCCTGGCGACGGCGAATCCGCTGCGATCCAGAAGGGTAACAACTTCGCTTTCAGCTTCCCGGAAATCCAATCCGGGGATGTCTTTCGGCAGCATCCGCACAAGCGTCAGGATTTTTTTGGTCGCTTCGCCATCCCAAGAAAATCTAGAGGTAACGCTGATCTCCGTTTCCATAACCTCGAAGCCATCGAACCGAAGGCCCGCAACCAGTCTGTTCCACGACTCCGAACCTCGGCGCGCCTCGGGAGCGGTGATTGCGGTCTCGACCAGCGCCCGTTCAAGCGAGACACGACCATTCTCGGTCATCACGGTATGCTCTTCGTCGCAGGCGAGCTTCGCCCAGCTCGCAACGCGCGCAGACTTGCTGGATGCACTGCATCGTCCATCAATGCCCCATTGAACCTCCAAGACTTCCATATTGCTGTGCGAATTGAAGTCGGCAGCCACCTCGGCAGCGGCAACGATAGTCATGCGATTGAACTCGCTCATGCCGCCCCCGCTCTCTTCTTTTTTGCCGTTGCGCGGGGTGAGGCGGTCATCTTCGTGTAGAGTTCAAACAGCTTTTCCAGTCGCTCGGTGTCGTTGCGGAACCGGCGGCCGATATAGATGCGCTCCAACACCTCGTCGTTGCGCTCATGGGCTTCGCGCAGGTCGGCGGGCATGTTGTCCGGGTCGTAAAGGTCGGCGATGGTTGCCGGGAAATGGGCTTCGCGCGCCAACAGGATATCCTCGGCGCAACGGGTCAGGTCTGCTTTGTTCTTGTCAGTAAGGGCCGGAACTGGGAGTGTGTTCCATCCGAGTGTGTTGGAGTAGCGTATTCGGGTTTCGAGCTTGCCGCAGACCGTGATTGTCCAAACAAGATGGAGTCGAGATGCTGCAATCGCCAAGCAGGCTAACTCCGTGTCGTAGAGAGCAAAGGCGGTGTTGGGGAAAACCACATCCCTACTTTCAAGCGTAACTGGCAGATACGGCCGCGACTCAGAGGAAACGTTGGGAATGGCAATCGTCCACTCATTACAGGCATGCATTTCACGAAACTGATGCGGTCGCTCTGCCATCCTAATTGCCGCTAGGTCGGGCGACGCAAGGCGGCTTTCCTTCACCAACTCAATTCGCTGCCTCACTTTGGGATTTGACCAAGCATCGGTAGGAATGTTGGGCTGCGGAAACCACAGGCACCATCTCTGTGTGCCCCTAACTATTTCCGCCCCACCCTTAAACGTCCTGATATGCTCTTGGGATAGCCCATCGTCTAACAATTCTGCACGCGCGGTCTCATCGAGCAGCAAGCCGTCGGACAGGCCGTAATAGTTGCCTTTGACCATTTGCGGCAGGTTGGACAACGGCCGGGCGCTTCGCTCAACGAACACGTCCTTGCCGGGAACGAGATACGCATTGATCTGCAACACCTCCTGTTTGATGTTTTCGTCAAACAGGTAGCAAACACCGTCTTTGCTGCGGGAACAGCCTATTATGACGACGGTGACCGTGGCGTTCTCGGTGGCCAAATTCCTCCATCGGAACGACCGAACTGCAAAATCAATACGCAGACCATACTCAAATAGTGGTTTCCAAAAATAGGATATGTTCTGGCCCTGGGAGATCGAGTTTGTGCTCACAAAGGCAAATTTCGTCACCGTGAAAGAGCTGTATTGGGCAGCCTTCCAAAACCATCCGCAAATATAATCTAAAGATTTCCAGTTCAAATTAGTGCCAAGAAAGCACTTCCTAATGTCTTCCTTCTGGTCTTTTGTTTGATCCGCATTGCCTTTGTAAGGCGGATTCCCGCAGATGTAAGTTTCGCCGCCCTCATTCTCGAAATCGATTTGTGCTTGGTCGAGCGGTGTTTCGAGAAGGTCGTCGGCAACGAGCTTCACGCCGGTTCCAGTCGGCGGGCAGATGCTCAGCCAGTCCAGCCGGAGTGAGTTGCCACAGGTGATCCAGTTTTCCTTCGAGAGCGGCAGAAACTCGTTCAAGGCAAGCTGCTTGCCGCGATAGAGCACGTCGCACTGAAATTCGGCGATGATGAGCGCGAGGCGCGCAACCTCGGCCGGGAAATCGCGAAGTTCAATGCCACGGAAGTTGGTGAGCGGAATCTCCGATGACCGATCCGGTTCGCCGCGCCGCTTGTTGATCTCTGCCTCGATCAACCGCATTTCCTTGTAGGCGATGACAAGGAAATTGCCGGAGCCGCACGCGGGATCGAACACGCGGATGCGCGACATGCGCTTGCGGAGATTCAAGAGCGTGCGGGCGTTGTCGCCCGCTTCCGCAAGGCACTCGCGCAGGTCATCGAGGAAAAGTGGGTTGAGGACTTTCAGGATATTCGGGACGCTGGTGTAGTGCATCCCGAGCGCACCGCGCTCCTCCTCGTCGGCGACGGCCTGAATCATCGACCCAAAGATGTCGGGGTTAATCTTCGTCCAGTCGAGATTGCCGATATGGAGAAGATAGGAGCGCGCGATGCGGCTGAAACGCGGCACCTCCATGTTGCCGGAAAACAGCCCGCCGTTCACATAGGGGAACTGGTCGGCGCGGGCCGCCCAACGGGGAATCCCCGCCGCCTCACGATCCGGTCCCTTGGTGTTCAAGGCGCGGAACAATGTCCCGATTACCTCATGAGTGTTGGACGAGTCCCGGTCGCTCATCCGCTCGACCGTCTCGGTGAACAGGCCGATCTTACCGAAGATGTCGGTATCCTCGGCGAAGAAGCAGAAGATTAGCCGCGCCATGAAATGGTTCATGTCGTGGCGACGTTCGGCGCTCGCCCAAGCGGGATTGTCTTTCAGAAGCTCGACATAGAGCCGGTTGAGGCGGCTGGTGGCGCGAATATCGAACGAGCTTTCGCGCACCTGCTTGACGGTGGTGATGCCCGCCAGTGACAAGAAGAAGCCGAAATGGTTGGGGAAGTCGGCATAAGCGCAGGCGACCGTCTCGCCGGACTCCAATTCCTCGGCCTCGAAGCCGTCGCCATCGGTAGCGAGGATAAACCTCGCCTTAGCCTTCGTCGTCGCGGGACTGATGCGCAGAGCCGAGAGCGTCTGCGTCACCTTGCCCGGCGGGGCGACGGCGATGTGAATATTGCTTCGCTGGAGAACGCCGCCGGGCAGATCGGATGCATTGGTCGATCCAGCGCGAAGCCGCTTGATCGTGGTGTCCTTGTTCCCGAAGGCGGCGAGGAATTGATAAGGAAACTCGGCGGCGTCGAAGGGTTTTTCCGCAAGCTTGGTGACGGCTTCCTCGATTTCGACCGCGTTCATGCCTCGCCCCGCCTTTCATGGGCGGGAGTGTGGAAAGCCTCGACATCGATCTCGTCGGCCCGGCGCATGACTTCGGCCAGTTCGTGGTCGAGCTGCCGGATCAGCCATTCGCGAGCGGGCGTGCCGAACGCCTTTTCCAGCCGGACGGCCATCTCGGGCGAAATACCTGACCGGGCGTTCAGCAGGTTGCTGAGGGTCTGCCGATCCACGCCGAGGATTCGGGCGGCGTCGGTCACGCTCAACCCGTTCCTTTCAAGGCAATCCTGCCGGATCGTCGTTCCTGGGTGCATTGTCTGTCGATTCGCGTTTGCCTAGCGATCAAGCGTAGAGTGATAATCGACACTCGACAAGCGTCAGGTGATGTCCTGCGGTATTATTCTTGAAAATCCGCTTTCAGAGCGGATTCATCGATATGATGCGGTAACCCAGCTCCAGTGCGGCCCCGCACATGCCTATCCTAGCTGAGGCTCCCTCGCCGAACACCGCTCTCGGCGGGCAGGGGCATCTGCTCTCGAAGTTTAGGTCTGCATTCTCGCGACGCTCGTTTATGATGCGCGCGCGTCTATGACGGGAAAGATCACCATATAGAATCCGCGAATCCAGCGCCGTTACCCTGGTGGTATCGCGGTTGGTATGAACTTCGAGCGCGGGCTGAAAGCCTAATAAATACAATGCGAACTCAAACCCATTGACCATCGAGTGGGAATGATTTTGGCCCATCCCAGGGTATCCCGCAGTATCCCGTGAACCTACGTAAACAACTGATAAATAATAACAACTCATCCGGTACCCTTCGAGGAATATCGGCCGGCAGAGACGGTATCTGACGGACTGTCTGACGGTCTCCTTTCCCATTGCACAATTCGAGTTGGCTCGATACCGTCAGGGTCAGAGCGCCCTCTGACGGTCTTTTTTCAGAGCTAGGGTGTGGTGTCAATTAAGCCAGATAGCGGTGGCGGTGAGGTGGACGCCTGCGAGGAAGTTTCTGGCGGTTTTGTCGTAGCGCGTTGCAATGGCGCGGAATTGCTTGAGTTTGGCAAAGA
>NZ_JAKGBZ010000047.1 GCF_021556475.1 Acidiphilium iwatense | reverse complement strand
GCGGGCCGAGCAGCCAGCCCGATCCGATGATGCCGCCGAGGCTCGCGAACAGCAGCCCGATAATGCCGGCATCGCGTCGTAGTCTGGGTCCAGATCCTTCAGCCATTAGAAACTCCCCTGTTGGTTTTGTGGCGGAAGCCTAATGCAATTTTAATGCGGTTGGAAAGAGATTAAATGACGGGCATGTGATTAAGTTCCCTATACAAGCATTTTCCACGGCCTTCGGGGGTGGCGGGGGCCGGCGACGGGCACGGATCGCAGGGAAACGGCGCCGCTGACATTTCCGCTTGTTTCCGCAATGCGGCACGCCATGTCTCGAATTGCCGAACCGGCTCTGCCAACGAGGAGATCGCGATGAACGAAGACGAAATCAAAGGGACCGCCAAGGATGCCGCCGGCAAGATCAAGGACGCCGTGGGCGGTCTGGCGGGCGACGAGGAGCTGCAGGCCGAGGGCAAAGCCGCCCAGATCACCGGTAAGGCGCAAAAATTCTATGGCGCCGCCAAGGATAGCATCGGTGCCGCGGTTGATACGGCGCGGGATGCGCTGGGTCACGCAACGGCCGTTGACGATATGACCGGCACCGCCGAGAGAGTTAGCGAAAAATTCAACGAATTCGTCAGGGCGCAGCCGGTGCTGGCCATGCTTGGCACCGCCGCCGCCGGTTATGCCCTGGCCCTCCTGATCCATGGCGGCTCACGCCGCCGGTGATCGCACCGATCGCGGGCGCGCCCACAGGATCAGCAGCATCGAGACCAGCAGCGCCGCGAAGCCAAGCAAGTCGCCGCGGGTAAACACTTCGCCGAGAATCAGAATGCCGCACAGCGCGGCGGTGGCTGGCAGCAGCGCGGTGAAGGCGCCGGCCAGGCCCGCCGGCACCCGCTTCATGCCGTGATACCACAGCAGAACCGCGAACACGCTCGCGGTCAGGCTGTGAATCACGAGTAGGCCGAACACGAATGGCGTCAGTCGCACATTTTGGATCTGCGCGACGGCAAACGGGGCGGATAGCACGGCGCTCGCCGCCTGCATCCAGAAGGTCGCCTGCAACACCGGCAAGGCGCCTGCCGCGCGGCGGGCGAGCAGCGCATAGGTCGCTTCGCCGCAAACCGCGCAGAACACCAGCGCGTCGCCGAGCAGGCTGAATCCGCCGCCACCGCGCGCCAGCACCGCCATTCCCATCGCCGCGAGACCGACCGCAAACCAGTGCCGGGGCGCGAGATGCTCGCGGAGCAGAAACGCCGCACCCAGCGCGATGACCGCGGGCAGGGTTGCAAGTACCAGCCCCGCCTGCACCGCCCCGGCGCGCGCAAGGCCGGCGAGCAGGAATGCGTTATAGGCGAGCGTGCCGAACGCCGCCTGAAGCAGCAGATTGCCGAAAATACGCCGATGCGGCACGCGCGGCAGGCGCGCAAACGGGGCGAGCAGCAGGGCGGCAAATCCGGTGCGCAGCGTGAGAATGACAAAGATCGGCAGGTGGTCCGCGAGGATCTTCAGGATCACCACATTGGCGCCGACCATCATCATGGACAGTGCCAGTTCGCCGGAGGCGAACAACATTATGGACTTCCGCCGAGGGTGAGCGGCATCAACCGGGCACGGCCAGCCGGGACGGGCAGCCGGGATCGGCGCGGTAGGGCGATTCGGCGCCGAGCATCGCCATTTCCTCGGCGATCGCCGGGCGCTCGGCGTCGAGAAACGCGGCCACCGCCTCGGCCAGTCCCGGATGCGCGATCCAGTGCGCCGAATAGGTTCGGCTGGGCAGATAGCCGCGCTGGATCTTGTGCTGGCCTTGCGCCCCGGCCTCGACCCTGGCCAGGCGATGCGCGATCGCGAAGTCGATCGCCTGATAGTAACAGAGTTCGAAATGCAGAAACGGCACGTCCTCGACCGAACCCCAGTTGCGGCCATAGAGCGCGCCATCGCCGAGCAAATTGAGCGCCCCGGCGATCGGCCTGCCGGCACGAAACGCCATCATGACCACCACGCGATCGCCGAGCCGCTCGCCGAGCAGCGGAAAGAACCGTTCGGTGAGATAGGCGCCGCCCCATTTGCGATCGACGGTGGAGAGATAGAATTCGTAAAAGGCCTGCCACTCGCGCCGGCCCAGCTCGGGGCCGCGCAGCGTGCGGATCTCCAGCCCCGCAGATGCTTCGCGCCGCTCGCGCCTGATCGCCTTGCGCTTGCGCGACGACAATGCTTCGAGAAACGCCTCGAAAACCGCATAGCGCCGATTGTGCCAATGATATTGCACGCCCAGGCGCCGCAGCCATCCGGCCTCGCCCAGCACGTTCCACTCCGCCACGGTGCAGAAGGTCGCATGGACCGAGGAGCACTTGAGTCGGCGCGCCGAGGCCACCAGCGCCTCGGCGAGTGACGCCGGATCGAGGGATGGTGCGGTCAGCAGGCGTGGGCCGGGCACCGGGCTGAACGGCACCGCGACCTGCAATTTCGGATAATACCGCACGCCGGTGTGCTCCAGCGCGTTCGCCCAGGCATGATCGAACACGTATTCGCCGTAGGAATGGGTCTTGGCATAGGCGGGCGCCGCCGCGACCGGCACGCCGGCCTCGTTGTTGAGGACGACATGGTGCGGATACCAGCCGCTCCGCCCGCCGACCGATACGCTGTCTTCAAGCACGCCGAGGAATTCGTGGCGAACGAACGGATTGCCGCCGGCCAGCGCGTTCCACGCATCCGCCGCGATCTCGTGGATGCTCCGATGCACTGTCAGGGTGAGGTCGCGCCTGGTTGCGTCCATCGCCTCATTATGCGGGCTAGCGTCTCGATTCGGAAGTTCGCCGGTGTTGGCGAAGGCGTGGGGCGCCATATGAACAGAAAAAATAGCGAAAAGCCGGTTTGATCGCAATTTTCGGCAAGGCCGGATGGCTATGACAAGTGCTTCGTTGCAGCCGTTCCATGGAGTTGCGCGCGGTCCGGCGGCGCGGCAGAACGGCTTGTCCAAAGGAGCAGAACAATGGCCGAAAATCCTGTGCAGATCGCCGAAGCCGCGCCCGAGAAGCGCCTCATCGATTACCGCCCGCCGGCGTTTTTGGTCGATACCGTCGATCTGATTTTCGATCTCGACCCTGAGGCGACAAGCGTGCGCGCGACAATGTCGATCCGCCGCAATCCGGCGCATGGCGACGCCGCCGCTCCGCTGGTGCTCGATGGCGAAGACCTGACCCTGAATGCGGTGATGCTCGACGGAGCGGCGCTCGATGCCGAGGCTTATGGCCTTACCGCGCATGGCCTGACGATTCCCGATCTGCCGGATGAATTCACGCTGGATACCGATGTCACCATCGCGCCCGCGCGCAACACCGAGCTTTCGGGACTTTATGTTTCGGGTGGGGATTTTTTACCCAGTGCGAGGCGGAGGGCTTCCGCCGCATCACCTTCTTTCCCGACCGGCCGGACGTGATGGCGCGGTTTTCGGCGACGTTGATCGCGGAACAGAAACGCTATCCCGTGCTGCTGTCCAACGGCAACCCGGTCGATCGCGGCACGCGCGATGACGGCCGCCACTGGGTGAAATGGCAAGACCCGCACCCGAAGCCGTCCTATCTGTTCGCGCTGGTCGCGGGCGATCTTCTGTCGGTGCATGACGAGTTCATTACCGCGTCGGGGCGCAAGGTGGCGTTGGGCATCTATGTCAGGCGTGGCGACGAGGACAAGGTCGCCCACGCGATGGCCAGCCTCAAGCGCTCGATGCGCTGGGACGAGGAGGTGTTCGGACTGGAATACGATCTCGATATTTTCAACATCGCGGCGGTCGGCGATTTCAACATGGGCGCGATGGAGAACAAGGGGCTTAACATCTTCAACACCGCCCTGGTTCTCGCCCGGCCGGATACCGCGACCGATGCCGATTATCTGCGGATCGACCGGGTGATCGCTCATGAATATTTCCACAACTGGACCGGCGACCGGGTCACCTGCCGCGACTGGTTTCAGCTGTCGCTGAAGGAGGGGCTGACCGTGTTCCGCGACCAGGAATACGGCGCGGACACCACCGATGCCAGCCTGTCGCGCATCGAGGAGGTGAAACGGCTGCGCGGCTTTCAGTTCCGCGAGGATGCCGGGCCGCTCGCCCATCCGGTGCGCCCGCCCGCCTATCGCAAGATCGACAATTTCTATACCGCGACGGTGTATGAAAAGGGTGCCGAAGTGGTGCGGATGATCCGCACCATCATCGGGCGCGAGGCGTTCCGGCGCGGCATGGATATCTATATCGCACGCAACGACAATTCCGCCGCGACGATCGAGGATTTTGTCGCCGCGATGCACGAAGCCTCGGGATACGATTTCGCGCGGTTCATGCGCTGGTACAAGCAGGCCGGCACCCCTTCGGTGCATTTCGAAGGCCATTACGATAGCGGGGCGAAACGCTACATGCTGACCTTGCGTCAGGAAACCAAGGCGACGCCGGGGCAGGCGCAGAAAGAGCCGTTCGTGATTCCGGTGGCGATGGGGCTGATCGGCCCGAACGGCGACGAGATGACGACGACGCTCGCGGGCGAGACGGCAGCGCGCGAGGGCACGCGGGTTGTTCTGCTCGATGCGGCGGAACAGCAATTCATCTTCGAGGATGTCGCCGCCGAGCCGGTGCTGTCGCTGTTCCGAAACTTCTCGGCGCCGATCAGGCTTTCCGGCTATTCGCGCGCCCAGCTCGCCGCCCTCGCGGCCCACGATACCGATGGGTTCAACCGCTGGGAGGCCGGCCACGAATATGCCACGCAGATGCTGCTGGAGGCGATCTCGGCGCATCAACGCGGGGAAGCGTTCTCGCCCGATCGTGGTCTGCTCGATGCGATGGCATCGGCGCTGGCCCAAGCCGAAGCTGCTCCCGCCCTTACCGCCGAGATTCTGACGCTGCCCGGTAAGGCCGTGCTCGCCGACCGGATGGCGGTGGTCGATCCGCTGTCGATCCACGTGGTACGCGAGGCGGCGCGAACTGCGATCGGGGCGCATCTGCACGGGCGTTTCGCGATGCTCTATCGCGATCTCGATGATAGCAGTACTTTCGGTATCGATCCTGCCAGCATCGGTCGCCGTGCGTTGCGCAATACCGCCCTCGCCTATCTGATGGCGGCGGACAAAAAGACGGCGATGCCGTTGGCGCTTGCCCAGTTGCGCGCCGGCCGCACCATGACCGAGGCGCTGGCGGCGCTCGCCATGCTCGCCGATACCGCAACGCCGGAACGCGACGCCGGCCTCGCCGAGTTTCATGCAAAATGGCAGGGCGAGGCGCTGGTGATCGACAAATGGTTCGCGATTCAGGCGCGCAGTGCCGCGCCCGACACCATCGCCCGCGTCGAGTCGCTCGCATCACATCCCGATTTCGACCTGAAGAACCCGAATCGCTACCGCTCGCTGGTGGGCGGGTTCGGGTCCAATCAATTGTGGTTCCACGATGCGAGCGGCGCCGGCTATGCCTTCATGACGCGCATGATCGTCGATGTGGACAAGGTCAATCGCAGCATCGCCGCGCGCATGATCGAGGTGTTCGCTGACTGGAAACGCTACGACGCAGCCCGGCAGGCGAAGCTGCGCGCAGCGCTCGACCGGATTCTCGCGACCGAGGGATTGTCGGACAACACGCGGGAAATGGTCACCCGCTCCCGCGCCGGCTGATTGTGCGCGGGAGCGTTTTGGGCGCGAGAGATGGAGGCAATTCACTCAATTTTAGGTTGAATAGGCCGTCTTGTGCGTCTATGCTGGCCAGTACCAACCGTTTCGGATTGTTTTCCGATGAAATTTCAGCGCCCGTGGATGATCTTGTCCGTCGCAGCCATGCTGGTTTGCCAGAACGCCGCGTGGGCCGGGGCGTACCAAGGGGTTTTCACCGGCGTGTTCTACGGCCAGGGCGAGGGTTGCTGGGGCGGGTTGTTCGTGCGGACCAAAACCATCGCGTGGAATGCCGACCATTTCACCTGCCGGCGCACCACCTACACCATCATCGCCAAGGACCTGCACACGCCGTTCAAGGACTACGATCATATCGTGTTCAAGCTTGACCATGTGAACAAAGGCTGCCTGTTTCCCTATATCGGGCTGTATTATTATCTGCCCGCGGATGAAGCCGGGCATGATGGTAAAGTGCTAGCTGGACGTTGGTTATATTATGATTGGGTCGTGGTTGGTTTTGAAAATTACAAACAATACAAAACGTTCCCTTATAGAGGTTTCATGGATGACACGATCCACATCGATCCAATGACCCTAATGTATTGCGACCTGCCCTACGGGGGGAAACCGTTTCCGTACGGAAAGCCTCTTTTTGGTCCCTAACCGGGACTTGTTGAGCTGTTGACAACAACTTTAAGTTAATGTATATAACATTATTCCCTTTCGCAGAGTCCGACGTGCCACAAAAAGTCGATCAACTGATCATCCCGCCCTTTCCGAAATCCGAGCCTGCTCGTTCGTTCGCCGTCGAGGATGTTGGAAAGATCGAGAGTGATATGATAGCCGCGCAAAACGCGCCCGATCCGGCCCGCACGCTGTCGTGGAGCGTGCATGACCGCGACATTCAGAGCATCGTATCTGACTATAATAACTAACTGCGGGGTGCGTTCGGCTATATCTCACTGGACTGGCGCCTGATCAAGGCGATGCTCTGGACTAAGACCGGGCCGTATGCGCGACAGGATTTATGGAACACACAACCCATGCAGTCAGCCAACCCTCACGACCCTGGCTGGGGCGACATGATGCGGCACGGAGACAGAATGGCCCTGATCGTGCCGCCGAATTTGCGCAACGCCGTCGCGTCGCCCAATTTCAACGCCAGAGATAATATCGCCACAGGGGTTTGGCTATCTGCTTTACCGCGCGGCGGAGTTCGGCCAGAAGACGGTGATCGACAAAAAGGACGTCAAGACCGTCACCGTCGAACGTGGGGACAGCCTCTATGCCATCGCCCGGCGCGTGGGCACCACCGAGCAGGTGCTGCGGGACCTGAATCGTCACACGCCGCTGTTTCCGCTCAAAATTGGAACGAAGTCGACCTATTCTCCGGCCAAGATCGTCACCGTCATCACCGGGTGACAATCGATCGACCCGCAAAGCACCTACCGGCTCTATAATGCCAACGGCCGCGGCGCTTATGGTGACGAGGTGCAGTTCTTGTATGAGCTGATCAAGAAAAACAAAATTCTGAATTAGGCGTTATGGCTATGCTGGATCGCCACGCGGGGTCGTTCAAAGCCACATCGTTCCGAAAATCCGACCTCGATCGGCGGGATGCCTGAGAAGGGTCAGAGGTAAAATCTCACAATCGTGAAATTTGAGTCGGGGCATTGCCAGAATCATTAGCCATGAAAATCAATAAATTTCGCAAAAATTGACGAAGAAGAAATTTTAGGCTTGCCAAGCCGCCTGAAAAATTTCATGGTAATGAAATCAAAACCGCAAGTTCAGGGGGCCAGAATGAACGTCGTGGAAGCTCTCGTCCAGGATACCGTGCCGGCGCCGGTCGCGACCCTGCCGGCCAGCGCCTATCGCAGCCAAGCCGTGTTCGAGCAGGAGCGCGCGCAGATTTTCACCCGCCAATGGGCGCTGTTCACCTGGGCAGAGCAACTCGCCGAACCGGGCAGCTACGTCGCCGCGACGGTAGCGGGGCTCCCCGTGCTAGTGCTGCGCGATGCCGCCGGGCAACTGCGCGGCTTTCACAATGTCTGCCGGCACCGGGCGGCGATGCTGGTCAAGGAGGGTGCGGGACGCTTCAAGGGTGCACTGGTCTGCCCCTATCATACCTGGAGCTACGGGCTCGACGGCCGCTTGCGCCGGGCCACCGGCTTCGGACCAGGCGCCGAAACGATCGATCCGTGCGAGACGAGCCTGTTCGGCATCGCGGTCGAGGAGTGGCGCGGCCTCGTTTTCGTGCGCATCGCCGCCGAAGGCCCGGCGCTGGCCGACTGGCTCGGCGCAATCGTACCGATGGCCGCGCATTACCCGCTGGAGCAGCAGCATTTCTTCATGATGAAGGAGCGCGAGATCGAGGTGGACTGGAAAGTCTACGGCGAGAATTATCTGGAATGTTACCATTGCCGTGCGCTGCATCCCGGCCTGTGCGCCTCGCTCGACATCGACCGTTATACGATCGACGTGCATGACAGCGACCAGTTCTTTCATCTCTATGGCCCGAAACGAGACGGCGGTCTGACCGAAGGACTGTATTTCTACAAATTCCCTTTTCTGATGCTCAATCTTTACGAATGGGGTAGTTCGATCGCGACGGTCGAACCCTTGGCGGCCGGGCGGATGCGCCATGTCAACTGGTATTTCTTCACCGATGTTAGTCCCGAGCGCGCCGACGCTAACCGCGAGAGCGCCGAATGGTCGGCGCAGATCGTCAGCGAGGACATCGACATGGTGCTGGGCGTGCAACGCAACCTCAATGCGGGGATCTACCGGCACGGCGTGCTGTCGCCGCAGCGGGAGCATGCCGTTGCGGCGTTTCAGAATATGGCCCGCGCCGCGCTGGCGGGCACGCCAGAAGCGGCTCATCTGCGGGTCGCGCCATGAGTGGTGCGGACCAGGCGAACACGTTCGACGCCGTTGTGATCGGCGCCGGGCATAACGGGCTTGTCTGCGCGAACTATCTGGCACGGCGCGGCATGAAGGTGATGGTGCTCGAACGCCGGGATGTCATCGGCGGTGCGGCAGTGACGGAGGAAATCGCGCCGGGGTTCCGCGCCTCGATTTTTTCCTATCTGATGAGCCTGCTGCATCCGCGCGTCATCCGGGATTTCGACCTGAAGCGGCACGGGCTGGAAATCCTGCCATGTTCGGACATGATCTCGTCGGTCTCCTACGACGACTACATCCTGTTTTCCGATGACATGGCGAAGACGCAGGCGAGCTTCGCCAAGTTCTCGACGCATGACGCCGAAATCTACCCCGCCTTCGACGCCTATCTGCAGGAAGCGACCAAAATCGTCAGGAAACTACTGTTCGAAACCCCGGTCGATCCGGTGGGAAAAAGCTGGCGCGGCCTGAGGGAATCGGCTGGCCTGCTCTGGCGCTACCGGCGCATCGGCCGCAAGCTCTATCGCCTGGTCGATCTGCTCACCATGAGCGCCTACGACTATCTGCGTGAGTGGTTCGAGGACGACCGCATCATCGCCGTGCTCGCCTATTACGCGTCGATCGGCACCTTCGCCGGGCCGAAATCCCCTGGCTCGGCCTACGTCATCATGCACCATGTCATGGGCGAGCATGAAGGCGCGGGCGGCTGGGGTTTCGTCAAGGGCGGGATGGGCGCGATCACCCAGGCGCTGGCGAGCTACGGCCGCACGGTCGGCGTGCAGATCCGCACCGGCGCTTCGGTGCGCCAGATCAGCGTGACCGGCAATCAGGCGCGGGAGGTGATCACCGAATCGGGCGATACCTACCGCGCGCGCGTCGTGGTCAGCAACGCGAGCGCGAAGACGCTCTATCTCAACATGCTGAACGCCGAGGATGTGCCGCCGGACGTGCTGCGCGAGGTGCGTGGCTACCGGACCTTCTCCACCGCGTTCAAGATGAACATCGCCTGCGAACGGCCGCCGCAGTACCGGATTCTGGACAAGGTGCGCCGCGACGCCGCCCTCGGGAATTTCTCCTACCCGACCTATGCGCATATCGCGCCCGACATCGATTATCTCGAACGCGCCTATGACGATGCCAAGCATGGCTGGTACTCGAAGGAACCGTTCATGACCCTGGTGACGCCGACCATCGTGGATGATTCGCTGGCACCGCCTGGAAAGCATGTGGTGAACGTGTTCGGCGGCCACGCACCCTACACGCTCAAGGGCGGCGACTGGGCCACCGAGAAGGAGAACTTCAAGAAGACCGTCCTCGATACCATCGACAATTACGCGCCCGGCTTTTCCGCGGACATCATCGCCGAGCAGACGCTGGTGCCGCCGGATATCGAGCGGATCGTCAATCTGCCGCAGGGCCATATTTTTCACGGCGAACTGGCGGCCGATCAGTTGTTCTTCCAGCGGCCGGTTTCCGGCTATGCCGACTACCGGACGCCGATCAAGGGGCTGTATATCTGCGGCTCGTCGATGCATCCTGGCGGGGGCGTATCGGGGATTCCGGGCCACAACGCGGCGCGGGAAATTCTGCGCGATGTGCGGGTGCGCCGTACCTGAAAACGGACGAAAGCCAAGGATATGAATGCGTTAGCGGAAATAACCGATCCCGACGATGCCGAGCGTGCGCTGGGGCCACTGATTCGCAACCGCCGGCAGCACCTGAAGCTCACGCTCGCCCAGGTCGCCGACCGGGTCGGGCTGTCGATCGGCCTGCTGTCGCAGGTGGAGCGGGGGCTTTCCACTCCGACGATCAGGCAGTTGCAGGGAATCGCTTCCGCGCTCGGCGTGCGGATCGGCTGGTTCTTCCAGTCGGAGGATGGCAACGAGGTCGCCGAAATCGATATCGTGGTGCGCGCGCCGAACCGCCGGAAGATCGCCTATCGTGATCTCGGGATGACCGATGAGCTTCTGGTGCCGAATCTGGACGGCAAGCTCGGCCTCCTGATGTGCCGGCTGCTGCCGGGTGCCAGCAGCGGCGGCGAGCCTTATGCGCACGAAGGCGACGAGGCGGGGCTGCTGCTGTCCGGCACGCTGGAAATCGAGGTGAACGGCCGAGTGTTCGTGCTGCACGCGGGCGACAGTTTCGCATTCCAGAGCACCAGCCCGCATCGCTACCGCAACCCCGGCGATGTCGAGGCGGTGATCGTCTGGGCGCTGACGCCGCCGAGTTTTTGAAAATTTCGGAACATCTGCTGCCGGGCGATGCGGGACGGAAATGGCCAAGGAATTTGTTAGAGAAATCCTAGAAAAATTTAACAATTCCGGCGGCCGGAAAACCGGAAGGCGGCCTCTGCCGTACGCCGGAACTCATGACCGGGACGCCATGGATTTCGGCGACCGGGTGCCAGAACTGCCGATTTCGTATCAAATTTTTCGCTTTTTGTATAGCATGTTGCTCAAACCCGAGACAAGTTTGGTGTGGGAATTGATCGTGGCGATAACATCAACTGTTAGAAGCGGGCGGCGATGGGCCGGGTTGGTTGCATGAGTTGTGCGGTGACCGGCGGACCTGCCGGTTCATCTGAAAAATGCCGATGGAGAATTGCGATCGAACCATAACGTCCGGCAACAGGGCGGGATTGCGGAGAATTCACTGCTGAACAACGGGAGATGAAAATGTCCAAGAGAGTGATTAACGAAAATTCGGTTTATGCTAACAATTCTACCGGCCCGGAGATCAGCCGGCGACATCTGCTGCGGACCGCGGCGGTTGGATCGGTCGGCCTGGCGGCCACGGCGCTTGCCAGCCCGGTGGCCGATGCCGCGCCGGCGCCGAAGCGCGGCGGCAATCTGCGCCTTGGCATGACCGGCGGCAGCAGCTCGGACACGATCGCGGCTGACAACACCGTGACCCAGCTCGACACGCCGCGCATCATGATGCTGTTCGAGCCGCTGGTTTCGGTGGATCGCGACGGCGTGGTCGGCAATATTCTCGCCGAATCGCTGGAACCGGACAAAACCGCGCGCGAATGGACGATCCGGCTGAAGAAGGACGTCGTTTTTCATAACGGCAAGAAACTCACGGCCGCCGATGTGGCCTTTACCTTCCGCCACATCGCCGATCCGAAGAACCCGCTGCCCGGCGCCACCGCCTTGCTGCCGATCGATCTTGCGAACATGAAGGTTCTCGACGATCTGACCCTGCGCGTGCCGATGAAAATTCCCTATGCGGATTTTCCGGGCGGCATGTCCGCGCCTGAATATTTTGGTATCGTTCCGGTCGGCTACGATCCAAAGAACCCGGTGGGGACCGGCCCGTTCCGGTACAAGAGCTTCACGCCGGGGCAGCAGAGCGTGTTCCTGCGCAATGACAATTACTGGCGGCACGGCCTGCCCTATCTCGATGAAGTGACGGCGATCGATTTTGCGACCGAAGCGGCCGCGTTCAATGCCCTTCAAGGCGGCGAGATCGACGTGTTTTCGCAGGCGCCGCTGTCGCTGCTGAGCCAGATCCAGCCAGGCGGCCCGATCAAGGCGATGCTGTCGAAGCCGGGCCAGTGGGTACCCTTCACCATGCGGGTCGACAGGCCGCCCTTCAACGATCCGAATGTCCGGCTTGCCCTGAAATTGCTGGTCGATCGTCCGCAGATGCTTGATGTGTCGCTCAACGGCCATGGCATGATCGGCAACGACGTGTTCTCGCCATGGGACCGGGGTTTCGATAAATCCCTGGTCCGCGCGCGTGACGTCGCGCATGCGAAACATCTGTTGCGCAAGGCCGGCAAGGAGGATTTGAAGATCGAGCTGGTCACCTCCCATATCGCCCAGGGCGCGGTGCGCGCCGCACAGGTGCTGGCGGAACAGGCCAAGGCGGCCGGCGTTCATATCAGGCTGCGCAAGGTCACCACCGATGTGATGTACGGGCCCAATTATCTGAAATGGGATTTTTCCCAGGATTGGTGGAACTACAAGCCCTATCTTGCCCAGGTCGCCATGGAATTGCTCAAGACCTCGCCCTTCAACGAGACGCACTGGAACGATGCGGCCTATACCAAGCTCTACATGCAGGCCCAGGCGACGCTCGATGCCGCGAAGCGCTACGAGATCATGCACGAGATGCAGAAGATCGATTTCGAGACGGGCGGCCTGATCATTCCGTCGTTCAACGACCAGGTCGATCTGATGCGCGGCACGGTGCATGGCTTCAAGCCGAGCCGCACCGGCTATTCGCTCGGCAACTTCATGTTCGCGGAAGCCTGGATGAGCTGAGAGGAGCGGCAATGCGGCCCGTACGTGCCCATCCGTTGCGACGGTTCATCCTGCGCCGTCTGGCCCTCGGGGTGTTGACCCTGTTTCTGGTCTCGGTGCTGGTGTTTGCGGCGACCGAAGCCCTCCCTGGCAATGCCGCCAGGGCGGTGCTCGGCCGCAATGCGACACCGGCGGCGCTCGCGTCCCTGGAAACGAAACTGCATCTCGATCGCCCGGTCTGGGTGCAATACGAACTGTGGCTCGGCGGGGTGCTGAGCGGCAGGCCCGGCCGGTCCCTGGTGAACGGCGAGAAAGTGCTCGCGCAGGTGGCGCCGCGAATCCGCAATTCGGCGGTCCTGCTGACCCTGGCCGGGCTGTTCGGCGTGCCACTGGCTCTGCTCGCCGGCATCGTCGCGGCAACAAGGCGCGACGGCGCGTTCGACGCTTCGGTCTCCACAATCGCGCTCGCGCTGGCGGCGCTGCCGGAATTCGTGGTCGGCATATTTTTGGTCATTCTTCTGGCAACCACCGTGATACACTGGCTGCCGCCGGTCTCGCTGGTGCCACCGGGAACCTCGGTGCTGGCCAGGCCGCGCATTCTGGTGCTGCCGGTGCTCACCCTCATGCTGGTCATTTTTCCTTATATCTTTCGAATGATGCGCGGTTCCATGGCGGAGATTCTCGAAAGCGACTACATTGAAATGGCGCGGCTGAAAGGGCTCGGCCAGCGCCGGCTGGTGATGCTGCACGCTCTGCCGAACGCGATCGCGCCGGTGATCCAGGTGATCGCGCTGACCTTTGCCTATCTCGCGGGCGGCGTGGTGCTGGTCGAATACGTGTTCGCCTATCCCGGCATCGGGCAGGGTCTGGTCGAGGCGATTTTCGCCCGCGACATTCCGGTCATCCAGTTCGATGTCGTGGTGCTGGCCGGATTCTACGTGAGCCTCAACATCGTTGCCGATTTGCTCGCGGTGCTCGCAACCCCCCGGCTGAGGACGGCGGGATGAGCCGGCTGGCGCGCTGGTGGCCGAACACGGCAACCGGTACGATCGGAGCCATTCTGGTGCTGCTGGTCGTCGCCATCGCCTTGGTCGGACCCTTCGTCGCACCGCATTCGCCGACCAGCTTCGTCGGTGCCAGTTTCGCTCCGCCAACGGCGGCATATCCGCTGGGTACCGATGCGCTGGGGCGGGACGTCCTGTCGCGCGTGCTGTGGGGCGGCTACCGGATTCTCGGGCTTGCCGGGATCGCGACGGCGCTTGGCGTGCTGACGGGTGCGGTGATCGGGGTCATCGCCGGCTATGTCGGGGGCTTGATCGACGAGATCGTGATGCGGCTGGTCGATGTTGCGATGGCGTTCCCGCAGATCATCCTCGTGCTGCTGTTCATCAGCATCATCGGCGCCAAGCTGTGGCTGCTGACCGTGATGGTCGCGGCGGTTCACGCGCCGCAGGTTGCCCGCGTCGCCCGTGCCGCCACGCTGCGCGTGGCGCGGGAGGATTTCGTCCGCTTCGCCGAAGCGATCGGCACACCGTTTCGGCGGATCGTGGCGCGCGAGCTACTCCCCAACATCGTCGCCCCGCTGATGGTGGAGTGCGGATTGCGCTTCGCCTATTCGATCTCGCTGATCGCCGGCCTCAATTTTCTCGGCTTCGGTGTGCAGCCGCCCGCCGCCGATTGGGGGTTGATGATCAACGAGAACCGGATCGGCCTGATGGGCAATCCCTGGCCGGTCCTGGCACCCGTGCTGCTGATCGCGGTGCTGACCATCGGGATGAACCTGCTGACCGACACCCTGGCGCGCACCGAACTCGGCCACGGCATCGAAACCGGCCCGGTCACGACAAACGCGACGCCGGATATCCCGGAGCCGGAACGGTCATGACCGGCACGTCGCCCGGCAATGCCGTGCTGGAAGCGGTCGATCTCTCGGTCGCCATCGTCGGAACCACAATCACGGTGGTCGAACCGACATCGTTCTCCCTGGCGCCGGGCGAAATTCTCGGGCTGGTCGGCGAATCCGGTTCCGGCAAGACAACGCTGGGCCTCGCTTTGCTTGCCCATCATCGGCGTGGCCTGCGGCTGTCCGGCGGCCGCGTGCTGATCCGGGGACAGGATCTGCTGCGAATTCCGCCCGACCAGCTCCCCGCGCGCCGCCGCGGGCTGATCCGCTACGTTCCTCAGAATCCGGGCACCGCCCTCAATCCGGGCCTGCGGATCGGCACCCAGCTCGCGGAATGTTTCGCGACACCGCCCGCGAATGGCAACGACCATCTTCTCGCCCTGCTTGAGGATGTGAAACTGCCGCCCACGCCGGCGCTGCTGCGCGCCTATCCGCACCAGCTCTCCGGCGGTCAGCAGCAGCGCGTGGCGATCGCCATGGCGTTCGCCGAGCGGCCGCCGGTGATCGTGATGGACGAGCCGACCACCGGGCTCGATGTCACCACCCAGGCTCATGTACTGCAGACCGTGCGCCAGCTTTGCGCCCGGCATGCGGTGGCGGCGCTCTATGTCAGCCATGATCTGGCGGTGGTGGCGACCCTGGCCCATCGTGTCGCGGTGATGTATGCCGGGCGCGTCGTCGAGCTTGGCCCGACCGGCCGCGTGCTGCATCAGCCCGCCCACCCCTATACGCGCGCCCTGATCGAAGCGGTGCCGGATCTCGACCGCCGCACCGCCGTTGCCGGCATCGCCGGTCAGGCGCCGGAGCCGGCGCGCCGGCCGGCGGGCTGTGCGTTCGCCCCGCGCTGCGCCCTTGCGCTCGATGCGTGCCGCGCGGAACCGCCCGCCCTTGCCGCGATCGACACCGACCATCTGGTGGCCTGCCTGCGTCCGACATCCGGCCGATCCGCGCCGGCCCCGCCGTCGTCATCGCCGGTGCCGGGCGCCTCCGCGTTGCCGGCGCTAGAGGTGCGGAACATCTCCGCCCGTCATGGCGCCACCGTCGTTCTCCATGGCGCATCGTTCAGCGTCTCGCCGCAGACCTGCGTGGCCCTGGTCGGCGAATCCGGCTCCGGCAAGACCACGCTCGGCCAGATCATCGCCGGCCTGCATCATGATTGGGACGGTGACATTCTGCTGGGCGGTGCTCCGCTTGCCCATCGTTCCGCGCAACGAAGCGCCGCGCAGCGTTGCCACATCCAATATATCTTCCAGAACCCGTATTCGTCCTTTAATCCGCGCCGGCGCATCGGCGAGTCGATCGCCATGGCGGTGCGCGCTTTCGAATCGCCTTCCGCGAGCGATCTGCGCCGCCGGGTTGCCGAGGCGCTGGACATGGTCGCGCTGCCGCGAGAAGCGGCCAGCCGGTACCCGCATCAGCTCTCGGGCGGCCAGAGACAGCGCGCCGCCATCGCCCGCGCACTCATCACCGGGCCAAAGCTGCTGATCTGCGACGAGATCACCTCGGCGCTCGACGTTTCGGTGCAGGCGGTGATCGTCCGGCTGCTCGCCCGGTTGCAGCAGGAGCATGGCCTGTCGTTGCTGTTCATCACCCATAATCTCGCGCTGGTGCGCAGCATCGCCCAGCATGTGCTGGTGATGCATGGCGGGCGTATCATCGAATCCGAGCCGGTCGATCAGGTGCTCGACGCGCCGCAGCAGTCGCAGACGCGCCGCCTTCTGGCCGACGCGCCCCGCTTTTCCGCCGCACCCGTTACCCTCGGGGTCGGAGACGGATGACCTTCCTACGAAACCGCGGGTAAGATCGGACTGGCGGCCCCTGCCCGACAATGATGAGCACTATGCCTACGCTATGGCCCTCTCTGGGCGGCGGCATCTTGGCAAGCGCCAGAGTTCGATTGGCGATCCGCACCCGGCAGCCTATGATCGTGTGACAGGAACCGACCCAGAGAGAGGTTAAAGGGGACGCCGTGAATCACACATGGACTTGCGGTTGCTGCGGTCGGACTTTCGACACCCTCCCGATGGACTACGGGTTTGTCGCGCCGCGTAGTTGGTTTGGACTCTCCGAAGCCGAACGCGCCACCCGAGCCAAGCTCACCGATGATATCTGCATCATTGGCGATACTGAACGCTATGTTCGGGGTTGCTTGGAAATACCCGTGTCCGCCAGTTCCGAGAGTTTGGTTTGGGGCGTTTGGGTTTCTGTATCCGAGGACAGCCTCCGCTACATCCTTGCTCGGTGGAATTCTCTGATCGCTCAAGACGAACCGCCGCGTTTTGGATGGCTCAGCACCTGGATAAACGGCTACCCGGAACCGCACGAAATCCGGTGCCACCACCGTACTCGACTCTCTGTCAGACGGCCATGAATTTCAATTGGTTAACTGACGATTTCGTAACCGGGGCAAAATCCGGGGCGGTGCTGATTTTTAGGATTCCGCCGACGTGGGATTTTGTGATTCGGTCGTGGCATGGCCGGCGGCGGCGAGGTTCCGAAGCTTTCGCGTGAGGCGCTTGAAGGGCTTGTGGCTACGCTATTGGGCAAGGTCGCGGAGCTCGAGCGCGTGGTTGTGGAGCAGCGTGAGGAGATCGCGCACCTGAAGGGGTTGAAGGGCCGTCCGGACATCAAGCCGCCGAGCCGGCCGAGCGGAATGGATCGCGGGACATCGCCGAAGGGGCGGAGGGGTAAAGGGCGCGGCAAATTCACGCCTCGGGTGAGCGTCGAGGAGCGGGTAATCGCGGCGGATGCGCCAGCTGGATCGCGCTTCAAGGGCTACGAGAGCTTTCTGGTTCAGGATCTGGTTCTGCGGGCGCGGACGATCCGCTATCGGCGAGAACGGTGGGTGACGCCGGAGGGCCAGACGGTCGTAGCGCCGCTGCCGGCGGGCGTGATTGGCCACTTCGGCCCGGAGCTGCGGCGCTTTGTGCTGATGCTGCATCATCAGGGTCAGGTGACGGCAGGCTGGGTGACAGTAGACGACACCGGCGCGAGGCATGCCGGGCGGAACGGGTTCTGCACTCATGTCGGCAATGACGATTTTGCCTGGTTCGGCCCGAACCGCAAGCGCCGCGCCTGAGACAGAATGACGTGACGGTCGAACGGGTTGCCACGCTGCTCGCCTATGCCGCACCGAAGGGCTTGCTCATCACCCGCGATGAACTCGCCGGCTGGTTGCTCGGCCTGACCGCCTATAACGACGCCGGCCGGGCGTTTTGGATCGAGGCTTTCGGTGGCCGTCCCTATCGGGTCGAGCGGGTGAAAAGCCCGGAGCCGATCATCGTGCCGCGCCTCGCCGTGGCGGTATCGGGCAGCACCCAGCCCGAAAAGCTCGCCGAAATGTTCGCCGGACCGGATGATGGCTTGCTCGGCCGGTTCATCTGGTCCTGGCCGGAGCCGCCGCCGTTCCGCCTGTCCCGCACCACGCCCGGCATCGCATGGGCGATCGAGGCGCTGGACCGGCTCCGGTTGCTCGACCTCGCCCCGGACGACAAGGGCGAGATGAAGCCGATCAATGTGCCGCTTGTGGAACCTGCCATCACCATGATGGAACGGTTCGGGCAAGACATGCAGGCGGCGCAACAGGAAGCCGGCGGCTTGCTTCGATCCGCCTATGGCAAGGCGCGCGGCATCGCGCTGCGCCTTTCGATCGTGCTGGAATATCTGTGGTGGTGCGGGCGAGATGGATACGAGCCCCCGCCGTCATCCATCTCTGAAAACGCCCTCGCCGCCGCCATCGACATGGTTGCAGATTACTTCATGCCGATGGCCATGCGGGTCTATGGTGATGCCGCCGCGACCAAGGCCGAACGCGCCGCCGCGACCCTCGCCCGCTGGATCATGAAGGCGAAGCCCGACACGGTCCATGTGCGAACCCTGCAACGCACGGTCCGGCTGCCGGGTCTGAATACGGCCGAGGCCATCCATGCGGCGGCCGATGGCCCGATGGTCTGACCGCTACCGCCTGGCTGATCCGCCGCCGGGTTCTGTCCGCAGTGTCAGCACTGTCAACAGGGCACCGATCCGGCAAGCGCAATCGAATCCGCCCATTGCGCCGCTGAACAGGCCGCGATCATCGCCGAGGGTGTCGGCAATCCCGACGCCCCGGTGCCACACCCGATGCCCGTTTCTTGGGCCGATGCCACCATTGCGCCGACGCCAGGCGCATATTGCCGGAACTGCAACGGCCGCTCATGGTGGTGCGAGGCGACCGCGCCGAAGGGATGGCGCTGCGCCCGGTGTCATCCTGGCGACCATCTGCCAGCCGATCGGCGGCGGGACGTGCGGACATGATCGTCATGACCATCGGCGAGGGCAACCCCGGCATGGACATTGCCGAGGCGATGTTTGCCGGCCAGTCCTACACCGCGACCTCGCGCAACGGCGCGACGATGAAGCTCGCCCGGATGCTGGTTGCTGACGGCTGCCCGGATCAGCCGGTCGAGGCGCGTGGCCGGGATGACGGCTTGCGGTTCACGGTCCCGAGCTTGCACCGCCTCGCCCGGCTTACGATCAGCGAACCTGATCGCGGCGGCATCCGTGCCATCCCATTCAGAAGCCCCGATTTCGTCATGCGTGGCGCGCCAGACGGCAGCGAGGCCAGTCCGGGCGGCGGAATACCGCCCCTGCCCCTAAACTGCCCTGGCGATCATACGCTTGTGCGGGAAACGCCATTCCAGGGCGCGCCGTGACCCAAGACCAGGGTGCCGCCCTGGCCGCGCTTCGGGCCGATGCGGAAAACCCGCTGATACCCCTGTCCCGCCGGGTTGCCGCGCGCAAGGCGCTTCGGGCATTGGCCGAGACAGAACGCGACCGCGAGGCGCTGGTCGAGGCGATGACATGGCTGAGGTGCGGCAGTGAGACTGCCGACCCCTAAAAAGTCGGAGCGGTCCTTGGGAGCACGCCAGACACCGCCGCGCGTGCGTCTGGGCGCTTATCGCGCTCGCCCGCCAATCCCTCGTAGCGGTGCGACCAGCTACGCGGCAACAAGTGCCTTCGCCACCCGTAGGGGGATAAAATAGATATTCATGATTTGTTCTTTACGCTTATAGGCATCAACAACCGTGAGCAATCCGTTTCGCTTCGCCATCATTCGGCCTAATTCGCTCCGGGAATGTCCTACCTATTGTCTCCCGGCGAGGCCGTAACGATTTATTCACGAACGATATCAATGGTTTACAAGACAGGTAAATGAGGAGATTGGGCAGGAAGGCCCGGTTACAGGGGCACAAAGGCAAGCAGGGGGAGCCGCGCGGACGGTAAGAACCGATAGTGGCGCGGTGATGCGGATTACGCCGGACGAGCTGGCCCGGCTGGCCCCGCGGTTGAAACCCTATCTGGCGAAAGGATCGCCGACCTGGCCTGAAATCGTGGAGGCAGCGGACTGGCTGCGGCACGATCTTGGGGTCTCGAAACCGCTTTGGGGTGAGGCGTGTGTGGCCATGGGCCGGGAACAGGCGGCGATTGCCTTGGCGATCGTTTCCACCAAGCCGGCGGGGTATTTCCGGGGAAGCGCAGGGGGGTATTTTCATGGAATGGTGGCGAAAGCTCGTGCCGGCGATCTCAATCTGTCGCGCACCATCTGGGGAATGCGGAGCGGTCAGGAGACAATGCCGATCCGTGGATCGGCTATTGCACAGCGGCAGCCAAGGATGACGAGACAGACGTGATTGCGTGGTGCCGTGAGCTTGAAGCAGGGCTGATTTTCCATCGGTTGCGACCGAGCGGCGGTTTCCGCGCGATGCCACGGCCAGGCGCGGCGCGCCGCTATTCAGGGGGAGCAAGCGTGTGGTGTTGGCGAGCTAGACAACGCCCATGTGTGTTGGTATTGTGGCCAACATGGTGAGGGCGGTTCCGATCTTCGACTACCGGCGGCCATTATCCGACACCGCGTTCATCGAAATGGTTGTGTGGCGGGTGCCCGAACCGGTGCAGGCAAGCAGCCACCCGTTCAAATACCGGTTGGCCTTGGTATCGAACGGCGTTTGCGCGCTTCGATACGACAATGAAGTCGGGAAGGGGGATCACAAACATATCGGCCCGGTGGAAGCGCCGTATAATTTTTGTGGACTTGACCAGCTAGAGGTCGATTTTTGGAAGGATGTCGAGGCATGGTTGAAGCAGCAAGACGCACAGTGACGATCAGCGTCGGCAGTCTGGACGAGGCGCGGAGGGGACTGGCGGCCGCATTTTGCGGCGTCGCGCAGGAACCGCGCATCACGTTTCCGAACCTTGATCTCATGTGGCGGACCCTTACGCCACGCCGGCAGGAACTTCTGCAAGCGATGGCTGGGAAAGAAGCGATGTCGATCAGGGGGCTTGCACGGTTGGTCCGGCGCGATGTGAAAGCGGTCCATGGCGATGTTCAGGCATTGTTGCTCGCGGGCGTTTTGCGGCCGGACGAGGCCGGTGGGGTGATCTTCCCCTATGACGCATTGCACGTTGATTATGAGCTTGCGGCGGTCGCCTAAACGCTCCGCCCGCTGACCGTAATCGGCTAAAATTGGCAACAAAAGTCGATGCGGCGTTTTCCGCGCGATGCCACGGCCAAGCGCCGCGCGCAGCTCCAGCCCTGGCTTTCGAGGGCTTGAACCGCCCCTCATTTGTAGCTACATATCCGTAACTACCACGAAGAAAGTGCCGCCGTGCAGTGGGCTTGGGCCGTCGAAAAGAACCGCGTCAACAAGCGCGACCACGGCCTGAGTTTTGAGACGGCGCAACTGACTTTTGACGACCCGATGGCGGCCAGCCGGCCAGACCCCCACCCGGACGGCGATCGTTGGCAAACTGTCGGGCTGGTCGGCACGGTGCATCTGTTCGTGGTTCATACCTGGCCGGAGCCTGATCCTACCACACAGGAAGAGGTCGGCCGCATCATCAGCGCCCGGAAGGCGACGGCTCATGAAAGGAAAGCCTATGAAGAAGGGGATTTCTAAATTGACCGGGCAACAGAAAGCCGAACTTGAGGCTTTGGCCTCTATGCCAGACGATCAGATCAATACGCAGGCGGTCCCTGAGCAAAGAGATTGGCGTGACGCCCAGCGCGGTGTTTTTTTTCGGCCGATGAAACAGCAAATCACGTTGCGGCTCGATGCTGATTTGATCTTTTGGTTCAAGACACGCATCGGCGACGGCTATCAAACAAGCATCAACAACGCCCTGCGGGAATACATCGCGCATCATGCCCACGAGACTCAGCCATGAGCGAGATCGCCTTTGAGCGGGTGGCCCGCCAGGCAGAGGAAGCTATACGTTGTTGAAGAACAGCCCACGGGCATTGAGATGATCGGAGCGGAATCGGGATTGACAAAACGACATAAAATATGTAAATTACACACATTACTAATGAGGCGATCATGGAAGTCAGTGCAACGAAGTTTGTCCGTTCCTTCGCGGATTATCGCGAGAAGTCCGTCAAAGAGCCGGTCATCGTCAAAAATCATGAGCGTGTGGTCGGGGTCTTTGTGTCCGCAGACGACTACGCGATCGTTCAGGCGGCAAAAGCATCGCGACGGTCAATCCTCCTTGAGGAGATGCCCCTGCATTTGCTCGACGCTCTCGTTCATGGGCACAACAGGCTGATGGAGGAAGAGGCCGAGGCGGAGCGGCACGCCGACGTAAACCACGAGGGCCATAAACCCCGGCATCTGAACATCGGATGAGCCCATCGACAGGGGGACTCCCAACGCCAACGCAAGGGCTTGTCGTCACTTTCAACTATCTATGGGCGGGCGAACGTGATTCCGGCAGCGACGAGGCCCGCAAAGCCCGCCCGTGCATGGTGGTCGCGGTAGCGGCCCCGCGGAACCCGGTTCTCGGTTCCGCTCTTGAAATCGTAGTGGTGCCGATCACCCATACCCCGCCTATGGCTGACACTTTGGCTATGTCTGTCCCAGACCAACACAAGGCGGCAATGGGACTCGATCCGGAACCGTGCTGGGTGGTTTACAGTGAGATGAATACCACCGTCTGGCCTGGCTATGATCTGGTCCCCACGCCACGGTCCAGTAATGGCTGGACGCGCGGGACGTGCCCGAGATCATTCCTTATCAAGATCCTTGGCGCGATCCGGACCGCCATCGAGGACAGGGTGTTCAAGACGGGCACTCGCCGCTAGCGGTTTCTGACGCGCGATAAGGGAACATTATCGCGCCGTTGCGGATTTCGAGTTTGCTGGCCGTTCGCTGCACGCGCGATGGAGAAGAGCAGCAATCTGCCTTTGGCGGCTAGGGGGAGTGGGTGACGACGCTGATGAATGACCCGGCGGGCAAGGATTGCGGGCGTGGCGACGCAGGAGGATTGTGCCCCGTTCGCGGCCAGTGTCGCGAGGGCGGAGGAATTGCTGGCGGACCGGGAGCGGCGGTTGGATACGAGGCCGGAGCCACTCTTTCCGGAGTGGGCCGTGATCGCCCTCATGGCTGGCATCATGATCATTGGCGCTGGTCTGTTCGCGGCCGGCGCCGCGTTTGCGGTCTTCATCGGGCCAGGAGGGTAGGATCAGGGAAAATGGTCGAGGAAATGCGGGAGCAGGGCGGTTCGGTAATTCGGGACAAGTGCGAGGCCCTTATTGGCGGGTTCGCCAGGCGGGCGCGTCGGATCGACGGGGACATGGGTGAGATCACCCGCCATATGACGGCGATAAAATGGATGATGGCGCTGACGATCGGGCTGGAACTGGCAACCTTGGTGATGCTGCCGGAGCACCCAGTCCACCAGCCACCGCATCAAACGGTCCCTGGCGTCCGGTAGGTTCCGAGCTTCACAGGGAAGCTGCTACCTTACCTTGAAGAATCCAATGGATCTCGTTTCGGCGGTGGCTTCCATGTGCCGTCGATGAGTGCGTCTGCTTCGGCAGCGCTTCGCTTCCAGCGGCTTCGGCTGGTTGGACCGATTGTTTGCTCATTCAAAAATCGTATCTGCTCAACCCGGCAGGGGGTCGATCGGCAGTGATGCTCCGGTGACGGCGTTTTTGATGGCGGTGTAGGCATCAAGGCCGTGTCGCGCGGCGGTCCCGACGACGGATCGGACGTTGGCGAAGAAATCGGCGCCCCAGGTGGATCGGAACCCTCCGGTGACCTTGCGATATGTCGCGGTGGGCCGGAGTTCGCGCTCGGAGCCGTTGTTGTCCGCGGCGATATCCGGGTGGTCGAGGAAGGTGAAGAGATGATCACGAACCTTGCCGTATCGTCGGCGCAATCGTCTGCCGTGGCGGTTGGTCGGGGCGAGCGCCATGACGGCGTCGAGGTCATGCTCGAGGCGACGACGCCAGGCCCGTCTTGTGGCTTCGGCCAGGGCGCGATGCCGCCTTGCCAGCACGACGGCGCGGAGCAGCAGGGCCTTCATCCGCGGCGCGAAAATCATATCGCCAGCTTCGATCGCGAATTTG
>NZ_JAKGBZ010000046.1 GCF_021556475.1 Acidiphilium iwatense | reverse complement strand
TTCAGGTCCTTGAAAAGCGACGGCCTCAGGCTTGAAGAAACCCAGATGCAAGATGCCGGACGGTTGTTCAAGCTGGCCCTGATCGGTCTTGCCGCGGCGACCCGCACCGTTCAACTCGTCGATATTACCATAACGTCTGTGTCGAGCAGCGTTGCAAACCGTAACTACGCCGCATATGCGGCAAGCAAGGCTGGTGCTGCGCATGTTACACGTGTGCTCGCCGCAGAATGGGCTGCATCGGGTGTCCGGGTAAATGCACTGGGACCGGCTGTCACCCCGACCCCCTTGGCGACCCAGATCCTTGACGATCCTATTACCCAAGACGCGGCACTCGCCAGAATTCCAATGAGCCGATTCGGAACCCCGGAAGACCTTCTCGCTGCCATCATATTTCTTCTGGCACCGGGAAGCCGGTTCATAACCGGTCAAATTCTATATGTTGATGGAGGCCGAACTATTTCGTGATGGCTTTCAGTGGGTCGTCCACCCACCGCCAATCGAGGGTGACGCTCCTGTTATAGTCTGAGCTGCGTCAGAACAGAGATATGTCGCCAGCGCTCCTATTTGTTCTGGGGTTGTGAACCGAAGCCTTGCTTGCTTTTCTTGTAGTAAATCTTTTTCTATATCCGGACGCCTCGAAAAACCCTTGGCCTGACGGATTTCGAGTAGCGGGTTGGGCTCAATCGCGTTGCTGATTCGGCTGGCGCCGGTCAGTGCATCGATTTCGGAGCAATTGCTTGTGGTTTCTGGGATTTTCTGCCCCCCGTCGGGGCTTCGGGCTCATGCGGGCGCGGTTCTCCTGCCGAGCCGGACCCGGCGCTGCATGTTGTAGGCGAGATTGGCGAGGCCGATCTTCGTGCTTGCCCGGACGAGGCCGATGGTGCGAACGAACAGGGCCACATGCTCGATCGCCGAATGCAACCGGGATTTCGCCGCGTTCGCGAGCGCCGTGCCGCGCGGCATCGCTCGGCCCTGCGGCTTCTTCCGGTGGATACACGAGCGCATGCCGTTGTCTGACCAACCATGCCTCGTTCTTCTTCGACCGATATGCCGTGTCCCCCTCCGGGAGCTTTCCATCGGCAGCGGCCAATAGAACCTTGGCTCCCTCCGCCCACACGCTGGCCGCGGTGTTGGTCTTATCGATCAGCCCGTTGAGTTGCGCTCCGGTCGCGCGGCATTCGTGACCACCCAGTTTCAGATCAAGCCGTGGTGCCGGTCGATCGCGATGTGGTTCTTGCAGCCGAAGGTCGGGATCGCGAGGTCGACTGCCGGCGTCGAGCCGTCCGGCCTCGTCTTCGCCTTGGTGAACTTCACGATCGAACGGATTCACCGTTCATGATCACCGGATTGCGCATGCAAGACGACTTTCGCCGGCGCCCTGCGGTCGCACAGCGATGCGGCGATTTGACACAAGTCACAGCAAAGATATGATTATCGTGAATCTCAGACCACTTTTAGCCACACAGGCATCATTTTTCGGATAGGATGACCCCGCCGTGAGCCTGCGGGTTACGTGCGGCGCGGGTCCGTGGTCAAAAAGCTAGAGCTAAAGATCTCCATCCTGGGCGATTCGATCTCGCAAGACAGACCAAGGTTTAAAATAATGCTGATTGCTTCCACCCCGTTGTTCCTGGTCGCCGGCGGCCTCACTGCACTCGCGGCAGGTTTCGTTAAAGGTTTTGCGGGTTTCGGTTTTGCCGTGGTCTTCACTCCGCTCTTTTCGCTCATATCCGACGATCCGCGCCAGGTGGTGTTCGTCGCACTGGTGCTTGGCGCCATCATGAGCCTCGGCGTGATCGCCGAAATTCGTCATGCAATCGCCCGCGACCGGACAATACCGGTCGTTTTCGGCACGATGGTCGGCACGCCGATCGGGATCATGCTGCTCGGATTGATCGACCGTCCAGCCTTGAAATTCGCGATCGCCGGCTTGGCGATCGGCATCACGATCCTGCGATTGACTTGGTTTCAAATCAGAATCGGCCCCGGTGCGTGGCCATTGGCAATCGGCGCGTTTCTCGGTGGCATTCTCAATGGCTGCACCAGCATGGGTGGGCCGGTTCCGGCGCTGATTGTCGTCTGGCAGAGGCAGGGAATCAATGATAGCCGGGCGATCCTCGTGATGTTCAATCTGCTGAGTTATCTGCTGGCGATCACAGTCGCCCTCGGCACGGGCATCGCGCGGCTGCCTTGGCTGATCTCTGGCGTCTGGCTGTTACCCTTCGCGGCACTTGGCACCTTCGCGGGTGTCCATGCCGTCCGGCGTATATCGCAAACCACCTTCGCGTACGTCATCACCGCGGTCGTGGGATTGGCTGGTATCGCCGGGGTTATCTCGGTCCTCAAAACCTGATGGGCGCGGCCTCCTTTTAGATCGATAGCGGGGATGATTCACGATAACCATCTTATTGTCGTGAAGCTCTGGCCATCTTTAGCCCGACCAAGCCGATTGGCTCTTTACCGTAAAATTCCGCACGGTTGCTGCTAGAAGGCCAAGACTCTCACTTCCAACCTCCCACCGGTCTCCCTGTGCATCATTCCATATCATCTGTGGTTGGATGCGTTTTCACCCCAAGGTCTGTCAAAATCAACCAAGAGAAGGAGCGCCGTTTGTGTCGTCTCGTAATAATTTGAGATAAGGACGCTCGACACTTGGTTCGAGTTCGACCAAGGCCCCTGAGGGAATAACAGAAGTGATATCGCAATCGAAATCCGACATCAGCGGCAGGCCGGCATGGGCTGCGCCTTGCGCCATGATGGGGTTTGCCCGGTTGAGAACTAGAGCCAGCGGGATCATGCTACGGGAAGCCATCTCGAACAGCATCCAAGCGGTTGCCACCCCGCCTTTCGCCGCATCCAGGATCAGGACCCGCCCCAGGTAAGACTGGCCTGCCAGGACATGCTCCGGGCGCGAAAAAACACCTTTTATCCGATCAAGATCATAGCGGGCAGAGAAGCCATCCTTGGCGACCAGCGCTCGCCCCTGGATTTTATGACCCATTGCGCAGCCCGCATAAAACATCGCATCCCGCATCACACCGAACCTCCCGCACAGGCTACGTCAATACATTGTTCCATCGACAGCAGAGTTGGGCTGTACCCATAGCCGCCGATAATGTTCACCAACTTGGCCGAATTGCTGGCCAGAGACTTCCAACCGTTCGCTTCCGCCATCTCGCGCGCATAGCTATTGTAGAAACACATGCCAGCCAGAACGGTACCGCCAGCGGCTTCGATACGGGCGGTCAACCCCATGCGATCTGCATCCGGCTTGACTTGCGGACTGGTGATCGCCAGCAGTGGAATTTTCACCTGCCGCCCAGCGAGCAGATCGGCGACCTGCTGTATTTCGACGATACTCAATTGTGGGGCGGAAAACACGACCAGATCGACCTTGCCCGTAGTCTGGCCATAACGCTGGCGAAATGCCTCCAGATCCCGGCCGCCTAAGCGGAATTGCGGTAGCGAGGATACCGAGGCAGAAAAATCCCGCGCTAGTTTGGCTTCAGGCGTGATGCCGGACAGATGGAACAGCGCCACCGAACCAAAACTCGCCGCCGCCGCGCCGAAATGTTTCATCTCGTCGGAGCCGGGAATCCGCTCCAGCCCGCTGACCAACGGAACACTCCAGTAGTCGCCCGCCAATTTGCCAACCATCGCGCCCAATGCCCCCCATCCATCAAGCGACTGCGGCGTGAAGGTCGTCACGATGTGCAAGGTCGGTTGCCGCCTTGCCTCCAGATGGTAGCCATAGCGCGGCGTGCATCCGGTGAGGGCTGCCGCGAACGCAGAAGGGCCTCCCTCGAAATTAGACCGCGCCCCCAGCACGCTATTGGTATAGATGACAACGCCGGTGTCCCCATAGGCCACATGTTCGCCGAGCAGCGGCGGCATGATCGTCTGATAGTTGATGCAGGTATTGGTCATCAGGATGCCGCAGGATTCCAGCGCTACGGTGGTCCGCCGCTCGCGCTCAACCATCCAATTTTCTTGCTTTAGCCTTGGTGCGGCAAAAAAATCGGTTCCGCGCGGATCGGTGATCGTTGGTACCCTGACCCGGCGTTGCGCGTCAGGCAGACCCATCCAGCGTTCTAGCCACTGCACGCCCGCCTCGCCGAGCGATTCAGTGTCGCACATGATGTGGGCCTGGGCGATCTGAACCAGATCAGTCGCGTGGAAATAGCGTCCAACCTGGATTTGATGGGCGATGGCCCAGTGGCGCAGCGGGCCGCATTCTCCCGATAACATCGCTCGTTCTTCATCGGTCAATTTCATCGCTTCTCTCCGGTCGGTTCCAGCCACCTCGAACCATCGGCGACATGGTCATGGCATGCTCATATGATTGGGAAGAAACAGTGTTAGATTTGGAAATAAATACAGCGCGTAGACCATGACGATCTCAATGGCGATGAACGGCAGGATGCTCGCCATCATCTGCGTTAGCGGAATATCGGAAATGGAGGCTACCGTCACCAGGTTAAGCCCTGCTGGCGGGTGGATCTGGGCGATTTCCTGATTGACGGCGATGATCACGCCGAACTGCACCGGATCAATGCCGATGGCCCGGGCAATGGGGAAAAAAATCGGGATGGTCAGGATCGTCAGCGCCCCTGATTCGAGAAAAGTACCAAGAAACAGATCGGTGACGATGATGCCGGTGAAGGCAATCAATGGACCGCCGGGCAGCGACGTAACGCCAGCAGCAATTTTCTGCGGCAATTGTAGCAAAGCGCTATACCGCGCAAAGACCGATCCTGTTCCGAAAATCAACAACAGCATGGAGGCAGTCAGCGCGGCGTTCATCGCCGCCGCTAGGATGCTCTTGAGATTTAAGCGGCGGCGGATGAGCCCGACCAGCAGAATGTACATCGCGGCCACCGCGCCGGTTTCTGTCGGAGTGACGACGCCGAAATAGATCGAGACGATGATGAACACCGGCAGGACGACGATCGGCGCGCCTTTCAGCAAGATCGGCCAACGTTCGCGCCACACGTAGGGGCGGACCTTGATCGCCGGACGGTTGAAAAAAATAACATATAGCGAGAAAAGCAGTGCCAGCAGCAAACCTGGGATCACCGTGGCCATGAACAAACTGCCGATCGAGGTTTCCGTCAACACGCCATAAATGATCAATGGAAGGCTTGGAGGCAGCAGAATGCCCAAGGTGCCGCCTCCGGCTATCAACGCCCCGCGCACCCGGTCGGGATAGCCTTCGCGGGCCAAAGCCGGCAGGGCAATCAAGCCGACTGTCACCGCCGTCACCGGGCTCGAGCCGGTGATGCCGGCGAAGATCGCACAGGTGAGGATCACCGCCACGCCAAGCCCGTTCGGCACTGCGCCGATGCAGACCTTGGCGAATTCGAAGAGTTCATCGCCCAAACGCGCCGCCTGCACCAGCATGGCGGCAAAAACAAACAACGGAATGGTCACGAGTTCGAATTTATTCAAGCTCTGCCAGAGGAAAGAAGCGAAATCCACGCTAGCCTGATCGATGCCGAACATCAATGCAAGACCAGCAAAGGCGGTTACCCCGATCGAGATGAAAATCGGTACCCCCAGCACCATCAGGCCGAACATGCCAAACACCAGGGTGATCAGCGTGGCATCGCCGCTCCAGGCCATGCTCAACGCCCCGTTATGCGCGGCGCGAGGATGTGAGCCAGCGCCTGGACGGCGATGGCAGCACCGCCGATCGGCAACGCCAATTCCGGCCAGAATTGTGGCACCTGCAGCAAGGTGTTGGAGACCAGATGTTGCGTCAAGGCGGCATGCGCTTGCTGCCAGCCGGACACCAGCAGGACAAGACCGAACGCCAGTTCAAAGCAGCCGGACAACCTCGCCAGAGCCGGTTCAAGGTCCGGGCGGCCTTGTGCAAGGATTTTGAGGCGGAAATGATGCCCGGTATTCAGACCATAGCCGGCGGCACAAAACCCCATCATGATGATGGCATAGCCCGAGATCTCGAATACCCAGATAGGCGGGCGCTGCAACTGATCCATCACAATTTCGTACAGAACAGGCAACGGCAGAACGAGCGCCAACAGAGCGGATATGGTTGCGATCACCCGCGATACCGCGGTAAGCTGAGAAGCCAGTTGTGCGCGCCAGCCCCCGGCACGGACCGTCATCGACAGCGGCTGCGGATCATTGCAGGGAATCCAGGACGGTCTTCACCAAAGCCGGGCTGAAGCCCGCCTTTTCCTTGCGGACCAAAGGCGCTAACGCGGCCTTGAACGCATCGTAATTGGGCGTTTTTGGTTCAAGCACGGTGACGGTCGCATGATGCTCGCGCATCTTGTCCAATTCGATCTGGTAGGCATCGACCATCGCCTGATTAGCCGTCCTGCCAACTTGATAGGCCGCGTCGAGAACGATTTTCCGCAGATCGGCCGACAACGCTACAAAATGCGCCAAATTCATCACATAGCCGGTGATCAACAAGCCGAACACGCCATTGGTGGCCAATACATATTTGGCCACTTCATATTCTTTCAGCCCGACCGCCCCTTCCAGACCACCGATCGCCCCTTGCACGGTTCCGCGTTCGAGAGCGGGATAGACATCGGCCACACCGATGGTCGAAGGAGCGCCGCCCAAGGTTTGTACGATTTGCGCCGTTAGTCTATCAAACACACGGATGGTCTTGCCGCGAAAGGCCGCTGGGGTATTGAGCGGCTGGCGCGAAACCACGACGACTGGCCCGTTATAGAGGGCGCAGAGCATCTTGGTGTCGTGCTTCATCATGCCGGCATCGAGGGTTTTGAACAATTTTGTCCCTGGCCCAATCGCTTTTTCGAACCCCTCCCCAGTCGGCGAGAAAAACACCGTGTTGAGCACCCCCGCCTCCGGCACGATGGAGGCCCAACTTCCCAAGGTGGTCAGGGAAATATCCACCACCTTCGATTGGATCGCGGTTGGCACATCCTGCTCGCTCACCAAGGCGCCATCGGGGAAATTTTCCACCTTGATGCGCCCGCCGGAGGCATGCTCGACTTGCTCGATGAATGGTGCGACGAAACTGGTGACTTGCGGCGCTTTTGATGCGCCCCAGGTGGAAAGCCGCAAGGTGGTTGCGGCAGAAGCGGCATGGACCGCATCCATCGCCAGAAGCGCGCCCGCGCCGCCCGCCAGTTTCAGCGCGCCGCGCCGGCCAATCCATACCCTCGCCCCTTGCGCGCGGCTGCGTGCCAGATCTGCGTCCAATCGCGAAAATTCCGCGTTTTTCATGGTTTCCTCACAGCTTTGTCTCTGCCCTGTGGCAAAAATTCATGTTTATTGGACGATTCGGATTGGCAGACGATATAATACATCTTATCCTGAAACAATACATTAATTTGTGAGCAACCCCTGGAGTTGGAACACGAATGGCTCCCCAAAACAGCGGCAGAATTGGCGATTTGCAGCGTCAGAATCCTTTCGCCTTGCATGAGCAGCTCACCAACCGGCTGCGCACGGAGGTGCTGGCGTCCTATCAGCCTGGGGAGCAAATCCCGACCGAAGAAGAGATCCGCACCCGCTATAGCCTCAGCCGGATCACGGTGCGGCGTGCCATTCAGACCCTGGTCGATCAGGGCGTGCTGATCCGGCGGCAGGGCAAAGGCACGTTCCTGGCCCAATACTTGCCGCGGGTGATCTATGAGATCGACAAATTCGGTCCCTTCACCGACGCTTTCCTGGCTGCTGGTGAAAACGTCGCCATCACGGTGGTCGATTTCGGCTGGAAAAAAGAGGGTATCCCCGATATTTTCCGCGGCACCGCGGATGAGGTGCTTTGCTATAGCCGACTTTATGAAACTGGGGGCACCCATCATGCCCTGATCCAGGTGACGCTGCCCCCTCGCCTAGGCGAGCGCGTGTCGCGAGCCGATACTGCGTCTATGGGAGTTTATGAGCTGCTGCGCTCCAAGCTGAGAGTGGAGCCGTTTCGCGCCGATTTCGAAATCAGCAGCCAATTGCCGAATGCCGCATTGGGCGGCATGCTGAAAATCTCTTCAACCACGCCCATACTCGTACTGGAGCGGATTTCCTACGATCAGGAGAATGATCCGATCGAACAAACAATTCATTATCTGATTCCAACTGCTTACCGTATCAAAACGTCGGCGTTCAAACAAAAACCCAAAATGCTCGGTTCAAATCACAGCGATTGAGAATGGTAAAAATTAACCCAAAAGATCCTATCGCATGACGGCAGATGAGCGTTAGAGCATGATGACTCTAGACTGAACCGTACCCTGAGTTGATGAGGTATCTTTTGCATTCATCGGCGGAGAACGCGGTAAGCAGGGTGCCGATGCCTCGCCATGTATCCTCTACGGTTCGATGGGCGGCCTTCCGCAGCTTCTTTCAATCACAGATAGAAATACGGTGTTCAAGGGTCAAGCTGCCCAGTTCCGCTCGGCTGCGGCGCGGGCAGTAGCGAGCAAGCCCTGAGCCGCGGCCCTGCTCGCATCGATGTCTATCGCGCCGTTCCCGATGCCGCCAATCAATGCCAGATCGGCGATGCACCCCGGTGGCAAATGCGCCCGCACGGCCGTCAACTCGGTCAACTCGGCTTCCGGGATCGTTTCCGCGAGTGTGGGTTCGAGATGGGGATCGACGACGACGGCAAGGCCCCGAATCGCCAAGGATGCCACTTGGCCGAGCGATGGCAGCGACTCCTCGGCAAAGCCGCCATCGGCGAGCAGCGTCGCCATGCGCAACTTGCGCTCGGCCTGATCAAGCCAGCTCATTGCGACCTGCCGGTTGCGCGTCCGCCCGGCCTGATCTTCCGGCATCGTCGCCTCATCCAAGACAGGAGATCGATGCAGCACATCTCCGGCCTCGATCAAGCGAACAATGCCGACAGATTGCAGCCGACGGACAGCGTCCCACGCGGAGCGCCCAACGATTTCGATGGAGGCGATGCCGATCTGGGCCGCCGCTTCGGCCAGACGCTGACGCTCCTCGTTCAATTCGGCCGGCGCACCCTCCATGACCACGACCATCGTTTCTCCGCCTTCGTCGCGACGGTATCGCTCGATCAAAAGAACCGCATCGCTCAGGCGACCAACAATTTCGGTCGCAAAACGGCGACCAGAATCCAGGGGCGGCGATGGCAAGACGGGCTCCGGCTTGTGCAGGAGTGCGGCCAGCCGCTCGACCATGGCGGCCCGCCCCGAGGGCATTTTCAGCGCCTCGATATCGCCGCGCCCGTCCAGCACGCCGTCCGCCAGACCCTGCTTTTGGACCAGGATATGTTGGATGCGATGCTCGATCGAATCCTCGCAGACCAGGTTGATGACGGTTACGGCTCTGGTCTGGTACTTGCGCCAAGCCCGGGCAATGCGCTGCTCCAACTTTGCCGGGTTCCACGGCAGGTCCATGTTGACGACCGCGCTCGCCACCTGAAGGTTGAGGCCGACACTGCCGGAATCCGTCGACAGGAACAACCGGCAGGCAGGATCGCTTTTGAACCGACGAATCTCGATCCGCCGTTTGTCCTGTGGCACCGAACCGGTGTGCCACGCGAACTCGACGCCGAGTTCACTGGCCAGTTCGCGCACCAGTCCCAGCATCCGCTCCCATTCCGAGAAGACGATGATCTTGCGGTCCGGCTCCGCAAGAAGTTCAGCCAGGACATTTTCGAGTTCGTCGAGTTTGGGCGACACCCGGCAGGTCGGGTCGAGGATATAAGGCGTGTCGCAGATCATCCGCATGCAGGCGAGCAATTGCTGCAGGCGGTCGAATTCCTCCTTCCTGAGCGGGCGGCGCTGCGCCAGGGCGATCAGCCGAGAGGCCGGGGTTTCGTAATCCGCATACCGCAACCGCTGCTCCTCGGTCATCGCGACGTAGAAGGTATCGACGGTGCGGCCGGGAAGCTGGTCCTCCACATCGTCCTTGCGCCGCCGCAGCATCACCGGTTCCAGGCGCGCGCGCAGTTCTGCGAGATTTTTGTAATCAATCGGCCGGCCGCGCTCATCAAGGACATAGAAATCGCGATTGAAGCGGAACAACGGCCCCAGGAGCCGCGGATCCAGGTACTGGACGATGGAATAGACCTCATCGATGCGGTTTTCGAGCGGTGTGCCGGTCAGCACGAACGCGTAGGGGCTCCGCAGCTCCTTTACCGCCTGCGCGGTCTTGGTCTGCCAATTCTTGATCCGCTGCGCTTCGTCCAGGATCACGACGTCGGCGCCGACGATCCGATTGATGTCGTGGCGATCGATCAGTACCTGCTCGTAATTGACCAGGGTAAAGAAGGTTTTCGTTGCATAAAGCCGCAGCCGCTCGGGGCGCGGACCGGATACGACCGTCACCGAAAGGTCGGTGAAGCGGGCGATCTGGTCCTCCCATTCCGCTTTCAGCGAAGCCGGCAGGACGACCAGAACCCGAGATATGCCGCGCAAGCGGCGAAGCAGCTCGCACGCGGCGATCGCCTGCACCGTCTTGCCGAGGCCCATTTCATCGGCCAGGAGCGCGCGCTCGCCGAATGCCAGATGCAGCATGCCGTCCACCTGGTAGGGCAAGAGCGGATGGTGCAGGATGTCGATTGTGGCAGAGCCATCCTCGACATCAGCGAGGAACCGGTCGCGATCCTCGACGCGCCGACGGCGCCGACGTTCTTCCTCCATTCGGCTCTCGAGCTGGCGGGAAAACCGGACGGTTCCAGGATGTAAGCCGTCCAGCTCACTTCGCAGAGCGGGGAGAGTGGTCAGCGTGTCGCCCGCAAGCAATCCGGCCGCGGTGCAATATCGGGTGATGACGGCGTCCACGGTGTTCCGGTCCCTGGGCCCACGCACATGCACGGCACTGGATCCATCGACAGCAGGAAATATTTCAAGCCGCGGACTACCGGCCCGCCCCGCCGCGGCAAAGGCGCGCTTCCCTTTGCGACGCAATGCTTCGAGCACCCCCTCGATATGTTTGCAGGTACCGAGACCGTTGACCCGCCAGTCCGGGCAGCCGCAGGAGTTTTCCCGCAGAATCAGAGAGCGAATTTCGACTTCATACGTGGCTCCGCTGGTCGAGTGCACGCGGAAGTTACCGAAGTAGGGATGTTCAGGCTCCAGATTTTCAATGGCGCCGATATCGGTGAGCCCCCGCCACCGGCGCCGTTCGAGTTCATCGGCGTCGGTCGTGTTCCAGCCTTGAAAGCCGGAACTCCTTTCCTGCACCTTCTTCGCCTTCCGAGGCGATCTTTTGACCCGACTCGTCGTCATCCTTTCCTCCGTATCTTGAACACAGGGAAACCTGACGGACAGGGCCGATCGGCGCAATGGTGTCAAGAGTGTAAAATCGCGCGCGATAGCGCCCCCCTCACTGGCGAAAATCGCGTCCAATTCAGCACGCGATCATCGCCTCGTTCCACTTTCACCTTGCGCGACGGGGGCGTTCCAAAACTGGGCGATGTCCTGGTCCTCGGTACCGATGGCGTTGGATGTGATTCGCTTTATTCTTGCCGATTCGGGGCGACAAGATGGCGGGATCTCCTATGCGGACGTATCTTCGGACCGTATTAAGCTGGTGACGACGATCGCAACTCCGGCGGAGATGAGGGCTGCACGGATCGGTTCGGCAACCGGCTGTTCGGTCACCAGAACGTCGAGCGCGTCCAGACCGCAGAGCAAAACAGGGGCCGAGCGGCTGAACTTGGTGTGATCGGCGAGCAGGATTACCCGGTCGGCCACCGTCATCAGTGCGCGTTTGGCCGGCCGTTCGATATCCGCCGCGACATAGACGCCGCGACTATCGATCGCCGCGGCGCCGAGAAACAAGGTACGCACGCGCAGGCGCGCAGCCGCGTCGGTTGCGAGCGGCCCGACCAGGGCAGCGCTGTCGCGGAACAGATCTCCGCCGAGTGCGATGACGCGGTAGCGGCCCCGCTCCATCGCCGTGACGATGGCCGGCACTGAATGGGTGACGATGCTGCCGGCGAAACCGGGATCGAGTCGCTCCAGCACCCGCAGCGCGGTGCTGCCGGCATCGATCGCGATACTGTCCTGCGGCCCGATTAGCGCGGCTGCCGCACTCGCGATCGCGTCCTTCGCTGTCTCGTTCTGAAGCTGGCGGTGCAGGAAGGAGCCTTCCCTCGGTACCGCCTCGGTAGCCTGAGCGCCGCCGTGGACCAGCCGAACCCGGTCGGCGGCGGCAAGCCGCGCGAGGTCCCGGCGGACCGTCATTTCGGAAACCCCGATGGTGGCGGCAAGATCGGCGACGGTGAGGAATCCGGCCGAGGCGAGACGCGCGTGAATCGCCTCCAGCCGGGCGTCGGCGGCACCATACTTCATCGTTAACGCGCGGCCCAACAGAGGGCATGACACAGAACGAACGGTCGGCTCATCGATATCTCCTCTATCCTATATAAAACCACTTTACACGGGACCGCGACAATGGTATAAAATTACCAAATTTGGTAATTTTGCAACAAACAACACGTCTAGGATACCATGCCGCCGCGCTTAGGATCATCCCCAGCCGTCTTCGTCGGCCTCGCGACCTGGGACACGATCGCGCTGGTGCCCGGTTTTCCCGAACCCGACGGCCGCGTGGTTGCGGAGGCGATCGCAGAGGCCGGTGGCGGCCCGGCCGCCACCGGCGCGGTCGCCTGTGCGCGGCTTGGTGTGGTGGCATCGTTTATCGGCACGGTGGGCGATGACGCGCGCGGCACGCGCATTCTCGATGGCCTGCGCGCGGAGGGAGTTGACGTCTCGGCCGCGATCGTGGTGCCGGGGGCACTTTCGGCGGCAGCGGTGATCGTCGCCGACCGATCGCGCGGCACACGGGCGATCTGCCCGATCCCTTCGCCGCCGCTGAACATTACCGCCGGTTCGGCGCAGGCGTCGCGGATCGCTGCGGCGGCGATGGTGCATGTCGATCAGGCCGGCTATGCGCCGGCCGCCGCATTGGGTGACGCTACCGTGCCGTTGTCGGTCGATGCAGGCAATCCGATCGCCGGTCTCGATCTCAGCCGGATCCGCCTGTTCGCACCGACGCAGGTGCGGCTCGCCGCGCTAGTGGGCGACGGTACGGTGACCTATCAGTTGCGGCGTGCCGCGGGACCTGACTGGGTGGTCGCGACCGCTGGCGCGGCAGGGGCGCATGTCCGGGCGGCCGGCAAAACCTGGCTTGTGCCGGCTTGGCGAGACGCACCCTGCATCTCCACCCTCGGCGCTGGCGACGTGTTCCACGGCGCGCTGGTCGCGGCTTGGATTCGTGGCTTCGAGCCGCCCGACGCTACCGCCTATGCCAGTATCGCCGCCGGGCTCTCCTGCTGCGGCGTCGATGGCCGCTCGGCAATACCCAACCACGACACGGTGATGCGGCTGCTACCCGCCCACGTCGCCGCCACAAGCCAGCTCATGGAGGTCTGAACACGATGCCGGAAACCATTATCCGCCCGAGCAGTCCTGTCCGGTCTGGAACCGCGCGCGATCCCGCCAGTCTGGCGCGATCGTCGGGTGGCTATGCAATGCTCGCTATCGACCAGCGCGAGGCACTGCGTGCGATGCTGGCCGAACATACGACCGGTCCGGTGAGCGACGCGACGGTGACCGACTTCAAGCTCGCGGTAACGCGGGCTCTCTCGCCGTTTGCCTCCGCGATCCTGCTCGATCGGGATTTCATCTGGGACCGGGCGATCGCGGAACGGGCGGTCGCACCCAGTTGCGCACTGATCGCGGCGGCCGATCGGTTCATCCCGAGTGAGGCGGAGTTCGTCGCCGATGTCGAGATCGACGACGCTGTGGTGCCGGATATGGTGCGAGATCAGGGCGCTACGGCGCTCAAGCTGCTGGTGATCTGGCGCCCCGACGAACCGGCGGAACCACGCATCGCGATGGTGCGCCGATTCGTCACCCGGTGTAGGGCGGCGGGGCTGGTGAGCATCATCGAGCCGGTGGCCCGTCGGTCGCGGCACGGCGGCCGGTTCGATTGGGAGGCTGGCGTGATCGCGGCGGCACGCGAACTCGGCGCGCTTGGCGCCGATCTCTACAAGGCGGAAGTACCGCTGCATGGCAACGGTGCGGAGGCGGCGATCCGTATTGCATGCACCGCGCTGACGCGCGCGATCGCCTCGCCGTGGGTCGTGCTGTCTTCCAGTGTCGAGCCTGATAAGTTTCCGCGCGCCGTCGCGCTCGCCTGCGCAGAAGGCGCGTCCGGGTTCCTCGCCGGGCGGGCGGTGTGGCAGCCGGTGATCGGCATGGCCGATCGCGGCGCGGCTCTCGCCAGCGCGGCGGCCGACCGGCTCAAGCGCCTGTGCGAGATCACCGACCGCGCAATGGTGCGCTGATCCGATGAACGACCTGTTCCGCCCGGTTCGCGCAATCAAATTCCCCGCGATCGGCGCGGTCAGCGTTATAAGGGCGGCGGGACCGGCACCGCCGGGACCGGGCGAGGTACTGGTCGGCGCTGAATTTCTCGGCATCTGCGGCACCGATCTTCACGTGCTGCACGGTCAGCACCCGTGGGTGCGGCCGCCGCTCATCATTGGCCATGAATGCGTCGCGACCGTGCTGGCGGCGGGCGAGGCGGTTGGTTTTGCGCCGGAAGCACGGGTCGTGCTGAACCCGCTCGTCACCTGTGGTCATTGCCGCGCCTGCCGATCCGGCCACCCCAACCATTGCGCGACAGCAAAGGTGATCGGGTTTCGCCTGCCGGGCGCCGGGCGCACGCGCTTCGTGGTTTCCGCCGCACAGCTTCACGCGGTGCCGGCCGGGCTCGATCCGCGACTGGCCGTTCTCGCCGAGCCACTCGCTGTCGGCATCCACGCCGCCGGACTCGCGGCCGATCTCGACCGGATTCTGGTGATCGGCAGCGGCACGATCGGGCTATACGTCCTGCTCGCGCTTCGCGCGCAGGGTGCGGGCGCCATCACGGTGGTCGAACCAATTGCCGAGAAATGCTTGCTCGCGCTGCGGCTTGGCGCCCACGCGGCGATCGCCCCCGATCAGGTCGGCGAGACCGCCGAATTTACTACCGTATTCGATTGCGTCGCTGCACCGGCCACGCTCGATGCGGCCTGCCGGATGACGCTCGGCGGTGGTGCGGTCGTCGTTGTCGGCGTGGCGGAAGCCGCGCGACAGATCGATCTGCCCCGGATGCAACGCTTCGAAATCGATCTGTTCGGTAGCGGCATGTATGTGCCCGCTGATATCGACGCGGCACTCGCCGCGCTGACCACCAGGATGATCGACGCAGCACCGCTGATCAGCGCAGTCCGCCCGCTTGATGGAGCCCAGGCCGCCTATGCCGAGGCGATGCGGCCCGACAGCGTGAAAGTCCTGATCGACATGCGCTGAGAATCAACCAGCAAAGCATAAGGGAGAGAAACGCATGACCGACAATATCGACGCATCGCCGCCACGCACGCCGATGGGCAGGGTCGCCTTCGCCAGCTTCATCGGTGCGCTGCTCGAGTGGTATGATTTCTTCGTGTTCGGTACCGCCTCGGCGGTCGCGTTCGGGCCGCTGTTCTTCCCGAACCAGAACCCGCTGAACGGTATCATGGGCGCGTTCGCCATTTTCGGCGTCGGCTTTCTCGCCCGACCGCTCGGCGGCGTGGTGTTCGGTCATATTGGCGACCGGATCGGCCGCAAAGCGGGGTTGATTATGACTCTGCTGATCATCGGCCTCGGCACTTTTCTGATCGGGTTGCTGCCAACCTGGCACCAGGCGGGGATCGCAGCGCCGATTCTGCTGCTTGTGTTACGGCTGGTACAGGGCTTCGGACTCGGCGGCGAATATGCGGGCGCCGCGCTGATCACGATCGAACACGCGCCCGAGGGACGGCGCGGCTTCTGGGGCGGCATGCCGCAAGCGGCCGCCTCTGCCGGTATCCTGCTCGCCACGCTCGTTTTCGCGCTGCTCGATGGGCTACCAAAATCCGAATTTCTCGCCTGGGGCTGGCGGGTGCCGTTCCTGATCAGCATCGCCTTCACCCTGATCGGCCTGTTCATCCGGCTCAATCTGCTGGAGACGCCGGACTTCAAGAAGCTGCAGCAGCAGGGAATGTCAGACGTGCCGCCGCTCGCCCAGCTTCTGCGCGACCATCCCGGCAACATCATGCTGGCCTTCGGCGCGCGGCTCGCCGAGACGATTTCCTCAAACAGCATAATTTCCTCAAACAGCATAAACGCCTTCGGCATCGCCTATATCGTTTCCCAGCTCGCAATGAATCGGTCGGTGGGGCTGAACGCGATGATGGTGGCCTCGCTCATTGGGATTCCGATGTGCCCGGTGTTCGGCGCGCTGTCGGACCGGTTCGGCCGGCGCGCGGTCTATCTTGGTGGTGCCGGATTCATGGCGGCGTTCAGCTACCCGTTCTTCCTCCTGCTCGGTACCAAGTCGGTCGCGATTATCTGGCTCGCCTTCATCCTCGCCTATAATCTAGGCCCCACCATGATGTTCGCGGTTGAGGCGACGTTCTTCAGCGAATTGTTTGGCGCCGGCACGCGCTATACCGGGCTGTCGATCGCCTATCAGGTCTCAGCGATCATCGGCGGCTTCATGCCGCTGATCGGCACCTGGTTCATCAAACTCGATGGCGGCCAGCCGTGGCTAATCGCCGCCTTTCTGCTTGGCATCTCTGTCCTGTCTTTCGTTTGCGCAATGGCAGCGCGCCGGGTCACTGACAAATCACCTTCACGCCATTGGTACCCTGCGCGCGTCTTGTGAGTGCCACGCCGGAATCAGTTTAGCTCGGCGGCGTAGCGGAACAGGTCGGTACGGTAGCGGGAGATGCGCAATTCGACAGCGACTTTGCCGACATCGCGCGCGACGCGGGTGATTTCGAGCAGCGGGGTCGCCTCTGGAATAGCCAGAAACCGCGCATCCTCCGCCGTGGCCGCGACCGCCGCGATCCGCTCGCTGGCATGGGCGATGGTGATGCCGTAGCGTTCCTGGTAGATCACATACATCTCGTCGATCATCTCGGTGCCGGGTTCGACCGCGAGATCAGGCATCAACGGAGCCGGCACGTAGATGCGCTCGAAGATGGCGGGCACCGATTTCAGCGTTCTGATCCGGGTGATGCAATGCAGCGCGGTGCCGCGCTGGATTTCCAGACGCTTCGCGAGATCGCGGGTCGCGCCGACCGATTTCTGGCTCAGCGTCCGGCTCGACGGCTCCAGCCGCTGATCGTCCAGACCCACGATGCGGAAGAAATGAAACAAAGCGTGCTCGCGGGTATGGCGCGCGACATAGGTGCCCCTGCCCTGGCGGCGGACGATCAGGCGTTCGGCCTCGAGCGCCATCAGCGCCTTGCGTACGGTGCCTTGGCTGACATTGAATTCGGCGGCGAGCTGAAACTCGTTGGGGATCAGCGCGCCCGGCTTCCATTCGCCCGAGCCGATCCGCCGGGTGATCAGCGCCTTCACCTGCGCATAGAGCGGCTGAAACTCTGTCCCCGCCCGGTTGCTCGTTTCATTGTCCATCCGGATCCTGTGTCGAAGGTTTGTGCTCAAACATGCATTAGACCGGATTGGTGGCGCAACGCGAGCTATCCGGCCATACTGAACCAGCCGGGATCGACTTTGATCCCCTCCCGCTCCGCGCGTCGCCGCGCCACAAACCGCGACAGACCCGGCAGGCGTGCGCCGGGTTCAGCGGCAACATCATGGAATAGATGGGCGAGGTGATCCGTGCTGCCCCCGCAGGCCGCAGGTGCGATCGCGACCACCAACTGCCCGGTGGCCGGTGGCGGTCCGGCCGTATCGAGGAACGAACTTGCTTCAGCGGCGTAGTGAGCACCGGTTAGCCCCGCCGCGAGCGTCTCGACCATCAGCGCAAGCGCTGCACCTTTGGCATCGGCCACGGGCACCATGGTACCGGTCAGTGCCAGGGTGGGATCGGTGGTCGCTTCGCCGTCCGGTCCTCGCGCCCAGCCCTCCGGGATTGCCTCGCCGCGCCGCTGCGCGGCCAGGATGTGCCCACGTGCGACCTTTGAGAGCGAGAGGTCGATCACCACCAGGTCGTCCTCGAACGGAAAGGCGCACGCGATCGGGTTGGTGCCGAACAAAGCGCGCCGGCCACCCCAGGGTGCCATCGCCGCCGGCGTATTCGCAACCATCATACCGATGAGCCCGGCGCGGGCGAGACGCTCAACTACAAGACTCATGGCCCCGCAATGCCCGGAGCGAAACACGCCGGCGACCGCGACGCCCTGCTCCGGCGTGAGCAGCAGCAGCCGCTCCACCACACGGTCCAGCACCGGATAAGCGAAGCCATGCATGGCATCGACCCGGATCGCGCCGGGCAGCGTCTGCGTCACTTCGGGGATGGCCTGGCCATCAATCTTGCCCACCCGAACCTGTGCGGCATAGCTTGCGAGCCGAACCAGTCCATGGCCGCCATGGCCGTCCGCTTCGGCCAGCACCAGGGCATGAGCGACGGAACGTGCGATATCCGTCCGCGTGCCGGCACCAACCAGCACTGCGATCGTCCGTTCCTCGGCTTCGGCGAGGTTCAGGCAAATGGGTGCGTTCATAAGAGGCCGAGAGCTCGCAGAATGGTGTCCGCGATCAGCGCCGAGACGCGTACATTGGATTCCGCCGTCACCCCCGCGATATGCGGCGTCAGGATCAGATTGGGGATGTCCTGGAACAGGGCGCCGCTTTCCACCGTGACCGGCTCCTGTTCGAAGACATCGAGGGCTGCACCGGCCAGCCGTCCAGTCCGCAACGCCACGCAGAGCGCTGCCTCGTCCACCACGCCGCCGCGCGCGGCATTTACCAGAACGGCACCCGGCTTTATCCGCGTTAGTACCCGGGCGTCGATCAGATGGCGCGTTTCCGGGGTCAGGGGAACGTGCAAGCTGATCAGGTCCGAATCGGCGAGAAGATCGTCGAATGACAGCGGCGCCGCGCCGGCGGCCCACGCGGCGCCCGCATCCAACAACGGGTCGTAGGTGGCGATTTTCATGCCGAGCGCGTTGAGACGCGCGGCGGTCTTGCGTGCGGTCCGCCCGAAGCCGACGAGACCGGCCGATTTCCCGGCGATTTCCCGGCCGATCGCCCGGTCGCGCGGCCAGATACCCGCCACGACGCCACTGCTTGCCAGAAAGGCCGGCCGGAGCAGAACCAGCGCCGCCGCAACCACATATTCCGCCACCGCGTCGTCGTTGGCACCAGTCGCCGGATGCACCGCGATGTTGCGCACGCGGCAGGCGTCGAGATCGATATTGTCAAGCCCGACACCGAGTCTTCCGACCTGTTCGAGTTTTGGCGCCGCGCCGAGGAGTGCCGCGTCCACCCGCGTTCGGTTGCGGACGATCAGCGCGCGGGCATCGGCGAGGACTGCGTGCAGACCGTCCGGCCGGTCGACCAAATCGGGCGCGTAGAGCGTCGGCGCCCGCGCGGCTAGCGACGCGACCGCCTCCTCATCCATAAACTCCGCAACAACGATGGTCGCCACAGTTTTTCTTGCTCAAGCGCTGCGGTAGAGCTTGGTCATCACAAACTCTCGGTGACCAAGCGCTTCCGTAGCCGTCAGCCGGCCATTCGCGGTACGCCCAATCAGGTCAATCAGCGCATCGCCAGCCTGCTCAATTGTCATCTCACGGCGTAAGATGCCCGAAACATCTAAATCGATATGCTCGCTCATCGTCCGCACCGTACGCGGATTGCCGGTAATCTTGATCACAGGTACAATCGGATTGCCGCAAACATTGCCCTGTCCAGTCGGAAAAGTATGTATCACGTATCCTGCAGCTGCCATTAGCGTTACGCATTCGCCTGCGGCTGATGACGTGTCCATGTAATAGAGGCCGGGGCCTTGCGCCGGTGCCTCAGCCGGCTCAAGGGCGTCGATAAAGGTGCAGTTCCGTCCGATCTTTTCCAGATTGCCGAGCGCCTTCTCCTCGATCGTGGTGAGCCCCCCTTCGATATTGCCTTTGGTTGGCTGGCTATCGGACAAGTCGTCGGTCTTGTGTGCCTCGATCACGTCGTCCTGGTAGGCCTTCCACATCGTGTACCATTTCTCACCGATCTCGGGTGACGCCGCGCGCGCTTTGCAGATGTGCTCACCGCCGGTAATCTCGGAGGTCTCACCGAATACCCCATAAATTCCCTCGGGAATCCACTTGTCATACATGTTGCCGACGGTCGGGCACGAGGCCAAGCCGGTCGTCGTGTCGCTTTCGCCGCACTTGGTCGAGATCCACAGATCACCGATCTCGATCGGTTCGCGCGGCAATTCCGAAGCCCATTGCACGAATTCCTTGGCTTTGCGCGAGGCAGCCGCGATCGTGTTGATATCGCCGTGCTGCTCGATCCAGAATCCCTCCACGGGCTTGCCAGTCTTGCGGATACCCTCGACCACGCGGCCGGTCCATTGCGGTTCAATGCCGATGACGATCACCGCCGCGACATTCGGATTCGATCCGGCGCCGATTAGCGTGCGGAAATGCAGATCAAGATCGGCGCCGAACTGCAGCCGTCCATAGGCGTGCGGCAGAGCGAGCGTGCCCTTCACGTTGTTGGCGACCGCCTCGCATGCCGCGTTCGACAAATCGTCGAGCGGCAGGATGATGACGTGATTGCGCACGCCGACCCGGCCGTTTTCGCGCCGCCAGCCAGTCATTCTTTGGTGTGCCATGGTTCCGTTCCCCGCTTACCAGCGCTTCGTCTTGAGATTATGGGTATGCACGTGGTCGCCTTTCCTGATCGGGGCTACGATCCGGCCGATATCCTCGCCGTATTTGATCGCGGTGTCGCCGGCCGCGAAATCGGTCAGCGCGACCTTATGGCCGATCGAGACATCGGCATTGGCGACCAGCCGGAAATCGGTGTCGGTTTCGGTGACAACGCAAATCATCTCGGTCCCCGCTTTCAGCCCTTCGACGACGACGACGCCGACATTGTCCTTCGGGCTGTGCACGAGCAGATGCGGAATACTCATGACGCTCTCTCTCCTCCATAATACGGCGCAATGCCGCTTATTCCTATAATTTATATAAGATTAATGACTCGTGTCAACAACCCCGCCTCACTCCGCGGCGGCCATAGGCGCAACGGCGGATAAAAACGAGCGTAGCAGAAACCTCTCATGGGATTGACAGAATATTCTTGTATAAGATATAATTTGAATTGACGTCCGACCCCTGGAAAGGCTGAAATGCGGCCGGGCCTAAAAATGAAACGAAATATAGCGAGGAAACATGAATCCCGATGTCGTAATTCGTTCGGCGCGCGACGTGAGTCGCTTTATCGACGAGCATCCGGCCAGCCGGACCTCGCTGCTGATCGTGTTCATCGCGCTCGGTGGCGTATTCGTCGACGCCTACGACTTCACCAGTCTCGGTATCGGCGTGGTTCAACTCAAGCACAGTTTCCATCTGTCGCCGCTGGAACTCGGCAGCGTCACGGCAATGATGGCCTTTGGCGCGTTTCTCGGCGCATTGTGGGGGGGTTACTTCACCGACAAGGTCGGCCGGCTCAGGATGTTCCTGCTTGATCTGCTGTTCCTGGTCGTGGCCGCCATCGGTGCCGCGGTTTCGGTTAACCTCGTCATGCTATTGGCATTTCGATTCCTTATGGGCGTTGGCGTCGGACTCGACTTTCCGGTGGCGCTCAGCTTCATTGCGGAATTCGTCGCGGAGCGGCGCAAGGGCAGCAATGTCAATCTCTGGCAGATGATGTGGTATGTCGCGGCATCGTTCACCGGCCTGATCGTGCTGCCATTCTACCTCGCGGGGGTCAGCGGCGATCTCTGGCGTGTGGCGGTCGGGTTCGGAGCGGTTCCGGCACTGATCATCCTCCTGATGCGGCTTCGCTACATGAATGAAAGTGCGCCATGGGCGGCGCACCATCTCGGTCTCGCGGAGGCAGGACGAATTCTCGAGCGGACCTATGGTGTGCAGGTCACGATCGCGCCACTGACCGCGCCAACGAAATCTGCAAAATCACCAAAAATCGATTTTTCCGAGATTTTCTCGCCGCAATACCGGCTTCGTACCCTTCTGGTCTCGATCATCTGCGCGACCCAGAGCATCGAATATTTTGCCGTGGGCTTCAATCTTCCTACGATTTCCACACGCTTGTTCGGCGCCAACTTCATTTACGCAATCCTTGGCGCGATTTTGTTCAACCTGTTCGGTATCGCGGGTGCCGCGGTTGCCATAACGGTGACCAACCGTCTCGGGATCCGGCGTATCGCAATCTTCGGGTACGTCATCGTCATTATCGCGCTCTTGCTGTTGTATGCTGGTGGACCCCATCTGTCTCTGGCCATCGCCGCGCTGTTGATCGGCCTTTTCATTTTTGGCCATTCCTTCGGTCCGGGCGCACAGGGAATGACGATGGCAACCTTGTCGTATCCCACCCGCATCCGCGGCGTCGGCACCGGCTGGGGGCAGAGCATGGTGCGCGTAGGCAGCATCTTCGGGTTTTATTTCTTTCCTGTGCTGGTCGCGGCCATCGGATTTCGTTCGATGATGCTGGCGCTCGTTCTGGTGCCGCTACTCGGCCTGCTGGCCGCCTTGCTCGTGCATCGGGAGCCGATCGGCCACGATCCAGACGTAACCGAAGAGATGTCGCTCAGCGCGGGCGAATGAATTTCATGTGAGGGATGTTCAACATGGCGGAAACATATCTGAAACGGGCGACCAAGACCCCGGAAACCGAGACCAGCACGGCGCGGCAGGTCGCCGCCGACATGCTTGCGGCAATCGAGGCGGGCGGCGAGGATGTCGTGCGCCGATATGCACGCGAGTTCGATGGCTGGAGCGGACCGATCGTCATGAACGCTGACGGCATCGCGCAGCGGGTCGCGACGGTCGATTCCGGCACCCGTGCCGATATCGAGAAGGCGGTCGCCAATGTGCGCCGCTTCGCCGAGGCGCAGCGCGAGTCGGTGCGGGATTTTAGCGTGGAACTGATGCCGGGCCTGATCGCAGGGCAGAAAATGGTGCCCTGCAACGTCGCCGGGTGCTACGTACCAACCGGCCGATACGCGCATATCGCATCAGCTTACATGTCGATCGCGACCGCCAAGGCCGCCGGCGTGAAGACCGTGATCGCATGCTCGGCACCGTTCCGCGGCGAGGCCGTGCATCCCTGTGTGCTCTATGCGATGCAGATGGCCGGTGCTGACATCGTCATGACGCTGGGTGGCGTTCAGGCGATCGCAACCATGGCGTTTGGCCTGTTCACCGGCAAACCTGCCGATATCGTCGTCGGCCCCGGCAACAAGTTCGTCGCCGAAGCCAAGCGGATGTTGTTCGGTAAGGTGGGGATCGATGTCTTCGCTGGCCCGTCGGAAGTCGCCATCATCGCGGACGACACGGCGGATGCGGAGATCGTCGCGGCCGATCTGGTCGGCCAGGCCGAGCACGGTCACGAAAGCCCTGCCTGGCTGTTCACTACGTCGCGTCGGATCGCGGAAGCCGCGCTGAAACGTGTCCCTGAATTGATCGACACGCTGCCGCCGACCGCTTGCGATGCGGCCGGTGCCGCATGGCGCGACTATGGCGAGGTCGTGCTTTGCGCCAACAGGGAAGAACTGGTTGCGGTGTCCGACCGCTACGCAAGCGAACATCTCGAAGTTCATTGCGAGGATCTCGACTGGTGGCGTGATCACCTTTCGAACTACGGCTCGCTGTTCCTCGGCGAGGAATCCACCGTCGCGTATGGCGACAAGGCGTCCGGTCCGAACCACATCCTGCCGACCAAGTTCGCGGCGCGGTATTCGGCCGGGCTTTCGGTACACAAATTCCTCAAGCCGTTGACCTGGCAGCGCATGGATCAGCGTGCCAGCGTGGCGGTCGGGGAAGTAACCGCGCGCATCTCCCGGCTCGAGGGGATGGAGGCGCATGCGCGCACCGCCGATTGCCGAGTGCGCAAATACGCGCCGGGCAGTAACGCTGATCTCGGCACGCCGGTGGCCATCTGATCCATGACCGATCGGCTCGACCACCTATTCGCACTTGACGGACGCACGGCGCTCGTCACCGGCGGCAATTCCGGGATCGGACTAGCGATCGCCGAGGCGCTCGGCCGGCAGGGCGCGCGGATCGTGCTGGTGGCGCGCCGCGCGTCGGAACTCAAACAAGAAACGGCTCGTCTTGCCGCGCGGGGAATTGATGCCTCCTTCATCGCGGGCGATCTTGCGACGCAGGACGGCCCGGATCGGATCGTCGATGCGCTCACGGGTTCGATCGATATCCTCGTGAACGCCGCAGGGATCAATCTCCGTCAGCCTTTCGAGGCGGTGACCCTGGATGCGTTCGACCAGCACATGGCGATCCATCTGCGCGCACCGTTCCGGCTGGTCCAGCGTCTGGCACCGGCAATGGCCGCGCGGAGTTTCGGCCGCATTCTCATGCTTGCCTCGCTTCAATCGGCGCGTGCCTTTCCAAACTCGGCACCCTATGGTGCCGCGAAGGGCGGCGTCGTGCAGTTGACGCGCGCCGTCGCAGAACGCTGGTCTCGTCACGGGATCACCTGCAACGCGATCGGGCCTGGATTTTTTCCAACCGCGCTGACCGAAGCGGTGTTCCGCGACGAGGCGGCGAGTACCAAAAACGCAGCGCAGACCGCGATCGGCCGCAATGGCGCGATCGAGGATCTGTTCGGTGTCGCGATCTTCCTCGCCTCCGAGGCGTCGGCCTATGTCACCGGTCAGACTTTGTTCGTGGATGGCGGGTTTACCGCCAGATAGGATGGCTCATGAAAGCGCTGATCTACACCGGCCCCCAAGCACTTACCTATGGCGATGCGCCGGTGCCTGTCGCCGAGCCCGGCGAACTGCTCATCAAGGTCGCGGCGGTCGGCATCTGTGGCTCGGACATGCATGCCTATCATGGCCATGACGAGCGCCGGCCACCACCGCTGGTACTTGGCCATGAAGCCGCAGGCGTGATCGCCAATGGTCCGCGCCGAGGCGAACGTGTTACCGTCAATCCGCTCGTCACCTGCGGCCGTTGCGAGGCCTGCATTGACGGTAGCAGCCATCTTTGCCTGCACCGTCAGATCATTTCGATGCCACCATGCCCCGGCGCTTTCGCGGAATACGTCACCATCCCCGAGCGAAATGTACTGCCAATTCCTGATGACATGACGTTTGCCGTGGCCGCGCTGGCGGAACCGCTTGCCGTCGCCTGGCATGCGGTGCGGATCGGAGTCGAGGCGCTGCATCGTCCGCTGCCCACCGCCGTCTGCTGCGTGCTCGGCGGCGGTGCGATCGGGCTGGGTGCCGCGCTGGTCCTAGACCGATTCGGCGCGCACGACATCCGTCTTGGCGAACCGAACCCGCAGCGTCGCGCAACCGCGGCGGCGGCGGGACCAATCAGTGCCTACGCGCCCGGCAGCGCCGGCGAACCGCCACCAGGTTCGGTTGATCTGTAAGCGCGCATTTCTCTGCACCAGCCTTGGGAGGGGGTCCTGTCCGTGCGGTGGAGCGCGACCGATAGGTCTGGGTCAGGCAGTGTTTTTAGTCTGGCCTGATTTGGCGAAGTTGAAGGGCA
>NZ_JAKGBZ010000045.1 GCF_021556475.1 Acidiphilium iwatense | reverse complement strand
GAGCCGATCGGCAACATCCCACCCGCCGAGGCCGAGGCGCGCTACTATGAACAACTGAACGAGCTGGCTATGGTCGCCTGAGTCAAACAAAATGGCCTCCAGGATTCCCGGCGCGGTTCAGACAACGTGCGCGGCGAGTGGAGCCTTGTGACCATGGCCTGGAACATCAAGCGGATGTTCGTCCTGGCGGCCACGAATTGAGGCGTGATCGTCTGATTTTGGCACAAACAGGTGCCGTCGAGGGCTGGCCGGGCACGATGGGGCAGGCGATGAGCGTCGGTCGACAAATTCGATCGCTAAAACCACTCCGGCGCCACGCATGCAGATAATTTCAGTCATGGAACGCAAATTCGCCCAAATCTCACTCCGACAGGCTGCTAGGCTCGACAATATCCTTCCGTTTGGCCAAAACCGCCGCAACGGATGGAGGAGTGCATGAGCCAAACTTATGTCGCAGCCGGCGGCCTGCGCGTCGCCGAGGCGCTGCATCGTTTCGTCGAGGCCGAAGCGCTGCCCGGAACCGGGCTCGACTCCGCCGGATTCTGGCAGGGCGTCGGCGCGCTGGTTGGCGAACATGCGGCGCGCAATGCCGAGTTGATGGCCGAGCGCGACCGGCTGCAGGCGGCGATCGACGGCTGGCATCGCACCCATCGGGGCAACCCGGTCGACCGCGCCGCGTATCGGGCGTTCCTGTGCGAGATCGGCTATCTGAAGCCCGAGCCGGCGCCGTTTTCGATCGCGACCGACAACGTCGATGCCGAGATCGCGGCGATCGCCGGGCCGCAGCTCGTGGTGCCGGTGATGAACGCGCGCTATGCGCTCAACGCCGCCAATGCGCGCTGGGGCAGCCTGTACGATGCGCTCTACGGCACCGACGCGATCCCCGAAATCGACGGCCTGGAGCGAGGCAAGGACTACAACCCGAAGCGGGGCGAGGCGGTGATCGCCCGCGCGCGCGCCGGTCTCGATGCCGATTTCCCCCTCGCCTCCGGCAGCCACAAGGATGCGCGCGCCTACCGGGTGCGGGACGGCCATCTCGCCGTCGTGCTGGAGCGCGGCGAGACCGGGCTGAAGGATGCGCGACAGTTCGCCGGGTTTCACGGCGAGGCGGGCTCGCCTACCACGATTTTGCTTCGCCACCACAATCTTCACGTCGAAATCGCGATCGATCCGACGAGCATGATCGGCAAGACCGATCGGGCGGGGGTCGCCGATCTGGTGGTCGAATCCGCGATCACCACGATCATGGACGCCGAGGACAGCGTCGCCGCGGTCGATACCGACGACAAGGTGCTGGTCTATCGCAACTGGCTCGGCCTGATGAAGGGCACTCTGGAAGAGGACGTCGAGAAGGATGGCAAGAGCTTCATCCGCCGCCTTGCCGAGGATCGCGCCTATACCGCGCCGGATGGCGGCACGGTGGTTCTGCCGGGCCGAGCGCTGATGCTGGTGCGCAATGTCGGCCACCATCTCTATACCGATACGGTGCTCGACGGGGCGGGCCGCCCGATTCCCGAGACCATTCTTGACCTCGTGGTGACGTCACTCTGTGCGATTCACGATCTGAAGCGCACCGAAGGGATGCGCAATTCGCGCAAGGGCTCGGTCTATATCGTCAAGCCGAAGCTGCACGGAGCCGACGAGGTCGCCTATGCGGATGCGTTGTTCGCCGCCGCCGAGAAGGTTATGGGCCTGCCGGCGCACACGCTGAAAATGGGCATCATGGACGAGGAACGCCGCACCTCGGCCAATCTCGCCGCCTGCATCGAAGCGGCGAAGCATCGCGTGGTGTTCATCAATACCGGATTCCTCGACCGCACCGGCGACGAGATCCATACGTCGATGGAGGCCGGACCAATGATCCGCAAGGCGGAGATCAAGAACACGCCCTGGATCAAATCCTACGAGGATCGCAATGTCGATATTGGTCTCGCCTCGGGCCTGGCCGGGCGCGCGCAGATCGGCAAGGGCATGTGGGCCGCGCCGGACGCAATGGCGGCGATGCTGGAGCAGAAAATCGCCCAGCCGCGCGCGGGTGCCAATACCGCCTGGGTGCCGTCGCCCACCGCGGCAACCCTGCACGCGCTGCATTATCTCGCGGTCGATGTCGCTGCCCGGCAGAATGAGCTGAAATCGCGCAAAATGGGCACCCTCGATGATCTGTTGACGATTCCGCTCGCCGATCGGCCGAACTGGAAACCCAATGACATTCAGCAGGAACTCGACAATAATGCGCAAGGGATTCTGGGCTATGTGGTGCGCTGGATCGATCAGGGGATCGGCTGTTCCAAGGTGCCGGACATCCACGATGTCGCCTTGATGGAGGATCGGGCGACGCTGCGCATCTCTTCGCAGCATATCGCCAACTGGCTGCATCACGGCATCGTCACGGAAGCGATAGTGATGGACACCATGAAGCGGATGGCGGCGGTGGTCGATCGGCAGAATGCGGACGATCCGGCTTACCGGCCGATGGCGCCGGGTTTCGATGGTGTCGCCTTCAAGGCGGCGTGCGATCTGGTGTTCAAGGGCCGCACCCAGCCGAACGGCTATACCGAATTCATCCTGCATGACCGTCGCCGCGAGGCGAAGGCGGCGGCATAAGCGGATGATCGACCAACCGAGACTTGAAGCCGCCCTTGCGACGATCCGGCCGGTTCTGCCGCCGACGCCGCAGATCGCCTGGCCGCTGCTTGCCGCCCGGACGGGATGCGAAGTCTGGGTCAAGCATGAAAATCACCTGCCGACCGGGGCGTTCAAGGTGCGCGGCGGCGTCGTGCTGCTTGACACGCTATGCCGGGGCACGCGTCCGGCCGGCCTGATCAGCGCGACGCGCGGCAATCACGGCCAGAGCATTGGTTTCGCCGGCCAGCGCGCCGGGATTCCGGTCACCATCGTGGTTCCACACGGCAATTCGCGCGAAAAGAACGACGCGATGCGCGGATTCGGGGTGGAACTCATCGAATCAGGCAATGACTTCGATGCCGCCAGGATCGCCGCCGAACGGCTTGCCGGCGAGCGCGGCCTGATGATGGTGGCATCGTTTCATCCCGAGTTGGTGCGCGGCGTCGCCACCTATGCCTGTGAGCTGTTCGGTGCCGTTGCCGGGCTCGATACCGTCTATGTGCCGATCGGCCTCGGATCGGGGATTTGCGGCACGATCCTGGTGCGGGATCTGCTCGGCCTGCGGACCGAGATCGTCGGTGTCGTTGCCGAGGGGGCGGATGCCTATGCGCGGAGCGTCGAAGCAGGAAGCGTCGTCGAAACGGACCACGCGACCACGATCGCCGACGGGATGGCGGTGCGCGTGCCGAACCGGGATGCGCTCGCGATCATTCAGGCCGGGGCCGCGCGTATCCTTCGCGTCAGCGAGGCGGCGATCCGCGACGCCGTGCGGATGCTGCACGAGACCACGCATAATCTCGCCGAAGGCGCGGGCGCCGCGGGACTCGCGGCATTGCTTGCCGAGCGCGACCGGCAACGCGGCAAGCGCGTCGCGATCGTTCTGTCCGGCGGCAATATCGACCGCGCGGCTTATGCCGAAATTATCGGAGCAACCTGATCTAACCACCGGCGACGGTTTTGACTTCCAGGAAATCCTCAAGCCCGAAGCGTCCGCCCTCGCGGCCGTTGCCCGATTGCTTGTAACCGCCGAACGGGCTGCCTTTCGCGAGGGAGCGGCCATTGACATGGATCATCCCGGCCCGCAGCTTCCGCGCGACGCGCCGGGCTTTTTCCGTGTCCCTGGTGCTGAGATAGGCGGCGAGGCCGTAGGGCGTGTCGTTGGCGATCGCGACGCCGTCATCTTCGGTATCGAAGGGAATGATCGACAGGACGGGGCCGAAAATCTCCTCGCGCGCGATCCGCATGTCGCTATGCACATCGGCGAACACGGTCGGCCTTGCATAGTAGCCGCGATTGAATCCATCCGGCCGGCCCGGTCCGCCCGCGACGAGCCGTGCTCCCTCCTGGATGCCGGCCTCGATCAGACCCTGTACCTTGTCGAACTGGGTTGCGGAGACCAGCGGTCCGATATGGTTGCCCTCTTTCGCCGGATCGCCGACCTCGACCGATTTCGCCGCCGAAGCCGCGATCTCCACGACCCGCTCATAGGCCGGGCGTTCGACCAGCAAACGGGTCGGCGCGTTGCAGGACTGGCCGGTATTTTCCATGCACAGGGTGACGCCGCGCCGCACCATCGCCGGAAGATCGGCGTCGGCGAAGATGAGGTTGGGCGATTTGCCGCCAAGCTCGAGGGTGACCCGCTTGATGGTCTCCGCCGCGTTGCGGGTGATCGCCCGGCCGGCACGGGTCGAGCCGGTAAAGGAGATCATGTCGATGTCGGGATGCGCGGACAGTGCTTCGCCCACGCCGGCCCCGTCGCCGTTGACGAGATTGAAGACGCCCTTGGGAAATCCAGCCTCGTCCATCATTTCGGTGAACAGAATGGCGGACATCGGCGCGATCTCGGAGGGTTTGAGAACCACCGTGCAGCCGACGGCGACCGCGGGGACCACCTTCAGGGTGATCTGGTTCATCGGCCAGTTCCACGGGGTGATCAGACCGCAGACGCCGATCGGCTCGCGCAGGATGCGCTCGTCCGGCGTCGCCGCATTCAGCGCGTGCTCGAATTCGAAGGTCTTCAGCGCATCGAGAAATCCTTCGATATGCCAGGAGCCGGCACCGGTTTGTTCGGACAGGGCGAACGACATCGGCGCGCCCATCTCCATCGAGATCGCCTTCGCCATCTCCTTTGCCCGGCGGTTATAGATCGCGAGCAGATGCTCGATCCGCCTGACGCGTTCGGCAAGCGGCGTCGCGGCCCAGGGCTCGAAGGCAGCGCGGGCGGCGGCGGCGGCACGGTCGACATCCGCCGCCCCGCCCAGCGAAATCACCGCGAAGGGCTGTTCGTCGGCCGGGTTGATGATCCGCTCCTCGCGCGCCGCAGCAGGAGCGACCCATTTGCCGTCGATATAGAAATCGGTCTTGCGGATCATGCGCTCAGAGTCCCCCGAGATTGCTTACGACCAAGATCCGCTGGCGAGGGGCGCACGTCAATATTGCGCCAGTATTTTGTCGCTCGCCGATATCGCCGCCGCCTCGCTTGCGGGATCGAGGCTCCTGGCGAGAACGACATAAACCAAGCTCGCCACCAGAAGCCCCGGCGCCCAGGAAATATCGACGCCGCCAAGCGCCTTCGCGATCGGACCCTCATAGAGGCCGGCGAGGTTGAAGAACGGCACGCTGACGAGGAAGCCTGCCGCGTAGGCAGTGAGACCGCGCCACCCCCAGTCGCCATAGACGCCGTCGCTGCTGAACAGATCGGCAATCGCGTAATGGCCGCGACGGATGAAGAAATAGTCGGTGAGGTTCACCGCGGTCCACGGCACGAGCAGATAGAGCATGATCGACAAGGCGTCATACAGCGCGTTGATCGCATTCGCGGTCAGCGACAGCGAAACCGCGAGCCAGAGTGCGGCGATGAACAGAATGCCGGCGATGCGGATCGCGCGGGTCGGGGCGATCCGGCGCAGCGAATCGATGGCGGTGACCACCGTCAGCATTCCTGAATAGGCGTTAAGCCCCATCGTGGCGGTGAGGGCCGCAACCGATGTCAGGACGAGGAGCGTTCCGAGCCCCGAAAAGACCGCATTGCCCGCCGCATTGGTGGCGACCAGCCCGTCCTGCGCGCCGAGATAGGTGGCGAGCCACGCGCCGAGCGCGATCAGCCAGACCGCGGCGAGCGAGGCGCCGAGATAGACGCTGAGCACGAGGCCGGTGCGGAATTTCGCTCGCGGCAGATAGCGCGTGTAGTCCGAGACATAGGGCGCGTAGGTGATGTTGTAGCTCGCCCCGGCGGCGAATTCGGCGGCGAAGCCGACCCAGTTGAATCCGGCATGGGCCGGCGGCTTGCCCGGCACGTGGCCGGTGGCGATCGCCGCGGTGAGGATCACGTAGAGCGGCAGGCTGATCCAGAACAGGATGCGGAAAATCAGATGCAGCCAGTCATGCCCGTAGATCGCGATCACGATCGCGACGATCGCCAGCGCCAGCGAGACGGTGACGATGCTCCAGCCATACAGATTGTGCAGCCCCTGGCTGAGCAGCACGGTATCGACCACGTTGAAGCCGGCAAAGGTGAACAGCGTGCCGAGCAGGGGAACGATCACGCCGCGATAGCCGAACTGCGCGCGCGACTGGATCATCTGCGGCAGGCCGAGATCCGGCCCCTGACTCGCGTGAAACGCCATGAAGATCGTGCCGAACAGGATGCCGAGCGCGCCGGCGAGTGCCGTGGCGCCGAAGGGCAATCCCATCCCCGGTCCGATGAAGCCGATCGCAATCGTGAAGAACTGAAAATTGCCCAGGAACCAGAACGGTCCCTGGTTGATGACCTTGCCGTGGCGTTCCGCGTCGGGCACGTAGTCGATCGACCTCCGTTCGATCCTGAGCCGCCGCCTTGCGCCGGCGGTATCGATTGCTTCGGTTTGCATTCGGACGTTCTCCTTTATTGGTGCGGGTTCGCGGGTTTTCCCGTCGTGGTTTTGTTGGCTGGTGCCGGCCTTGCGATCGTTCGCGTCAGGTGTCGCCGCACGGCGACAAATGTTCATGAACCGCCCGCCATCCTCCATCGTCCTGGCGCCGGAAAACGATGGTTTCGCGTTCCATTGCCGTTTGCTCGACGCTGTCGGAGATGAGCCGGGTTTCGACGCGATGGGTGAAAATGGCAGTTTCGCCATAGACGCGGACCAGCGGCTCGAAAGATCGGCAGTCCAGGATGCGGAATCCGCTTGCCTCCCAATCGCGCCACAGCGCACGATAGGCGTCGCGAGATTCCAGAAAGCGCGGCGTGGCGTGGAAAATGAACGTTGCCTCGGGGGCGAAGGCGGCGAAATAGCCCTCAGTGTCGTGAGCCGCGAACCGCGCGACCAGGGTGTTTGCGGCTTGCAGCACCTCGTGCTCCGCTTGGCCGTCCATCAGCGTCGCTGCACGCCGGGCAGGATGCAGAGCATCTCATAGGCCAGGTTGGCGCCGGTCAGCGCCGTGGTGCCCAAAGGGTCGTAGGGCGGCGAGACCTCGACCAGATCGGCGCCGACCAGATCGACGCCGTGCAGGCCGCGAATGATCTCCAGCCCCTGCGGCACGGTGAGGCCGCCGATTTCCGGCGTTCCGGTGCCCGGCGCGAAAGCGGGGTCGAGACTGTCGATGTCGAAGCTCAGATAAGCGGGGCCGCGGCCCACACGGGCGCGGATATCCGCCATCATCGGCGCCAGGGAGCGATGCCAGCACTCCTCGGCCTGGATCACCCGGAAACCCTGGTTTCGGCACCAATCGAAATCCTCGGCGGCATAGCCGGTGCCGCGCAGACCGATCTGCACCACCCGCGTACAGTCGAGCAGGCCCTCTTCCACGGCGCGGCGGAACGGCGTGCCGTGATTGATCTTCTCGCCGAACATGGTGTCGTTCACGTCGGCATGGGCGTCGACATGGATCAGCCCGACCGGACCGTATCTGCGGCACATCGCGCGCAGGATCGGCAAGGTGATGGTGTGGTCGCCGCCGAGCGTGACCGGCCGGCAGAAGGAGGCCAGAATCCGGTCATACGCGTGCTCGATCCGGGCGATCGAATCCAGGAGATTGTAGGGATTGATGGCGACATCGCCGAGATCGGCGACTCGGAGACTGTCGAACGGCGCCGCGCGAGTCGCCATGTTGTAGGGGCGCAGAAGCGACGATTCGGCCCGGATCTGCCGAGGGCCGAATCGTGTGCCGGTCCGGTTGGAGGTGCCGAGGTCGAAGGGGATGCCGACGAAACACGCATCCAGCGCGGACGGATCGGATTCCACGGGCAGGCGCATCATCGAGGCGACGCCGCCGCTGCGCGGCATCTCGTTGCCGCTCAATGGCTGCGGGTGCGACGGCAATGTCATATCGTCTGCCATTTTCATCACCTTTCACGATGCACAACGATGTTTATTCCAGAACGATAAGACAAATATCCTGGATAAAAAATTGACATGATGAAATGTTTACATCGATAATTATCGATGTAATCTGCTCGGCCTGATGCTGGGCGATCTATCGGATCTCGATCTGCGCTTTTTGCGAGTGTTCCTGGCGGTTGCCGATGCCGGGGGCGTTTCGTCGGCGCAGTGGACGCTGAATGTCGGCCAGTCCACCATCAGCACGCAGTTGGCGATTCTCGAGACCCGGCTGGGCTATCGGCTGTGCGAGCGCGGGCGCGGCGGCTTTCGGCTGACCGCCAAGGGCGAGCGCTTCGCCGAACTGGCGCGCGGGCTGCTCGGCACGATCGCCGATTTCAATGCCGAGGCGCGCAATCTCGACAAGAAGCTGGTCGGGTCGCTGCGGATCGGCATGATCGGCAACACGCCGCTCAGTCAGAATGCCCGCGTGAGCGAGGCGATCGCCCGATTCCGTCAGCGCGACGAGGCGGTGAAGCTGATCGTCCGCGTCTGTCCGCCGATCGAGCTGGAGGAGGGATTGCTCAGGGGCGATCTCGACGTGGCGATCGGCTATTTCTGGCACCGCGCGCCGACGCTGCAGTTCACGCCGCTGTTCACCGAACAGCATCTGGCCTATTGCGGCAAGGATCATCCGCTGTTTCACCGTGCCGGCCGGATTTCGCCGAACGAAGCGGCGGATCATAGCTGGGCGTGGCGCACCTATCCGCTGCCCGAAGCGCAGATGTCGGCGTCGCCCCGGCGGGTGACCGCCGTGGCCGACAATATGGAAGCGGTGGCCATGCTGGTTCTGTCCGGGCACCATCTTGGCTTCCTGCCCCGGCATTTTTCCAGCCCGCTGGTCGTGGAGGGATTGCTGGCTGCCCTGAATCCCGAAATCATGCACTATGAAGTAACCCTGCATGTGGTGAGCCGGAGACGGTCCGACGACAGCGAGATTACGCGCGCTTTTCTGGACGATCTGTACGCGATCCATCGCGAGGCGCCGCCAGCTTCCTGACTTTTCCGGTTTTGGTGCGATAGTCGAGTATGTGAGGATGAGGAGAGGATCGACGATGGATGAACGAGCGAAGGCGGTACCGACGGTTCGGATCGACAATGGCAGGGTGAAAGCGACCGAATGGGCGTTCGCCCCTGGTGCTGAGACCGGCTGGCACCGGCATGGTCATGATTATGTCGTCGTGCCACTCACCGACGGCGAATTGCTGATCGAGCAGCCGGGCGGGACCAGCGGCACCGCGCGGCTCAGCCGGGGGGTTCCCTATGCGAACGTTATCGGGGTCGAGCACAACGTGGTGAATGCTGGCAGGGAGACGCTGGCGTTTCTGGAGATCGAAATTACCGGGTGAGTTTCTGGAGCGTGACGCGGCATCGCGAAGCGATCCGCAAAGCCATATTGCTTTACGCTGCGGCGAAACGCTGGATGCGCTCGGCCATCGCGGCGACGCCGTTGCCGCGATTGCCGGACAATGCGCCGATCAGCCCCCAATCCTTGAGGAAGGTCGCGGGGGTGGCGCGGATTTCCGTGGGCGAGCGGCCGGAATAGACCTGGAGCAGGAGGGCGACGAGCCCGCTGACGATCGCGGCATCCGACGCCCCGGCGAAATAGAGCTTGCCGTCCCGCGCGCAGGGTTCGAGCCAGACCCGGCTCTGGCAGCCGGGTACCAGCCGGGCGTCGGTCTTCCACGCCTCCGGGAAAGGCGGGAGGGATTGGCCGAGCTCGATGATGAACTGGTAGCGGTCCATCCAGTCGTCGAACAGGAACAATTCGTCGTGCAGCAGCTCGATCGCCTCAGCGGCGCTCGGCTGCGCCGGTTCCAGGAAGGCGATGTCGATCACAGCGTGGTCGCTCATCCTTTGGATGTGCGGTGTGTTGCCTGCCGCGTCAACCTGTCCGTCTTTAAGAGGGGCGCACCAGGCGATGGTGCTTGCGCCCCGCTGAAAGTTTCGCCACCCCGTCGATCAGGTCGACGCGCGAGACCATCTGCGCCTCGTCGGTGATCGGGGCGTCGTTCAGCCGGGCGCCGCCGCCGCGAATGAGGCGCCGTGCCTCGCCGTTGGTCGCCGCCAGCCCGGCGCGAACCAGCAGGGCGAAGGCTGGAATTCCGGCATCGAGATCGGCTTTCGGCACGTCGATTCCGGGCAGGGTTTCCGCGGCCTCGCCTTGTTCGAAAGTGCGCCGTGCCGTCTCGGCCGCATCCTCGGCGGCGGCGCGGCCGTGGCAGAGAGCGGTTGCTTCGGTTGCGAGGATTTTCTTCGCCGCGTTGATCTCAGCGCCGTCGAGCGATTCCAGCCGCGCGATCTCATCAAGTGGCAGATCGGTGAACAGGCGCAGGAACCGGCCGACATCCGCATCCTCGGTGTTGCGCCAGAACTGCCAGTAGTCGAACGGCGAGCGTTTTTCGGCCGAGAGCCACACCGCTCCGGCGGCGCTCTTGCCCATCTTCGCGCCGGATGCCGTCGCGATCAGTGGGGCGGTCAGGCCGAAAACCTGCTTGCCGTCGGTGCGGCGGACCAGGTCGATTCCCTGGACGATATTGCCCCACTGATCCGAGCCGCCCATTTGCAGGGTCACGCCATGGCGGCGGTTCAATTCCCGGAAATCATAGGCCTGGAGAATCGAGTAGTTGAATTCGAGGAAGGTCAGCCCCTGATCGCGTTCCAGCCGGCTGCGCACGGAATCGAAGGACAACATGCGGTTGACGCTGAAGTGCACGCCGACTTCGCGCAGCAGGTCGATATAGGAGAGGCTGAGCAGCCAATCCGCATTATCGACCATGATGGCATCCGACGGGCCGTCGCCGAAGCGCAGATAGGATTCGATATTGCGCCGGATGCCGGCTTTGTTCGCATCGATCTGCGCCGGGGTGAGCAATTGCCGCGCTTCCTCGCGGAACGAAGGATCGCCGATGCGAGTCGTTCCGCCGCCGAGAACGGCGACGGGCTTGTGACCGTATTTCTGCAGAAGACGCAGCATCATGATCTGGATCATGTGTCCGACATGGAGGCTGTCGGCGGTGCAGTCGAAGCCGATATAGCCGGCGACCGGGCTGGCGCCCATCGCGTTGCGCAGACCATCCGTGTCGGTGCACTGGAAAATGAAGCCGCGCGCCTCTGCCTCGCGCAGGAAATCGCTCATCTCGCCGTTCATCGCTGCCAATCCGTTGCCATTAGCCGATGGCCGGGTAGCACGCGGGCGGTTCGGTGCCAATTCGGGGGTCAAGCCGCAAAACATGTATTCTTGCCAGAACCATATTGCTCGCGGATAAGCGCGGTCTCATGTCGATCTTTCCGCATAATGCTGAAATTACAAAACAATGCTTGCCATTGGGTTGATGAGCGGCACGTCGCTCGACGGCGTCGACGCGGCGCTGATCGAAACCGATGGCGAACGCATCGTCCGTTTCGGCCCGACCGCAACCTTGTTTTACGAGGATGCGCTGCGGGTCCGGCTGCGGGCGCTGCTGGACGCGGCCCCCAAGCTTGCAGTCGGCGATCCCGAGGTGGCGCGGCTGTCGCGCATCGTCGCGGACCGCCATGCCGAGGCGGTCGCGCTGCTGGCCAGCCGGGCCGATCTTGTCGGCTTTCACGGCCAGACCATTCTGCACGACCCGGCGAACCGGCGGACCTGGCAGATCGGCGACGCCGCGCATCTCGCGCACAAGACCCGGCTGCCGGTCGCCCATGATTTCCGCTCGGCCGATGTCGCATCGGGCGGCGAGGGTGCGCCGCTGGTTCCGCTGTTTCATGCGGCGCTCGCGGCGGATTTGCCGAAACCGCTGCTGGTCGCGAATATCGGCGGGGTCGCCAATATCACGTTTCTTGGGGCGGATGGCACGATCCTCGCCTGCGATACCGGGCCGGGCAACGGCCCGCTCGATGACTGGGTGCGCAGCCACACCGGCGCCGATTACGACAAGGATGGCGCGCTCGCCGGTTCGGGCCGGGTGCATCGGGATCGGCTCGATGCGCTGATGGCCGATCCGTATTTCGCGCGGCAGGCGCCGAAATCCCTGGACCGCCTGCATTTTTCCGCGCGGATCGCGGTGGCGACGGACGGACTCTCGGTCGAAGACGGTGCGGCGACGTTGGCCGCGTTCACCGCCACCGCGATCGCGGCTGCGCCGATCCCGGTGGTGCCCAAACGCATTCTGGTTTCCGGCGGCGGGCGGCGCAACGCCGCGATCATGGCCGCGCTGCGGGATGGTTTTTCGGTGCCGGTCGAACCGGTAGAGGCGGTCGGCTGGGATGGCGATGCGCTGGAGGCGCAATGTTTCGGCTTTCTGGCGGTGCGGGTAGCGCGCGGATTGCCGCTGTCGCTGCCGACGACGACGGGAGTTGCGCGGCCGATGCCCGGCGGGCGCTTGGCCAAACCCGCTATTCCGGGGGCGTGAGCCGGTTCAGCGGCAGTTGTAAAACATTTCGAAATCGATCCTGTCCGCCGGCTGAAAGCCGTACCGGAAGAACTCATCGCGCGGTCGGGCCGCCAGCCCCGGCGGCAGCGCCGGAAACCTCATCGTGCTGAGCGCGGCGACCATGAAAGGCGTGATGCCGGGCGCCGGATTGTTGAGCGGACGCACGTTTGCAACCCTGCCATCCGGCATGATCTGAAAGGCGGTCACCATCGGCCCGGAACAATAAAGGTTGCGGTCGAGCCCACCGGAACCGAAGAAGTCGAGGAGCCGGCGGTTCACCATCCGGTCATATCGGGCGGCAGTCGGGTCGGTTCGATCCGCCGGATGAACGAGAAGGCCTGAACTTGAATGAGCGCCGTCGGCAAGGTGCCCGGCGGCCGGAGCGGCACCCGCCCGAAGGAGGATAGTGGCCAGACCAGCGAGACAGAGAAGCAATATGCGTCGCATATGCTGAGCTTCCGGCAAATCCTGAATATTCGTCAATCATGGCACCGACTGTGCCAAATGTCTCGCATTGTCACCGAAACGTGACACGGAGTGGGCGTTCCGTCAGGATCGGGCCCTGGCCTTTGTTCGGGAGGCGGAGGATTTCGCCTTTCCGGCCGCGGATTTCGTCGGCGCTGACTTCGCGGCCTTGCTCTGCGCCGCTTTCGCCGCCGGCTTGCGCGGGGCGGCGGGCTTCGCTGCCGCGGCCGGCTTGCCCTTCGCGCCCTTGCGGCCCTTCGGCGCCAGGGTCTTGCCCTTTTCGGCGAGGAGCGAAACCGCCTCGTCCAGGGTGATCTCGCCGAGTTCGGTGCCGCGCGGCAGGTTGGCGACGGTTTTGCCGTGCTGGGCGTAGGGCCCGAAACGGCCCTTTCGTACCATGACCGGCGCGCCGTCCTTCGGGTGCGGGCCGAGATCGCGGATGCCTTCCTGCTTCTTCGCCAGAACCATGACGGCGCGGTTGAGGCCGACGGCGAGAACGTCGTCGTCGCGATCGAGCGAGGCGAAGATCGGCCCCATTTTCACGTAGGGGCCGAAGCGGCCGATGCCGGCCTGGATTTCCTGCCTGGTTTCGGGGTGCATGCCGATAACGCGGGGCAGGGATAGCAGACCGAGCGCCTGTTCCAGCGTCAGATTCTCCCCGTTGACGCCCTTTGGCAGGGCGGCGCGGCGCGGTTTGGCCTTCTTGTCCTCGGGGTCGGGTTCGCCGAGCTGGATATAGAGCCCGTAAGGCCCGCGCCGCAGCGTGACCGGAATCCCGGATGGATCTTCGCCAAGCGTCCTCATGCCGTCGCGCAGCGTGTCGGACTCGTCTTCCGCACCGTTGATCGCGAGTTTGCGGGTATATTGGCACTCGGGATAGTTCGAGCAGCCGATGAAGGCGCCGTAGCGGCCGAGCTTCAGGCCGAGCCTGCCGGTGCCGCAGGCTTGGCAGAGGCGCGGATCGCCGCCATCCTCGCGGATGGGGAAGAAATGCGGGCCGAGTTCCTCGTCGAGCGCCTCGATGACGTCGGAGATTTTCAGGTCTTTCGTTTGATCGACGGCATTGGAGAAATCCGCCCAGAAATCGCGCATCACCTGGCGCCAGTCGAGTTTGCCGTCGGAAACTTCGTCGAGTTTTTCCTCAAGATCGGCGGTGAAGCCGGTATCGACATAGCGGCCGAAGAACGACACCAGGAAGGCGGTGACCAGTCGGCCACGATCTTCCGGGATGAAGCGGCGCGCGTCCATCCGCACGTAATTGCGGTCGCGCAGCACGGTCAGGATCGAGGCGTAGGTCGAAGGCCGGCCGATGCCGAGTTCCTCCATTTTCTTGACCAGCGAGGCTTCGGAATAGCGCGGCGGCGGCTGGGTAAAGTGCTGGTCGGCGGTGATCGCGCCGCGCGTCAGCGGATCGGATTTGACCATCGGCGGCAGCAACCGGCTGTCCTCGTCCTCGGCCGCGTCGTCGAGATCCTCGCGATAGAGCTTCAGGAACCCGTCGAACGCCAGCACCGAGCCGGTGGCGCGCAGGATGGTGCCGGCGGCATCGGCGATGTCGATACTGGTTTGATCCAGTTCGGCCGATTGCATCTGCGAGGCAAGGGCGCGTTTGTAGATGAGGTCGTAGAGGCGGGATTGTTCGGCGTTGAGGTAGCGGGCGGCGCGGTCGGGCGAGAGGGAAAAATCGGTGGGGCGGATCGCCTCATGGGCTTCCTGGGCGTTTTTCGCCCTGGATTGGTATTCGCGCGGCGCGGCGGGGAGATAGTCGGGGCCGAAGGCCGATTTGATCTGGCCGCGCACGGCGGTGATCGCCTCGCGCGCCATTTGCACGCCGTCGGTCCGCATATAGGTGATGAGGCCGACGGTTTCGCCGCCGATTTCCACGCCCTCGTAGAGTTGCTGGGCGGTGCGCATGATCTGCTGGGCGGTCAGATGCAGCTTGCGCGAGGCTTCCTGCTGAAGGGTGGATGTGGTGAATGGCGGGGGCGGGTTGCGGCGGGTGCGCTTTTTCTCGACCGAGGCGACCGAGAAACTGCCGCGCTCGACGGTTTCCCTGGCCCGTTCGGCGGCGTCGCGGTCCGGCAGGTCGAACTGGTCGAGTTTTCTGCCATTCAGGTGGGTGAGCTTGGCGCGGAACGGTGCGCCGCCCGGCGTGGTGAAACCGGCCTCGATGGTCCAGTATTCGCGAGCGCGGAAAACCTCGATCTCGGCTTCGCGCTCGCAAATCAGGCGAAGTGCTACCGATTGCACGCGCCCCGCACTCCTGCTGCCTGGCAGTTTGCGCCAGAGAACCGGCGAGAGGGTGAAACCGACCAGATAATCGAGCGCGCGGCGGGCGAGATAGGCTTCGATCAGCGGGGTGTCGAGCTCACGGGGGGCGCGCATCGCTGCCTGGATCGCCGATTTGGTGATTTCGTTGAAGGTGATGCGCCGGACCGTCTTGCCCTTGAGCATGTGGCGCGATTCCAGCATGGCGCGGACGTGCCAGGAAATCGCCTCGCCTTCGCGGTCCGGGTCGGTGGCGAGATAGAGTGTATCCGCCGTTTTTAACGCCTTGGCGATGGCGGCGACCTGCTTGTCGCCCCGCGCGTCCTCTTCCCAGGACATCGCGAAATCCTCGTCCGGCCGCACGCTGCCGTCCTTGGCCGGCAGGTCGCGGACATGGCCGAACGAGGCGAGCACGGTGAACCCGTCGCCCAGGTATTTGTTGATCGTCTTTGCCTTGGCGGGCGATTCGACAACCACGATGGCGTTCATCAGAGCGCGCGTTCCAATCACGGGGCCAGAAGCAGCCCGACTTTGTTGCCCGGCAGGGTTTCAATCCGCCCGGCGAGTTCCAGTTCCGTCAAGACGGCTGCCAGGACGGAGGCGGAGAACTGGCAGTGCCGGGCAATCTCGTCAACCGGCAGGGGGGCAGCGCACAGCAGATCGGGGACCTGGCGCCGGGCGAGGCGAAGCTCTTGCGGCTCGGGATCGTTGGCTGGCCGGGGCGGTTCGGCGAAGCCCGGCGGGGCGGGGGTTATCCTGGCTCCGGCGAATAGCGCGCCCGGCTGGTCGGGCACGTTGAGCAGCACGTCGGCGGCGGTTTCGGTGAGATGGGCGCCCTGGCGGATCAGATCGTTGCCGCCGCGGGCGCGCGGATCGAGCGGCGAGCCGGGCACCGCGAACAATTCCCGACCGTAATCCAGCGCGTAGCGGGCGGTGAGCAGGCTGCCGGAACGCAGCGCCGCTTCGATCACCACGACACCGAGTGCCAGGCCGGCGATGATCCGGTTGCGCTTCGGGAAATGCCGGGCGAGCGGGGCGGTGCCTGGCGGCGCCTCGGCGACGACGGCGCCGCGTTCGGCGATGCGAGCCTGCAAATCCTTGTGTTCCGGCGGATAGACCACGTCCATGCCGCCGGGAATCGCCGCGATGGTCGCGCCCGCGCGCAAGGCGGCCTCGTGCGCCGCGCCGTCGATCCCGCGCGCGAGGCCGGAGACGATAGGCCGGCCGGACGCGGCGAGTTCGGCGGCGATATCTTCGGCGATGCGCCGCCCGTTGGCCGACGCGTTGCGCGCCCCGACCACCGCGACGATCGGCTTGTGCAGGAGCAATGGATCGCCCTTGACCGCGATCATCGGCGGCGCGTCGGGCAGCAGAGCGAGCAAGGGCGGGTAATCGGCGTCGTTGAGGAAGATCAATCGCGCGCCGAGCCTGGCGTGGCGGTCGAGTTCACGGCGGGCATCGCCGGCGCTCGGGATGGCGGGTGGTTTGGCACGACCGCCGGCGCGGGCGAGGGCAGGTATCGCCTGAAGCGCTTCTTCAGGTGTCGCAAATCTGGCGAGCAGGCGGCGATAGGTTTGCGGACCCACGCCCTCGGTGCGGATCAGGCGGAGTTGAGCGAGGCGATCGGTCACGAGCCGAGCTTGATCCGGGGTTCGGTGCCGGCGCGCAGGCGCTCGATATTGGCGTGGTGCTTATGAAACACCAGAATCGCGATCGGGACGGCGAAAATCGCAACCCGCCAATCGCCGAACAGAAGGGCGATGATCGGCGCTGTGGCGAAGGCAGTGAGGGCGGCAAGGGAAGACATTCGTTTCCAGAACGCCACGGCGAGCCAGACCGCACAGGCGATCAGGCCGACCGGAAACGCTTCGGCAAGCAGGACGCCGAGGCCGACGGCAACGCCCTTGCCGCCCTTGAAGCCCAGCCAGACCGGGTAGAGATGGCCGATGACCGCGAACAGGCCGGCGACGACCGCGATCCAGCGCCCCTCGTTATGGGTGAGGAGAACGGCGAGCACGCCCTTCAAGGCGTCGAGCAGAAGGGTGAGAGCGGCGAGACCCTTGTGCCCAGTGCGCAGCACGTTGGTCGCGCCGATATTGCCGGAGCCGACCTTGCGGATGTCGCCGAGCCCGGCGGTGCGGGTGAGGATCAGCCCGAACGGGATCGAGCCGAGCAGGTAGCCGAGCAGCGCGAAGCCCAAAACGATCATCCGAACACCCGCCTGCCGGCTTTCCAGGTGCCGAGTACCACACCCTCGATCGCGCGGCCGTCGAATGGGGTGTTCTGCGCCTTGCCCGGCAGGTTGCCGGCCTCGATGCGCCAGGAGCGGTCGGGCGCGAACAGACAGAGATCGGCCGGTTTGCCCTTGGCGATCCGCCCGGCATCGAGCCCGAACAGCGCGGCTGGCCTGACGGTAAGCAGCGCAATCGCGGTGCCGAGACCAAGCGCGCCGCTATGGACCTGGGCCAGGGTGATCGCGAGCAGTGTCGCGAGCCCAGCGCCGCCGGGTGCCGCTTCGGCGAAGGGCAGGCGCTTGTCGTCGGCGTCGCGTGGCTGATGATCGGAGGCGATGGCGTCGATCGTGCCGTCGGCCAGCGCTGACACCACGGCGAGCCGGTCCGCTTCGATCCGCAGCGGCGGCGAAAGCTTGGCGTAGGTGCGGAAATCGCCGATCGCGGTTTCGTTGAGGTCGAAATAGGGCGGCGCGGTATCGCACGTCACCGCAAGGCCGCGCTGTTTCGCGTGCCGGATCAGGTCCAGCGCGGCGCCGGTCGAGACATGGGCGAAATGCACGGCGCCGCCGGTCAGTTCGACCAGGGCGATGTCGCGCGCGACCAGCATCGCCTCGGCGCAGACGGGAATGCCGGGAAGGCCCATCAGAGTCGCGCGGGCGCCCTCGGTCGCGGCGCCGTCGGCGAGCGAGGGTTCCTCGGGGTGCTGCACGATCATCGCGCCAAAGCCGCGGGCATATGAAAGCGCACGGCGCATCAGCGCGGCGGGTCCGATCGTCCGCGCGCCGTCGGTAAAGGCGATGGCGCCAGCTTGGCGCAGCAGCCCGTATTCGGCGATGGCCTCGCCCCGGCAGGCGCGGGTCGCGGCGCCATAGGGCGCGAGGGTGATGCGCCCGGTCGCCTCGCCCGCGGCGGCGATCGCCCGGACCAGTGCGGGATCGTCGGTCGCGGGCGCATTGTCCGGCAGCACGGCGATGGTGGTGATGCCGGAGGCATTCGCGGCCACGGCGGCGGAGGCGATGGTTTCGCGGTATTCGAACCCCGGTTCGCCGAGCGAGGCACGGGTATCAACGAGACCGGGACAGAGAATGCAATGTTCGGCAGTGACGATGTCCGCACCGTCGGGACGATCAAGCGAGGCGCCGAAATCGGCCACCACGCCGTCGCGGATCAGCAAGTCGCCAAGCCGATCGTGGCCCGATGCGGGATCGATAATGCGCGCGCCGGCGATCAGCGTGTCACGCATTGGGGGTCGCCGTTCGGGCGAGTACGTCGAGCACCGCCATGCGCACGGCGACGCCCATTTCCACCTGCTCGCGAATCACGGAGCGGGTGGCGTGGTCGGCGATCTGGCTGTCGATTTCCACGCCCCGGTTCATCGGACCGGGATGCATCACCAGCGCATCGGGCCTGGCATGGGCGAGCTTGGCGGCATCCAGCCCGTAAAACGTGAAGAATTCGCGCGCGCTCGGGATCAGCCCGCCGCTCATCCGCTCAGTCTGCAGCCGCAGCGCCATGACAATGTCGGCGCCGCGCAAACCGTCCGCCATGTCGTGATGGATGGTGACCCCGAACTGCTCGATGCCGGACGGAATCAGCGTCGGCGGCCCGACCACGCGGACCGTGCTGCCCATCGCGGTCAGGAGCAGAATGTTCGAGCGTGCGACGCGGGAATGGGCGATGTCGCCGCAGATCGCCACGGTCAGTCCCTCCAGCGTGCCCTTGTGGCGGCGGATGGTCAGGGCGTCGAGCAGCGCCTGGGTCGGGTGTTCGTGCATTCCGTCGCCGGCGTTGATTACGGCGGCATCGACTTTCTGGGCGAGCAGGGCAGGGGCGCCGGAGGATTTATGGCGCACCACCAGAAGATCGCAGTTCATCGCGTTCAGCGTGGCGGCGGTATCGAGCAGGGTTTCGCCCTTGGAAACCGACGAGGTCGAGACCGACATGTTGATCACGTCGGCGCCGAGGCGTTTTCCTGCCAGTTCGAAGCTGGTGCGGGTGCGAGTGCTGTCCTCGAAGAACAGATTGATCAGCGTGCGGCCGCGCAGCACGTCGCGGCGGGTTTTGCCCGAACGGTTGAGCAGGGCGTAGCTCTCGGCAAGATCGAGAAGGGCGGAAATATCGCGCGGGTGAAGCGACTCGATTCCCAGGAGGTGGCGCGTCGGCATCCGCATGGCGGCCTCCATACAACCTGCCGATGCGGGCGCAAAGACCCGCGTTACTGGCTGGCCCAGACGATGCGGTGGATCGCCGCGATCTCGCCCGGCGAGAAGGCGCGCATCGCGTGGTCGGGGTTGAAACTCGCCAGTTCGATGCGCCTTGCCGTGCGCCGGGCGAGCAGCTTGGCCATCACCTCGCCGGAACGGGTGCGCGCCACCACCCGGTCGCCGGCGCGGACCGGAGCGGACGGCGAGACGATGATGACATCGCCCGCGCGGTAGACCGGCTCCATCGAGTCGCCTTGAATGGTCAATCCATAGGCGAGCGGATCGTCGGCCAACCCGGCATTAGCGCTCGGCAGGTCGATCTGCTCCCAACCCGCACCGGCAGGGTAGCCGGCATCGTCGAAAAAACCGTCCTGCCCGGCCTGGGCGAGGCCGATCAGCGGGATGGTGCTGCGCTTCACGCGCTCCATTCGGGAATGCGCCAAGCTTCGGCTGCCGCGCACCAGGGCGGCGAAAGCGTCGAAACTGGCGCCTGTCGCGGCGAGGATTTTCGCGATGCTCTCGGTCGAGGGCCAGCGCAGCCTGCCGTCTTCGGCGCGCCGCTTGGAGGGATTGAAACTGGTGGGATCGAGCCCGGCGCTGCGCGCAAGGCCGGAGGTGGAGAGCCCCCGCTCGGCTGCCAGCGTATCGATCGCGCGCCAGATATCATCGTGTCGCATGACGTTGATCTTAACGGATTCATCGGAATTGGGAAGAGAAAATAGGAAAAAACTCCGTTTTTCTCTTGCGGGAACCACAACCTCAGGTTAACATGTTCATGTTTTGTTCACTTTGGAGGCGCACATGCCGTTCGATATGACGACCAGGGAAGCCGGTTCCGGGGAAACGGTTCCCGCTCGCCCCGAGATCAAGCCGTTCGCCTCGGCGGAACGTGCCTGGCTCTGGGCGGCGGGGTGCCTCGCGGCGCGCCGGGCAGGCCAGCCGGCGCCGCGCGACCCGGCAATGCCCTGCACGCCCGAAACCATCCTGCTTCGGCTGGATCGGCTTTACCGGGCGCGCCGGATCGATCTGGTTCACGTCCGCATCCTGCGCCGCTGGGGCGATCGGGGCCGTGCGCCCGACCCGAGGCGCGGCGGCGACCGCAACGATTGGCGGCAATGGCGCGCCGCACTCGCCGAACTGGAGGACGTGCTGCGCGAGCTGGGCATCGTTGCCGGTTTCGAGATTGTTCCGAATTCGCTGGGACGCGAAAATTTTTGCCGAAAAATAGGATTATAGTCATAAATCTCATGAGACCATCCGATCAAACCCTCGAATTTCCCCCTTCCCACCAACAAGGAGACCGACCCATGGCTTTCACTCTGCGCAACCTGTCCGTCCTCGCCTACGCCAACGGCTTCACCTTCTGGCACTATCGTGCCGGCGAGGAGGCTCTGACCGGGCTCGATCGGAGCGATTTCTTCGCCGAGGCCGGTGATCTGTTGTCGCCCGGCGATATCCTGATGGCGTCCGGCGAGGCCGGCGCGCGGATCGGCGTGATCGCGCGCCAGAACCACAGCCTCGTGCTCGCGGCGCTCTGACCAGAAACCTCGGCCATGTCCGGTGGCGGCGCCGGCCGCCATCGGATGGATTTCTTGCCAACTCTTTCGTGAATGCCGGGATTCGGGTTTGATTAAGCCGGTAACCATCCCACATGACCGGCGGCGGTCAGGCATAGGGAGAGTTCGGTTTTGCGTTCGCGAGAATCGATAGGCCGCTGGCGCGGCGCGGCGCGATGGATGGCACGACGGGCTGGCTGGATGGCGCCGCTGGGGCTCGGCGGCTGTTCGATCCGGCAATTTCCCCTGTTCGACCCGGCGGGGCCGATCTCCGGCGCGGAACTGCGGTTCACCATCATCGACGTGGTTGTGGTGCTGTGCATCATTCTGCCGACCACGGTGGCGATCTGCCTGTTCATGTGGCGCTACCGCCGGTCACGCAATGCGGCCTATGACGCAACCTGGTCGCGCTCGATTCCGTTCGAAATCGCGATGTGGGGGATTCCGCTCGCGATCGTCGCTCTGCTCGCCTATTTCTCCTTGCAGGGCACGTTCGAGGTCAACCCCTATGAACCCGGCGCCCTGGCGCACCGGGCGGCGGGACGACGCGCGCTGACCATCAATGTCATCGCCACCGACTGGCAGTGGCTGTTCGTCTATCCGAAACAGCACATCGCGATGGTCGATGATTTGGTGATCCCGGCCGGGCGCGATATCCGGTTCCGCCTGACCTCAACCAGCGTGGTGAACGATTTCTACATTCCCCAGTTGATCGGCATGATCGACGTGATGCCGGGGATGCGGACCAAGGATATCACCCGCGTCAGGCGACGCGGAACCTATGAGGGATTTTCCGCCGATCTCAGCGGCGCGGGTTTCTCGTGGATGCGGTTTCCCACCCATGTGGTGTCGGCCGCTGCGTTCCGGGATTTCGTGGCAAAGATTCAGGCGAAGCATGGGAACCTGACCTACGCCCGGTTCGAGCGCTTGGCGCGGCCGACGATCAATCTCGATGAAAAGCCGGCATTCTTTCCGGCCGTGGCGCCGCATCTGTTCGGCCGAATCGTGGCGGCCGCGCTGCACGGCAAGACCTATACGACACCCGAGCATCTGACCGCGCATATGGCGGAGAATGCGCGGCACCATGCGCCCTATCTCGAGCAAGCCGTCAACCGCCATTAAGCTGGGAGAGACCGCGACGTGTCCCTTGTTCACCTTCAAGGTTCCTGGACACCATGGCTCGGCCGGCTGACGCTTTCGGTGATTCTCTATCATAACGGGATTGTCGACGGCGCCTTTGTGTTCGCTGCCGTCACCGGGATCGTGATCCTTGGCGTCATCACCTATTATCGCAAATGGGGCTATCTGATCCGCGAGTGGATCACCTCGCTCGATCACAAGAAAATCGGCGTGATGTATATTCTCATCGGCCTGGTGATGATGTTTCGCGGCTTCATCGACGCGCTGATGATCCGCACCCAGCAGATGATGGCCGACGGGCCCGATTCGCCGGGGCATCTGCAGGCGCTGCATGGGTATCTGCCGCCCTATCATTTCGATCAGATCTACAGCTCGCACGGCACGATCATGATTCTGTTCGCGGTCACGCCGATCCTGGTGGGGCTGATGAACCTCATCGTTCCGCTACAGATCGGCGCGCGCGACATGGCGTTTCCCTACCTGAACGCGGTGAGCCTGTGGCTGACCGCGGCCGGCGCCGGGCTGGTGATGGCCTCGCTGTTCATCGGCGATTTTTCCCATGCCGGCTGGATCGGGCTGATCCCGCTGACCGAACTTCCCTACAGTCCCGGCGTCGGCGTCGATTACTGGATGTGGGCGATTCAGATCGGCAGCGTGGGCACCACGCTGGGAACCGTAAACCTGATCGCGACGATCGTGAAAATGCGCGCCCCCGGCATGACCTGGTTCCGTATGCCGATCTTCACCTGGACCGCGCTGAGCACCAACATCATCGGGCTGACCGCGTTTCCGGTGCTCGGCGTGGCGCTCGCGCTGCTTGGCTGCGACCGTTATCTGGGCACCCATTTCTACACGGCCGGACTTGGCGGCAATCTGATGCTGTTTACCGATCTGTTCTGGATCTGGGGCCATCCCGAGGTCTATTTTCTGGTGCTTCCCGCATTCGGCATCATTTCAGAGATCATACCGACATTTTCCGAACGGCCCCTGTTCGGTTACATCACCATGGTCGCCGCGACATTTGCGATCGCGGGGATTTCCTGGTCGGTCTGGCTGCACCATTTTTTCACCATGGGCGCGGGACCGGACGTGAACGGATTTTTCAGCGTCGCGACCATGCTGGTCGGCATTCCGACCGGCGTGAAGGTGTTCAACTGGGCATTTACCCTCTATCGCGGCAGGCTGCGGTTCGACACGCCGATGCTCTGGGCGGTCGGCGCGGTGTTTCTGCTGCTGGTCGGCGGTTTGACCGGCATGATGCTGGCGATTCCGCCGATCAATTACACCATCCATAACAGCGTGTTTGTGGTGGCGCATTTCCACTGCATGGTCCTGGTGGTCGCGTTCTCGATTTTCGGCGCGATCGCCTACTGGTTCCCGAAAGTGTTCGGCTTCCGGCTCGACGAGCATAACGGCAAGCGCGTCTTTGCCTGCTTCTCGCTCGGCACGTTCCTGGTCTTTGCCGCGATGTTCGCGCTCGGTTTCATGGGAATGACAAGGCGTCTCGACTATCTCGCCGACCCGCACTGGAAGCCGCTGCTGATCGTCGAGGAGATCGGGGTGTTTTTCTATTGCGTCGCCTGTTATTACTTTTTCAGGATGCTCCACGTCAGCATCCGCGACCGGGCGAAGAATCGGGTGGGCGCCGATGCCTGGGGCACCGGACGGTCGCCTGAATGGATCGCGCGGTCGCCCGTGCCGTTCTATAATTTCGCGGCCACGCCGCATTTCAATGCGCTTGACGAAGCCGCATGGCGGCGCGGACAGGGTCTGTCGGATGTCGCTCCGCGGGACTACGAACCGATCGCCACACCGAAAAACACCATCGCGCCGCCGCTGATCGGGGCGCTGGCGTTCGGCTTCGGCTTCGGGATGGTCTGGCGGATCTGGTGGATGGCCGGCCTCAGTCTGATCGCGATCATCGGGGTGGTGATCCTGCGGTCTTTCGCGACCGAAACGGAGCATGTGATTTCGGCGGAGCAGATCAGGAGCATGGAAACGACGGGGTCGAGCGTGGGAATCGTGACCGATCACATCAGTCCGCCGGTCGCCGAGGCGGAGGCGTTCCTGTGAGCGGCGCGCAGCCTGTCCTGTGGCTGCCGGGCGGCGAGGAGCACGATCCCATCGCCAACAAAACTTTCGGGTTCTGGCTGTACATGATGAGCGACGCGCTGATTTTCGCGGCGCTGTTCGCGGCCTATGGGGTGCTCGACCACAGGTTCAACGCGGCGGGCGGCGCCACGGCGCGGCAGGTCGCGCATCCGGTCGATGCGTTCTGGCAGACGCTCGCGGTGTTTGCCAGCGTGTTGGCCTACAGCCTCGCGATGGTGAAGCTGAAGGCCGGGAGTCGCCTTGGCGTTCTGCTCGGGCTTGGCGCCGCGGCGCTGCTGGGTCTGGTGTTCATCGGGCTGGAAATCGCCGATTTCGCCAGCCTGATCGGGCAGGGAATCACGCCCGAGCGCAGCGGGTTCCTGTCGATGTTCTTCGTTCTGGTCGCGGTCCACGGGTTGCACATGCTGTTCGGTCTGTTGTGGATCGCGGTGATGATGGCGCAGGTCGCGCTGAAGGGTTTCACCACCGAGGTGGTCACCCGGCTGCTCACCCTGCGGCTGTTCTGGACGTTCCAGGCGTCGATCTGGGTCTGCGTGTTCGTATTCGTCTATCTGAGGGGGGCGTTCTGATGCCGGCTCATTCGACCGATCCGCTGCTGCATCCCGAGGTGCGACAGGCGAGCATCCTGGCCTATGGCGCTGGATTTGTCGCCTCCACCGTGTTCATGGCGATCGCGCTGGTCATCACGCTGGGCCGGGTTCTGCCTTATCTCGGCCTGCTGGCGGCGATTTCGGCGCTTGCGATGCTCGCCCTGCTGGCGCAGGTCGTGTTGCTGTTCCGGCTCGATCTGTCGGAAACCCAGCTCTGGAAAACGGTTTCGCTGGCCCTGGTGATTCCGCTGTTCGTTCTGTCGATCGGGCTGACCGGCTGGATGTTTCACACGCTGTATCCGCGCACCATGCTGCATTTCATGGCGGTGCAGGGCAGCGGCTCGATGATGTAGAGGCAGGCGTCGCGATCGGGCCATTGCCCAAACCCCTTCGAGCCCTTACCGGATCGGCGGCTTGAGAGGGTGAACGATGCGGATCTTGGTTCTGGGCGACGTGGTTGGGCGGACCGGGCGCGAGTCGGTGGCGGCGGCGCTGCCGAAACTGCGGCGCGATCTGGCGATCGACCTCGCGGTGGTGAACGGCGAAAATGCCTCCCACGGCTTCTGGTATTGGCGTCGATCTATGATGGTGTTCAGCGCAGTGAGGCGGCGCGGATCCGCGGTGACATGGCGAACTCCTCCCGTGCGCCAGCCATCGAATCATAAAAGCCCGATTCGGTCATGTCTAAGCCGAAGTTTTCACTTTGAAACTGCTTGAACGCATTGGGTGGCTTGGGATAGCGCGGTTTTATATTTGAATGATGTGTCCATACATTGGGCTTGCGGCGCGACTCGAGTTGTGATTCCCTGGCG
>NZ_JAKGBZ010000044.1 GCF_021556475.1 Acidiphilium iwatense | reverse complement strand
AGGAAGGAGAAAAAGAACCGCTGACAGGCAGGGCCGCCCCGCGGGGCGGCCCTGCCTGTCCAACCCCGGGAGGTGGGCCAGAATTCATCAGCACAAGTGGGCCAGAATCCATTGTCACAGCCAATTTCCGCCCGTATAGCTGGCCACCGCAATCTCCCTTTAATGTTCAGAACATAAGAGGAACACGTAGCGTTGCGCAAGGCGTGGCGGTATAGGCCATGGCATGTGCAACCTCTACAGCATGACCAAAGGCCAGCAAGCGATCCGTGAATTGACCCGCGCGATGCGGGACCGGACCGGCAACCTCCCTCCCCTGCCCGGCATCTTTCCGGACTATGCAGCGCCGATCGTGCGCAACCAGCCCGACGGCCGCGAACTGATGATGGCGCGTTGGGGCATGCCCTCGCCTGCCTTTGTCCTGAAGGGCCGCAACTCCGATGCAGGGGTGACGAATGTGCGCAATGCGGCGTCGCCGCACTGGCGGCGCTGGCTCGGCGTCGAGCATCGATGCGTGGTCCCGTTCACCAGCTTTTCGGAAAACGAGATACTGCCGAATGGAACCCGCCCGCCAATCTGGTTCGCCCTCGATGAAAGCCGGCCACTGGCCTGCTTCGCCGGGATTTGGACGCGATGGACCTCGGTCAGGAAGGTCAAGGAAGGCGAGACCACCAATGACTTGTTTGCCTTCCTCACGACCGAACCAAACCGGATCGTCGCAGAGTTTCATCCCAAGGCCATGCCGGTGATCCTCACGACCCAAGCGGAAATCGATCTATGGCTGGACGCGCCTGCGCCGGAAGCCCTGGCGCTGCAACGCCCGCTCGCGGATGATGCTCTTGTCATTGTCGCGAGAGGGGCAAAAAACGATGGGGAAAACTGATAATCGCCTGGAATGCTGACGGCCCGTTTGACATCTTGATCGTCTGCGTAACATTCGAATAGGCTCCCGTATGCGCAACCGGATTTTCTATCGAACCAGAATCGCCGGCGTGAACTTCGAGGGCACCCTTTCGGCGGACGGTCCCTACCTGTCAGGTGATCTCACTGGTGGCGTTGCGCTGGGTGTTTCGGGCTTGCGCCAATTTCAGCCCCTACCTGAAACAAGGCCAGTCGGTAGGCCGTTCGGCTGGTGGGTCGTGAAGTATGTGGATGAAGCCCGCATTTTTCTGCGTGATTTCGATGACGCCGCAATCCGTAGGCTGTCGGATGAATTCGGCCTCGTGATGTTGAACGACGAGAACCCTTATTCGTCTGATCGTGCCCGACAGGATTATTTCTTCACCGCACCGGCTTGGGATGGGCTGCGTCAGTGGGTGACGAAACATCCGCGTCTTGCCAAGGCGAATGCCGGGTGTGACCCCTATCTGCCACGGTGGTATGATCGGGCGATTGCCGAAGCTCAAGCTATTTCAGGCTGACTTGGCCGCGGCGGCATTTCCGCGAACACGCGCAGGAGCCGCGGTTGCCGATCCGTTCACGTCCAGCGTCCGTAAAATATACTTTCGTGCGCTGCCACGTCTTTCTGTCCACCCTTTGTAGTGTCCGCGTGCTGGGGTGATGACACGCAATAGCCGCTTGCAGGTTTGCGCATGGCTCTACCGGCTGGCGCCGGCTCGCCGTCCCTCATGCGCCTGGCGCTCGGCCTCGGGCCGCGCCGCTGCTTCCTTCGCCTGTATCTGCCGTCCGCTCTCAATCGCTTTCTGCCAGTAACCCCGCTCTGGCGCGTCCGCCTGGCGTGCATCCGCAGCCGTGCCCTGAACAGCTTTCTGATGCTGCAACGTGGTCAGATAGCCGGCAATCTTCTCCGCATCGCTCGCCGCTCGGAAAATTTCGCGCGGTTCTTGTTGCAAGGCTTTGATCCAGTTGCCGACATAGGCGGCGTGCTGGCTCGGATCGTGGCCGATTCCGAGCCGGTCCGCCATCATCAAGCTCGCGATCTCGGCACGTAATTCCTCGCGCGCGTAGCTTTCTGATCCGAACGGCGCACCAAGGTCCGGCCGGTTCAATCGTGACGGATGACCCGTGGCGTGCCCCAGCTCATGCAGGGAGGTCGCATAAAATCCGTCCGGCATTTTGAACTGGGCGCGCTCTGGCATCGTGATCCGGTCCTCGGACACTACGTAGTATGCTCGATCGCCCGGTTTGTAGGTAATTTGCACGCCGGCATTATCCATGATCCGCTCTGCCGCCTGGTGGCGTTCCCATTCGGGCATCGTTGGCCGCGCCTCGATCTTCGGTAGGCCGCTAACCTGATCGGCATTGAATACGACGGCACTGAATACGCGCGGGCGGTCCAGCTCGACCACGCGATAGACCAGCTTGCCTTCGGCATCTTTGACCAGGCGTCCCTGCTCATCATGGACAGGCTCGCGATCAAATTTCTTGATGTATTGGATCAGGGTGCCGCGTTCGCCCCTCATTACCTGGGCGTCAACGCTCTGGGCCTGTTTATAGGTCATCCAGCGGGCATCGCCGTAGCGCTTGTCCTCGGCCGTCACCATCAACCACACAGCGTTGCCGCCCTGGTAATCCTTGCCGGTTACGGCGTTGTAAGGGATAAACCGATGACCGCTTGGTTCCCACGGCTTCACCCATGGGGCCGTGCCTTGCTCCAACTGCCTGACGATCGATGCCGCGACCGTCTGCGCGTAATCATTCGCCACGGTCAGCCTCGTCGCCGTTCGAATCCCACGCATCGTCTTCGCTGACCGCGGTTTCGTCGCACAATCCAAGCCGCGCGATGTCCGCCTTGTCGATTTCAACCTGCACGCCGGGCTTCATCAAATCTCCGATGTCCTGGGATATGATTGGGTGGACTTGTGGCTTGGGCTCCATGACATTTCTCCTGCTAATATCTATAGACTTGCTGTTAGCCGCCCTCAATCCTTTTCATGGGTTCATCCCAAATGGGTGATCATGACCGTCACGAAAACCGATCCCGCAAAGGCTGCCAGCGTCCAAAGTGTCCTCGACGGCGCGGGTTTCATCCCGGCCATTCGTTGCTTGTGATAACCGGCAACAATCGCCTGGCTCGGGTCCAGCTTCAATCGCTCGATCGCCGCGAGTCCAGCCAGCGCACGCTGGCTGGGTGGGCCGGCCTGGCTCATCGCCAACACGGCGCTCGCCAATGGCATGATCGACTCGGGCATACCGCCGCTCATCGGCACATGACCAGCCATGACAATGACCGATCGCGTGGGCACCTGGGCGATGCGGCGAACAAGATTGGCGTGGGTCTCGTTCTGCATGATCGGGTTATAGACGCGGATTAAATCACCCCCTGACTTTGCGAGCGTCCAGTCGGGTCGATCGGGATCGCCGATCAGCACGCCACGCCACGTCTTTGTCTCGATGACCATCAAGCCATCGCCGGCCGCTGCAACATGGTCGATTTGATGCGTCCCGCGCTGATCCCTGATGGTGATGTCATGAGCCGCTGGAATGCGTGCTCGATCCAGCGCACGGTCAACGCGGCTTTCTCCGGCCGAACCTGCGCTTGCCGCCTTCGCTTCCGCCCGTTGCTCGGTCGGCCTTCTCATGATCGCGCCGGTCGCCGCGCCGATCGCGACCATTCCACTCGCGGCTTCGATCATGACATCAATCAAGTGTCGAGCCTCAAAACCCACGCTTCGCCCTCATTCAAGGCATCCTGGTAGGCATCCTTGTCGGTTTCATCATCGATAGCGGGGAAAACGCCCCCACCGCTCTCTTCGCCGTCTTCGGTCAGGCGGAGACGCCAACCGCCGCCAAGCGCATCGGATCGGTGCTCGATTTCATAAGCTCTGCCCGTGGGTCGATCCATCAATCCCCCCTCCCCTTGCCGACTCGAACGCTAGGATAGTCCTGCATCCTGGCGACATCCGCGTAGTTTCGAGCGATGCGCCCGGCCCGCGCGATAAGCTCGGGCGTCCGCGCGGTGGCAAGTCCGGCCGCGAACACCCGCAAGGCCGGCATGGCGTTCGGACCGATCCGATCGATCAAGTCTGCCAATGTCTCGCCGGCATCTTCATGGCGATCGGTTGGCGAAGCGGCTGGCCGCGCTTGGCGGCCGCTCTCCCGGCGTTCGCGCGCGAACCGTCGCACGGCGGCTGCATCCTCCGCGGTCGGAACCTCGACCTCGACCCGAACAACCCCGCGCTCGATCCGATGGCGCTTGACTCTCTGCGTGGTGTCTGATGCCATGAACTTTCTCCGTTGTTTACGGAAACAACCATGTTGTCATGTTTCCGTAAACATTTGAACTAAAGGATATCCGTTATCCAACGGGTATCGGGTATTCTAAGGATACCGGATATCTATTTGGAGTTTCTATGAAGCTCCAATAGGTGTTCGATGAATGCTTCAACCGTATCGAATCCAAGAGCCGCCCGATGAAATTCATCCCGAACCTCGGGCCTCAACTTCATGTTGAGCTGCTCCGTCCGCGCGCTTTTCCGTAGCGTGCGTCGGTCGATTTTAACGCCGTCCGCCCTTCCCGCAAAACCTGCTATTTTCGCGTCCTCGATCGCCGCATTAGTCATTCCGCGCTCGATCTTGGGTCGTGCCGAGACTGCTTCGATCGCACCGCCAAAATCGATTTTCAACCCTTGCTTTGCTTCGGCCATTACGCCGCCTCCACTGCCCTGTTTTTATGCTCGGCGATCAGTGCTTGGTTTACCTCGGCCGCGAAAGCTTCGGCATTTTCAATCGCGACCTCCGGGTGGCGCACGTCGGCTGCCGTGAGATTGTAAATGCTGCCGCCGATCCGGAAAGGTGCCTTGAACGCCGCCCGATCCATCATCGCGACGCGCATTGTCGGGATTTCCTGGTCCCGTAATTGCGCTTCGATATCGCGCATTCCCCGATCGGCGATCACTGGTGATGTCTGAGAAAAAAATACCCGGTAAGGGATTTTGCGCCGGAAAACCAACTCCTGCCGTCGGATGAGCCTAATGACACTGGCGGCTTCATCAGCGTCCAGTTGCGATCCTTTCATCGGAATCAGTGCCAAATCTGCCCGGCCCAAACCCACGGAGACCTCGATGTTCTTGCTGCCCTCTAAGTCAACAATAACGAAAGGATCGGTAGCGGCATCGATGACCTCGGCAACCTCGCTGCCGAGCGCACCTCTAACCGTGAGGCCCGACGGGAGACCTTCGGGGAACCGATCCGCCCACCGAACTAAGGGCGCATTCGGGTCGGCGTCGATCAACGTCGTCAAGATGCCGTGATTTGCAAGCACGAAACTTAATGCCAGCGCGGATGTCGTCTTGCCGACGCCGCCTTTGCTGCTGGCAAAAACAATCGTTGGCATGGCAACTCCTCTACACTTATCTGGCGATAGCTATCGGGTATCCGATACCTTTTATATAGCTGGTAGTCAATGGTTATCCGATATCTATCATATATTTGGTACCAAATAAGTACCGAATATCTATACGATACCGAATATCAGTTGGGTATTCTGGGGTTCATCGGATAGTCGGGTGATCCGGCCCTCATTCCCCAAATTGTGCGACTGAGATTGAGGTTCCCTGCACGGGCCTTAGCTACCATTCCATGAAAATAACCCCCTGGTGTGCTGCGAAAGTGCTCGACCGGCTTGGCAGACACGATCGCAACCGCGATGGCTGCTTGCTCTCGGCCCATTGCCACGCAAGCATCCCCCCATAGCGGTTTCGAGATGCCGAGATCATGGCGCAGCCAATCGGCGGCATCCACGATTTCGGGCCAAGACGGTGAAGCCCGGCGGAGATATGGTTTCAGGCGGGGTGCGATCCGAACTAACTCATCAGGCCGGATCTTCATGATCGAACCTCGATCCTGCCTCGCTTCCGTTGTCCGCTTTCCTGATCCGGTTTTGGCGCGCCCATTGCCTTCGTCCGGAATCCCATAATCCTGGACCAGACTACATTCTTCCAATGCCATTACCGTATCCGAAGGATTAGCGTTTTGGTTTGTAGGTGTAATGTGGGGCACATTTTGGTGCCCCTTGGGGCACATTTCCACAGTGTCAGAACTAGCATTAGTGCTGGCGGCGAGAGATATTTCGAGCGCCTGGCGCGCCGTCCCGGCGATCGTTTCCAAGCCCGCCACGGCGGTCGTCAGCGCGACGGCCGTATCGAGACCCCGCAATGCCTGACTGGCCGCACTGGCGGCCAATTTGAGGCCGGACAGGGCAGGGTCCGCAATCTGTCGCTCCTGGTACGTCTGCCAGGTCTGCCGGAGGCTGTTCCGGGCGATCGTCGCTCGCCGGCGAAGCTGCGCGACCGCCGCGCGCTCGGCCCGGTGGGCCTCGGCCGCTGCGCGGAACTCCTCGATACGCACCGCGATTGGCGACAAGTCGAACCCGTAGGCTTCAATGATTCGCCCGCGTGCGTTCCGCCGGCCATACCGCTTGCCGTTGGGGCTGTCGCGCATCGCAATCAGCCCCAACTCGACCAGGTGCCGATTGAGCCGTTTTACATGGGTCTCGGTCAATCCCAATTCGGCCGCCTGCATCGCAGCGGATGGCCATACGATCGGTCGTGCGCCTGGTTGCCAGTCCTGTGGTTGGGTGAACCGGAACAGCCAATCGAGCGCATGGATGGCGCGCGGGCTGATGCCGAGGCGAGGCGAGGCGGATTTGAGGGCGGCGAGGGCCTGACCGGGGGTGATATCACCCCCGGCAAACCGCTCGGCCAAGCGATCGGCGGGCAGCATGGCAGGGGTAATCCGACGTAGGCCGATAGGGGGTGATGAAGATGTTGGTTGGCGGTCGCTCTGGCCGCCCGTGGGCACGTCCATGATGGGGGTTCTCCTGTTGGTTGGGGAACCGCCGGGACAGGGGAGGGGCCGACTCGCAGAATGCAGACTCCCGTTGCAAGCTTGGGCTTGCAATTTTGGCCGCTTTGCGCGATATCAGGGGAAGAAATTTGTGCCCCATATTTGTTTTGGTCAGTTTGCCGCTGCCAAAACCAGGGTTTTCCCCCTGACATCTGCCTTCTGAGTGAAAGTCCCGCCTCTCCGGCGGGCTTTTGCGTTTCTAGGCTATGATCATCGATCTCCAGTTGATGTGACAGACAGACTCCGCGCCTCGCACGCTTTGCGATTCGCGAATGGCATCATGGGCGTCCGCCGCAGAACGGGCAAACAATTCCCCATATTCCAACTGTTCGTAATGACCACACTATGGCATTTTCGGCGCGTGGCCCGGCGTTGAGAGACGCGGGGCAGAGTCCTGGTCACGTATGCACGGCGGGCCAACCGCCGTGAACAATAGGTGACCTTTTGCGAGGGGGCGAAAACCGTCCAATGGCCGATAACGAACATCCATCCAGTCCGGCAAAATCGAAAAATCGCATTAAACGAGAGCGCGAACTGTCCTCGATCAATGGCCGCATCCTCAAAGCGGGAGAACGCAAAATCTTTGCCATGAACATTCGCCACGCAAGGCACTCCCTCGGGCTGACGGTTCATGACCTCGGCCGTCTCATGGATACCAAGGGCACCTATGTGGCGCTCGTCGAACGCGGCGAAAACAACACCTCGATTGATCGAATGGCGACCTTTGCAAAAGCCCTGGGTCATCCCCTCCATGCCCTCTTGAATCCCCGATTCGTGGGTGATAGTAATTCGGATAGAACCAACCCGCAACGCCCGCCGACTGTCGAACAACCCGAGGCACCCGCAAAAGGACGGCCCTTAAAACCTGATAAATGAACTCGCAAACTCGTGAAGTCGTTCCGCTCTGGACCGATATTCCAAGAGGTTTGTTCCGCGTTCATTATATAACTGTTTGTCATTTATTTCGTACGTGGATCGCTGCTTCTACGCTGGTCAATGTCTGGCAACGCGACTGTGCCCGCGCGTTCCGATTTTTCCGTCGCGAGCATGGCTCGACGACTTTCCAACGCTCGGCGGACCGCGTTATTGCAAAAATCTGTCTCATTCTCCCCTTTCATAAGGAAAGCAGGAAGCTCGGCGTGAAGCCCGTCCCGTCGAAAGGCTATCTCGCGCTCGACGGCTCTTCTAATCAGATCAGCTCGGTCCTCGTTCGGTATCAAAACTCCATCGATTTCCTCAAACGTATGTCCAGGAAATCGAACCATGGTTTTGTCAACGAATCGCTTGGGGCGCGCCATCCCCTTTTTATACGCGCGAGGTGCCCTGGGGTCCAAGCTGTCCACCAAAAATGGTTATTAGGATATCTCTTATTGACTTATAAGATATCATTATTCTAAAAGCAAATCATGAGATTCGTTCCTGAATTGTCGATCTGTTTTGCGGTGCTGGCGCGGTGATCCTGGCCGTTGCTCTCGCCGGACGACTTGCGGCGCGGTGCGCGTCCGAGGTCGCACCTGGAACGCTGGTGTCGATCGCTGGCACCGAATCGGGCTTCAACACGCTGGCGATTCACGACAACACGGCCGGGCGCAACTATGTTCCTGCGTCTCGCGTCGTCGCGATCGGTCTGGCGCGTGCCCTGATCGCGGCGGGGCAATCGATCGATCTCGGCCTGATGCAGGTTAACAGCGGGAACCTGAATCGCCTGGGCCTGACGGTGCGCACCGCATTCAACGCCTGCGCTTCGCTCGGCGCGGCCGGGCGGTTGCTGGTCCTGGACTACCGGCCCGCTGGACGTAGTGGTGAGCAATCCGCCCTACAGGCCGCATTCTCGCGCTACAACACCGGCAACGGCGTCCACGGGTTCCAGAATGGCTATGTCGAGCGCGTCGTCGCGACCGCCCGCCGCGTCGTCCCTGAAATCAATCCAGCCGCGCCGGTCGCGGCACCAAAATCCGGCGCGCGGCCGTCTGCGCCAAAATGGAATGCCTTCGGGCATCACGCGACGGGCACGACTCATCCAGCTCAATCGGCCCCTGCCGCACCCTTCTGGAATGTATTTCCGCGTTCAGTCGGCCCGGCTCGGCTGGCGCAACACCGCGCGGTGATCGTCACCGCGCATCGTCTCGATGTCGCCGGCTCTTCCCACCCACAAGACAGGACCGTTCATGATAAAAAAACTGACTGATCTGCGGGACCGCCTGCGCGCCCGCGCTGCGGAGACCATTGGCGGCACCATCGACGTTGCGCATCGCATCACGCGCTATCGCCCGGTGGCACTGCTCGCCACCGCACTTTTGATGCCGGCGATTGCCCATGCTCAGGCGGTCACGGCGGGCACCTCGCCAACCCAGATTATCGATTCGATCGCCACCTTCATCCTCGGCCCGTTCGGCGAAGCACTCGCGGTCCTCGCGCTGGTCGGCGTCGGCATCGCCTTCATGATCGGCGCGGCCGGTTTCCGCCTGATTGGCGGGGTCGTCATCGGCCTCATCATCATGTTCGGCGCATCCTACCTGGTCAACACGTTCGTTGGTGGTGGCGGCTGAACCATGGAGCCAATCCAGCGTGATCCGTTGTTCGTCGCCGCGACCCGGCCCGCTTTATTTCTCGGCCTGCCGGTCGAAATGGCGGTCGCCTTCATCCTGGCGATCGGCCTGATCATGATCTTCGGCCATGACCCACTCTACGAGCTGGCGCTGATCCCGCTCTGGGTCGGGGCACGGCTGCTCGTCCGCTATGACTATAACGGCCCGCGCGTCGCCTGGCTGTGGTTCCGCACCAAGGCGCGCGGGTTCCGCGAACAGCAACTCTACGGCGGATCGTCGCCCTCACCGTTCCCGATTAAGGCCCGGCAGGGCAGGGGGATGCGCGATGTGGGGTAGCACCGGCTGGGCTGAGCGGGGTGCGGATGAATATCTCCCCTATCAGGGTCATGTTCGGCCAAACGTGCTGCTGCTCGATAATGGCAGCGTGCTCGCCACGGGCGAGATGCCGGGCGTGCCCCACGAACTGGCGGATGAGGCGGAGCGGAACACCGGCATCCGCACGCTCAACGGTCTCTGGAAAAACATCGCCGATGACAATGTGACAATCTGCACGGCGCTGGTGCGGCATCAGCGTGTGGATGATCTACCTCGCGCGGGTTACCCGAACGCATTTTCGGCCGCCCTCGATCGCGCCTATCGTCAGCGGGTTCTCGCGGGGCGGCTCTATCAGAACAGCCATTTCCTGTCGGTAATCGTCTCGCCCCGCAATCCGCTCGGCGGCACTTTGGGCGGGGCTGCGTTCGCGCGCCTGGGGAGCCGCACCGGCAAGGCCACGTCCGCAGATGATGAACTGATCCGCCAGCTTGATGACATCTGGCAGGCGATCGAGCGCACGCTTGATGGCTATGGCCTGCGCCGGTTGGCCCTGCGGCCGGGTGCCGGTGGCAAATTCCATTTCAGCGAAATTGCCGAGGGGCTGCGGCTGATCCTGACGGGCGAATATCTGCCGGTCCCTCTGATCAGCGGACCGCTGGGGGCCGCGATCTATACCGATCAGGCGATCTTCGGCCGCCGGGCCTATGAAATCCGCGCGCCCGGCGCATCCCGGTTCGGTGCGATCTTCGGCTTTCGCGAATATCCCGCGACCACCTGGGCCGGAATGTTCGACGGCGTGCTGGCGCTGCCGTTTCCGCTGGTGTTGGCGCAATCTTTTGGATTCCTCGCCAAGCATAGCGCCAGTTCCAAGCTCGGCCTCAAAAAAAACCAGATGACGGCCGCCGGGGACAAGGCCGTAACGCAGATTGAAGAACTCGCATCCGCTCAGGATCAGCTCGCCTCGGGCCTGCTCGCCATGGGTGAGCATCATCTGTCGCTCGCGGTGTATGGCGATACGCTGGCCGAACTCAACGGCCATGCCGGCGTTGCCCGGACCGCGCTCGCCGATGCCGGCGCGGTCGCCGTGCAGGAAAGCGCCGGGCTGGAAGCGGCCTATTTCGCGCAACTGCCAGGCAACCGGAAATGGCGGACCCGGCCCGGAGCTATCACCACCAAGAATTTCGCGGCCCTGGCCGGCTTCGAGTCCTTCCCGCGCGGTGACAAAGCGGGGCGCTGGGGGCAAGCGATGGCGCGGTTTCGGACCACGGCGGCAACCTATTACGATTTCATCCCGCATGTCGGCGATGTCGGCATGACCGGCATTTTCGGCAAAACCGGGCAGGGCAAGACAACCTTCATGTTGTTCCTGCTCGCGCTGTTTCCCCAATATTTTCACGGTCGCGGCGCCGTCGTCTTTTTCGATAAGGATCGGGGCGGCGAATTGCTCTGCCGCGCCATGGGCGGGCGCTACCTGGAAATCCGCGCCGGGCGCGATAGCGGACTCGCCCCGCTGCGCGGTCTCGACAACACGCCGGAATCGGTCGCCTTCCTCGTGTCCTGGCTGGCCGCGCTGATCGGGCAGGATGGCCACGGACCGCTACCCCCCGACGATGACGCCCGCCTGGCGAACGGCGTCCAGGCGCTGCTGCGGATGCCGCCGGCGATGCGGTCGCTGTCGGGCCTGCGGCAGTTTCTCGATTGGCGCAATCCGGCCGGGGCAGGGGCACGGCTGGAACGCTGGTGCCGGGGCGGCTCGCTCGGCTGGGCGTTCGATGGTGACCAAGACGATGTGGCGCTCGATGCGATGATGGTCGGGTTCGACCTGACCGCCCTGCTCGAAAACGCAACCGTCTGCGCGCCGGCCGCCAACTATCTGCTGTATCGCATCCGGCAGGCGCTCGACGGGCGCCGCTTCGTGCTCTCCTGCGATGAGTTCAATTTCTACCTGCTCAACCCGCTATTCGCCAAAATCTGGTCGGACTTCATGCTCACGGTCCGCAAGAGCAACGCGGTGGTGCTGCTGGCGACGCAAGAGCCTGCGCCCGTGCTGGCCTCGGCGCTGGGCGATAGCATCATCCGGCAGTGTCAGACCCTCATTTTCTGTCCGACGCCGGGTGCTGATGAACGGGTCTATCGCACGGCTCTCAACCTGACGGCCGGGGAGTTCCGGGCGATCCGGGAGGACATGCTGCCGGGGTCGCGGCAATACCTGATCAAGCGGCATGACGGCTCGGTGATCATCGATTTCGATCTGTCGGACCTGCCGGAGTTTGTCGCGGTCCTATCGACCCGCGCCAATACCGCGCGCTTCGTCGAACGTCTGCGCGCCGAATGCGGCGATGATCCTGCCGCCTGGCTGCCGCAATTCATGTCCCGCTTTCATGAAGCTGTCGATTAGGAGGGAGAGAAACATGGCTCGTTGTCGGCTTGTCGTATTGGGCCTGATGGCCGGGCTATTCGGCGTGGCAGCACCCGCCATGGCCCAGGTGCCGGTGATCGATAGCACATCGATCGCGCAGCTCGTCCAGCAGCTCGCCGAGGCGAAGCAGCAATACCAGGAACTGGTCTCGCAATATCAGGAACTGAAATCGACCTATCAGGCGGTCTCACAGGACGTGAACCCCAACCAATGGGCGCAGCAACTCGACCAGCCGCTCATGCAGAACGCGGTGCCCAACACCTCGCTCCTGCCGGGTATGCTCGACGGTATTAGCCCGCCATCCCAGCTCGGCGGCAATCTCGGCTCCCTGGCCCAACAATACCTGGGTCGGAACCAGGTCTACACCCCCACCGGCAATGATTTTGCGGCGACCCAAATTCAGCAAGGCGAGAACTCGACCGCCGATCTGGAAGCGGTCGCAACCCAGAATCTGCAATCGCTGGAAGCGCGCGAAGCGGAACTGCCACAGATTCAGAATCAGCTCACCTCCGCCACCACGATCCAGCAGGTCTCATCGGTCCAGGCCCGGCTTGCCGCTGAACAGAACTACGTCCAGGCGCAACAGGCGCAAGCCCAGAACCTGCAGCTCCTCGCCTATGAGCAATCCCAGCAACAGCAACAAGCCACCGCTGAGGAAAACCGCCAGTCGGCCGATACGACGATTTCTGCTCTGTGCTCGGGGATGCAAAGTCAGGGTGAAAGCTCGCCGCTATGTCCATGACCCTGAAAATCGTGCTCGCCGCGATCCTTGGTGGCGCCATCGTCATCGGGGGAGGGGCGTTTTACGTCCTGGTCATCGCGCCCGCGCCGGTCCGTCACGCCGTGATGCCGGTCAATCCGAGCGCCGGTTCTACGGCAGAAGAAAAGGGGCTCTGTCAGGCAACACTTCGAGAAGTTGGCCCAAGCCGGATTACACCTCTGTGCAAACAAATCCTCGCCAAATAGGGAATTTCTTGTGGAAATAACCACCATAACCCTGTTTCAGTATATGTATAATCAGTACAGCACGGGATTCATCTCGGCATTGGATGCAGATGTGAGCCAGGCACTTGCGGCCGTGCTGCCGCCATTGTCCGCCGCGCTGGTCATTTGGATCATCATCCTTGGCTATCTCATGATGACCGGGCGGTATGATTATCGGATCGGCATCTCCAAGGTTATCACGATGGCGATCGTTGTCGGCATCGTCAGCTCAAGCACGCTTTACGACACCTATGTGCAAAATTTCTTCCTGAATGACATTCCGAATTTTGTCGCTACAACATTTTCATCGAGCGGAACCAGCAATATTCCTCAGTTGCTCGATGCTATCTACAACAATTTCGTTATAGCAGGCGAAATTATTTACAAAAAAGCAAGCTGCATCACCTGCATTTTGGAACCCTACGTTCTGGGGGTCGAAATCCAGATTATTCTCGGAATCTTTTTCGTCGCGCTGGCGATCGTGTTCGCGATCTACCTGATCACCACGACACTGACCGGTGTTCTGGTCGTGATCGGACCGTTCATGATCATCGGCTTTCTGTTCGATTACACCAAGGGTGTTGCCGATCGGTGGCTGGCGAAGCTGATTGGGCTGTCCATCCTGCTGCTCCTGACGACCGTTGTCATCTCGATCTTCTCGAACGGCATCATCGATTTCATCAACACGGTGATCACGGCCAAATATGATGCCGAAACCGTCCAGCAAGAGCTGATCGCCCTTGGCGAAATCGCCGCCTACACCTCGGTCGTCACCTTCCTGACACTGCTGCTGCCCAGCCTTGCGGCGTATCTCGGCGGGGGCGTGTCGTTTAGCATTTCCTCGTTCGCCAACCCCTTCAACTGGTTCCGCTGATGAGGTCATTCGCAATGAACCCCACTCGCCTAATCCTTGTTCTGATCACGGCCGGGCTGCTGGCCGGCTGCGCCTCCAGTGATCCCCTCGCTCACGCGCATGGACCGATCTTCGCGCTCAATCCCGGCCATTGGACCCCATCCCCGGCCCAACTCGCCGCGCCCCCTCGGGTGCCGCGTACATGAACGCCGATCCCAAACTGATCGCGCCCCCGGTGGATGATGCCCGGCTCGCCGAATATTTTCGCGAGGTCGAATCATTCCAGATGAACAAGGCTCGATCGGCGCGGCGCTCGGGCCGGGTCGCCTGGTCGATCGCGGGCGCGCTGCTGGTGATCTGTCTGGTCCTGGCACTCGCAGTAGTCTCGATGCTGCCGTTGCAACGCCTGGTGCCGGTGTTCATCACGGTCCACGCGGACGGGACCATGACCAGTTCGACCAATTTCTCGAACCTGCCCGCCAATGAGCAGGAAGCCGCGATCCGCGCGGCGCTCTGGCAGTATGTCCGTGACCGGGAAAGCTACGATTTCGCGGACGCGCTCTATCGCTACGATGTCACGTCGCTGATGTCGGACCCGACGGTGCGGTCGGATTATCAGGCGGCGTTCCTCGATAAAGCGCCGAACAGCCCCAGCCCGCAGGTCAGGATCGGCCGCAAGGGGCAGGCCAGCGTTTCGATGGTCAATATGAGTTTCGTGCGCCGGCATGTGGCACTCGTGCGGTTTCACCGCACGGTGCTGATGTATGGCTCCGCCCCCATCACGACCACATGGACGGCAACGGTCCAATTCCAGCTCGTCCGCACCCTGCCGGTCTCGGCCCGGCTGAGTGATCCCAGCGGCCTGATCGTCACCAACTATCAATCATCGAAGGATACCCCATGAAACGCGCGACCAGGATCGCGGCTGGTGGGCTGATCTGGGCGTCCATGCTCGGCTCGGCCTGGGCCGTGCAGTTTCCCCAGCCGGGCAGGGAGGATGCCCGTGTTCGATATGTGCCCTATGAATCGGGCAACGTCACCGATGTCTGGACCGCGCCGGGGGCCGCGCTGACGATCCAGTTTTCGCCGACTGAGAACGTGGTGTCGGTCGCCGAAAGCGATAGCGCTTTCCTCAAGGTGGTGCCGGTCCAGAACTACCTGTTCATGAAGCCCACGGGCATCCTGGCCCCGCAACCCGTCGCCGTGCTCTGCCGGCGCGCAAACGGCACCATGCGGCACTATTTTTTCCAGGTCGAAACCGTCGCCGGCAAACTCGGCGTCGGCTCGAACGTCGATTACGCCGTAGTCTTCACATATCCGCATCAAACCTACGAGCACGACCTCGCCAAGCAAAAGGCGGCAGAAGCTCGCGCGGTGCGTCAGGCGGCGAAAGATCGTCTGCTGGAAGCCGGCGATGTGATGACCGCAGCAACCGTCAACCAGTATCACGGCCCGCGAAACTACGAATACACCGCGCGGGGCAACAAGTCGCTGCGACCCTCAGAAATCTGGGACAACGGCTATTCGACCGTGATGACGTTCCCGGCCGAACAGCGCATCCCGTCGATTTTCTATATCCAGCCGGACGGCAAGGAGGCGACGGCGAATTACTCGATCCACGGCAATACAGTCGTGGTGCCGGGCACCGCGCCGGAATGGCGGCTGCGCGACGGGCATACCGTCCTCGACATGTATGACCTGAACTACAACACGATCGGCGCAACCCCCGGCACCCATACGATCAGCCAGGCTGTCGCCCGCGAAGTGAGGAAACCCCATGGCAATTGAGGACAATAATGACCGGCCATATGGGCCGATCAATCCACCTTCCGCGCAAAACTCGCCGGTCCAGCAAGATCAGTCGCCGGTCGCCGGCAAGGCGCGCCTGAACAACCGGCAGCTCGGCGGCATCTTCGTCGCCTGCTGCCTTGGCGCCCTGGCCGTCATCGCCTTCAATCATTGGGTCGGGCGCGCTCCGGGCAAACCGGCGAAGCAGGCCGCCGTCACGGGTGGCACGGTCGGACGGCCATTCCAGAACAATGCCGGTCAGGCAACCACAACCAAGTCGGCCGCGTTGCCGCTGCCGGCCAAGCATGGATCGCCGTTCGCCAATCCGTTCCTCAAAAGCACACGGGAATCGCCGGCCATGCAGGCGCTCAACGCGCCGATCATGGCATATTCCGGCGCGGGTGGCGCGTCACAACCCGCGCCCGCGCAAGCCAAGGTGTCCGCATCACCCGGTAAGCCGCTAGTCCGGCCGGCGTCGGCGCTGTCTAATGCCCTGACGGCATCCACCTTCGGCACGGCTTCCGCGCATCTGATCGCGCATCCGAATTTCACGATCGCGGCGGGCACCATCATTCCCTGCACCCTGCAAACAGCGATCGATTCCGGTCTGCCAGGGTTCGTCAAATGTGTCCTGCCGCAACCCGTCCGGTCGATGACCGGCTCGGTCACGCTGCTCGACAAGGGAACCCAGGTGATGGGGGAGATTCAGCAAGGGTTGATCCAGGGACAGGATCGCCTGTTCATCCTGTGGACCCGCGCGGTGACGCCGCAGAATATCGCCGTCCAGCTTTCCTCGCCGGCCGCCGGCGCGCTCGGCAAGGCCGGCATCTCCGGTGCGGTCAACAATCATTTTTTCGAGCGGTTCGGCGCGGCGATCATGCTCTCGATCATCGGCGGATCGCTGCAAGCCGCCTCGAACGCGGCACAGAACGGCACCGGCAACTCCTATTTCGAGTATCTGAACTCGAACACCAGCCAGATTGCCAATACCGCCCTGCAATCGACCATCAACATCCCCCCGACGCTGACCCGGAATCAGGGCGCGAATGTCTCGATTTTCGTCGCGCGCGATCTGAACTTCTCCAAAGTCTACAAGCTCGCGCTGGTGAACCCGTGATGCGCCCCCGGCGGGCGCCGCCCCGGATGGTGGTGCGTCTGGCCGACGCGGCCGAAAAGGCGGCCGATTGGCATGATCGCCGGCTGGCCCGGCAGCGCGACAAATTCCTCCGGCGGGGCCGGTTCATCACCATCATGCTCGTGATCGCGCTGGCTAATCTGGGCCTGACCATTTTCACGGCGCTCTCGGCCCCTTCAGACGGGAACGCGCATGTCGTGATCGGCTTTGCCGCACTGCTTGCCCTGACCGTCGCCCTGCTCAAGTTCTGGCACATGGGCGAGGTCACCAAGGCGAAAAAGGGGGGGAGATATGACAGTCGTACTCGACAACCTGGCAGCACTTGCCGAGAGTCCGGCCGCGCCGCTCCTGCGCTTCCTGCTCGATCCGGTGCAAGCCTGGCTCGACAATCCCGCAACGGAAGAACTCTGCATCAACCGGCCCGGTGAATGCTGGGTGCGGCAACGCGGGATTTTCGAACGGTTCAAGGTGCCGCTCGACCTGCCGGCGCTGGAAGATATCGCCACACTCGCCGGCGCGCTGCGCCGGCAGGATGTCGGCCTCACGTCGCCCCTTTGCGCGACCGAACTGCCGGGCGGCGAACGCCTGCAAGTCTGCCTGCCGCCATCGGTGCCGGCCGGTACCGTCAGCCTGACGATCCGCCGGCCCGGTTCAACCGTCGCACCATTATCATCGGTCGGCGAACGATATCAGTTCGATGGCTGGAACACCTGGAAACAGGGAGCGCAGCGGCGGGATTTTGCCGAGGCGCTGGCTCTGTTCGATGCGGGCGATCTTGAAGCCTTCCTGGCTGCCGCCGTGCGCTCGCGCATGACCATCCTGCTGTGCGGCGCCACCGGCTCGGGCAAAACCACCATGAGCAAGACGCTGATCGCCTCGATCCCGCTGCATGAGCGGATCATCACCATTGAGGACACGGCGGAGCTGGTGATCCCGCAACCGAACCATGTCCGGCTGCTCTACTCGAAAGATGGACTTTCGACCGCCCGGATCGATGCCGAGGCGCTGCTACAGGCGTCTTTGCGGATGCGTCCCGATCGGGTGCTCCTGCAAGAGCTGCGTGATGACGCGGCATGGACCTATGTGAACGAAGTGGTCTCCGGCCATCCCGGTTCGATCACCACGATTCACGGGGCCGATCCGGGGCAGGCGTTCAAGAAACTGTTCTCCCTGATCAAGGGTTCACCAAAGGGGGCGGGCTTCGATGACCGCACGCTCTGCGATCTGCTCGCCGCTGCGGTCGATCTGATCATCCCCTTCGAGACATACGGCACAACCTATCGGATCGGGCAGGTCTGGTTCGCGTCGGACGCCGCCCGGCGGGGCGAGACGGCCGCCGATCTGCTCCGGGCGCTCTGATGCGCGGGGTGGCCCGTGCGCGCCTGGTGGTCAGCCTGATCCTCGGCGCGGTGATCTTCACCGTGCTTGCCTCGATCATCTTCCTGCTCGGCACCGGTCTCATCGGTCATTTCGCGCATCCGTTCTGGCAATGGTGGCTCTATCTGTTCGAGGCCAGCGGCAACCCGACGGTCCGCTTCTGGCTCATCGCGAGCGGCATTCCGGCCTTCGCCGTGCCGTTCCTGGTCGGAATCGTCGCCCTGGTGTGCGGTCGCCGGATCACCGGCTGGTCACTGCGCCGCGATCACAAACCAACCAGGCCGGTCGATGCGCCGATCCGGGCTCCGACCGATAATCACGGGCACGCGCGATGGATGACCATGGATGAAGCACGCCGGCGCTTTCCCGGCCCGTCAACCGGCTATGGCGGCATCGTGGTCGGTGAGGCGTATGACGTGCATCTCGATAACGTGGCGCATATGCCGTTTCATCCGGCGGATCGCGCGACCTGGGGGCAGGGGGGTAAAGCGCCGCTGCTGATCGATCCGTGCGAGATTGGCTCGACCCACTGCATGATGTTCGCCGGCTCCGGTGGCTACAAGACGACAACCGCGGTTTCGACCCTGCTGACATGGACCGGCTCGGCCGTCATTCTTGATCCCTCCGTTGAACTGGGGCCGATGCTGCGCGAAGCCCGCGAAGCCATGGGGCACAAGGTCTATGAGCTGAACCCGCGCGCCGCGCGTGATGTCGGGTTCAACGCGCTCGATTGGATCGATACCGGCTCGCCGCTCGCCGAAATCGATGTCAAGGCTGTGGTCGAATGGATCTGCGGCGATACCAAGCCCGGCGATGAAAACTCCGCCTTTTTCAAGGATAGCGGCAAGGAACTCGTCACCGCGCTGCTCGCACACATGCTCTGGGATAATGATCTCAAGCCTGAGCAACAGACCCTGCGGCTGCTTCGCGAGGCGATCGTCACCCCGGAAAACGATCAGCGCAAGCTGCTCGCGCATATCCATCTCCACTCGAAAAGCCAACTTGCCCGCGACCTGGCCGGCGGGTTGAAGGATATCGTCGCTGAGACATTCAGCGGCATCTACAAGAACGCAACATCGGACACCGCCTGGCTCTCGACCGTCGCCTATGCCGATCTCGTCTCCGGCTCGGCGTTTCGGAGTGCCGATCTGGTGACCGGCAAGACCACGGTGTTCATCAATATTCCGCTCAAGGCACTCGATGCGACGCCGGCGATCGCGCGCGTCATCACCGGCGCGCTGCTGAACGCGGCCTATGAGGCGGACGGGGCGATCCAGGGGCGCGTGCTGTTCCTGCTCGATGAAGCCGCTCGCCTCGGGCCGATGAAAATCCTCGAAACCGCCCGCGATTGCGCCAGGAAATACAAGATCACCCTGTTTCCGTTCTACCAGTCCAGCGGGCAGCTCAAAGAGCTGTTCGGGCAGGAAGGGCCGGCCAAATGGTTCGAATCGGTCTCCTGGTATGGCTTCGCCGGCGTGAAAACCAAGGCCGTCGCGGAAGAACTGGCAGCCGCGATCGGCGAATATGGCGTGCTCGCCTGGTCCGAGGGGTCGAACACCGGCAATCAGGCCAAAGGGTTCGAGGCGGGGTCGCGTTCGACCGGGCAGACCAAAACCTATCATGAGCTGAAACGCCAGCTCATCCGCGCGGAGGAAATCATGCACGACATGCGTGACGATGAACAAATCATTTTCCCAAAGTCCGGCCGACCGCTGCGCTGCGGCCGGTCAATCTATTTTCGACGGCCGGAGATGGCAGCGCGCGTTGCTGAAAATCGCTTCGCCAAGCCGGCGCGGAACGCGGCGGAGTAGGGCGGGTGGCAACCTGGTTCACCCAACCAAGATTCGATCTCAACGGCCGTTCGACATCTGATCTGATGGAGCACGCCCGCGATCGGGTCGCCGAAGCGGACGGCGCTGCACGGGAGCGGTTCCCGGCCCGGTCGCCGGATGGACCCAAGAACGAGGCCCGCATTGCAATCCAGCTCGCCTGGCGCGATGGCCCGGCCGCCGATGTCTTCAAGGTCGCCGGCCTGTCCGAGCAAGCGATTCTCGCGGCGCTCGAACGCGGACGCTTCGATGCCGTCCTGCGCGATCTCAACACGGCCATCCAGACCGGCAAGCTCCGCGATCTGCCGGAAGGCGAGGCGTTGACCCGCACCGTCATCGAAGCCCAATCCCACTATGATGGTCAGGCGCGCGATCTCCGCGCTGTGAACGCGGTGGGCAGTCCTGATGCCGCCAAGGTAGCGGCGGTCGCCGAAAAAGCCGATCTCGCACGCGCAGGGGCGATCACGGCCATCGAAACCGTCAAGCGCACGATCGACGCCGAAGCCGTTCAGAAGAAAGATACCCGGCCGGACGCCACGGAAGGCTACTGGCAGGCGGCCATCCGCTCCGGGCACGCCATCACCCCACAACCTGACAATGCCGCACAGCGCGCGCCTGGGCGCGGGCGCGGCCAATCGCAATCGCAATAGGAGGTAGCCGTGGGAGTAAAAACCAGATTGCTCGGCTGCGCGACGCTCGCCGGTGTCGCGCTCGTGCTCGCCGCACCCAACAAAGCTCGCGCGGCCTCCGACTGGCAATGCGCCATAGTTCTGTGCATGGCGAACCCCGGCGGCCCCTGGCAATATCCGTCCTGCGTGGCGCCGATGGATAGACTGGAAGCCTGGCTTTCCGATCCGTTCCAAGGCTTCCCGGTGTGCCCTGGGATGCAGGGCGAAAACGTCCAGAAGGCGATCTTTGGCGACGTGTATATCTATCAGGGGCCAACCGGGCAGAAAACCGCCATCGTCGTCGAAACCGATGGGCGGGTTGATATCACCAATCAACAGCCATGGATCAGCCTGCCGACTGAGGCCAATCCATGAGCGCCGATGTCCTGGTCGTGACGGCGGGCGAGGTCGCGAATACGCGCATCGCCCGCGTCCTCGCGCCGGTCTATGGCACGTCGATCCGTAGTCGCAGTTTTATCGGCAACCGGCTCGGCAACATCCGCGCGGCGTTCGGCGGCAACCAGGCCGGCTATATCGAAATGCTGAACGAAACACGGGATGAGGCAATTGCCGCTCTACAGGCTCACGCCGCTTCGGTGGGTGGAAACGCGGTGATCGCCATGCGTTTTGACTCCGGTGAGTTCGACGCGGGAAAAGGTCAATCCATGGCGGAAATCACCGCCTATGGAACCGCAGTCATTTTGGAACCGATATAAGGGGGCAACAAATGTCGGGAACTAAGCAAACCTTCGAGTGCGGTATGTGCCGTCAACCTGTGCTTTATGGTGCTCGCGTCTGTAATGGTTGTCAGGGCACAGTCATTTATGGTGCAAACAGTAATGAATTAGGGATGTGGCCGATGCTTCCTGCGATTATTGCTTTCGGTATCGGCGAACTTCTGCTCGGCGGGCGGTCGGGGTGGATTGCGCTGGTGCCGTTATTCTTGGCCGCCATAGTCTATTTTGCCGCGCGGCGGATCATAGCGGACCGCAAGAAAAATCAGATTCGGACGTACCGGCGGATGTCCGCCCGGTGAAAGTGTCTTGGTGCGTATGAGGAAACGGAGTTTAACCTATGAGTGAAGAGACTACTTCACGACAGGCGTTCCGCACGATTGAAGAAGCCAAGGCGCTGCAACTACCCAAGACGCCTCGTGAAACGGTCGAGTTGGTAGAAATTGACTTTGCGTTTGCGGCGCGCGGCAATGCCGGTCGCCTTTCTAGGCTGAAGCGCCTTTATCATGCGGTAGACCTATTGATGTCGGAAGTGTCGCCTCTTGCGGTATGCCGCAAAGGTTGCGCTCACTGCTGTTATATCGACGTCGTGATAACAGACATCGAAGCCGATTACATCGCCAGAAATACCGGCCATAAAAAGAATGTCGGGGCCAGTAGGACTTCAGGCAGGGCTGTTCAACGCTCTTTATTTGGCGCTCCCGGCAGGTGAGTCGGGAATGCAACACCTGGCCGCAATCGGCATCCAGAGCGAACGTAGCCGATTCCCAACGAGCCGAATGTCCGAATCTATGCAGGGCAACCGATTCGCCGGAGGTTGCCGTGGATTCGTTCAATGGCCTGCTCGACTTGCTGAAGCAGGTGCCTGACCCACGCCGGGCAGAGGGACAGCTCTATAAGCTGCCCTACGTGTTGTTGTTCTCAATCCTCGCCGTGGTCAGCGGCGCGAACTCCTATCGTGGTATCGTCACTTTTATCCACGCCAACCGCAAGCGGTTGAATGCCGCCTTCGGCCTACACTGGAAGCGCGCGCCAGCCCACACCGCGCTGCGCTATATTCTCCAGCGGCTCGATCCCGCGGCCGTTGAGCGGATTTTTCGTTGCCATGCCGCCGGTCTGCGGCCCGCTGGCAAGACAGGGCCACTGCGCACCATTGCCTTGGACGGCAAGGTCCTACGGCGTAGCTTCGATCAGTTCACCGACCGCAAGGCCGCCCAGGTGCTGCACGCGTTCGACACGGGGAGCAACCTGGTGCTGGCGCATCTCGAGATCGACGATAAATCCAACGAAATCCCGGCCGCACAGCGCCTCATCGGCGAGCTCGACATGGCTGAGCGCATCGTCACTCTTGACGCCCTGCACTGCCAAAAAAACGTTCCAAGCTGCCGCCGAGGCGCGGGCACAGCTCGTCGTCCAGCTAAAAGACAACCAGCCCACCTTGTTGCAGCAGGCGCAGGCCCTCAGCGCCACCGGCAAACCCATCATGACGGAAACCTCTGTCACCCGGGGGCGCAACCGGCACGAGACCAGGATCGTCGCCGTGTTCGAGCCTGTCTGGGGCGGCGACGAGACGGAATGGAAGCCGCTGGTCAAGCAGGTCATCCAGGTGACCCGCAATGTGCTTCAGCGCAGTGCCAAGACCGGCCTATGGAGCAGCAGCGCTGAAGTTGCCTATTACCTCGCCAGCGCCCCGCTCATCGCACCCCAACTCGCTGCCATTCGCAATCACTGGCACATCGAGAACAAGCTGCATTACACCCGCGACGTCACCTTCCAGGAAGACAACTCGCGCATTCGCACCAACCCGGGGATCTTCGCTCGTCTGCGCAGCTTCGCTTACAACATCCTGCGCTGCAACAAGACCGACAGCTTCAATCAAACCCGCTTCGCCGCGGCACTCGGTAATCTCAATGCCCTCCGCCACTGGATCCTCAGTTGAGAGCATTGAACAGCCCTGGGACTTCAGGCCATGCACAGACCAAGACGCCTTGCCCACACATAAACCCAGATCAAACCTGTTCAATCTACGAATTTCGCCCGTACCACTGTCGGACCCATCTGGCTCTCGATGATCCTCGCTTTTGTGAGGAGCTTTTCACTGAACACGTTACCTATGGCGGTCGGGGCCATCCGATCTTGTCAGACCTCGCACGGCTACTTGTGAAAATGAATGGTCACGGCAACGTCCGCGATATTCGCGATTTCTTCGGCTAAACCCGGCATGTGACCCGGCGGTCGAACAGCCCGATGATGCTTTGCTGCGGCACGCTGCGATCCTCCCCGGTGTCATGCTTCGGTCCCGCAACTGAGGATTTATCGGACAAGTTCCAAAGTGTCCGGCAATCAGGCGTGCCGATGAGATCGCGGACAAATCAGTTTTCGGACAAGAAAACGGACAAATGTTCTTACCCCGTTCACGTCTAGCGTACGCAAAACTCACTTCCGTGTCCGGACCCCTATAAGAGCCACTGCGGTAGATCCTATCAACGGTGACATGCCGGGCGACGCGGAAAGATACATGTGCCGTAGAAACTTTATTCCATTCCGCGATAAAACAATCTGGCAATAAGCCGGTAGCCAGCGTTGGTCGGGTGCAGATCCTTTGTGGGGCCGCAAATCAAGGACAACTCGCAGAGCTTGCCTGACTCGTTGAACGCCGGGAATGTGTGGATCGTCGTGGCATTTATCGACTTCGCGGATCTCGTTATGATGGCGTTTAAATCCCGGACCTGGGCGTCAGACCGGGGATGCTGCAACCCAAGCCAATTATAATACGTCATCACCAGAATTTTGGTGTGTGGTGCAGCATACTTCAAATTATGCAAGATGGTGCTCAAATTTCTTGCAACAGTTTTCGCCGTTGTGGGCCATTTGCTTTTTAGGCATTTCTCAAAATCTGCCGCCGATCCGCAGGCCAACTCATCAGCCCGAAGATCGTTGATGCCGATATCGATAGTGATCAGCCGGATATTGTCATTCGGATTTTCGAGGTATTTCAATCCGGCAAGAAGCTGGGCCCCCTGATACTTGACGTGCATTGGCAATGGCTTGTCGCCGAAAGGTTTTCCGTTCGTTGCGAATGCACACGGGCCGGAGATGAACGACGACGTCGTTTCACCCGGGCAACCCAGGTCAACAACGCGTAATTTCGGCGTCGAGTGTCCGAGTATCGTCGCAAGCCGATTGACATAGCCAGTGTCAAAGGACGTCGCATCCACAGTCCCTGACTTCATTTCCTGCCTGAGATGCCCGATCTGCATCCCGTAAGCCAGCGAGTCCCCGAGAGCCAAATAGGTCGGAACACCATTCGGTGATGCGGCATAGCTCCATCCCACCCAGGCAAAGACCAGAACCAAGCCGAGCAAACCGGAAATTTTCGCTTTCATGGTGTATCCTCCTTGTCTCGTCGATAATGCTTCGAGAAGCGAACCGACTGGACTGATCCGATCTTTAAGAACCAATACGTGGTTTACTTTCACAATATCTCAGATTCTCATTACGGCAACAGTTTTTTGCCTTTCGGCGCAATACAAGGTCAGAGAAACGGCGCTTACGATCGTTGAGACACAGCGCACGCTTTATGAGACGGACGCGCAATAGACAGCCGGCGGCGCATGGTGGCCACGATCAGGTCGGCAGGCCGGCCGCGCGCATCTCGTCCATGAGTTCGCCTGAGCGTGCCGGGTCCAGGTCGCCTCGCAGCAGGCGGCGGATTTCCGCGGGCTTGGCGTCGAACTGCTCGACCAGGCTGCGGACGTCGTAGCCGTTGCGGGTGAGACGGGGCTCCAGGTCGTCGATGAATGGCGTCCTTCCAATGGCAGGGGGCGGAACCCAGGTCACCCCGGCACTCGGCTCCGTCGGCCCACTGACGGCGTATGTGCCTAAATGATTCCGATCACGCCCGAAATTCTCGGTCCCGGCATTGAGGAAGAGTATGCCGACGCGATGGAACGGATTGACTTCCTGTCAGAGGCGTTCAAAGACTACCCGGCATCGAACGACACGCCACATGGCCCTACGGTATGCACACATCTCTTTGCGGCAAAGAATCAACCCGAAAAAATTTCGCCGAAGCCAGATTAAAGTATACCCCGACTCTGTAAGAATCCGGGTGGTGGCTTGCTCAACGGCGCGAGATGGATTCTGGTAGGGCCATGAAGCGGCATGGATTTCTGGACGATGAATCGCGGCGTGACCTGATTGAGCTGGCTCGGGACGGGTCGGCGGCGCATCGTTTGGCACGACGTGCGAACGCGCTGGTTCTTTTGGATGCGGGCAAGAGCGTTTCGGAAGTTGCGGAGTATTTGCTGCTGGACGAGGATACGATCCGGACGTGGCGTCTGCTGTATGAGGAAGACGGGATCGAGGGGCTGGCGAGCTTTGGCTACGAAGGCAGTGCGTGCCGGCTGGACGACGAGCAGCAAGCCAGGCTGATCGCCTGGATCACTGAGACCCTGCCGCGTTCGACGCGCGCGATTGGTGCCTGGATCGCGGCGGAATTTGGCATCGAATACCAGAGCCGCTCCGGCCTGGTCGCGCTCCTGCAGAGCAGCAGCGCAAGACCCGAAAGCCAGGTCAGTACGCGGGCGTAGACATGGATGAGATCGTGGCCATAGATGGTTGCGATCACGCTGATCAGCGCGATCGCCGAGATCAGAACGTTCTG
>NZ_JAKGBZ010000043.1 GCF_021556475.1 Acidiphilium iwatense | reverse complement strand
GCCGCCCCAGTGCCCGCCGAGTGAGGCTGCCGTTTGGCGGATAAGGCGAATGCGCCGGGGGTGACCCCGGCGGACCGGGTGGTGAGTTTGCTGGGGTTTGCCTCGGGCAGTGCCGACGTGTTCGCGTTCATCAAGTTTCACGGGGTGTTCACCTCGGCGATGACCGGGAACACGGCGCTGCTCGGCCTCGCGGTGGGGCAGGGGCATGTGCTGGCGGCGGTGCGGTCGCTGGTGGCGCTGGTTGGATTCAGCCTGGGCGTGGTGGCCGGGACCGCGCTGTACGATGCCGGGGCGAAGCGATCGGTGCGGCGATTGCTTGTGGTGGAGGTTGCGCGCCTCGCGGTGGTGGCGCTGCTCTGGGCGGTGCTGGCGCATCCGGTGTTCCGCGCGCCGCTGTTCGTGCTGATCGTGATCGCGGCGGCGGCGATGGGGGTGCAGAGCGTGGTTGCGCGGGCGGTCGACCTGCCGGGGATTACCACCGTGGTGTTCACCACGACTCTGACCATGATCATGATGGGGCTGACGCGGGTGGCGCTGCGGCCGGGCTCGGTTCAGCCGATCACCATGCGCCAGTTCGGGGTTCTGGGATGGTATGCGGCGGGGGCGGCGGTTTCCGGGTTTCTGGCGATGGCTTTGCCCGATGCGATCGCGCTGCCGGCCCTGGCGGCGGCGGGCGGCGCCTTGGCGGCAATGGGATGATTACACATCTATAGACACACTGGTCGCCAGCCCCGCCATCGCGCCCCCCCTCGTCATCGCCGCCCAATCTCGTCATCGCGAACGAAGTGAAGCGATCCACCTCGCCCCGGAGCAGGCACCGGCCGTCATCGCGCGCCCCCTCGTCATCGCCGCCCAACCTCGTCATCGCGAACGAAGTGAAGCGATCCACCTCGCCCCGGAGCAGGCACCAGCCTCGTCATCGCGCGCCCCCTCGTCATCGCCGCCCAACCTCGTCATCGCGAACGAAGTGAAGCGATCCACCTCGCCCCGGAGCAAACACCGGCCGTCGGCCCGGCGCCGCTGGCGGTGGCGAAACAGGGTGGATTGCCTGACCGAATCCGGGAGGATAGTTTCGGATCATGCATAAGCCGGCCAGGATTCGAGGCGTATGATCATATCGGTCAGCCCGTTGGACAATCTGGGCAACCGGATGATCGAATTTATGACCGCGCTGACGCTCGGGCGGCTGGTCGGCGAGCCGGTGAGCTATAATTGCGACCTGCCCGAATGGGGGCTGTCGTTCGACCGGGAACTGCACGACCGCCTGCTGAACGATGCCGCCGGCACGCTGGTGATCAGCGACAAGGACGCCACCTCGATCCTGGACATGGTTGCCCTGATCCGGGCGAGCGCGAAGCGGAACGTGGTGTTCGAGGGATATTTCCAGCGGCTCGATCTGTTTTATGCCCCGGATTTCTACAGGCGGGATATTTTTCCGGCCGGTCCGGCGGACGATGTGACGTTTTCCGACGACGAGATCGTCATCAACGTCCGGTCGGGCGATATTCTGAATGGTGTGAGCTGGTATCCGCTGGTTCCGGTAGGGTTTTACCGGGCGCTGGTGGAGAATACCGGACTGAATCCGGTGTTTCTCGGCCAGCTCGACGATTGCGCCTATGTGCGGGCGATCCGGTGTGCGTTTCCCGGCGCACGGACGATCCCGAGCGCGGGCGGGACGGCCGATTTCAACAGGTTGCGGCGGGCCAGGCGGATCTGCATCGCGGTGAGCACGTTTTCCTGGCTTGCCGCGTGGCTGTCCGATGCGGCGGAAATTCACTATCCGCTGCTCGGCTTTCTGCATCCGGCGTGCTTCCGGGCCGGCATGCATGGGCTTGGCGGGATCGATCTTGCCCCGGCCGACGATCCACGATACCGGTTTCATCTGTTGCCGGTGCTGCGTGGCGAGCCGGAGCAGGAATATCTCGATTTCACTGGGCGGATCGACCCGGTTTCGAAGGAGGTTCCACGATCGCTGGTGCGGATGCTGAAGAGCAACACTCCGATCCTGCCGCGCTCGCTGCCTGATGTCGCGTTCGACGAGGCGTGGTATCTGAAACGCTATATCGATGCGGCGTGGGAAATCGGCGAGGGGTGGTATCACGACGCGGCGCACCACTATGCCGAGGTCGGGCGGCTGCGCGGATATCTGCCGCATCAGCCATCATATCAGCCGCGATCGGCGAATGTGGCGCTGCGCAGGCCGGCACGGCAGAGTTCCCTGTCGCCGTGGTCGATCGGGCGGACGATCGAGGAGGATGCCGGCCGCGCGGTGGACGGCGACCGTGACAAGGATATGGCGTTTCATACCGGCGAGGACGATCAGCCGTGGTGGATGGTCGATCTCGGGCAGGTCTGCGACATCGAGTGCATCGATATTTACAACCGGCGGGGAGTCGATGTGGTGCGCAAGCGGGTTTGTCCCTTCGCGATCGAGTTGTCGGACGATGGCGAGGTTTGGGCGGAAGTTGCGCGCACGAAGGAGCGGTTCGATTTCGGCTGCGAGACCGGCAGGAGCCCGCCCTGGCAATGGGTGGGGAATTTCGGTCACGCGGCGCGGTTCGTTCGGGTCCGGGTGCTGAAAAATCCCGAATTCCTGCATCTCGCGGCGGTGGAAGTGTATGGCCGGGCGGGGACAGGGTGATGGCGGCGCGGCTTGTTGGGATTTGGATTGTCGCAGCCGTGCTGATGATGCCGGTTTCCGCCGCCTGGGCGGAGCCTGCCAAGGTTCCGGCGATGCGCAGCATCGCTGGAATGCAGGTGGAGGGGTGTTCGGACCACACGAAGCCGATCGCGGTTGGCGGGGTCGATGGGTTCCAGAGTTTCGCCAACCCGGCGAACACGGCGATTTTGCGCGCCAGTTGCAAGGTTTCGCTGTATATTCACGGCTATATCTGGACGCGGCTACCCGGCGGGGATGCGACGCGGCGGGCGATTCTGGCGGCGTTCAAGGGCACGGGGCCGGCGGTGGTCGAACTGGGGGCGTCGCCGGATGCTAAATCCTATTTCGGGTCGTATTACCGGAAGACCTATCTTGCCATGGGCGTCGTCGCGCATGTTGCGAATGTGAACGGCGCGCGGCATCTGTCGATGGCGCAGTGGAAGGCTTATGTGGGCGGCGCGCGGGCGGATGGATTAAAAATCGTGGCACCGGTTTTCGCGCCGAACGTCAACCGGATGTGGCATGACGGGGTTATCGACGCCCATGTGTGGGGCGCGATCAAGGCACGGGCGCTGATCGGCGGCGGACTGACGGTGGATGCACCGCCATCGTTCTTTTTCTGGTATACGCCAGCGTATCGGCGGTTCATCGTGCATGAAATCCGCTGGACCAAGCGGAACAGACTGCTTTCGACGCTGATCATTTCACCCAACACGGCGGGGCGGCGGTTCCTGGCGGATACGCAATTGATGATCGCCTATCTGAAAGCGCGCGATGCGCTGCCGGACCATTATGTGGTGGAAAATTACGAGCCATTGCCTTATCCGAAGCACTTCATCAATCTCGTCGGGTCGGAGGCGAATGGCGATTCGGTCGCCGGGATTGCGTTATGGATGACGACGCTGTTTCCCGCGCGACCGTGATGGTTTTTGTTAAAGTTGGATGAGTGAGGCATATGACCCGAATCGCCAGCGTCGCCGTTGTGAAAGACGAAGAACGGCATATCGCGGAATGGATCGCCTATCAGTTCGCGGTGGGCTTCGATACGGTCGTGCTGTTCGACAATGGTTCGACGGACCAGACGGTCACGCGCGCTCGTGCGCTTGCGGCTCATCGCGATGTTCGAGTGATCGACTGGCCGGTTTTCGCGCCGGACTATCAGGTTCGGGCCTATGAAGATGCCGCGCGGCGTTTTACCGGGGAGTTCGACTGGCTCGGCTTTTTCGATACCGACGAATTCCTGGTGATGGCGCCGGATTTCGATTTGCGGGCGATTCTGGCGTTGTGGCGCGATGCCGCGGCGATCGGCGTGCCGTGGGCGATTTTCGGATCGTCCGGCCATGTCAATTGGCCGGACGGGCTTGTCATCGAGGAGTTCGTTTATCGTGCGCAACCGTCATTCGGCCCGAACCGCCATATCAAGTCGATCATCCGGCCCGAGCGGATGAAATCATGCCTGAACGCGCACGCATTCGAGATGGACGGGGTCTATCGGGGACTTGCCGGTAACGAACTTTCGTGGAGCCAACCCGGTGTGCTCGATTGTGAGCCAGACTATCGGATGGGGAAGCTGCACCATTATTTCACCCGGTCGCAGGCGCATTGGGATGCGAAAATCCGGCGTGGCTATCACGATACAGACCGGAAAGCCTCGGAGTTCGAGGCGTATGACCGCAATGAGGTGTTCGATGATGCGGCGGTACGATACGCCCCGATGGTTTGTGAGGAGCTTGCAATGATAAAGTTTTTGAATAGCGGTAGAAATTTTTAACTTATTTCTCTATTTTCTTTCATTCCAAACATAAAAAAATGATTCCAAGGATCAAGTGTTGAATTTTTTACGTCTGTATTTCGAGATAGATATTTATCGTTATTAAATATTCCGAATTGCTTTGGAAAAGTTATGTTATATTCGTTGAGGAATGTTTTAATTTCACTTATAAAAACATTTTGCTGCTCCTTGTTAATCCAAGGACTCCGGTATAGCGGCTTATTATTTTCGGATTCTAACCCTTCCCATATTAGCTGGTTTTCAAAAATTTGATCGCTGTTTCCGTTTGTGGGAGCCGACTTAATTATCAATCCTCCTTGAATTACGAAGTAATAGTTCAATTGTTCTCCGTCCACATCTCGGATAATTCCGCCATATCCGGCACGCAGAAATCTGTTCGTGTACTCGGTGTGCTCGTGGCCAAACCTACCAAACCGCGAGTCCATATACCCTACTATGCACCAGGTGCTTCGCGAAATCGCAATGCAAGGTCCGCCCAATCCGGTCGACAAACCTGGATTCTTTGAAGTGCATGTTCCTGGGGGATTTTGTTCGATCATATCGGGAAAGGCTAAATTGATATGACCAAACTCTAATGCGCCGTCGATCCAATTAGCTTGCCACGCAGTTTCCGTGGGGAGGACGTCATCGTCCAAGAGCACTGCGACGTCGCAGCCCCTTATTGCCATTAGGAAAAATATCCCCCTGTTTTTGTTCCAAGCAACTCCTCTATTTTTGCCTGCGATAACGGTCTCCCCTTCGGCGCGCAGAGCCTCGACAGTGCCGTCCGACGAGCCGTCATCGCAGATCACGAGGTCGTAGGGGGCGGTCGTGAGGCGCCGGATCGTATGCACGAGGTCGAGAACCATCTCTCGCCGGTTGAAGGTGGTGATGGCGATGCCGAGACGCGGTCCCGTTTTGGGCTGCGGTGAGGGAGAAATCGTCATTCCGCCGTTCAGCCGGACATTCAGCGGGCCGAAGGAATATCCCGGCTTGGTCTGTATCGACATCGCGCTCCAATTCATCGGCCGTTTTCCGTTCGCGGTCATGGGGGCCATTATCGCCGGAATGCGGGGATGGGCAATGGCGAGGCGTTGCCGGGGCTGATCGGGGCGGCGGCGGAATAGTCCGGGCGCGGCGAGATGGATTGCTTCGGCGGTTTCACCGCCTCGCAATGACCGGTTTCCCCGGCATGTCCCCACCGTCATTGCGATGCGCGCAGCGCCGAAGCAATCCACGGCCGCAGCCTCGCAGTGACGGGTTTCGTATGGTTTAGGCCAGCCCTCTAGTCATTGCGAGCGGAGCGAAGCAATCCATGCCACCCATGAGGCAACCGGCGGTCTACATCGTGACAAACCGCCGCAACGGAACGCTCTATACCGGCGTGACTTCGGATCTCATCAAGCGTGCATGGCAGCACCGGGAGGCGGTCGTTCCGGGCTTCGCATCCCGCTACGGCTGCAAACGCCTTGTCTGGCATGAATTCCACCCGACGATGCTCGGTGCGATCGCACGGGAAAAGCGGATCAAGGGCGGCTCGCGACAGGCCAGGATCGACCTGATCGAACGCGCCAACCCGGACTGGACCGATCTGTACGAAACCCTGTTCTGATCGGCGTTCTTGGCATGGATTGCTTCGGCGGTTTCACCGCCCCACGATGACCGGTTTCCCACGGCATGCCCCACCGTCATTGCGAGGCGCGCAGCGCCGAAGCAATCCACGGCCGCAGCCTCGCAGTGACGGATTTTGTATGGTCTGGGCCAGCCCTCTATGTCATTGCGACGCCGAGCTTGCGAGGCGGAAGCAATTCATTTTTCCCACGCAAAATCCACCAGAAAACTGGATTACCTCGCAATGACCGGGCTGAAGGGTCATGGTCAAGGGCGATTGGTATAAATAGCGCCCACCCATTCGCCCGGCATCCAGAACCCCGCTTGCCCACCCCCCGGCATCCGTGTTCTTGTTCCATTCATGGAGGCGGTCGCCAAATTCGTCTGGATCATCGAAGCTTTTCGCCGCGCGGTCGCCGCGTGCGGCCATCGCGGCGCGTTCGGCCCGCCCGATAACGGCCTCACCCAGGCCATCCACGCCCGGCTCGGCCGTCTCGCCGCGCGCTTCTCCGCCTTGGTCGCGAAATTCCAATCCGGCACGCTCACGCCACCCCGCAACCACCCGCGCCCCGCCCGCAAAGACCGTCCTCCCCTGCCGCGCCCGATCCTGCCGCGCCGGTTCGGCTTCGTTGCCGCCGGCGGCTATGAAATTTCCGGCTACGCCAGCCATCTCACCCGGTTTCTCGCGCAACCAGAGACCGAAACAATCATCGCCGCCGATCCCCGCTTCGGCCGCGTCCTCCGTCCGCTCTGCCACATGCTCGGCATCGCGGCACCGGCCTGCATCCGCCTGCCCGCGCGCCCGCGCAAACCCAGGCCCCGTCCGCCCGCGCCGCCGGAGCCCGAAGAAACCATCGTCTGGTTCCATTCGCCCGGCCCGAAAGTCGCCCGAACCTGTTGGATGCCGCCCAAATCCCGGCGCCACGGCCGCGCCCCGCCAAGCCACTAACATTACCCGCGCCGTCCCACCGTGACCGCCGACCGGCGGATCACGTCCCGGCGCGTTGAAGGCCTGATCGAGTGTCAAACCGTCACGGATGGCGGATCGGCTGGGCGCGGTAGTGGGCGATGTTGGCGAGCTGCCCGCTGAAGGTGCGGGCGAAGGCGTGGCCGCCCTTGCCGGTCGCGACGAAATAGAGATCCCGCGTCGCATCCGGGTGAAGCACCGCGTCGATCGCGGCGAGGCCGGGGGCGGCGATCGGCCCCGGTGGCAGGCCGTGGTGCAGATAGGTGTTGTAAAGGCTCTGGACGGCGAGATCGGTGTCGTCCACGCGGTGGGTCAGGGCGGTGGCTTTGCCGTCGGTCGCCGCGAAAATGACGGTGGGGTCGGCCTGGAGCTTCATGCCCAGGCGCAGGCGGTTTTCGTAAACCCCGGCGATTTTCGGCAGCTCGGCGGCGACCGGGGTTTCCAGTTGGACGATGGAGGCCAACGTGAGCGCCTGTTGCGCGCTTTGCAGCGGCAGGTTGGGCGCGCGGGTTTGCCACGCCTTGGCCAGGGCGCGGCGCATCGCGCGCCGCATCCGCGCGAGGATCGCGGGGCGCGGCGTGCCGTAGGTATAGTCGTAGGTCTGGGGCAGAACGCTGCCTTCCGCCGGCGGGGCGACATGGCCGGTCGCTTCCGGCAGGGCGTCGATGATCGCGGCGATCTGGGTCGCGGTGATGCCTTCGGGGATGGTGACCTTGTGCTGGACCGGCTTGCCGAAGCGCAGCGTGTGCAGAATCCGCCGCAGGCTGCCATGGGCGACGAAGCGGAATTCGCCGGAGCGTACCGGGCCCTGCCTGCGGGTGAGCCAGGCGGCGATTTCGAAGACCAGGGGATGCCGGATCACGCCCGTCTGTTCGAGCCGTTGCGCGACGGCGGCCAACCCGCCGGGCGGGACATAGACGTTCCTGGTGACGGCGAGGGCGCCGGGACCGTCATAGCTTTCCTGCACCGCCATCTTCGCCAGGCCCAGCACGATCACCAGGGTCCAGAGCAGAAGGATGAAGCGGCCGGAGATTCGCACGAAGCGGCGCCCCCGGCGATCAGCCCGGCTTGCGGAACAGGATCGAGGCGTTGGTGCCGCCGAAGCCGAAGCTGTTGGACAGGGCAATGTCGATCTTGCGCCGCTGGGCGGTGTGGGCGACCCGGTCGATCGCGCTGGCGCGGCTCGGCTCGTCGAGATTGAGGGTGGGCGGGGCGACGTCGTCGCGGATCGCCAGGATCGAGAACACCGCCTCGACCGCGCCGGCCGCGCCGAGCAGATGGCCGATCGCGGACTTGGTGGAGGACATGGCGACGGTTTTCGCGGCGTCGCCGAACAGGTTTTCGACCGCTTCGAGTTCGAGATCGTCGCCGAGCGGCGTCGATGTGCCGTGGGCGTTGATATACTGGATGTCGGACGGCGAAATTCCGGCCGATTTCAGCGCCGCCTTCATCGCGCGGAAGGCGCCTTCGTGATGGTCGGCGGGGGCGGTGATGTGGTTCGCGTCGCCGGACATGCCGTAGCCGACGATCTCCGCGTGGATTTTGGCGCCGCGCCGCTTCGCGTGCTCGTATTCCTCAAGGAACAGCACGCCGGCGCCTTCGCCCATGACGAAGCCGTCGCGGTCCTTGTCCCAGGGGCGCGAGGCGGCTTGGGGCCGGTCGTTGAAGCCGGTCGATAGCGCGCGCGAGGCGCAGAATCCGGCGATCCCGAGCGTGCAGACCGCGGCCTCGGCGCCGCCCGCGAGCATGATGTCGGCGTCGCCGAAGCCGATCAGCCGAGCGGCATCGCCGATCGCGTGAACGCCGGTGGCGCAGGCGGTGACCGCCGAGTGGTTCGGCCCCTTGAGGCCGAAGCGGATCGAGACATGGCCGGAGACGAGGTTGACCAGCGCGGAGGGGATGAAGAACGGCGACAGCCGCCGCGCCTTGCCCTCATGGACCATGACCGAGGCTTCATAAATGGTTTGCAGCCCGCCGATGCCCGAGCCGATCATTACGCCGGCGGCGGTGCGATCCTCCTCGGTTGCCGGGGTCCAGCCGGAATCCTCCATCGCCTCGGTGGCGGCGACCATGCCGAGATGGATGAACCGGTCCATCTTCCTCTGGTCCTTGGTCGGCACCCATTCGGCGAGATCGAACCCGCCATCGGCCCGCGTGCCGGCGGGCAATTGCCCGGCCACCTTGCAGGTCAGGTCGGTCACGTCGAAGCCGGCGATCGGGCCGATCCCGGAGTTGCCCGCGACCAGCCGCTTCCAGACATGCTCGACCCCGACGCCCAGGGGGCATGCGATGCCCATGCCCGTCACCACCACGCGACGCATATTCATGGTCCGCCCGCGCGCCCGCTTATTCCGCTTTCTGCTTTTCGATGTAGTCGACCGCGTCCTTGACGGTGGTGATCTTTTCGGCGGCGTCTTCCGGAATTTCGACCCCGAAGGCTTCCTCGAACGCCATCACCAGCTCGACCGTATCGAGGCTGTCCGCGCCCAGATCGTCGATGAAGGAGGCTTCCGGCGTCACTTTCGCCTCGTCAACGCCGAGATGCTCGACGACGATCTTCTTTACCTTTTCGGCAACTTCACTCATTCTCTGCAACTCCTGCAACGATATTGGGCAGTGAAAAACGGGCGGCCACTGTCCGGGCCATGACGGATGATCCGCGCCGGACGCTGCGCGATGGGGTCGCGCGCCGGCCGTTGCGGAGGTTCGGGGCGCTTAGCATGGTTCGCGCGAACGCGCCAACCGCCGGCCTAGTGGTTTATAGCATCGCCATGCCGCCATTCACGTGGAGGATCGCGCCGGTGACCCAGGCGGCTTCGTCCGAGGCGAGATAGGCGACGGCGGCGGCGATATCCTCCGGCCGGCCGAGCCGGCCGAGCGGGATTTTCGCGGCGAGGGCCTTGCGCTGGTCTTCGGGAAGCGCGTCGGTCATCGCGGTTTCGACGAAGCCAGGGGCGACCAGATTGATCGTGATGCCGCGCGAGGCGACTTCCTGGGCCAGCGCCTTGGTCAGGCCGGTGAGCCCGGCCTTGGCCGAGGCGTAGTTGGCCTGGCCGGGATTGCCGGTGCTGCCGACCACGCTGCCGATATTGACGATCCGCCCCGAGCGGCGGCGCAGCATGAATTTGAGCGCGGCGCGCGACAGGCGGAACGGGGCGGCGAGATCGACATCGAGCACCGTCTGCCAATCCGCATCGCTCATCCTGAGGGCGAGCCCGTCGCGGGTAAGCCCGGCATTGTTTACCAGGATGTCGATGCGGCCCAAAGCCGCCTCGGCCGCCGCGATCAGCGCATCGGCGGCTTTCGGATCGGCGAGATCGGCCGGGCAGACGTGAGCGCGCTCGCCGAGTTCGGCGGCGAGAGTAGCGAGGGCGGATTCGCGCGTGCCGGACAGGGCGACGGCGGCGCCCTGGTGATGCAACGCGCGGGCGATCGCGGCGCCGATGCCGCCCGAGGCGCCGGTGATCAGCGCGGTCTTGCCCGCTAGGGAGAACAGCTCAGCCGACATGCTTGATCAGAGCCTCCAGCTCGGCGGGGGTGGCGCAGGATAATGCCTCGGCATCGGGCGCGATCCGCCGGGCGAGGCCCGAGAGCACCTTGCCGGAGCCGAGTTCGACGAAGCGGGTGACGCCGAGGCCGAGCATGGTTTCGATCGATTCGCGCCAGCGCACCGTGGCGGTGACCTGCTCGACCAGCTTGGCGGCGATGTCGCTTGGATCGGTGGCCTTGGCAGCGGTGACGTTGGCGATCACCGGCACGGAAGGCGCGCGCGGCGGGGTTTGGCCGAGCGCATCCTTCATCGCGTCGGCGGCGGGGGCCATCAGGGCGCAGTGAAAGGGGGCCGAGACCGGCAGTTTCATCGCGCGTTTCACGCCTTGCCCCTTGGCGATGTCGATCGCGCGATCCACCGCCCCGGTGGCGCCGGAAATCACCACCTGGCCGCCGCCATTGTCGTTGGCGACCGAGACGGTTTCGCGCCCGTCCGGCCCGGCTTCGGCTTCGGCGCAAATGGCGCTCGCCGCCTTGAGTTCGACGCCGAGCAAGGCGGCCATGGCCCCGGCGCCCTGCGGAACGGCGCGCTGCATGGCGCTGCCGCGGATGCGCAGCAGTTGCGCCGCCTCGGCAATCGAGAACGCGCCGGCGGCGGCGAGGGCGGAGTATTCGCCGAGCGAATGGCCGGCGACCACCACGGCCCGCTCGCGGAGGGCGAGGTTGCCCTCGCGCTCCAGGCAGCGCAGCACCGCCATCGACATCGCCATCAGGGCCGGCTGGGCGTTTTCGGTGAGGGTCAGCTCCTCGGCCGGGCCTTCGAACATCAGGCGCGAGAGCTTCTGCCTGAGAACCTCGTCGACCTCCTCGAACACCTCGCGCGCGGCGGCGAAGGCGGCGGCGAGATCGCGCCCCATGCCCACCGCCTGGCTGCCCTGGCCCGGAAAGATGAAGGCGTTGACCGCCATGGACTCCGTCTCCTCTGAACGGGCAGCGGGGTAGATTGTGGCCGCGCGCAAGTCAATCGCGGCGGCGCCGGTCAAAAATGCCGCTCGAACACCTTGATGACGTCGCCTGGTTCGATCAGCGCGTCGGCCTGGGCACGGTATTCGTGCGTCTGCCTGCCGCGCACCCGGATTACGCCCATGTCGGATTCGACCGCGCGATAGGTGAAGCCGCCGGCCAGCGAGACGGCGGTGAGCACGGTCATGCCAGGTTCGAAGCGATATTGGCCGGGCTTGTTGACCTCGCCGAGAATCGAGAAGGGGCGGTATTTTCGCACTTCGACCGTGACGCTCGGGTGGCGGAGAATGCCGCGCCGTTGCAGGGATGAGGCGATATTGCCGCCGAGATCGCGGGCGGATCGGCCGCGCGCGGGTACCGGGCCGAGGAGGGGAAAATCGATCGTGCCGGAATCGCCGACCGTGTAATCGGCGCTGAGCTGCTTCTGGCCGAATACCGTGATGCGCAGCTTGTCGCCGGTGCCGAGCCGGTAGGGACCGGACGCAGGCGGCGGCAGCGGCTTCAGGCCGGCACCCGCCGCGCAGCCGGCGAGGGTAGCCGTGGCGATTCCGGCGAAACTGGTGGTGATGAAGTGCCGGCGCGTTCGTGCGCTGCATTGAGTCATGGGTTGAGACCTCCCGATACGTATTTTACGCTGGCACACAACTTAAAATTGACTTAATTTTGAATCCATTGAATGATCTCTTAGCATAACAAAGCCTCATCGCATCCGGGGATTGTCCTTCGTAGCCATGATTCAATTCAGTCCCACGTGACATGGTGACGATTTCCGGCATGTCGGGTGTCCGGGATCCGTCGATGTGCGGAGGCGATTCGCTGGAGTTTCCGCGGACAATTCGCCGGCATTGGCGCTTGGCCGCGATGATTGCGATCGGGTTGCCGCTGCTTGCCGGCGGCGCGGTGTCGCGCGAGGCGCCGGTCTATTCGGCGACCGGCACACTGCTTTATGCTCCGGTCGACTTCAACTCCAAGTTGTTGCGTGGCGTGGTCGAGACCAGCCGCGTCACCGATACGCTGATGGCGAGCCAGGCCGCAGTGATTCGCAGCACGACAATGATCGGCCAGCTAATTGCGCGGTTCGATCTTGCGGCGCGGCCGGAGTTCAACCCGAATCTGGGCAGGGCGTCGTTCTGGCGGCGCTGGTGGCCGAAGACGCTGCGTCCCGCGGCTCCGGCATCCCATGGCGTGGTGGCCGCCGCAGTGCGGGCGGCGCTGCGCGTGAGGGTTCCGGAAGGCACGCAACTGATCGAGGTGTCGTTCCGCAGCACCGATCCAGGGCTTGCGGCGCGGGCGGCAAATCTGGCGATGCGCTTGTATTTGGAGCGGCAGAGGGCGGCGAATCTCGCGATTCTCGATCACGCGCAGGCCTGGCTGAGCCGGCGCGCCAAGGCGACGGCGCGGGCGCTGGAGGCGACCGATATCGCGATAGCCAAGGCGCGCGCCGCATCGGGCACCGAGCGCGGAGTGAGTGCCACGCTGACCAATCAAGCGGCGGGACGGCTGACCGACGCGCTGGTGGTCGCCGAGACCGGGCTGGCGGCGGCAAAGGCGCGGATGCGGCGCGAGATGGATGGGACGGCTGCCGCCGCTGCGGCTTCGGTTGCTTCGAACGTGGCGCCGATGCGGGCGCGCGAAGCGGAACTGGTTGCCAAATTGAGTGCGCTGAGCGCGGCGGAGGGGCCGAATTATCCCGATGTGCGAGCGGCGCGCCGGGCGTTGGCAGCGCTGCGCGGGCAGATCGGGGCGGAGACCGGGCGGCTGGTTGCGGCGGATCGCGCCCGGATGACCGCCGATGCAACCCGCGTCGCCGCGCTCAAGGCGGCACTGGCATCGGCGCGAGGGCGTGCGGCGTCCGAGTCGATTCTGGCGGCGCCGGTCGCCAGCCTGGAAGAACAGCGGGCGGCCCAGCGCAGCCTGTTGCGCGCACAGACCGAGCAGATCGGCGCGCTGGAAAGCCAGAGTGCGCTGGCGCGGCCGGATGCGCGCATCCTGTCGCCAGCACCCGTGCCGATGCGGCCGAGCGCCCCGCGATTCGGGATGCTCGTCGTGGGGGCGGCGATTCTCGGGTTGTGTCTCGGCGTACTGGCGGCACTGGCCGCCGAGGCGCTGAATGTCAGCTTCCGCTCCGGCGGCGAGGTCAGTTCGGCATTCGATATCCCGTGCGTCGCGCTGATCCCGGAGGTGAATCGGCGCGAGCGGCGCGGCCTAAGCGTGCCGGACTACGTGCGGGTCAACCCATTTTCGTCCTTCACCGAGCAGATGCGGGCGCTGCGCACCAGCCTGTGGCTCGACCCGCGGGCGCCGAAGAGCCTGGCGGTGACGGCGGCGCGGCCGGGCGAAGGCAAGACCACGCTGGCGCTGAGCCTTGCCGTCTTGCTGGCGGACAGCGGGATGCGGGTGCTGGCGATCGACTGCGACATTCGCCAGCCGAGCTTCGACGCGGCCTTCGAGCTTGGCGGGGCGCCGGGCCTGACCGATTGCCTGTCGGGCCGCGTTTCCGTCGAGGCGGCGATTCAGGCGGATCAGGCGCCGATGCTCGACGTGATGACGGCGGGTGCGGTCGCGACCGATGCACTGTCGCTGTTCATGTCGGCAAGGATGCCCGAATTGATAGCGGCTTTGCGCGACCGCTACGACCTGGTCATTCTCGATCTGCCGCCGGTCTTTGCGCTTGCCGAGGCGCGGGTGCTCGCGCGGCAGGCGGATGCGACGCTGCTGTGCATTCGCTGGGGGGAAACGCCGCGCCGGGTGGTTGCAGCCTCGCTCGCCTTGCTCGATCGGGCGGGGATTCGGATTGCCGGCGCGGTACTGACCAGGGTGGACAGTACGCGGCATGCCCGTGCCGGTTTCGCCGATTCCGAACTCTATCATCCGCGCTATGGCGGTTATTTCCGGTCCTGATCGGTTCCGGCGGACGGTGGCGCGCCCGCGCCGGCGTGCCGGTGAAGCCTGGCTGCTGGCCGGTTCGGCGCTGCTGCTGCTCTGGCCCGCGCTCGATAACGGGTTTCCGCTGATCTTTTCCGATACCGGCACCTATATTTCGCAGGCGATGGAGCTGCATCTCGGTTGGGATCGGCCACCCTTCTACAGTTTTCTGCTCCTCGCACTGGATTGGGGGCGCACGCTGTGGCCGCCCGTGATCGCCCAATGCTTCTGCGCGGCGTGGCTGGTCCGGCGCACGCAGTCCATGGTTTTTCCTGAGTCTGGTGGGATTGCCGGCGCCGTGGCGATGGCTCTGCTTGCCGGTGCCACCGCCTTGCCCTGGACGGCGGCGCAGGTGATGCCGGACATTTTCACCCCGATAATGGTGCTGGCGCTTGCGATCATGGTTCTGGACGATGATTGCACGTGGCTGGAACGGGGCGCGCTGATGGCGGTGATCGCGCTGGCGATTGCGGTGCATCTCAGTAATCCGCCGATCTATGCGGGACTGTGCCTGACGGTTCTGGTGCCGCGCGCGGTTCTGTTCCGCCGCCGCGTTCCATGGTTCGGCGTTCTGGCGCCGTTTGCCGTGGGCGTGGCCGCGCTGATCGGGGCGAATGTGGTGGCGTCGGGGCAGATGTCGTTGTCGCCCTATGGATCGACCTTTCTGCTGGCGCGGCTGCTTGCCGATGGACCGGCGCGGGCGGTGCTTTCGCGCGATTGCCCTGGGGCGGGTTGGGCGCTGTGCCGATATCGGCGTGATCTGCCACGCTCGGCCGATGGGTTTCTCTGGCGCGTCGGCAGTCCGCTCTATCGGGCCGGCGGTCCGGTGCGGCTGATCGGCCAGACCGACGCCATCATTCTGCGCACGATGCGCGACGAGCCGGTGACGGTGGCGCGGGATGCGGCGCGCGATTTTGTTCTTCAGTTGACGATTTTCGCGCCGGGCAGTGGATTGCGGCCCTGGCGCGCGACGGCGGCCGCGACGATACGGCGCGATTTCGCGCCCGCCACGGTGCGCGCGCTCAATGGAAGCCTGCAGGCGCGGGACGAATTGCGTGTTCCGCTCGTCATGCTTGTGGTCGATCGGGGGGGCGCGCTGCTTGGATTGGCGATTACTGCCGGATTCGTCGGGGTTTCTGCGGCCGAGGCTACGCTGCATCGGCTTCGTACCGGTATGTGGCGCCTGATCGATGCGCGGCTGTTCACGCTTTCGGCGATCGTGCTGCTCGCTTTGCTGGGCAATGCGGCGGTGACGGGCGCACTGTCCGGCCCGCATGCGCGGTACCAGAGTCGGGTGGTGTGGCTGGCGGTGCTGACCGGGGCATTGACGCTCCAGCGGGTTTATTCGGCGCGGTGCTCGCGCCCGATCAGCACCACCACATAGGCGCGGAATCGGGCAAAACCGATTCTCCGGCGGAAATCGACGGCGTGACCGACCCGGTAGCGCATGGCGAAATGCAGGTCGATCGCGGCGAGCTGGGCTTCGGTGAAACTGCCGGCGAGATCGCGCGGCAGGGTGCCGAGAAAGCGCGCGATCGCCGCCGAGCGAAGTTGCGCAAGGTTCCGGCGATCCGAAGGATCGCTGGAAGCGCAACGAAGAGTGGGCATGACGGGTTATCGGGTCATCCGGTCCAGCACGGGGATTGCGCGGAACAGTGTGCGCTTGAGCAGGATCGGCCCGAGCAGGCCGGCTGCCATCAATGCGCAAGCGAAGCCGAGGAAATGCTCGCCGTTCCATGAGGCGAGGCGCAGCAGAACGCCCTTGGCGAGGCCGATGAAGCTGGTGTTGAACAGATAGATCATGAGGGAATACCGTCCGATCGTCGCGAGGATGCGATCGGAGGATAGGCCGGGAAATCTTACCAGAGCGTGAAGCGCGGGCATTGCCACGATGCCGAGCGTCAACAGCCGCGCGGCGAACGGAATCGCGGCACCGTCGGCTGCGATCAGGACGAAGCCGGTGCAGAACAGAGCGAGGAGCGGTGGACGCCGGCGGTCGATCCAGCCGGTCCAGGCATCGCCCAGGGAGCCGGCGCAGATTCCGGCGGCGTAGAACAGTCCGTAGCGGGCGATGACCGCGAGATAGAGAGTCCAGGGAAGCGGGACGAATTCGAGCGCCGCGAAGGCCAGAAGGAGCGGAACCAGGCGTCCGCGGATTGCCCAAAGCAGAGCCGGCGCGAGCAGGCTCAGGGCGAACAGGACGAACAGGTACCACAATGCGAAGGCTGGACTGTGCGCCGGGTTCCAGACCAGATCGACCAGGCCGGAAATCATGCCGGTTGGCGGGTTGTCGACGACCATGAAGCGTGCGGCGAGCAGCTTGCCGATCACGATCAGGGTACCCATCAGCACGAAGGGCAGGAGCAGGCGGCGCGCGCGCGCGGCGGCCAGGGGCGGCCATTCAGCGGGCTGCGCGCGGACATGGCCGGCGAGCCAGGAGACCATGCCGCTCAGATAGAAGAAGAACGGCATATGGAATGCGTAGACCGCGCGGCGCAGCGGCAGATACCAATGGACGTGGGCGGGGTCCTGCCGGGCGACGATATGGCCGAACACCACCAGCATGATCGCGAGACCCTTGGCGCGATCGATGTCGAGTCGGCGGGTCACTAAATAAGGGTCATTCGGCCGACATCCTCGACCAGGGTGCCGCGCATGAAGCCGAACGCGAAAGCGGCGGCGCAGCGGTGGCCGATATGGCGCGTGCTGCCGGCCGGCCAGAAACGCAGCGGGGCGAGCGAGGCGGCGCGGACCGCCATGCGCAACGCTTTCGGCAGGCATCGCTCGCCGAGCGCGCGCAGCATCACCGCCTCCGACACACCGCTCCAGTATTGGCGGCGCAGCAGCCAGTCCGGGCAAAGCCGGTCGCCGGCGATGTCGTGGTGGACCACGAGTTCCGGGGTGAATTGCACCAGAAGCCCGGCACGGCGAAGGCGGCGGATCACATACGTCTCTTCGTTCGAGAGAAGGCAGGTTCCGCGCCGGCCGAGACAGGCGGGAAACCCGCCGAACGCCGCCAATGTTTCACGATGGAAGGCGATATTGGCGGCGTAGGGTTCGGTGTCGGCGGCGGAGCGCACATCGTCGATGATGGTCAACACCGCGCGCAGCGATTGTGGCCACCAGGATGGCAGGCTGGACTGGAAACGCGGCAGGATGAGGCCGCCGGTGGCGGCCAATGCGGGGTTGTGGGCGATGGTATCGAGCAGCACCGCGAGCCAGTCCGGCGCGGGGATCGCGTCGTCGTCGAGATAGGCGATCCAGCCGCCGGTTGCCGCGGCGAGGGCGGCGTTGCGGGCCGCGCTCACGCCGGTTGCCGTGAGCCTTATATGCTGGGCGCCGTGGCGCGGGGCGGTGCGCGCGATGGCTTCCGCTTCGGCTGGGCTGGAGCCGGAATCGACCACGATGATCTCGATATCCGGGCGCGGCGTGCCGAGCGCGCCGAGGCAGCGGACGAGCGCGGCGCCGCGGTCATGGGTGCAGATCGCAATGCTCAGGGTGATGGGCGGCATCGCATGCCTCGGTGTCACGGCCCGGTCGATTTATCGGGCGACATTCAATCAAAGGTTGTGTATATTTGAAATGAAATGCGCCTAGATTGCAACTGAAATCATGATCCAGCGGCGCCGCGTTTCGCGAATTTGCACGGTATTCGCCGGGGCTGGCTTCGCCATGCTGGCGCAGGGAACCGGATGGGCGCAGACGATGGGGCGGCTGTTTCCGGTCGCAGTGCCAGGCTATGCCGAGGCGCCGGGTGTTACCGCGCGGTCGCGGCTGCACCCCGAATATGATCCGGCCGGTGTCGCGGCCGCTGGCTCCGATTTCGTGGTCTATCCGGTTTTGGCGGCGGGTTTCGGTTTCGATTCGGCGCCGGTTCCCGGTGCGGGATCGTCGGCTTTCGCGGCTATTCGGCCGAGCCTGCGGATTCAGGACGATGCGCTTGGTCTGGCCGGCTTCGCATCCGCTGATCTCACCCGCTATGCGCGGGGCGAGGCCGCCGATTCGAACGATGTGACCGCGGCGCTCGGGTTTGGCATCCCGCTCGGCCCGGACAGGATGACGGTGGGAGTGGCGCGCGCCGTGACTGCGGAATCGGGGCTTGGTCTCGCGCAATCCGGTGGCACGGCGCCGTTCCGCGTCGTGATGAATGACGGGCGAATTGCGATGCGCCTGCCGTTCGGCGGGTTCGACGCGACCGAGCGCCTCGGCGTGAGCCATGAGGTGCTGGCGACGGCAGGAGGGATTGCGCCGGCGTTTCGCGACCGGACCGTGCTGCGCGAATCGAGCGAAATCGCCACCGCACCGGATCGCGTGCTGCGCTGGCTGGTTCTGCTGAAGGCGGCGCAGGCCCGCTATCGGGGTGTCGTGCCGGACGCCGGTTTCGGCAATTCGGGCGCGATCGCCGCACTTGGCGGTTTCGAGACGGATGCGGCTTCGTTATGGCGGCTGCGCGTGCTGGCCGGCGTCATGCGGCAGGGTTTTGCCGGTGATGTGGCGCCGGCGCGGATCACGCCGGTTTTCAGTGCTGGGCTGGGCTGGACGCCTGACGGCCTGATCTCGTTCGATCTCGCCGTCAGCCGCGTGGCGGGGCTGGAGAGCGCGCTGGGCACGCCGGGCACCGCCGTCACCAGCGCCGATCTCGCGATCGCCGAAGCCTATCGGCGCAATCTCCTGCTGACCGCGACCATCGATGCGCGGGCGGCGAGGATTGGCGGGGCTGCGGCGCGCGAGATCGATATCGATGCCGGCGCGACGTGGCATGTATCGCGCGCTTTCGCTCTCAAGCCGCGCCTATGGTTCGCCTTGCGTCAGAATCTGCCGGGCTCGCCGCCGCGCGAGGCACGGGCGACAATCTCCATGGTCTGGTCGCCATGAATTTCGCGCCATTCGGCGTGGTTTTCGACCGGATGACGCCGGCGGAGACGCTGGCCTGGGTGCTGGATCGCGATCCTGCCGCGCCGTTCGATTACCTGGTGACGCCCAATGTCGATCATCTGGGCAGGTTGCGCGCGCGGCCCGAGCTGATGGGGTGCTACCGGGCGGCTTCTTTGCGATTGCTCGATTCGCGGGTGCTGTGGTGGTTGATGCGATTCTGCCGGCTCGATCCGCCGCCGGTGGTGACCGGGGCCGATCTGGTCGCCTCTCTATTGCCGGCGCTCGATACGCGCGGGGCGCGCGTGACGCTGATCGGGCTGGAGCCGGGCCATGCGGCAATGTTGATCACGCGGTTTCCCGGAATTGTGTTCAAACATCACGCGCCGGCGCGGAAATTCGAACATGACCCCGTCGCTTTTGCCCGTGCGCGCGATTTCGTGCGCGACCATCCGGCGGATTGCGTGTTCCTCGCCGTCGGCTCGCCGCGCCAGGAAATGCTGGCCCATGCGGTCAAAGTCGCAAGGCAGGCGAGCGGGCTTGGCCTGTGCGTCGGTGCCGCGCCGCTTTTTGTAATCGGTGTGCTGCGCCGCGCGCCGCACCGGATGCGGGAGGCGGGGCTGGAATGGCTCTGGCGCTTTGCGCAGGAACCGAGGCGGCTGGCCCGGCGCTATCTGATCGACGGGCCGCGAGTGGTCGTGCGGGTGATTGCGGAAGGGCTTCGGCACCGCCGGTGATCGGGACGCCATCTTGCCGGGCCGGATGAACTGCGTAATAAAATGTCTCAAGCACGTGATGAGGGTGGAGGCAGATATGGCGCGGCAAGCCGACCGATGACGGGATTCCGGTCTACGATCGATGCGCGGTCCGCCGCGTTCCGGCAGAATCAGGCGGCGATGCGCGCACTGGTCGATAATCTGCGCGAAAAAGTCGAAGCAATCCGCGAAGGCGGCGGTGCCGCGGCACGGGCGCGCCACCTGGCGCGTGGCAAGCTGCTGCCGCGCGACCGGATCCGGGCGCTGATCGATCCTGCCTCGCCGTTTCTGGAGTTTTCTCAATTCGCCGGCTACGGGATGTATGACGATCCGGTGCCGGCGGGCGGGATCATCACCGGAATCGGGCGGGTTTCCGGCCGTGAATGCGTCGTCGTCGCCAATGACGCGACCGTGAAGGGCGGCACGTATTTTCCGATCACCGTGAAAAAACACCTGCGCGCGCAAGCGATTGCCGAACAGAACCGGCTGCCCTGCATCTATCTCGTCGATTCCGGCGGTGCGAATCTGCCGAACCAGGACGAGGTGTTTCCCGATCGCGAGCATTTCGGCCGCATTTTTTTCAATCAGGCGCGGATGTCGGCGGCGGGGATCGCGCAGGTCGCGGTGGTGATGGGCTCATGCACGGCGGGCGGCGCCTATGTGCCGGCGATGGCCGATGAGAGCATCATCGTTCGCGATCAGGGTACGATTTTTCTCGGCGGGCCGCCGCTGGTGAAAGCCGCGACCGGCGAGGTGGTGACCGCCGAGGCGCTGGGCGGGGCCGATGTGCATACGCGGATTTCGGGCGTCGCCGACCATTATGCCGAGAGCGACGTGCACGCGCTCGGCATCGCGCGGCGGATTATCGGCGGGTTGAACGCGGCGAAGCCCGCTTCGCTCGATATCCGCGCGCCGCGCCCGGCGCCCGGCGAGCGCGATGCGATCTATGGCGCCGTTCCCGTCGATTCGCGCGTCCCTTATGACGTGCGCGAAGTGATCCGGCTGATCGTCGATGCCGGCGAGTTCGACGAATTCAAGGAGCGCTACGGCACCACGCTGGTGACCGCTTTCGCGCGCATCTGGGGTTATCCGGTCGGCATCGTCGCCAATAACGGCGTGTTGTTTTCGGAATCGGCGCTGAAAGGTGCGCATTTCATCGAGCTGTGCGCGCAGCGCGGGATTCCGCTGATTTTCCTGCAGAACATCACCGGCTTCATGGTCGGGCGGAAATACGAATCCGGCGGCATCGCCAAGGACGGGGCGAAGCTGGTCACCGCCGTCGCCACCGCCGGCGTTCCGAAATTCACCGTGATCATCGGGGGAAGTTTCGGTGCCGGCAATTACGGCATGTGCGGCCGCGCCTATGATCCGCGCTTTCTTTGGATGTGGCCGAATGCCCGGATTTCGGTGATGGGCGGGGCGCAGGCGGCGTCGGTGCTGGCACAGATCCGGCGCGATAATATCGAGGCGAAGGGCGACGCCTGGAGCGCGGAAGAGGAAGCCGCGTTCAAGGCGCCGATCGAAGCGCAATATGAAAGCCAGGGCCATCCTTATTATGCGAGTGCGCGGCTCTGGGATGACGGGGTAATCGATCCGGCCGATACGCGGATGGTTCTGGCGCTCGGGATTTCAGCTTCACTCAACGCCGAAGCGGAACCGACGCGTTTCGGCTTGTTCAGGATGTGACGGCGATGAACGGACCCGTGGATTTCGGCATTGATGGCGACGGGATCGCGACGATCGTGCTCGACCGGCCGGACGTGCATAACGCGTTCGACGATACGATGATCGCGGCATTCAACGATCTGCTGGACCGGATTGCCGCCGACGCCGCAATCCGTGCCGTGGTTCTTGAAGGGCGCGGCAAGAGTTTTTCCGCCGGCGCCGATCTGAACTGGATGCGCCGGATGGCCGCCTACTCGGTGGCGGAAAATCAGGCAGACGCATTGCGGCTCGCACGGCTGATGCAGGCGCTCGACGGATTGGCGAAACCGACCATCGCATTGGTGCAGGGTGCGGCGTTCGGTGGCGGGGTTGGCCTCGTTGCCTGCTGCGATATCGTGGTGGCGAGCGAGGATGCGCGGTTCAGTCTTTCGGAGGTGCGGCTCGGGCTGATTCCCGCGGTGATCAGCCCCTATGTGGTGGCGGCGATCGGTGCGCATCAGGCGCGGCGTTATTTCCTGACCGGCGAGGTATTCACCGCGCGAACCGCGCAGCGAATCGGGCTGGTGCATGAAGTGGTCGCGCGCGAGGATCTGCACGCGACGCGCGATGCGCTGCTCGGCGAATTGCGCCGCGGCGGACCGGAAGCGCAGGCCGCGGCGAAGGCGCTGGTGGCGACGGTTTCAGCTCGCCCGGTCGAGGCCGCGCTGATCGCCGAGACGGCGCGACTGATTTCCGAACGCCGCGCTTCCGCCGAAGGTCGCGAGGGTCTGTCGGCATTTCTTGAACGGCGCGCGCCGAACTGGCTTGCGCAATGAGCGCGCGAGCCATGTTCGACGCGGTTCTGATCGCCAATCGCGGGGAGATCGCCTGTCGGATCACCCGCACCGCGCGCCGCTTCGGGATACGCAGTGTCGCCGTCTATTCCGAAGCGGATGCCCATGCCGCGCATGTCGCGATGGCCGATGCCGCATTTTGTATCGGCCCGGCACCGGCGCGGGAAAGTTACCTCGACGGTGCGCGCATCATCGAGGCGGCGCACCGCGCGGGCGCTTCGGCGATTCATCCGGGTTACGGATTTCTCAGCGAGAATGCGGATTTCGCCGAAGCCTGTGCGGCGGCGGGAATCGTGTTCATCGGTCCGCCGGCGGCGGCAATTCGCGCCATGGGCTCGAAATCCGCGGCCAAGGCGCTGATGGAGCAGGCGGGCGTACCGCTGGTTCCCGGCTATCATGGCGCGGAACAGGACTCTGCGTTTCTTGCCGATGAGGCCGGGCGAATCGGCTATCCGGTGTTGATCAAGGCGTCGGCGGGGGGCGGCGGCAAGGGGATGCGCATCGTTACCAGCGCCGATGAATTCGCGATGGCGCTCGATCTTGCGAAAGGCGAGGCGCGGGCGGCGTTCGGCGACGACCGGGTTCTGATCGAGCGCTATCTTACCCGGCCGCGCCATATCGAGATCCAGGTGTTCGCGGACACATTTGGCAATGTCGTGTCACTGTTCGAGCGCGATTGCTCGATTCAGCGCCGGCATCAGAAAATCGTCGAGGAAGCGCCGGCACCGTTCATGACCGATGCGCGCCGCCGCGCGATGGGCGAGGCGGCCTGCGCCGCCGCGCGGGCGATCGGCTATGTCGGTGCCGGCACCGTCGAGTTCATCGCCGAGGGCGATGATTTCCATTTCATGGAAATGAACACGCGGCTGCAGGTCGAGCACCCGGTCACCGAGGCGATTACCGGACAGGATCTGGTGGAATGGCAGTTCCTTGTCGCTGCCGGCGAGGCGCTGCCGCTGACCCAGGAGCGGATTCCGCTGCGCGGCCATGCGGTCGAGGTTCGGATCTATGCCGAAGATCCGGCGCGGGATTTCGCGCCCTCGATCGGGACGATCCGGCATTTGCGAGTGCCGTTCGAGGATGCGCATATCCGCCTCGATTCAGGCGTGCGCGAAGGCGATGCGATTCCGATTCACTACGACCCGATGATCGCGAAGCTGATTGCCTGGGATGAGGATCGGGCCGGCGCCCTGCGGCACCTCAGGCGCGCGCTTGCCGCCTTCGAGATCGACGGCGTGCAGACCAATCTCGATCTGTTGCGCAGGATCGCCGCATTGCCGGCTTTCTCCGAAGCGGAACTCGATACCGGGTTCATCGCGCGCCATGCCGAGGCGTTGATGCCGTCGGCCGAAGCGGCGTCCGATGCAGTGCTTGCCGCCGGGGTGCATCTGTGGCTGCGTGCGGTGCCGGTCGCGCCGGCTTTCGCCGACGTCGATCCGTATTCGCCGTGGAGCAGGTGCGATGCGTGGCGGCTCAATGGCGATGGCTACCAGGATGTTATCGTGGACGACGGTATCGCCAAGCATCGGCTGCGCGCGTATCCGCTCGACGATCGCAGGTTCCGGCTCGCTCTCGCAAATCAAAGCATCGATGTCGCCGTCGATGAAACCGCGCCGAATGACGTTTTGCGCGTGGCGATCGGCGGCGACGTGACCCGGCTGAGCGCGCGGCGCTTCGGTGAAAGCATCGTTGTATTTGACGAGGGAAGGCGCCACGCACTTAGCATCGTCGATCCCTATCGGGCGGTGAGCGAGGCTTCGGCATCGTCCGGCCGGGTGACGACGGTGATGCCGGGGCGGGTGGTCGAGCTTGCGGTTATCCCCGGCGATACGGTTGCGGAGGGTGATTTGCTGGTGGTCGTCGAAGCCATGAAGGTGCAGTTCCGCATTGTCGCGCCGCGCGCCGGCAAGATCGCCGCCGTTCATTGCGCGGCGGGCGAGTTGGTGGAGGAAGGTGCCGAGCTGGTCACCTTTGACGATACACCGTGACAGGGGCGAAGGATCGGCATAATTCTCTCTGTTGAAGGAGAGTGGTTTGGCGTCGTATCGCGATCCGATCGATATCTATCTGCTGCGCGTGCTCCACACGCTCCTGGTCGAAGGGAGCGTGACGCGCGCGGCGGTGAAGCTCAATCAGTCGCAGCCGGCGATCAGCGCGGCGCTCAAGCGGTTGCGCGATATTACCGGCGATCCCTTGCTGGTGCGCGGAAAGTCGGGAATGGTGCCGACCGAGCGGGGGGCGGCGCTGCTGGAGCCGACGGTGAACGCGCTGCACGAGATCAGCCGGATCGCGATGCAGCAATCGCGGTTCGATCCAGCCAGTACGATGCGGCGCTTTCGCATCGGCTCGCCCGACTATCTGAACATTCTGTTCGTGCCGCGACTGGTCGAAGCATTTCGTAAGGCTGCGCCGAATGCGGCGCTCGAGCTTCATCCTCTCTCCTTGGACGCTCATTACGAAACCGCGCTGGAAGAGGGGCAGTTCGATCTGGTGATCGGCAACTGGCCGGAGGCGCCGCGACGGCTGCACCGGCGGGATTTGTTCACCGACGAGGTCGTTTGCCTTGTTTCGAAAAATCATCCGCACGCACGAACCGGCCTGACCGAGGCCGATTATCTGCGCGCGGCGCATCTGGCGCCGACGCCGTTTTCATCGACGCAGCGCGGGCCGATCGACACCTATCTCGCCCGTGCCCGACTGAAGCGGAACGTCGTGGTGATGATCCCGTATTTCAGCCTGGCTCCGGCACTGTTGCTGAAGACGGACCTGATCTTCACCGCGACGCGACGTTTTTCCGAATATCACGCGCGTTTCCTGCCGCTCGCGGTGCTCGACTCGCCGATCGATTTTCCGCCCGTGCAATATTATATCCTATGGCATTCGCGGTCGCATTTGTCGGATGAAATCCAGTGGCTGATCGGGCTGATTGCCGATTCCATCTGAAACAGGTTCAGTCGGCGGGCTTGTGATTGGCCTGCCAGTGCCTGGCGATGTCGATCCGCCGCGCGATCCAGACATGATCGTGCGAGCGCACATAATCCAGAAAACGCGCCAGGGCCGCGGTGCGGCCGGGCCGGCCGGCGAGCCGGCAATGCAGGCCGATATTGAGCATTTTCGCGGCCCCCGCTTCGCCTTCGCGATAGAGCGTATCGAAGGAATCTCTCAGATAGGCGAAAAACTCGTCGCCCGAGGCATAGCCGGGCGCGGTCGAGAAACGCATGTCATTGGCATCGAGCGTGTAGGGAATGATCAGATGCGGTCCTGCCGGCCCGCGCACCCAATAGGGCAGGTCGTCGGCATAGCTGTCCGACGAATAGAGGAAATTCGGCTGCGCCATGACCAGATCGCGCGTATTCATCGAGCAGCGGCCGAGATAGAAGCCAAGCGGCGGTAAGCCGGTGACTTCGGTGTGCAGCGCGATCGCCTCGCGCAGATGGGCGGCTTCGACCTCGCGCGGAATGTCGCGATAGTCGATCCATTTCAACCCGTGGGAGGCGATTTCCCAGTCCGCTTCGCGCATCGCGGCGACCTGCTCCGGCGATCGCATCAGTGCCGTCGCGACGCCATAGACGGTGACCGGAATGTTCCGGTCGGTGAACAGGCGCCAGAGCCGCCAGAACCCGGCGCGTGCGCCGTATTCGTAGATCGACTCCATGTTCCAGTGGCGTGCGCCGGGCCATGGTGCGGCACCGGCGATTTCCGACAGAAACGCTTCGGATGCCGCATCGCCGTGCAGGATGTTGTTCTCGCCGCCTTCTTCGTAGTTGACGACGAACTGTACGCAGATGCGCGCGCCGTCCGGCCAGCGCGGATCGGGCGGGTTTCGTCCGTAGCCGGTCATGTCGCGCGGATAGTCGGTCATTGGCGTTCTTTCATACATGAGTCCCGGCACTGATCTTGCCGGAGAACTTCGACTTCAAGTCGCGTCTGCTCGGAAGCGGTTGGCTCGAAACATTGGCCACCAGCTCCCGAGCACGCACCAGCCTCACTCGGCTGGCACGGCGGCGCT
>NZ_JAKGBZ010000042.1 GCF_021556475.1 Acidiphilium iwatense | reverse complement strand
GCAGCAGCGCGACCGCCCCCGCGAGATCGAGAAATGTCAGCGTTACCGTCACTCGCATCCCCCCCCCCCCCCGCCGGGCAGTTCCGCACTCACATCAATCAGATCAATATGATCCCCTCGCGTAGTGGTCCAATGCATCGTTTGAATATCGTCCATCGCTGTTACCGATCGCGGCACGATCGGGCGGGCAATCTCGCGCCCGAGAAAATGGCCGGAGACTAGCCCGCACCGGAACCGGCTCGCCCGCGACATCGAGCGCGAACCGACGCTCGGCGAGCCAGGCCGGGTCGATCGGCTCGCCCGCCGACCGCACCCAGCCGAGCGCCACGACGCCGCCGAGCGTATAGCCATAGGCCGCCGAAGTGATCCCGCCGATCGGGTCGCCGTTCGCGGTGACAAGCTCGCCTCCCCATGCGGCCGGCGTGTCCGGCGCGGTCGCCAGGAACGAGACGAGACGCCGGGTCAACGGCCGGCCCCTGGCCGCCGCGAGCGCCTCGCGACCGATGAACCCACCTTTTTTGTCAAGCTGCACGGCGAAGCCAAGGCCAGCCTCCCATGGGTTGTCGTCGGGCGTCAGCTCGCGGCCCCAGGCGCGATGGCCCTTCTCGAGCCGCAGCGACTCGATCGCGTAGTAGCCGGCATCCCTGACCCCGAGATCGCCGCCCGCTTCCGCCAGGGTTTCATAAACCGTCACTGCGAATTCCGACGGCACATAGAGTTCCCAGCCAAGCTCGCCCATGTAGCTGCGCCGGCTCGCCCAGACCGTGGCATAGCCGATGCCGATCTCGCGCACGGTGCCGAACGGGAAGTCCGCCTGATCGAGCGCCGCATGCGTCACCCGGCCCAGAAGCTCGCGGGACCGTGGTCCCATCACGCCGATCACCGCGTAGCCCGAGGTCACGTCGGTCAGAACCGCCCTGGCGGACCCAGGGATGTGACCGCGAATCCAGTGCGCATCGCGGGTCGCCTGAGCCGTGCCGGTCAGGATCAGAAAACAGTCGGGTGCGAGCCGTGCGACCGTCAGGTCGCTCTCGAACCCGCCGCGTTCGTTCAGCATCGGGGTATAGACCGACCGGCCTGCCGGAACGCTGACATCGTTGGCGCAAAGCGTCTGCAATACCTGCTCGGAATCGGGGCCTTGCATCAGGAATTTGGCGAAAGACGTCATGTCGAACAGCGCGACGCCTTCGCGGCACGCACGATGTTCCTCCGCCACGTGCGCGAACCAGTTCTGCCGTCCGAACGAATACCCGGTGCGCCGCTCGATGCCCGGCGGCGCGAACCAGTTCGGGCGCTCCCAGCCCATTTTCGAGCCGAACACGGCGCCCTTCGCGGCGAGCCGGTCGAACAACGGAGAGCGACGGAACGGGCGTGCGGTGGTCAGCTCGTGGTTCGGCCAGGGCATCGCGTAGTGCAGGCCGAGCACCTCCTTGACCCGGTCCCTGAGCCAGACCCGGTTGCCGTTGAACCGCGCGAAGCGGCGGATATCCACCGGCCAGAGATCGAAAGACGGCTCGCCCCCGACGATCCATTCGGCGAGCGCACGGCCCGCCCCGCCGGCGGAGGCGATGCCCATGGAGTTGAATCCCGCCGCGACGAATACGTTCCGCGTCTCCGGCGCTTCGCCGAGGATGAAGTTGTTGTCCGGCGTGAAGCTCTCCGGCCCGTTCAGGAAGGTCTTGATCGCCGCGGTTTCCAGCGCCGGCACGCGCTCCAGCGCGTTCTTCATCAGAATCTCGAACTGATCCCAATCGTCCGGCAATAGCTGGAATTCGAAATCCGCCGGGATGCCGTCCATGCCCCAGGGTTTCGCATCCGGCTCGAAGCCGCCCATCACCAGACCGCCGACTTCTTCCTTGAAGTAGATGTAACCATCCGGGTCGCGCATGACAGGCAGGTCGGGATGAACCCCGTCGATCCGTTCCGTCACGATATACATATGCTCGGCCGAATGGAGCGGAATCGTGACCCCGCACATCCGGCCGATCTCGCGCGACCATTGCCCGGCGCAGATCGCGACGACATCGCAGGCAACGGTGCCGCGATTGGTCTCGACCGTCGAAACGGCACCGTCCTTAAGCCGGATTCCCGCAACACGGGTCTGCTCGAAAATCCGCGCCCCCCGAGCGCGAGCGCCACGGGCGAGCGCCTGGGTGAGGTCGGTCGGATTGGCCTTGCCGTCACCGGGCAGCCACACCGCGCCGGCCAGGTCGCCGGTGCGCATGATCGGCCATTTTTCGCCCGCCTGCGCGGGGGTCAGCACCTCGATTTCCACGCCCTGGGCGCGGGCGGTAGATGCCGTACGCCTGAGTTGCGTCATCCGTTCGGCGGTCCGCGCCACGGTGATCGAGCCACACTGCTTCCAGCCGGTAGCTAGGCCGGTCCCCGCCTCGAGCGCGGCGTAAAGTTCGGTCGAGTAGCGGATCAGCCGGGTCATGTTCGCGTGGCTGCGCAACTGACCGACCAGCCCGGCCGCGTGCCAGGTCGTCCCGCTCGACAGCCGCCCCTGCTCCAGCAGCACCACGTCCCGCCACCCGAGGCGCGTCAGATGATAGGCCAGCGAGCAGCCCACGATGCCGCCGCCGATGATGACCGCGCGAGCCTGGGTCGGAAAATCGTCTGCCATCAGATAACTGCTCCTTGAAAAGATTCACATCAAGCGCAGGATACGTGATTCACCCTATAATACAACATAAAACTACAAAATGTCACATTTCACGGCGCGGCGACGAACAGGCGCGATCCGCGATCCGCGAGCGCCGACAGCGTCCCGGCAGGCGGCGGCAGATCCGCGACAATCCCCGCCGCGCCCCTGGAATTCGGGATGCGGACAGGTGTCAGCCGGCCGAATTTGGTGTGGTCCACGACGAAATAAGCCGCGCGAGCGGCCGCGATCATCCGTCCCCGCTGCTCCGCGCCGATCCGGCTGTAATCCGTGATCTCGCCGTCGTCCGACAGGCCGCCAACGCCGATGAACGCGGCGTCCACGCGAAACCGCCCGATCGCTTCGAGCGTGTCGATGCCAAAGGTCGCCTCGTCATTCGGATCGATCTCCCCGCCGAGCATGTGCACGCGCGTCCCCGGCACCCGGCACAGCAACTGTGCGATCGCCAGGCTGCCGGTGCAGACCGTCAGGTTGCGCCGGGCGACGAGCACTCGCGCCACGGCGAGAGTCGTTGTGCCGGAATCGAGAAGCACGACCATCCCGTCCTCGACGAAGGTCGCTGCGAGCCGGCCGATCGCGGCCTTGCCCTGCGCATTTTCCGAAGCGCGCAGATCGAGCGCGGGCTCGCTCGCCTCCCGCCGCGCCGCCCCGCCATGCACGACGTCCAGACGGCCCTGCTGCGCGAGGAACCGGAGATCGCGCCTTATGGTTTCGCGCGAGACGCCGAACAGCCCAGTGAGTTCGCTGACGCTGATTGCCCCGGCCACCGCGATCCGCTTGAGGATTTCGTCATGCCGCGAGGTCGCGAGGGGTCGGTTCCGCGGGGTGGGCGTAGTAATTGGCGTCGCCATGGAAGTCACTCCGACATGTGGCATTATCGATAGATTTGTGGCAATACGTGAAAACCGAAGCGGTTGTCGAGAAAAAGAGGGCACATGGAAGACGCATATGGCATGACGGGGCTGCGAAAGGCCGGCATCGGCTGTTTCCGGTGACGCCGGCTCTCACGGCGAGCCCCGTCGTGTTCGGCGCGCTGCTCGCGGCGGCCGCGCTGCATGCCGGCTGGAACGCTTTCCTCAAGGTGCGTCTCGAACCGTTCCTGGTGATGACCCTGATTACCGCGAGCGCAGGCTTGATCGGGTTGCCGTTCCTGCTTGTCCTGGGAGTGCCAAAGGCGGCTTCGTGGCCATGGCTGCTCGGTTCCCTGGTGCTTCATCTCGGCTACTACGTGACGTTGACAGAAGCGTACCGGCGCGCGGAGATGAGCCAAGTCTATCCCATCGCGCGGGGCGGCGCCCCCCTGCTGACCGCCCTGGCCTCGTTTCTCCTGGTCGCCGAGCCGGTCAGCGCGCAGGCCACGGCCGGCGTGGTGATCCTCGGGGCGGGCGTGATCCTCATATCGTTGGGCGGACGCCGGAGTATCGCGATGGACCAGAAGGCCATCGCCTTCGCGCTGCTCACCGCACTCATCATCGCCTTCTATACCCTGGTCGATGGGATTGGCGCGCGCACCGCCGGAAACCCCGGCGCCTATGCCGCCGCCCTGTTCGTCCTCGATGGTCTGCCGCTGCCGCTCTTCGCGCTCTGGCGCCGCGGCGTCTCCCCGCTGGTGAAGCTGCTGCGCCACGCGCGCCAAGGGCTGCTGGGAGGTGCGATGTCAGTCGCCTCCTACTGGATCGCCATCTGGGCGATGACGGTGGCGCCGATCGCCGTCGTCGCCGCCTTGCGCGGCACCAGCGTGCTGTTTTCGGTGGCGATCGCCACCTTTGTCCTGAAAGAGGCGTTCCGGCCGGTCCGCTGCGTCGCGGCGCTGCTCATCATGGGCGGCATTCTGCTCATCCACTAACATCAACATCAAAACTAACGGCGCGACGCCGCCCTGGTCGGAATATACGATAGCCCCACGAGCACCGCAAGCGTCGCGCATGCCAGAAGGACCGTCAGGGTGGCGCTTTCGAATATGTCGCCGCGATCGGCCAGCGCGAAAATCCCCACCGGCAGCGTCCTCCAGCCGGGCGGATACACCATCATCGTCGCGCCCAGTTCGCCCATCGACAGCGCGAAACTGAGGCTGAACGCGGCGATCAGATAGGGCGTGATCAGCGGCAGCGTTACATGCCGGAGCCGGTAGCCGGGGCGGGCGCCGAGGCTTTCCGCCATCTGCTCGAACTCCGGCCCCAGGCGCGCCAGCCCCGCCGATACATTGCCGTAGGTAAAGGCCGAGGTCAGAACGAAGTGCGCCACCACCACCATGGCGATCGTGCCGTTCAGCAATATCGGCGGCCGGCTGAACGCGACCAGCAGACCCAGCCCGACCGACACTGACGGCACGGCGCTCGGGATGAAAAAAACGATGTCAAGCACCAGCCGCGAAGCCCCGTATATCTTCCGCAAGGCCAGCGCCGCCCAAGTGCCCACCACCAGCGCGACCGCGCTTGCCATCACGCCGGTGATCAGACTGACGCGGAGTTCAGCGCTCAGGCTGCTGTGTACCGCCCGCGCGTAATGCGCGAATGTCAGATGGCTCGGCAGCACGCCGTTCCACTGTCCCGCGAAGCTGGCGATGGCGATCACCGCAACGGGCAGCACATAGATCACCCCGAACAGGAGCGAGAACAGCAGCCATGCCCCGATGCGGCCGGACCTAGACCAAACCAGCACGGAAGCCTCCAAATCGCGTTATGATCATCCGATAGAGCGAGTAGAGGGTCAGCGAAAGGCCGATATTGGCGGCCGCGATGACACAGGCCGTCGTGTAGTCGAATTCCTGGACCGCCTGGTCATAGACCAGGAGCGGCAGCGTGATGACGCCTTTCGCGCTGATGAACAGCACGATGCCGAATTCGTTGGTGGTCAGCAGAAGGCACAGGCTTCCGCCGGCCAGCAGGGCGGGAATCGCCGCCGGCAGGATGACCTGCCGGATGATCCGCCACGGTCCCGCGCCCAGACTGTTCGCGATCTCGATTTGCGCCGGCTCGATCAGCGAAAAGCTGGCGAGCAGCGGTCGCAGGACGAACGGGGTATATACGGTAACCTCCGCGAGGATCACTCCCCATGCCGAGTAGAGAAAATCGACCGGCGGCAAACGCACATGCAGCAGGTGCATCAGCGATATGTTCAGAATTCCCGCCGAGCCGTAGATGAACGTGAAGGACAACGCCACCAGGAAGGTCGGCAGGGCGATGAACGTGTCGATCAGCCGCGCCAGAAGACGCGCGCCGGGAAACGCCACGAAGGACAGCACCAGCGCCAGCACGAAGCCGAGAACCAGGCAGCCCGCGCTGGCGGCCAATGCAATGACGATCGTGTGCAGCAAAGCATCCTGGAACAAGCCCGAGGTGAACACCGCGTCATAGTGCGACAGCGAGAGCGACCGTCCGTGCCCCAGGAGGGACTCGCGAACGATCAGCGCGAGCGGATAGAAGAACAGCACGGACAGAAAGAACAGCGGCGGCAGAACCCACTGCCATCCCGTGTTGAACGAAGTCCGGCGGATCGCCGGAGCGGCGATGCTGGTCATGCTATGCGTCCTCCGGGATCAGGGTGGCGTCCTCGGCGGCGAAATGGATCGGGAACCGGACGCCGAGCGAGGGCGGATCGCGCAGCGGAGCGCAGATCATGCGGATGAGGACGCCTTGCGTTTCCAGCGTTACGCTGTGGAGATCGCCCTGCCACTGCATCGCGCGCACGACTCCGGTCAATTCGTTGGAGGGCCTCCCGCCCGGCCGCATGGCGATACCGTGAGGGCGGATGCACAACAGGCAGTCGCGGCCGACCGACAGGCCAGGCCGTGCCTTGACCAGCAGCGAAATCTCGCCAAGCCGGACGCGGGCAAGACCGTCTCCGGCATCCGCCGCCTCGAGCGTGACCGGCAACAGATTGGCGCGGCCCAGGAATTCCGCGGCGAACCGGGTCGGCGGCTCACGGTAGAGCGCCTGGGACGGCCCGGAAGCGACCAGCCGGCCATCGCGCATGATGGCGATGCGATCGGCCAAGGTCAGCGCCTCGGTCTGATCGTGCGTGACGTAAAGCACCGTCAGCGACGGCATCGCCTCGTGCAGCCGGGCGAGTTCCTGCAGCATGGAGTGGCGGATCTGCGCATCCAGGGCCGAAAGGGGCTCATCCAGCAGCAATACCCGCGGCCGCACGGCCAGCGCGCGCGCGATGGCCACGCGCTGCTGCTGCCCGCCGCTCAGCTCCCGCGGATAACGTTGCGTGTAGGCCGACATGCCGACCATCCGCAGGCACTCGGCCACGCGCTGTTTCACCGCCTCCTTCGCCTCGCGCCGCGCGCGCAACCCGAACGCGACATTGTCTTCCACCCGCATATGCGGAAACAGGGCGTAGTTCTGCACGACCATGCCGATATCACGCGCATGCGGCGGCAAATCGGTGACATCGCGCTCACCGATGCGGATTCGTCCGCTGGCGGGGCGGACGAAACCCGCGACCGCTCTCAATGCCGTGGTCTTCGCCGAGCCGGACGGCCCGATCAATGCCATGATCTCGCCCGGCTCGATCGTCAGGCTCAGCGACGCCAGGACAACGAGTTTGCCATAGGAGACGGTGACGTCCTCGAACCCGATCCCGCTGCCGAGCTTAGGGGAAGACCAGGATGACCCGGCCCGCACAGCGGAGCGGACATCGTCGATCACTGCGCCGGGTGCCATCAGCTACCAGTCTCCCGCTGATAGCGAGCCAGGTCCTGCTTGAAGCTCTGGATCACCAGTTTCCAATCCGGGACCCAGACCGCGACACCCTGCATCATTTTATGCAGCTGCTCGTAGTTCTTGTCTTTCGGTTGTACGTCCTGTCGGACCGGAAATCCCCACGCGATCCGGCTGACCTGCGCCTGCGCGTTCCTGCTCAGCAGAAAATCGATCAGTTTCTTGCCCGCATTGGGGTGCGGCGCGCCGTGCACCAGGCCAATATAGTAGGGGATCGCAACCGCGAATCGCTTGCCGTGCGGACCCACCGGCCAGAACACCCGGACATTGGGATTCTGTGCGATCTGGGCGGCGTTCATCTGGATGTCGCCATTGGCGACCCAGAGTTCGCCCTTGTTGACCAGCTCGGTCAGCCTGCCGGTCGAAGAGGATGGCCCCAGATTGTTGACCTGCAGCGCCTTCAGATAGGCAAAGCCCGCATCCTTGCTGCCGAAAGCCCGGAAAACCTGCAGCAGCATCGCCGTCCCGTCGCCCGCCTCGCCGGGCGTGGAGTATTGAATCTTGTTCTTGAATTTCGGCTCTAGGAGATCCTTGAAGGTCTTCGGCGGCCGGGGCAGCGCGGCCTTGTCGTAGATGAAGTCGGTATAGTCATCGACCATCGGAACGAACATACCGCGCTTATCTTTTTCGGCGGCCGGAATATGGTCCGCTCCCGCGGGGGTAAACGGCTGCAGCAATCCTTCCGCCGCCGCTTCTTGCATGAACGGCGGCAGCGTCACCAGAACGTCGGCCTGCGGGTTGAATTTTTCCTGGTTCAAGCGGTCGACCACCACGGCCGACCCGGCTTCGATATACTGAACCTTGATGCCGGTGGCTTTGGTGAAAGCATCGAACTCGGTCTGATACCAGTTGGGCGAACCATCGTGCAGGCCGTCCGCGCTGTAGATCGTCACGACCGCGGAGTGAGCCTGTGCGGAACCCCATCCCAACACTGACGCGATACAGATGGCAACAAAGGCGGTCTTCGTGCGCATTTTCTGCTTCCTCCATTGTTTGTTGATTCTATGTTATTACGTTCCGGTTCGTATGCATCCTACAGTGAAGCTTTCGTGAAGTTGCTCTCATAAGCCGGAGACATCATCCGGTTCTCGGCTGCCGGAGATTCGCCGCTCAGCTTGTCCAAGGCAGGGAGTAGGTCCGAACGTTCGTAAAACTCTTCATTGCCTCGACCACACCCTCCTTGTGGCCGAGACCAGAGTCCTTGATGCCGCCAAAAGGCGACATTTCGATCCGGTAGCCAGGCACCTCCCAGATATTCACTGTCCCGACGTCCAGTTCGTTTACGAAGCGCGTAACGTAGTCGAGCCGGTTGGTGCAGACGCCGGACGAGAGGCCATAGGCGGTCGAGTTCGAAATCCGCACCACCTCGGCGATGTCGTCGGGGCAGCGGATGATGGGAATGACGGGGCCGAAGGTTTCCTCCCGCACCAATTCCGCGTCATAGGGCACGTGGTCCACCACGGTCGGAGGATAGAGCGCGCCGCGTCGGTCGTTACCGTGCAGCAGCTTCGCGCCACGGGACATCGCATCCAGCACGCGGCGCTCGAACTCCTGCGCCGCGCGCTCGTGGATCACGGTGCCGATATCCACCGTCGGGTCCATCGGATCTCCGGCGGTGAGCTTGCGGGCCTTGGCGAGCACCAGACGCGAAAACTCCTCGGCCACGCTGTGGACGACCAGAATGCGTTTTACGGCGGTGCAGCGCTGGCCGGAATTCTTCGTCGCCCCCTGCACCGCGAGTTCCGCCGCCTTGTCGAGGTCGGCATCCTCCATCACGATCAGCGGGTCGTTGCCGCCGAGTTCGAGCACGACCCTCCGGTAGCCCGCTTTCTCCGCGATATACTTGCCGATCCGAACCGAGCCCGTGAACGTAATCAGGTCCGCGTCCGGGTCGGTAATCATCGCGTTGCCCATGGTCGAGGGATTGCCGGTCACCACCGAAAGCATTTCAGGCGGCAGCCCGGCCTCGTAGAGCACGTCCGCGAGGGCGAGCGCGGTCAGCGGCGTCAGTTCGGTGGGCTTCAGGACCACGCGGTTGTTCGTCGCGATTGCCGGGGCAATCTTATGGCTCACCATGTTGAGCGGATGGTTGAACGGCGTGATGGCGGAAATCACGCCCATCAAAGGCACGCGCGTGGTGAAAATCTTGCGCTGCTTGCCCATCGGGCTGATGTCGCAGGCATAGGTCTCGCCGTCGTCCAGGATGGTTAGCTGTGCCGCGAAGGAATAGACATCGTAGGCGCGGCTCGCCTCGTACAGCGAATCCTTCCAGCACAGGCCCGACTCGGCGGTGATGAGCCGCGCGAACTCCTCTTTGCGGTCACGCAGCATCTCGGCGGTGCGCAGCAGGATACGCTGGCGCTCGTAGCGCGTCAGCTTCGGCTTGAACGCGCGCGCCGCCGCGAAAGCCTCCCGCACATGCTCGGGGCGCGCGGCGGGCACGGTGCCCACCACCTGGCCGGTGTAGGGGTTCAGAACGTCGATCGCCTCGTCGGTCCGCACCTTGCGGCCGGCGATCCGCATCGCCTCGCGCCGGACCGGGGATTTGGTCTGGATGTTCATTGCGGTCCTCATTGCACCAGGTTCAGCGCGACATCGAAAACGTCGAAGTTTCGCAACTCGTGGTCAGGCCGGAATGCGATTTTCCGGTTCACGATCATCGGCACGGTCTGCTCGGTCAGGCCGCCATGCGAGCGCAACGGCTCGGTCAGGCCGGACAGGTCGTGCCGATCGCGGCTGGTGCCGAGCACCTTGTGGCGCGCCGAAATAACCACGATGTCGCCGATCCGGTCCTCGGGAAGCTCGAAGCGCCGGCATGCCTCGTCGCGGCCGATGGCGAGGTCCACGCCATCGAGCGCGCGCAGGCGGCTGAGCAGGGCGGCCGCATCCGTGCCCGGCGGCAGGTACACCGTCGCGAACGAGCCGAGCGCCCCGTGATGGGCCACATAGGGATCGGTGATCGGCAGGATGACGCGACAGATCCCCTTCGCGGTCCAGGCGTTGAATTGGTCCTGCAGATAGATCACGTCCGGCGCGCCGTCGGGCAGATATTTATCGTTCATGCCATGATCGGCGGTCAGCGCGACCACCGCCCCGGCGGCGTCGAGCCGGCCGACATAGCCATCCAGCATGGCGTAAAAACGGTTCGCGACCGCCGAGCCGGGTGCTGCACGGTGCTGGATGTAGTCGGTCGTCGAGAGATACATGGCGTCGGGGCGCATCGTTTCGAGCAGCCTGACGCCGGCGGCGAAGACGAACTCGGAGAGTTCGGCGGAATAGACCTCGGGCAGCTTCATGCCGACGAGGCCGAGCGCATCGGCGATGCCGTTCTCCGCGAGGCTCACCTTATCCGCCTTTTCGGAGGAGAACGCGACCGCCCGGCCCGCCGAACAATCGAGCCCGTGGCCGAGCAGCGTCCGCAGCTTGTCTTTCGCGGTAACCACGGCGACCCTGGCGCCGCCATCCTGCAACGCCTTCATGATGGTGCCGGCGCGCATGAACTTCGCGTCGTTCATCATCACCTCCTGTCCCGTTGCGGGGTCGAGGAAGTAGTTGCCTGCGATCCCGTGGACCGAAGGCGGCCGGCCGGTGATAATTGAAATATTGTTCGGGTTGGTGAAGCTCGGGATCACCGACTTCGCCGTGGTGCTGGTGCCGGTCCGCATGATGCGGTCGAGGTTCGGCGCCAGACCGGCGGCGATCGCGGCCTCGATGTAGCCGGGCTCAGAGCCGTCGATGCAGACGGCAACGGTCGGTGTCGCCGGGATGCGATAAATGCGGCCGTTGGCATCGACCGTGTGGAAGGAGCGGTGAGTGGTCATGGTTCGGCGTCCTTCCTGCTCATGCGGCCATCGCCGCTGAGGTCATGCCGAACCCCGCGATCACGTCCCGGATCGCGGCGAGCGCGCCCTGCATGTGCGTGCGATCCAGCCGACCGATGCACCCGATGCGGAAGGAATCCGCCACAGTCAGCTTGCCTGGATAGATCACATAGCCGCGCTCCTTGAGCGCGTCGTAGAAGCGCTGGAAGTCGAAGCGCGGGTCGCCGGGCATGTGGAAGGTGACGATGATCGGCGCCTGGAGCTGATCCTGCAGCAGCGTCCGAAACCCGAGGGCGCGCATGCCCTCGACCAGCACGCGGCAATTCTCCGTGTAGCGCCCACCGCGTCCGGGCTGTCCACCCTCGGCGAAGAACTCGGTCAATGCCTGATGAAAGGCAACGATGACGTGGATCGGCGGGGTGAAACGATACTGGCCGGTCTTCTGGAACACCGTCCATTGATCATGCAGGTCGAGCACGAGGGTACTCGCATTGCCCTTCGCCGCTTCCAGGACATCCTTCCGGCAGATCACGAAGCCCAGCCCGGGAACGCCCTCGATGCACTTGTTCGACGATGCGGCAATCGCATCAGCGTGAATGGCGTTCGCATCAAGCGGCAGAGCGCCGAAGGCCGACATCGAGTCGATCAAATAACCTTTGCCATGTTTCGCCGCGAGCGCGCCGATCTCCTGCACCGGGTTCAGGATGCCCGACGTCGTTTCGCAATGCACGGCGAAAACATGCGTGATGGAGGGCGTCGAGGCCAGGACCCGTTCCACCGCGACGAGGTCAGGCGGCGTGTCCTCCGGCGTTTCGTGGATCACGGTCCGGCGCCGGGCAATCTCCAGGATCTTTCTGGCACGCTGGCCATACGCACCGTTTATCAGGATCAGGACCTCGCCGTCCGATGGGACGAAGGTCGTCAGCATCGCCTCGACCGCGAAGGTGCCCGATCCTTGCATCGGCACCGTCACATGCGTCGCGCCAGCATTCACGATCCCCGGCAGGCGCTCCATGACCTCGCGGTTGATCTGCACGAAGGCGGCATCGCGCGAGCCCCAGTCATGGAGCATCGCCTCCTTGATCGAGCGCGACGTAGTCAGTGGTCCGGGGGTGAGCAGGAGCGCGTCGCCGGTCTCGGAGGCGGCTCTGATACTGCCAGTTGCGATCATCTCGATGCCTTCCAAACAATGCATAGTCAGCGTAGCTTCCAGCTTCTATTGTTTAAAATGCTATGTCTCGATACATCCCATTGATGGAAACCATACCGAGGGTGTCATGAGCACTACGTTGCTGCGCGCCTTTCATTTGGTCGCGGAGGCCGGAAGCTTCTCGGCTGCCGCGCGCGGCAGCGGCGTGGGCCAACCCACGCTTTCGGCACAGGTGAAGACCCTGGAAGCGACTTACGGCGTCGCCCTGTTCGACCGCCGGGGACGCGGCGTCAGCGCCACCCCGCTCGGCCACGCCCTGCACGCCCTGACCGCCCGCCTGTTCGCCGCGGAAGACGAAGCCCGCACCCTGCTTTCCGGCTCGGCCACGCTGCTGCGCGGACATCTGCGGATCGCCGCCGACAGCGCGACCCACGTCATGCCGATCCTGGTGACGCTGAAGGCAAGGCACGCGAATCTGACCTTCTCCCTCTCGATCGGCAACTCCTCCGACGTGCTCGACCGCGTGCTTGACCACCACGCCGATGTCGCGGTGACGGCAAGGCGCGTCTCGGACCCCCGGCTCCACAGCCGGCTGCTCCAGCACGACCGTCTGGTGCTTTTCGTGAGGTCCGATCATGCCCTTGCCGCTGCCGGCGGCATTCCGATCCGAGCCCTCGCCGGACACGACCTCGTGCTTCGCGAACGCGGCTCGATCACCAGGGAGGTGTTCGAGACGCGGCTTTCGGAGCACGGCGTGCGACCGCACACCCTGCTCGAAGTGCAGACCCGCGAGGCGGTCTGTGAGGCGGTGCTCGCCGGCTTCGGCGTGGGTGTCGCCTTCGAAGCCGAGCTGCCGATCCATCCCGAACTCGCGCGGGTCACGGTCGAGGATACCGACCTTGCCGTCGCGGAATACGTGATCTGCCTGGAGGAACGCCAGCGCCTGCCGCTGGTGCGGGCCTTCCTCGCCGCCGGCGGTCCACCGCCGCCTCGACAGGCTGATGCGGGATCAAAATCGACGCAAAATCCTCTCGGGTGAATGACCGTCAACAAAGCGATTTCCACCCTGACAGCCGCCGGGTTGATTGTCCGGCGCCGCCGGGCCGGTTCCTTCGTCGCATCGCCGCCCGTCCAATCGGCGGTGTTGCAAATTCCCGATATGCAGTCTGAAATCACCAGCCGAGGCGAGGTCTATGGCTATGAATTGATCTCGCGCCGCTACCGCGACAGCCTTGGCAAGGTAGGTAATGAACGGAATTTTTTGCTGGACACGTCATTGCTTGTGTTAAAGTGCCGGCATCTGGCGAATTCACGCCCCTTCGCACTGGAAGAACGCTTCGTCAGCCTGGATGTCGTACCGGAAGCCGCCGAGGTCGATTTCAGCACAACCCCCCCCAGCACCTGGTTGGTGGCTCAGGTTCCCTGGACCAGGGCGGAACATAATATCAGCGCCGTCAATGCCACGGCCGGCGTTGCCGATGATCTTGCCATTCCGAAAGGTGCCGCGTGTCTTGTCGTGGAACGTCGTACCTGGAGAGTGGCCGATGAAATTACCTATGTGCGGCAAACCTTCCCCGGCAAAGCGTATCGCCTGATCGCTCATTTCTCACCGTGACAGTTTGCAACATGGGGGTTCCAATCGGAAGGTCGATGATGTCCGTTTTACAAATCAAGGACAATTGGTCCCGATTTCACTCTCGAAACACAAATCATCATGACTTTGTTTGAGTCTTTCTCGGCTTGACTCAGCACCCCGTCTCTGTGATCCGGGTATCCGCTGAGCACATTCGTCTCACACGCCCCACAGATTCCTTCCTTACAGCCAAACTCGACATCAATGCCTGCTTCAAGCAATGCATCCAATATCGTTTTATCCGCTTGAACTTCAAACGTCTTGCCGCTTTTCGCCAACTGAACCGTACAGCCAGCCTTGGGGGCGGATTGAACGACCGGGTCGATCGAGAATCTTTCAATATGAACATTTTTTAAGTTGGCTGCTTCGCAGGCTTTTTCAAAAGCGCTGATCATTACACTTGGCCCGCAGCAATAGACGTGGGCATCACCGGGTTGTTTGGAAAGGTAATTCAGCAAATTGAACGGCGAACCTCCATTTTCGTCGTCAAAATGAAAGTGGATATCGCCCCCGATTGCACGTAATTCATCGGAAAAAGCGGCATGCGACCGCGTCCGCGCGCAATAAGCAAGCCGCACGTCGCGCCCAAGCGCGCGCAGCCGCCGGTACATGCACAAAATTGGCGTGATTCCGATGCCGCCCGCCACCAATACCGTTTGGGAGGCGCTCTCATCGAGGGTAAAATTGTTGCGCGGCGCGCTGATCGGGACAACCATGCCACAGCGAAACTGCTCGTGCACATAGCGCGACCCGCCCCGACTTTGTCGATCAGCGAGGACACCCACCACGTAACGATCGTTATCGTCGGGCGAGTTCAGCAATGAGTAATTGCGGATAAGCCCGTTCGGCAGATGAAAATCGATGTGGGAGCCTGCATCGAAACGCGGGAAATGGGCTCCCGGTATCGGCATCATTTCGATGCTGATGATTCCCTCGGCCTCGTAGCGCAAGGTGCGAACCTGCGCCTGGAGAAGGTCTTTGCTGCTCATCGAAGTCCGAACCTTAGCGTCCTATCGGGTGTTTTAACAAATTGGAACAGGATGTTGGTGTCCATCGCTACTTTGGCGTCATGAAGTTCCGGACGATTTACCGCGCTCAAGTTTGCGCCAAAGCGCGGTATATATCCAGTGATGAATTTGATGATTAAGTTGCACCGGCTTCGATTTGAGCTTTTGCAAGCTTCTTCATGTGCCGGCGCAGCCGCACTACCCCCATATCATGTTGGTACAAATGCTCGTTCTGATTCGCATCGGGTTCCATCGCTTCCAGCACAACACGATCTTGTTCGAGAACCGCCCAATGGCGCGCTTCAAGGCGATTGCGGTACAGAAAGCGCCATGTATCACGCTGCCAACCCGACACTTTACGGCAACGCCAGAAGAATATTGCAGACACATTTTTCTCGATCGGTGTGCAACTACCAATAATGATAAAATTGCCGCCAGGACCACCAGTTTTCGGATAAGGAATTTCAAGGCGCATCCACTGTGTCCCGGTATCGGCCCATTCAGTCCAGTCGAAGTTTACATCGCGCTGGCCTTCCTTTTCAAATACGAAGCCCGTGTCGGTGTCTCGCAGTTGAAACTGCGCGATTTGCTCGCCATACGCCATTGAATGTGATTGCTTGTGCAAATATGTGCCGTGCATCGGGTCAAGTACATTGTCCAGCGCGTAACGGTAATCACTTTTCCATTCAGCGTAGCACAAAAAGTTCGAATATTCATCAGATGTCAGCTCAATCGGTAGAACCAGATCAGGTGCTGTGTCGATGTTCGTGCCCGCATTATACAACCAAATTGTACCATGCGCTTCTTTCAGGTGAAACGAATGTACGGCGCGCGAGCCTTCGAGCTTGCAGCCAGGGCTACCCGGTACACTCGTAACAATACCATCCGCGCGTACTTCCACACCATGATAGCCGCAGGCAATCCGGTTGCCGAGTACGATACCCTGCGATAGCGGTGCGCCGCGGTGCGGGCATTGATCGGTCAGGGCATGCGGCGCACCATCGGTGTCACGCCATAGCACCAGTTTTTTCCCCAGCCTGCGCAACGATACAGGCCGTTCCGCAATGAAGCCTGATGGGCAGAGAGGATACCAGAGGTTTTGTAAGCCACTCTCCAGAACCGTCTCGATAGCATCTTTTTGAGTATCCATTTCCATCCTCAAGTAGAGTATATTTGTTTAGTTGCCGAGCCGAGCCATTTCGGTTTCGAAGGTGGCATCGGTCCAGATATCGCCGACTTGCGGAGACGGACCAGCGTTGTTCAGGTACGCCACCAGTTCCGCAAGCTCCTTGATGCCCTGCCCAAACGCTCGTTCGATGGAGTCACCGAGCAGGTTTTCATATTGCGTGGGCTTGCGGTTTAACGATTGATGCGGTTCCAGGTATAAGCTCATCATTGTTCTCCTAACAATTACAAAAACGTTCCTGTTCACCTACGGAAAGTACGTCACATACGGGGAAGTGTTCAGCACCAACGTCGTCTCATGCGACCTCCATCAGGCCAGCCCACGGATGGGGTTGTTCACTCGTATCAAGATACCAGGATTTTTGTTGCTGATAGGCGCGCAACCCGTCCCGGCCCTTCTCGCGGCCAAGACCACTTTCCTTGACGCCGCCGAACGGGGTTGAGACGGAGAATTGCTTGTAGGTGTTGACCCACACGGTGCCTGTCTTCACTGCCGCTCCCAGCCGGCTGGCGCGCCAGACATCACGTGTCCAAATGCCGAGCGCGAGACCGAATGGATTGTCATTCGCAAGGGCTACGGCTTCGGCTTCATCGTCGAACGGTAAAACGGCGAGAACTGGTCCGAAAATCTCTTCGCGGCAGGTTCGCGATTGGTTGCCGACAGTATCGATGATGGTTGGTCGATAGTAAATTCCGGCGTCAAACACTGAACCTTCGGGCCGCTTTCCGCCGGTGAGGACACGTCCGCCTTCCTCGCGGGCGAGGGCCACCGCCTGTTCGACAGAAGCGCGATGGTCACCGTGAATCAGGGGGGCGACCTGGGTGGCAGTGTCGAACGGGTTGCCGATTTTCAGCGATTCAGCAGCTTCGACCAGTCGTTGTACGAAATTCTTGTAAATGCTCCGTTGAACCAGCAGCCGCGAGCCCGCGATGCAGGATTGGCCGGTGGAGCTGAAGATCCCGAAAAGCACTCCGGCGATGGCCTGAGTCATGTCCGCATCGTCGAACACGATGGTCGCAGACTTGCCGCCCAGTTCGAGCGATACCGGCATGAGCTTTTTCGCCGCCTCGAACGCGATGCGGCGCCCCACCTCGGTGCCACCCGTGAACGAGACCTTGCCAATCGCAGGATGGCGGACGAGCAGATCGCCAACGACACTGCCTGCCCCAGGAATGACCGACAGAAGGCCGTCGGGCAGTCCTGCTTCCTGGACAATTCGCGCCAGTTCCAAGGCGGTAAGCGGGCTCCACGAGGCCGGCTTGAGGATGACGGCGTTGCCAGCGGCAAGTGCGGGCGCCAGCTTCTGCGCGTCGCTCGCGATCGGCGAGTTCCACGGCGTGATGGCAGCGACGACACCGATAGGCTCGTAGCAGGAGAACGTCAGATAGTCGCCGCGTGGCGGCGGCATCTGTTCTTCCGCCGTTTCGAGTGCGGCAGCGAAATAGCGAAACGTGTTAGCAGCACTTTGGGCAAGAGCCCGCGTTTCAGCCTGTGTCTTGCCGGTGTCTCGCGTTTGGATGAAGGATATGCGCTCGGCATTACGCTCGATGCCGACGGAGATTCTGTAAAGATAGGTTGCGCGTTCGTGCGGCTTAAGCCGGCGCCAAGCCGGATCGGCTGCGGCGGTCTCAGCCCGCGTGATCGCTTCATCGACATCTTCGGCTGCCGCGCCTCGAACGATGCGGTTCAACGACTGATCCGCGGGAAACCGGGACACGATTTCGGCGCCGTGGCCTTCGCGCCATTCACCGCCGATAAAAAGCCGCCCGTCCGGGAGTTGTTCAGCCATGCTGTTTCTCAATGTCAAATGACCTCGGGCAGCACGACGTTCAGCACTGTCTGGGCAATGCTGTACGCTGTACCGAGCGAGGTTTTGGGGTTCTGGGAAGACGGTTCGTTCTCGATCCGAATCTGCGCGATGCCAGCCTTCGAACGAAACCGAATTTCGTGGACGTTACGAATGATTGCCGGATCGGCAATCAATTCGACGCGTGTCCGTTCGAAACCGATCCCGGCGAGAGCGATAATCGCCGCGACATTGGCATTCTTCGGATACTCGGTTGCCGCGCTGCGCGCACTGCCTTCGTAGAAAGCCAAAGCTGTGCCCAGATTATCGAGATCGATGATGGCCTCGGCGGACGTTCCCTTCCAGGCCAGTGGCGGCTTGCGTCCGACATAGACGACCTCGTCAAGTCCGGCGAGCCGGGCGGCGGAAAGCATGTCGATGCCTCCGACGGCACCTGCGGGCAGACGAAGCCGTGCCCCGCCTTTGCGTGCCGCATCGACAAGTGCGGTGTGCAGCGCATCGTCCGCGAGCGCACCCACGGAGCTGACGATCAGGTCGATGCCATCTTTCAGTATCGTCGTGCCATACATGCCGAGAGCGGCCTGGCTTGCACATTCCACGACAATATCGGCGCCAAGCCGGCTCAACGCTTCGGCGTGGTCGATAACTTCGACGTGTTGCGCAATGTTCGTGTGCTTTGCAAGCAAGGATCGGGCACGCGCCTCCCCTTCTGGTTTGGCGAGACAGACAAGGAGCTCAAGCGGTGCTGGCAGTTCGTGCGCAAGCGTTGCCAACAATGTCTCCGCGATCACACCATATCCGATCAGCCCCAACCTCATGCCGGACCACCCGCCGCACCGGCTGGCGGCCCAGCGAAAGCGCTGGCGAAGGGACCGATCTTGGTCATTTCAACCTCCAGCAACACCGGCCCTCGAAGGTTGAGCGCCCAGTCAAGCGCTGCGCCAAACGTTTCGACATTATCGATCGCCCGGTGTTGCAGACCGAAGCTCTTGGCCAGAAGGGAAAAATTGGGTACCGATAAATTCGAGTAGTGCCGCCGGCCTTCGAACTGGACGTCCTGGATATTCTGGATGACGCCATAGGCTTCATCGTTCATCAGGACGAAGACGATCTCCGCGCCTTCATCGACTGCTGTCAGAAACTCGCCCAGGGCGAGCATGCTGCCGCCGTCGCCGATAAGCGCGATCGTCTTGGCAGCCTCACCCGCGAGGGCTGCGCCAATGGCCATGGCAATCCCCTGACCGATGCCGCCACCGAGCGCATGGACGCCAAGCTCCGGCCGCGCGATCGTCACATAACGGTTACCAAACGTGCTGTTGGAAATTGTGACATCGCGCACGAAAGGGTGTGCGCCGGCGGATACCCGAGCCAGAAGATCATCGGCGATGGTTTGATAGGGGCCGAGAGCGGATCGGAGCATTCCCTCTGATTGCGCCCGCGCGATGCTGATGTCGTGCAGGAAATTATGGTTCGTGTTGAGCGTTTCCGGCAGCCGCGCAAGCAGCCCTTCAAGCGCGAGGCGCGCATCGCCGGCCATGAAGACATCGGTGGCGTAATTCCGACCGTTCTGCGTGGGATCGGCATCGATCTGCAACAGAGGTCTCGGCAGTTGCATCCGGTTATCGAAGGTTTCGTTACCGCGGAGGCGCGAGCCAACTACCAGCATAAGGTCGGCTTGCTTATAAATCGCTTCTGAGGCAGGTGTCATATTGAAGGCACCCAGGCTCCAGGGGTGGTTCTCAGGCACGACCGCGCGACCGTGGGTGCTGGTGACGACAGCAACACCCCGCTCGACGAGTGCGGTCGCCGCGGACGACGCGGCACGCGCGCCGCCGCCGAGCCACAGGATTGGCCGGCGCGCGCGCGCGATCATGCCCGCGGCAATATCAAGAAGCATCTCGTCCGGGCGGATCGGATCGACGACGGGCGGACGAATGCATGCAGGCGCTGGCACAAACTCGCGTTGGACATCGACCGGGATCTCGACGGTCGCCGGTCCGGCAGGTGCGCTCAGCGCCATCCGGACGGCGGCATCAAGCACGCCCAATACGCCGCGCGACTCCCAAATGCGCAAATACCCTTTGGAAATTGCCCTGAGCATAGCGGCCTGATCGGGGACATCGTGAATCGCGGCCCGATCCCGATCCATGAAAACGCGATCGACCTGGGTGGTGATGTGCAGGATCGGCGTGCCGGCGGTTTGAGCCTCGACCTGGGCACCGGCCGCGTTGCCTGCCGCAGTGCCCGTGCTGGTGAAGGCAACGCCAAGTTTTCCCGAGACGCGCGCATAGGCATCCGCCATGTTGAGGGCGCCAGCTTCACCGCGCGCTGGCACGAAGCGGATACGTCCTTGCCGGGCGATGGCATCGAGGATCGGCATGTTGTGAATCGAGATCACGCCAAAAGCGATCTCAACGCCGATATCCGCGAGATAGGTCGCGACGAGTTCACCAACCGAAACCTCCGAGCGCGGCGGCATCGAAGCAGCGGGAGACTGGTCGTGTGACAGGGTTTCAATACTCATCAGAATTTGTTTCCATCTAGATGAAGCGAGAGATGCCGCCGGAAATTTCGAGCGCGGATCCGGTGATGTAGCTGGCTGCTGGAGAGCCGAGGAACGCGATTGCCTTAGCAACTTCCGCGGGTTCGCCGACACGCTGCAGCGGAATATTTTTGCTTCGTGCGAGAGCCGCGAACCATTGCGCACGTGTTTGATCGGTGTCCTGGCGTTGCTCGAAGCGGCGCTGCCACTGACCGGAGTCAACAAGCCCGATCAGTATCGAGTTGACGCGCCCCTGCGGTGCCAACTCGATACTCAAGGATTTTGCCAGATTCTGGACCGCTGCCCGCGCAGCGGAGGTGCACACCATATGCGGCTCTGGTTGAAGAGCAAGGAGAGAGTTGACGATGATGATGGCAGGCGCGTCAGACATATCGAAAAGAGTCCGAAAGGCGCGGATCGGCCGCACCTGACTCATGATCTTCAGATCAAGTTCGGTGCGCCAGGCGTCATCCGTCGTGTCGGCAAAGGTCGAGAGGCGGCCCTGCCCGGCATTGTTGACGAGGAGATCGACACGCCCTCGCCAAGTGTTCAGCTCCGCGGCAAAGCCATTGATTTCCGCCGCATCGAGAACATCGCAGCGACAGGCGAGGACACGGGTGTTGCCGTGTTGCTCGACAAGGTGCTGATGGGCATTTGCCAATCGTTCTGCATTGCGCCCGCAAATGGCGACATCAGCGCCCTCCGCCAGCAGCACGGACGCGGTCGCGAGGCCGATGCCTGAAGTTCCGCCCGTAACAACCGCAACCTTGCCGGAAAAACCGAGATCCATGCCTACCCTCAGAGCGATTGGAAGCCGGGGTCGGGCCGGCCAGCCATAACGGTCCGCATGGCTGGCGTGGGCGGTCCCGCTGTCATCCACAGATCCATTTTTTCCGGGATGTTTCGCGGCCATACTTGCGGCTCATGGGTTGCTTCGTCGATCTGCAGAACTTCCGAGGTAAATTCGATGACGAACCCGGACGGCGAGACAAAATAGGCGAACGGATTGTTGCCCGGTCCGTGGCGTCCTGGCCCCCAGGCTGGCGCTTGCCCCCTCGTTTTCATCCGGCCGATGCCACGCATGAAGCTGTCGATCGATGCCATTTCGAAGGCGACATGATTGACCGACGGATAGGACGCCCGATTGAGCGCGATCGCATGGTGGTCGCTGCTGCAACGCAAGAACACCATTGCGTTTGCCGAATAGTCGCTGACCCTGAAGCCAAGCATCTCCTCGTAGAACGCCTGGTTTTTCTCGAACGACTCCGAATTGAGAACGACATGGGTAATTTTGCGTGGCAACGCCAGCCTGTCTTCTTCGTCGGTGTAACGCGCGACGTCAGCGGTAAACGACAGCCGCCTTCCGTCGGGATCGAGTGTGCTGAAACCATAGCCGCCCCCCGGCGTGGTCACCGGACCACGAGCGGTCGTGGGCGCGCCTTTAGCAACCAACTGCGCATGAAGATCATCGATCCGCGCGGCGCTATTCATGCCAAAGCAGATTTGGTCAACGCCGTAGGTTTTGCCCTCACGGAGGCCATAAATAAAGGGCTCTGAGCCGGTGCCTCTGAAATAGACGGCGTCATCGGTTTCGTGCGAGACCGTAAGACCCCAATTATCCACATAGAAATCGCGCGTCACAAGGACATGGGGGGCGCGCATGACGATGGCGCGCAAGAAATCGACCGCGATTGGCTGGGTCATGCCAAGGTTCCTTCCAGGGAATAGTGCGAGCGCCCATTGGGAACGAAGCCGAGTCGCTCGGAAATATCCATTGCCGCGCGACGCAGACTTTCGCCGATCCGCGCCCGCTTGCCGCCTTCGATGGAAAACGCAGCCTCTGGTCCGCTGATGTTGATCGCCGCGACGACCAAGCCACTATGATCGAAGATTGGCGCGGCGAATGAATCAACGCCCGGTTCGTAATATGACGCGCTCCAGGCGAGACCAATCTGCCGGTCCTGCGCGATCTGGGCAATGAGATCATCGATCCTGGTCGCGGTAGATTCGGTAACCGGCGTGAGATCCGCACCGGCGAACAGCGACCGCACGTCGCGTTCCGGCAGATAGGCAAGAATAATCCGGCCCATCGTCGTTGCATGTGCGGGCAGCCGGGACCCGACGCGAATGGCGCTCGCCCGGAAGACATTGGGCACTTGCCGCAACAAGTAGAGCACGTCTCGTCCTTCGAGGATGCCTAAATGGGCCGAAAGCCCGTAGGTTTCCGAAAGCATGATCAAGTAGGGTAGGGCCGTCTGGCTCAGATCGCGTGACATGAAGGTCTGTGCGGCCACACCGATCAGTCCAGGCCCGATCTGATAGCCGACGCCGTAGGGCTTCTTCTCGACAAAACGTCCGGCTTCGAGTGACGCCAGCAGCCGGATGAGTGTGGTGCGGTTGATGCCGAGCAGCTTGGCGGCATGGCTGAGATTTGCGATCGACTCGCCTTCCGAAATGGAGCGCAGCAGTTTTATGGCGCGCTCCACCGCCGGGACACCGTAGATCTGTGTTTCGGTTTCATTCTTCGTAATTCTGGCTTGTTTTGATATCTTTGGCATGTCCACCCTCATGTCTCAGTGAGATGTCGTTCGACCAGCGCCGCGACTTGGGCGGGCGCTTCCAGGCAAACAGCATGCCCACTCGCCTCGACCAGAACAAGCGGCGGTGCAGATCTGACCGAATGGGGCAGTGACAATGCGATTTTTCGGGCCATGTCCGGCGGCGTTACGACATCCTCGGCGCCCACGATGACGAGTGTCGGCACAGAGAGCCGAACCACATCGTCAAGAATGCGCCCTGATCCCAACAGGCGACTTGCCTGCCCGTATCCCGGCATGACCATGGTTGTCATGGCGGCGACCACCGCGTCCAATACCTCAGGCGATCGCTCAGGATGATATACAAGCCGGGCGCTGCGCTTCCGTGCGAACGTCGCGGCTCCGAGCGCCACGAGTTCCGCCAGGCGTGCGCGCACCGCCTCCGGCAGCGGGTCGCCAGGCATCGCGCCATAACCCAGCGTGGGCGAGACGAGCGCCAACCGATTCACGCGCGCCGGTGCGGTCGCCGCCGCATGGGCCGCCACCAAAGTGCCCAGCGAGTGCCCAAGAAGATCGACAGTTTGGATACCCTCGGCGTTCAGCAAAGCCAGGAGTGCTGCGGAATATTCTGTCACTCCCGGCATAGGGACAGCGAGGGGAGAACTGGCGCCGTATCCTGGAGCGTCCCATGCGATAATTGTCCGGGCCCGATCGAATGCTGCCATCAAGGGAAGAAACGAGAAACTTCTGCTGCCGATACCATGCAACAACACTAACGGCTGCTGAGTATCGTTCATCCCGGCGCGAATCAGGATATCGATCCCGTTCACCATGCGGCGTTCAAAAGGGTGGTCGATTGTGGTCATGCGAAAACGAATCCCGCGTTGGCGGTCAGCAACTGCCCGGTCAGGGAAAGCGCGGACGGTGTCAGCAGAAAAACGACAACACCGGCAACATCCTCGGGCAGTTGCGGCCCCGGAACGGCGCGCTGCTCCTCATAGAGACGGTGTCGCGCCTCCGGGACATACTCGGTCGCCTCCGTTCTCACGATGCCGGGGGCAACCGCGGTGACCGCGATGCGCCGTTCACCAAGCTCCCGCGCCAGCGAGCGGGTCATCGCGATGACCGCTCCCTTGCTCGCAACATAAGCGAGAAGGTGCGGCGCTCCCCACAGGGCTGTATCAGACGCAAGATTGACGATGGCGCCGCCATCGACCAGAATCGGGGCAATCGCCCGCGTCATCAGCCATGTGCCGCGAATATTGACCCGCATGACCCGGTCGAAAAGATCAATCTCGATCGCATCGAAGGCGACGCCGCCAACATTCGTGGCGATGGCCGCGTTGTTTACCAAGCCATCCAGCCGGCCCTCGTGCGCCGCGATATCGCGCGCCATCGCCTCAATGCTTTCCGGGTCTGCGAGATCCACCGGGACAAAACGAGCATCGGCACCCGTTTCACGCAGCGTCCCTACCTCCTCCTGGCCCGCCTCGATCAGGCGATCGGCAAGGACAAGTCGTGCGCCAGCGGCTGCACACGCCTGGGCGATCGCATACCCCAAGCCGCGCGCCGCGCCGGTCACGAGAATGGTTTTACCGTGCAGCATGCGCCGGTCACAGGATGGTTCGGGAACAGGAAAGCGGCGGCATAGCGGTAGCCACCTTAATGAGATTTCTCGGGCGATTTGTTGTCGCCACAACTACGGGAGGCGCATCAAAACCAATCATCGTATTCTCCTGCTCCTCTTATCTGTCGCCGCACCACCTTCCCACCGGCCGCACCCCGGCATTGCGGGGCGACATCGATGACCAGAGTATCCAAATACGACCATATCGTTCATATTTGTTATAATTCCACCTCGCCTAGCTGTCAAGCACAATGTTCAGAGATTATCGAAAATATATGTTGACTCTGTTTAATTTTTTTTGATAGTGTTCATGAACAAAATGTTCATATTTGATCGATTTGACCGCATGAGGAAGTCAGACGTTCCGCGTCCAGGTATCCGATGCCCGCCAATAGCGGCAGGAACGTGGGGTGACGCAAATGACTCCGCCTCAACGAGCACGGCAGCACCGACCAATGGGTGATCGCACCCGCACAAGCAACACAACGGAGACAGACATGGCTCATGAAATTGACATTGTGACCGAGCGTAAAAAATCCTCACCTCGTTCGTGGGACAAACCACCGGGAGCGACATTCGAAGAGTGGATGAAGACCCGAATCGCGCGCGTGGACGACCGGCCCTACGACTGGAACGCACTCAAGTTTCAGGCCGATTTCGATCCCAAGTACCGGCGTGCTCAAAAGCGATTCATCGGCACCGGCGCTACGGGCGTCGCAAAGGACGCCGGCACCATTCCGGCCGAGAACTTCACGCTCTCCAATATGGTGATCCCTGCCGGTGGCGAAGGCCCCATGCATCTTCATACCGACGCCGAGGAAGTCTTCTTTGTGCTTCGCGGCAAAATCAAAGTGATGGTCGAGCAGGACGGTGAACATTACGAGACGGTACTGGGCGAGCGGGACTGCATCTCGATCCCGCCTAGCGTGTATCGCGGCGAGATCAATGTTGGCGAGGAAGATGCCATCATCATGGTGATGATCGGCTCCCCCAAGCCAGAGACTCCGACCTATCCGGCCGATCATCCCCTCGCAAAAATCAAACGTTAGTGGCTCAATCGTCTTGATGGAAGAACGTTCTGCGTTCTGAAATAAACGGATGGATTTCAATGCCTCTACGTCAAAAAAACTGAACCAAACTCAACAAGAATACCAGAAAGGTCCATGAATGAGCGTAGCGAATAACCGAAGCAAATCGCACAAAACACAACGGCCGAAGTTTCTTGGTCGATTTGCCAAATTGATTCCACCTCTGGCAGTTTTGTCTGCCAGCACAATTGCCAGCATTGCTCCGGCTAATGCCGCCATGTTTGGAAGTACGCCGGAATACCCAGTTGGAATTACCATGGGTGTTCCTGTTGGTGAGCTGCCGCCTCCTGGTTTCTACTATATCAACAAGGGCACATTCAGCGGCGCTCACTCGGTCAATGGGCAGGGCGTTCGCACCGGGGCGGTCTCCAGCACGTGGACAAATACCTCCCAGATCATGTGGGTTTTGAATCAGCGCGTTTTAGGGGCGCGTTATGCTGTTTTCATCCGCAATATCGGCGCCGTCGATGTCGCCCTGACTCGGCCAAATGGAACGACGTCAAGTACCGTTGGTCTGCCTGATACCGAAATTATTCCCGCGAATCTCAGTTGGTCAGTAGCGCCCGGCTTGTTTTTTGATGCTGAATTTGGCTTCTATGTTCCAAGCGGCCGGTACACAACACCTGCCGCGATAAATATCGGCCAGAACCACTATACACTTGAGCCGAATTTTGCACTGACCTATTTCCATAGCGGATGGGCGTTCACCGCGCACACCGTATTTGATATCAATGGTGTAAATCAGCAGACACATTACCGTAACGGCACGACGATGGATGTGGATTATACGGCATTCAAAACCATCGGGCGCTGGAGTTTCGGCCCGGTCGGTTACTATCTCACCCAAATCACCCGCGATAGCGGCCCGGCGAAACTTGATGGCGGATCACCGCAAGAATGGGCACTGGGCCTTGGGGCCGCCTACAATTTTGGACCGGCGCGCCTGAACTTGAATATTACGCACGACATTGTCGCCAATAATATCGGGCAAAAGACTATGGCGATGTTTATTTTTACGGTCCCTCTATAAAAATGACGAGCAAAATCGTTGGTGTTATGGATCAAAAAACTTCGATAAATTGGAGGTTAAACGTGGCCGCACCTGAAGACATGCAAAGCACAGCAGTAAGTCCAGAGACAATTATAGCTCGGATAGACCGATTACCAGTAACACGCTGGCATGTTATTGTTCGGATAATTATTGGATCGGCCACATTTTTCGACGCATTTTCGGTTTTATCCATTGCTTATGTGGTGCCGGCCCTGATTGGCTTGTGGCACATCGACGCCAAAGATATTGGCCTGCTGTTTGCTGGGGGCTTTCTGGGGCAAGCGATCGGTGCGATAACATGCGGCTGGCTTGCCGAACGAGTCGGTCGAGTCCCAATGTTGCGCGCAAGCGTGCTGCTCTTTGCCATTATGAGCATACTTTGCGCTTTGTCACATAGTTATGACCAACTGCTCGCAGCGCGAGTGCTTCAGGGTTTCGGGCTGGGTGCAGAAGTTCCCATTGCGGCAACCTACATTGGCGAAATTTCATCGACAAAAAATCGTGGGCGGTTTTTCCTGCTGTACGAAACAATCTATCCGATCGGGTTGTTCGCGGTTGGCCTGGTCGCCGCATGGCTGGTGCCGAACGTGGGGTGGCGCTGGCTGTTTGCGTTCGGCGTCGTTCCTGCATTTTTGGTGTTTGCAATGCAAAAATATTGTCCTGAGTCCCCGCGCTGGCTTGCCTCCAAAGGGCGCTTGGCCGAGGCAGACGCGATGTTAAGAAAAATTGAAAATTATGTGTCTTCCTATCAACAACTCGCGCCTATTTCGACCTTGTCGGTTGCTCCAATTCCAACCGTCCGGTCAAGGGTGTCCGAGCTTTTTGGCCCCGGCTACAGGAAACGGACATTTGTCGTCTGGGGGCTTTGGTTGTTATCATTTTTTGTGACGTTCGGGATCGCGGTATGGATGCCGTCGATTCTCCATACAGTTTATCATTTACCACTTGAAAAATCGATTCAGCTTAGCCTGATCGGAACGTTGTCAGGATTACTCGGATGTTTCGTGATGGCGCTATCAGTTGATAAAATTGGCCGCGTCCCGCTCTTTGTATTTGGCTTTTCATTAAGCGGGGTTTCGCTTCTGGGCCTGTCGATTTATCATCATGTTCCTCTCGATATTTTTGTGATGACGACCGCCGTCGCATATTTTGGGGCGAACATCACCAGCGTCGGGCTTTATTTGTACACGGCGGAAATCTATCCAACCCGTCTCCGCGCGATCGGCACGAGCGTCGGCACAACGTGGCTGCGCCTCGGCTCGATCGCAAGTCCGTATCTCGTGGGATTGGTCTTGCCATTATATGGCATTTCTGGTGTACTTTTGATGTTTGGCGTCGTGGCCGTGGCCGGCGCGATCTTGGCGCGTTCAGGGATGATCGAGACGAAACAACGAAGGCTGGAAGAAATTTCACCATGACGAGCCCAAATTTGTCTGTCGACGATTGGCGTTGGAACGCCACAGATCATCGGGCAGCCGGGAGATGTCCTGGCGCTGCAGGCAGCGATGCAATGAGGAGCGCGTGAGATGCGGGATGATTGCCTGGAGTGCATAGAGGCAATCATCAAGTGGCAACAGCGTATGCCGGCGGAAGGTGACGATGACGACCTCTTCCTCGAGCGAGTGCACCGTCGAGCGTGGATCTTTGGGGCCGGTCGGCAGATCGCCGACCGCGGTTCGCTTTTTCCATTTGGCGACCGTCTTTTGGTTGATCCCGTAACGCTTAGCCAGAACCCTCAGAGGCTGTCTCGGAATGATGATGGAATGAAGGGTTGGGTGGCGGGATGAGGTGTGATTCCAAGAGGTTGTCGAGACCGAGTTGGATGGACAGCCTCATGTGGACCCCGACCACCCGTGCCTA
>NZ_JAKGBZ010000041.1 GCF_021556475.1 Acidiphilium iwatense | reverse complement strand
AACCCCAAATTTTGCCGCTACACCGGCAACCGTGCCGATCCCAAACTCATGCTCCCGACGGAGCTGCTCGAATAATTCCACTTTGGCTTTCCAATCCACGCGTGGCCCCCCGATCGTGCCGAGCGGACCGTAGGTTGAATGACGGGGGTGGGCCAAAATTCGCCATCACCGCTGGGCCAAAATTCAGTAGCAAAGCCAGGAAATACAACCGGATTTGCAAGTCCGGCAGGCGACAGCATCGAAGGTCCGCTCGATCTTACCGATATTCTCGATATGCGCCGGCCGAGCCGCTATCCGGTTCGCGTCGCCGGCGACGCCCTTACCGCGCGCGGTATTTTGCACGGCGACATCCTGATCGCCGACGCCGCGACGCCGCCCACATCGGGCAGGGTCGCGATTGTGATGCTTGCCGGCGATGTGCTGGTTGCCCAGCTTGCCTATCGCGACGGGCAATGGTGGCTGCGGTCCGGCATTGCCCAGGCCCCGGCCGTGCCGATCACCGAGGACGCGGAGATTTGGGCCATCGTGACCGGCCTGGTCCGCACCACCGTATAGCCGTCCCCGATCATGCCCGTATTCGGCCTGATCGATGGCAACAGTTTCTATTGCTCCGCCGAGCGGGCGTTCGCACCCGAACTGAGGGGCAAACCCCTGGTCGTGCTCAGCAACAACGATGGTTGCGCCATCGCGCGAACCCCGGAGGCGAAGGCGTGCGGCATTGGCATGGGCGAGCCGTGGCACTTGATCAAGAACCGCCCCGAGTGCCGAGCGGTTCTCTGGCGATCGAGCAATTATTCACTTTACGGTGACATGAGCCGCCGCGTCTATGACGTGCTGACCGAGCGGGTTCCCCAGGTCGAGCCCTACTCCATCGACGAGATGTTTCTTGACCTTGCAGGCTTACCGAATCTTGAGAGTTTCTGCCGGCGGTTGCGCGATGAGGTGCGCCAGGTCACGAAAATTCCAACTTGCATCGGCATCGGTCCGACCAAGACAATAGCCAAGCTGGCAAACCGGATTGCCAAGAATCGGGCGGAGATGGGCGGGGTGTGCGACTTGCGCGACGCCCACGATCGCCGACGACACTACCAGGACCTGACGGCAGGCGATGTATGGGGCATCGGGAGTAAAGCCGCCGCGAAATTGGCGACGGCCGGCACCGTGACGATCGCGGATTTCATCGCGATGGAACCCCGTGCCGTCCGCGATCTTCTGACCGTCACGGGTGCCCGCGTGCAGGCCGAGCTTCGCGGCCTTTCCTGCCTGCCGCTTTCCCTCATGGCCCCCACCCGCCAGGGTATCGCCGTCACGCGCACGTTCGGCCGCCCGGTCGAAACCTGGGCGGAGATTCGCGAGGCGGTCGCGACCTACACGACGCGCGCGGCCGAGAAACTACGGGCCGAGGGACTTGAGGCCGGCCACATGGCGGTATTCGCCCACACCAGCCCGCACAATGACGATCCGTGGCACTCGGCACAGCGCGGCTCGGTTATCGAGCCAACAGCCGATACGGCCGCTCTGATCGGCGAGGCCGTGCGGCTGCTACAGGCCGGATGGAGACCAGGCTATCGCTATTTCAAGGCGGGCGTGATGCTCACCGCGCTTGCCCCAGTCGCGCGACAAGCAAGCCTATTCGCCACCCGAGACCCAGCGCGATCGGCGCTGGCCATGGAAGCGCTTGATGCCGTCAATGCGCGGTGGGGACACGGCACGCTACGGCCGGCTTCAACGGGGATCGTGCGGCCGTGGGGAGCCAGGCAACAGCGTTTATCGCCTCGCTACACGACGCGGGCCGACGAGATGATGATCGGCCAGGCATTTTGAAACCTGATATCGGGAAGAAAATGACATGATACGCTGCCAGCAACCTTGGGTTGTTGCCATATTTCAAGAAATTCGCACCAAGTTGGTTCGGCCCAGCCGGCACGCGCGGACGTTGATGGTGCCCGCCAGTCCGCCTAGAAAGGCCCTCAGGTCTGTGGAAGAGGCTCTATGCGAAGTCCAACAGTTGACCTCAAATTAGTTCCGTTGGCGCTCGAACATGTTGATACGGGCGACTTCGAGCGATTCGGACAGGCGCTGTACGCCGAGTTGATGGGCCGCGAATTTGTGCCGCTGGGCGGCATGCACGACGGAGGGGCAGAGGGGTACCTCGAACCCGAGTTGTTCGGCGACAACGAGGCTCATCATTTCGTGCAAGTGTCGAAGCAACGGACCTACCGCGCAAAAATTCGCGGGACCGTGAATCGGCTGCGCCAGTATGGCCGCCACCCCCTGTCATTGGCTTACATAACGAGCGTAGCGGTTCCAGACCTGGACAGTGAGGAAGAACTGCTTAGCGACGAGCTTAATTGTCGTATTCGGATTCGAGACGCTCGCTACATCGAAACACAGGTTAATCGCAGCGATGCGACGATTGCTGCGTTCAACGCCTATCTCCGGCCTCACCTCAATTATCTTTTCGAGCCGGGTGCTGCGGAAGTAGCACCTAGATCTTCGAGCTACGTAGATCGAACGCTGGCAGTCTTCCTTCGACAGGAGATTGAGCACAGGCGTGGCCGAACCGACCTACTCGAGTCAGTAGCCGATAGCTTGATCATCTGGTCATTATCCGACACTGATCCCGATCTAGGCAAGTTCATGAACCGCACGCAAATGCTCAGCAAGATTGAGCAGGCACTGCCATCGTCGCGGCACTACATAAGAGGTGTACTAGATAGTCGGTTAGAACGACTTCGCAGAAAGAGCAACACTGATGGCCGTCAAGTGCGTTACTATAGCAGCAATGGCCAGTACTGCCTTCCTTTCGAAACTAGAGAGCTGATTGCCGCAGAAAACATAGAGGATGATTCTCTCAGGGTGGCTGTGAACGCTGTGCTAGAGCGCCGGTGTAGAAAAGTACTGGAGGATGAGGATGCTGCTCTCATTCCTCAGGTCGTAGCGATCTGCCAGGACGTACTACAAAGGCTGTTCGAGCAGCAAGGCCTTCAGGTCGCACAGTTCGTTACTGACGGTGATCAAGATGATGAACTGTATGCCAACGCCGCGGCCCTCATCACAGAGGCTGTAGACGTGAATATTGGGCTCGTCGAAAATGCTACCTCCCTTCGTCGACTTAGTACACGCGTGCTTCGCGGCACCTTCTACGGCGGCACAAACGAAGAGAGACGGTATCTCGAAAAGCTTAGCAAGACTTACGTCCTGCTTCTGATGCTCAGGAACGAGCCTAAGGTTGTGGAATATTTCAAGTCAATATCTTCGAAATTTAACCTGTACATAGGGACCGATTTTCTTGTTCGGGCACTTTCGGAGCACTTTTTGGATGAAGAGAACCAGACGACCCGAAATCTGTTCAAAATACTGAAAAAGGCTGGAGCCAAGCTGATACTGACCGAGAAGGCTGTGGAGGAGCTAGCCACGCACCTCAGGGCTCAGATATTTGAGTTCGAAAGCGTCTACATGCACATAGAACAGCGGATGACGCTTGAGATGGTAGAATACATAGATCGGATTCTAATCCGATCGTACTTCTATGCACGGCTTGCCCCCATTTCGGATACCAAGCCACCTGCCGGATTTCGGTCATACATCGAAAATTTTGCATCCTTCGCGGCGATCCGGAACGAAACAGGCGACAATGAACTGGCCCGTTACCTAATTACCAAGTTCGGCTTCGATTACGAGTCGGCGGAGGAGATGCGAGACGGAGTTGACTCGAGCGAGATTGCAACCCTCGCGGCTGACATCGTTGCAATTCGAGCGGATCACAGCAAGAAGGCCGAGACGCTCGAGATCTTGGCCGAAAATGATGCACTTCAAGTTTATGCCATATACGCCAAGCGCCGAAGGCATAAAGAAGGAATTCCGTCTAATCCTTTCGGCTACCAGACGTGGTGGCTAACGCAGGACAGCAAGGTTCGCCGAGCTGCTGCGCCCGTGATTGCAAAACAGGGTGGCCACCGTTTCATGATGCGCCCTGAATTTCTGATCAATTTTATATTTCTCGCACCGAGTGCAGCCGAAGTTTCGGCCAGCTATAAGACCATCTTCCCTTCCGTCCTAGGCGTGCGCCTGTCGAACCGGGTGGCTGACCGTACGTTCCGAAATATCGTACGCCAAGCCAACGAGATGTGGTCAGTCGACGAGGAGCGTGCTGGCGCGATAATCGCCGACCTCACGGACAAGCTCAAAGGCGACACACTCAAGGTCTACGAGACAGAGTGGCAAGGCAGTCTCGGATACTTGCCGCCGAACGTCAGCGATTGAGCCAAGCACCTCTACGGCGTTGGGAAAGGGGATGTCCCAACCGCCGTTGAAAAGCGGTACCCTGCGCAATGTCTGCTTTCCCCAGGACGGAAACGCCGGTGCATAATTCACGAATTTCGTGCCAGCCTCACCCCGTAGGCGCAGCGCTGGCTTTATAGGTACAGAATTCCGGTGCAGATCTGTCGAACTGATCGTCCGCGAGGCCAAACGGCATCAGGGGGACGTAATTGCCCCCCTGACGTCGTTTGATGGGTCGAGAGTGGGGTTCTCGAACCCGGAACGCATCTACCACAGGTTGTTTTATTGTTCCAGATTCGAACACGGGTCACCTCGCGAGTGTGTCGGAAACCGTGCCCGGATAATGGTCTGGCGGCTGGTGCCGAATTCCCGCGCGAGGGCGGAGACCGAGACGCCGGCATAGAGCCTGGCGGCCACTTGCCGCCTCTGATCGTCGCTCAGACTTGCCGGCCGGCCGAGGGTTTTGCCTTCCTTGCGCGCTCGCGCCAAGCCGGATTGCGTCCGTTCGACGAGGAGATCCCGCTCGAATTCCGCGACCGCGGCGATGACCTGCATGGTCATCCTGCCGGCCGAGCTGGTCAGGTCGACGCCGCCCAGGGCGAGACAGTGGGCCCGCACGCCGAGGGCGGCGAGAGCATCGACCGTGGTGCGGACATCCATGGCGTTGCGGCCGAGCCTGTCGAGCTTGGTGACGACGAGCACGTCATCGGCTTCCAGCCGATCGACCAGGCGGTGGAAGGCCGGGCGCTGCATCGCCGGGGCGCTGCCCGAGATGGTTTCGGTGATGACGCGGGACGACTGGACGGCGAAGCCGGCGGCACGAACTTCGGCGACTTGGTTCTCGGTGGTTTGTCCGGCGGTCGAGACGCGGGCGTATAGGAAGGTGCGGGCCATGGTTGCGCGAATACGTCCAAAAAGGGTGTACTATAATCTTCTATGCGCAAAACAACGTCAACCCTATATTTTGAGCATATAAGATTCCCATGTACGAAAACGATCGTTTCCGGGCAGTCATGATTTTCATGGTGGGTCGCCGCGTGAGTGTCCGATAAACCCTCGTTTTTCGCACCGCGTATGAAAACGCCATTTCTATGTCGGGATACTTCATGCCCTCAGGCATAGCTGCGCGGCTTCGCCGATCGTAGCGCATTGCGTCGGATGCGGCTTGCCTTGCTTCAGAGCCCACACAGTGAACCCGGTGCTGCCGCTGAGCTTGCTATAGACACCGTTTTGCGCGACCTGCCATTGCCCTTTGGTGACAAGGCGGATGGCGAGTTCCGGCCCGTCCTCGACCTTTTCGATGAAGAACAACTTGCGGCCCGCATCTTCGGTGATTAGGTGATCACCTTTGGTGTCGATGGTGACGACGGTCTTTTCAGTCCAAGCGAGAAAATCCGGATTGAAGGTGCGGGTGTTCCCGCGATCGAGCAACGGGATACCAAATCCACCTTGTGATGGATTACGGCACCAGACGCGCTTGGTCTTATCGAGCGCCTTGGCGAAGGCAAGCTCATCCTTATTTAGGCCGCTATAGCCCGCGTGCAGCGCATTGTTGAACGTCACCAGGGCGGATTCATCGACCGCAATCGCTGGTACCACATAGGGATGATCAAGCGCGTTCTGCAGGATGACTGAGTGATCAATATAGGCATCGACCACTTTACGAGCCTGCTCGCGGACATGATCGGCTGCCGGGCTGTTATATTCGACTAGGGCATCAAACTTCCGGTCTTCAATGTCGCAAAGGTTGATCGGACTCCGTTGCCGGTCCCCGTGGCTCGGGAACAACCGTTGCACCTCGCGCCGCAGAATCCAGCGCGCCGTGACGCGATTGCTATGCTCGACATCAGCCCATTCGACGGTTGCGGCTTCGCCGATGCCGATGGTTTGCAGGATTTGGATGCGACCGCCGCCACCGACCGTATTCACGCCGCCCGCTGAGTAGTCCTGTGTCGTCTTGATGATTTTGTTGATCGCCGGCTTGGCATGGGTGCTGTCGATCGAGGCCGTGGGCACTGACCGCTCTTTCAGGGCCGGTCGATAAGGTTTACTCCCTCCGTGCGTCTCGCGTCGCACCGTCAGGGTGATTTCAGGCGTATCGCTGGCGAGCTTCGCCCGGACATCTTCAAGGATCGCCTCGAAGATGCCTTTCTCATCGGTCCGGATATAGAAATGCGCCGTGTTCAAGTTAGGCGACGGGTAGTGCTGGGCACCAGGTTGGCGGAGCACGCGGCCGACAACTTGTGTCACCTGGTCCGGCGATCCCATGTCCTTGTCAATATAGGCGAAGGCGCACTCGGGATCGTCCCAGCCCTCTTGCAGGCTGAGATTGAAGATCACATGGCGAAAGTTGCCTGCAATGAAGAGGTCATAATCGGAATCGCCTTGCGAAAAGAGGTTGAAGTCGGCTGGCGGCGGCACCTTAGGGTCAAATCGTAGATCGCAGTAAACCGCGATCGTCGTAGGATCGATGCCGGCATTTTCCACGAGGTGCCGCCAGATCAGAATCGGCCGCGCTTGCCGTTCCCTGAACGGTCGCGCGATGTCATCCTTGATGGTTGCGCCGTCGATCGTGTTCGTTTTGCTGACATAGATCGCCTTCGGTCGGAAAGGCAGCCCGAGGTCTGACGCCGACTTTGTGGCGTCGCTCATCTCCGAGAGGAGATCATTTACCGCCAGTTCCATGGGCGTCACGTAGCCGCCAAGCATGATATGCTTTTTGACCAGCCCAGATTCGACGACTTCCGAACTCCGGACCGTCGTGACAAAATCATTGTCGCCCCAATGCTTGTCCTTGCGGAGCCGTTCGATTGTTCCCGCCAGAGCTTCTGGAATCCGCATCGTCGCACTGGCTGCGATCAGTGCATCCGGTTCCAACTCCATCAAAAGCTGGGTCTGAAGGTTCGAGAGATTATGGCCTTCGTCATAGACAATGATCAGCGGGCGCCGACGCAGCGAGGAATCCCGCCGCGTCTTCAGCAGATCCCACAGCGACCGATCCGCCACGTCGAATTGCACCCGGAAAATCTTCCGGTCACCTTCCTCCTTGTCGCGCTGATTGAATTTTCCTACTGTTGCCACCAGCAGCAAGCCCCTGCTTGCGTCTTCGACATCGCCCGGCCGGCAATCGAGGAGGGGCTTCACCGCGAAGCCGCCGATCAAGTCGGCATATTTCCCGGCGGAGAGGTTGGCGAAGGTTTGCCAGACCACGACCCGGCCCTTCGAGAGCCACAGAACGATAGGTTCAACGGGCAAGCGGCTGCGGAATGACTCGATTGTGTCCGCGAGGATCAGCGTCTTGCCGCTTCCGGTGATTGCCGACAGGTTTTGATAGAACGGCACCAACTGAGAACGGCGGACCGTAAGCGGGTCCGCCATATAATCTGAAAAGCGATCCGCAATTTGTGTCGAGGCGTCAGCCTGAAAAGGGAGAAGGTCCATCAGCCTGAAATCTCATCGTCATTGAAGCGGTCACTGTTTTCGTTCAACCCGAGATGCGCCAGGATTTTGTCCGGGATTTTCCAAAATTGCACATTCCGCGACTGATACACTTCATAGCGAGCATACACATGATAGGGCGGCTTGATCCTCGCCTTCTCCGCGTCCTTCAGCACAATGCGATAGCTGTCTAGGTCCAACTGCCCGACCGGGCCGCCATTGTTCCAGATGATGAAATAGCCTTCGCCCTGTTCGTTGCAGCCGACGAGGTAGCTGTATTTTGGATCGTCGATCCGGATCAAATTCGTGCTGCCGCGCCGCCCCATGTCCCAGTGCGATGTGATCACAACATCGACGAGTTCATCCTTCTTCATCGAGAGGACGGTCTTCGCGTCGATCTGCCGCGTCAACATTCGAAATTCGAAACCGCCAAGCACTGGATCAGCGCCGTTCGTAAGCTTGCCGTCTGGACCAAGACGCTGCCCCGTGATGACGTTGTGTAGCCGTTGCCACGTCAGCGACCGGGCATATTTATCTCCCGTTGCAGGGCTGCCCTGTTCAATCAGAATGAAGCGACGATCGGCATCCCCCTCTTGATTCACTTCAAGCACAGCCTGCCCAGTCGTGCCGGAGCCTGCATAAGGATCGAGAACCAGACCTTGTGGCGGACACCAAAGCTGAATGATCTTCTTGAATAATTTTAGCGGTTTGACGGTATCGAAACCATGCCCCTTGCCGACGATTGAGGTAAGCTCGCTGACCCCATCGGCCGAACGTCCAGACTCTGTATAGTCCCACGAGGTAGCGCCGAGCTCGACGAATGGCACCTCATCTGAGCTTAGGTCTTCGCTGGCCCAATAAGTGGTGGGAACCTTTCCTTTTCGTATTCTTTCAAGATATGTCTTCACACGTGGACGGCCAGTGCCGTCTGTGCCGAACCAAACAAAAGGCCAAGGACCGCTCTCAAGACGCTTTTGGGCCGCCTCCATATGGGTCGAACTGATCTTGCCCGGCTTTTGGCCGACGACCATCAAAGCCGCTCGTTTGCCATCTTTGATCGAACGTATTTCGTAGGGCACGCCCCATTCGCCAAGCCAACCAATCAGGTTTCTTTTAGGGTGACGCCACGCACCGTTACCCGCAGGATAGTGGACTTCCCCGGTGAAGGGGGACTGTATGCCATAATCGTTATCAGTCGAATATGTCCGCGCAGTGAGATTGCCTTCTCTCCAAATCCCGCTGGGATCACGATCAGGATTTCCATAACGGCGATTGTCCTTTTCGCTGCGATCCAACGAATAGGTTCGTGCGGTCTCAGTATCTTTCGAATAAATCAAGACATATTCGGTCGCACTCGAAATATGGCTGTTGTCGGGCCGGGCCGCTGCCGCCTTTTGCCAGTTTAGAATCCCAATGCGGTTTTCTTCCCCAAACACCTCATCCATCAACATCCCGAGATGGAATAGCTCGTTATCGTCAATGCAAATCGCGATGACGCCGCTTGGTTTTAGCATTGCCTTCATCATCTGAAGACGCGGCATCATGGCCTTGATCCACTTCGTGTGCCGCGATCCATCCTCTTTCGCGACGAGCGTCCCAAGATCAGGATCGTTCGGGTCTTCATCCCACTTGTCGTTGTAGCGAAATTGTTGCCCGGTGTTGTACGGCGGATCGGTGACGATGAGATCGACCTCCCCCCGGTATTTGTAGAGCGTCACCATGGTCTGAAGGTTTTCACCTTCAATCAGCAGATTCCGGCTTTGCTCAGCCGGTGAACCGACATGGAGACGCGGCTCGCGGCGCATCACCCGAGGACGCACCTTGCGCGAGATTTCCTTCGCCGACCGCTTGCCATGAAAGGTCAAAGCGACGCCGTTGCTCATCATGGACCGAACCAGGCGGATCAAATCCTCCTGGTCAAGAAGCTCGATACCGGCAAGCGGATCGAGCCGAACGCCAACCGGTGTTACCGGGCCATCATTCATCGGCGTGCTCGCAAGAAAAGGCGATCCCCCATTGGTGCTTCCAGTCTGGTTTAGAACAAACAAAGAACATAGCCCCCCAATAGTCGATTGGGAAGCGGCTGAGGGGCGGACCTACGCGACCGTGCCAAGCCCATGCTTGGCGACCAGCGACAGCAGCTTAAGCGATGCGCCTTGCGGATGCTTCTCGCCCCGTTCCCACTGACTGATGAGGCCGGTCGTGACATTGAGATAGCGAGCGAATACAGCTTGGCTCGCCCCCTCGCGTTCCCGCAAGCTCCGGATTTCTTCGGGGGCGAGCGGGCGCACGGGTGTCAGGCACGCCTCGTCAAACTTGCGCATCGTCTGCTTGTCCATGACGCCGGCCGCGTGCAGCCCTTCGGCTGTTTCGTGGATCGAGGCCATCACCGGGCTGCGATACTGCTTAGTCATTGCACATCACCTCCATCATGGTGCCGTTCGCTATCGCCCTTGCCAGGGCCTCATCGTCGTAGGCCATCGTTTCGGCGGCGAGCAGCTTGAAGGCCGCCAGTTCGTCGTCACGAATGTTGTCCTGTTCGTTCTTGGCAAAGCCGTGAACGAAAAACGCCCTCTCGCGCACGCGGAACAGGATGATCGTACGAAAGCCACCCGACTTACCTCCGCCTTGCCGGGCGACCCGTTGCTTCACGACACCGCCCCCGAGGTCGGCATCGATCAACCCCCGCGAGGCGTCTGATATCGCCGTGCACAGCAGGGCATCCGTGATTCGGGCTTTTCGGGCGAACCTCGCAAAAGACTTGTTTTTGAATACCCGCATAGCCTCCTTGTTTTTTTGGCCCATAGGGCATCATTAGGTTAATGTATAGCACCGGGTGTGGTAGAAAGGCAAGACGCTTGGTGAAGTGACCAGGCTTGTTTTTTATGGAATTTAGAGGCGCAGCCGCCGTTGCCACCGGTTTAGTGACTCATCGATCAACAATGAGGCTCGCGCGACGGCGACTAGGCCGAGGCCGCCGACAAACCCCACCACTTGAGGGCGCCACATCGAGGGCGCCATGGCGTGATTGAGCAATGTCATCACGACGACGAAAACGCCGAGCCAGAGAAACAGCCAGCGAAACCAGAGGACGAAACGGAGGAGCACGACCGCCGTTTCGATGATCACCACCAGCACAAACCGAATGAGGCCGCGCGCCAGACCGAGCATGAACCGGCCGATCGATGCGACTGCCCGCGCCAGGAATCGACGAGGCGAGAATGGTGCCTGGATGATGAGATTCCGGCCGGTCATGGCATCGGCGTCAGCTATGCGCGACGGTTTGGCCGAGTGGGCCAAGCCAAAGCCAGAGATGACAGGCGGTGCGGCTGTCCTGATGCGCGACGTTCTTGCCGTGGCAATCGACCTGCATGGTTTTAGTGATGCCATTGCCGAGCATGAGTTGATGCCATTGATGCAGCCCGGCCGGCCCTTGCCCCTTGAGAACGGCTTGTTCGGCCGGCCCCGAGGCGGCGATCGACGACGCGGCTTCATTGTATCCCGTCCGATCGCCGAGCCAGTAGCCCAGGCCGAGACCAACGGCGAGGATCAGGATGGCGCTGACCGAGCCGAGCGTGATGGTGCGCCACCAGATCATGCGTGACATCGCCGCGAGCTTTTGTTCGGCCGAGCGGGCGATCGACCCGACGATTTGGCGGGCCGTATCCGCATGGGCCGCTTCGACCTCAGCCTTGGCCGATTTCACGATGCCATTGGTCATATCGACGAGCGCATCCCGCGCCTGCCGCACCGCGCTGAAATCCCGATCGATGTGCATCCGATGCTCAGCGATCGCCTGGTTATTCGCCGCGATGATTTCGGCGTGAGAGATCAGCGTGGCCTGGACACCCCGGACCAGATGCACGAGCGGGTCATTTTGCAGGCGCGAGAGGCTGATGGCCTCCTCCAAATCGGCAATCGCCTTTGTTACCGCCTCAAGCCCTGGACGGGGCGGGGTTGGCGGCATGTCGTTCATGGCAGCCAGGTTGCGATCGGCGCGAACGCGTAATCCATGTGATCGAGCCATTGGCGGATGCGGGCGCGGTCGAACGGACCGAGGGCGGGTTGCACCAGGGCATCGCGGGCTTCGATGAAGGAGATGCGGCGTTTCTCGATTTCAGCGGCGGGGATCAGCCGCGGAAACCGCACGACGGCCGCGCCGGCATCGACGGCTGCACGGAACACGCTATGTCCCTGGACACCGGCAAAGCCGGTTTTCAGATCGACACCCGGCCCGAGCAGCCCCTCATTGAGAACCAGCACGGTTGCCGCCGGTGAAAACCCCCGATTGCGCAGCGTTGCGAGCGGGGAGAGGTCATCGGGTTGCGGACCCAGAAGATAGGCGACCACCAACTCCGCCCCGGCGTCATGGACGAGATCGGGCATGTTCGGCACTTCATCGGCGAGCTGGACCAGGGCGGTATCACCACCACCGAGATCGATCAGCGCGGATATGTGGTTCGTCATCGTATTGCCGATGATTTTCTGCAACCATTGCACCGTGCCCGCGTCATCGAGGATTGGGGCACGGATGACGCCGCTCAGGTAGCTGGTCAGGGTGGCATTGGTGCGGTCGAGATCGGCGAGGGCGACCGGGCTATCGGATGACGCGGCCCGTTCGCCGACCCAACGGATCAAGGTGGTTTTGCCGGTCCGCCCGCGCCCAACCACGAGCCAGCATTTCGCGCGGCCGGACAGGTCGAGGGAGGCGACCGGCAGCGGCTTATCGCGGTCGAGATTCGATGATCGCTGTATGCCGACATAGACCTCTGGGATCTCCGGCTCGACCGTGGCGGGCGTAGGGGATTTTGGTCTGCGTTCGGGCACGGATCACTCCTTTGGCTTCAGCGGCGCGGCGGATCGGGCGGCAGCAGCGGACAGAGAGGCTCTTGCGTCATTGGTGGTGCGTTCGGCATCGGTGACGACCGCCGACTTTGGTTGTTGATGGCGCAAGCGGATTGTCGGCAACGGCTTATCGAACAGGTCATCCGGCGCAATCTCCGGTTCGATATCGACGAACCCACGCCGGTTGCCGGGCAACGGTGCGGAAGCCGGCGCAGGTGCGACGGCTTCCTGCCGAAGTGCAACCGGGGCGGCAGGCGGATGTTTTTCAACATATTTCCGGGCGCGTTCCCAGTAGCCGCGAACCGTCCGAGGTTTGAGTGGTCGATCACCCGCCGCCCTGAAACCGGCTTGGGTGAAGCGTTCGGTGACAAAAGCCCAGTTGATTCGATGCCGCTGGATCAGCGCGCGCATTTCATCGTGATGGTCGATCATCCACAGCAGCAGCGGCGCACGCGTCGCGACACCCATCCCTGAAACCAGATCGCCAACGTCGATCGTCTCGTTTCCCATACCTCATTTTCATTCACACGGTGCCGTTTTGTCAATACTCGCCAATGCTATGCCAATCATCTGCCATACTTTCACGATTGATTCTGTCTATGAAGTGCCAGTATTCCGCCAAATGTCCGCCATATACACGACAAAAAAAGCGCCATATATCTGCCAAATAAACGCCCAAATTACGCCACAGCAGGATAGAGTAGGTATTCTACAGACCATTGCACCTATGGAGCTTGTGTCAGATGGCGCAATGAGGCTACGGTTCGGCGACAGGAGGTATCGGCATGGCGGCCCTTTCGGCGGACCCGGAAACCAGGATCGAGGCGCGGCTGGACGCGCTGACCCAGGCATTGCGACTGATGATCGAGACCCAGAATACGCATGGCGAGATGCTGGCGAAGCTGATCGAGCTGGCGACGCCAGCGGAGGAGGCGAGCCCGCTTGAGGAGTCATTGGCTGAGATCGCCGCCGCGTTGCGCGATCAGACGGCGGCCTTGGAGCGGATCGGGGCGACGATGGAAGGGATCGGCGCGGAGGTCGAGGCCGGGGTGATGCGGGGCCTGGCGACCGCGCTTGAGGGCGATGACCAGGCGGAGCCGGAGGCGCCGAAACCGACCGCATCGGAGGGCGCGGACTGATGCTGACATTCCGTGCCGGCGCTGCGTCTCCTTCGTCGGGTGGGGCCGGCAAGATGGCGGATCACCTGATGAACATGACCCTGCCAGCGACCGAGCAGGACATGGCGACCTACTACCAGCGCGGCATGGTGTTCGAGGGCGGAATCTGGAAACCCGGCACCGCGCCGGCCGAGAGCAACCAGGCCGCCACGGCTTCGGACGCGGCCCGGCCGGGTACGATCCCGGAGCCGCGCCGGGACATGGACCCGGCGGTTGCCGGAAAACTCGGGATCGATGTCACGCGTCCCCTGAGCCGCGACGAGATCGCCGAGCTTCTGGCCGGCAACCGCGCGGACGGTGAGAAAATCGAGGGCAAACAGTATCAGCGCGCGGTGGTGCCCCTGGCGGAGATCTTCACGCTCGACCCGATGCGGTTGCCGACGCGCGGCGAGCTGGAAAATCTGCTTGCGGGCAAGCGGGCGGATGGAACGGCGTTGCCGGCGATCGAAACCGAGGCGGCGCCGGAGCAGCGCCAGACCAAGCCCGAGGCGACCGACGATGATGATCACGACGCAGCCCTGGCCGCCGAGGCAGCTGCGCTCGCCGAGCTGGGGAGCGCGTCTTCCGGACCGCCGACCTGGCTGGACGAGCCGCCGCCTGCCGAAGCAGAGGCAGGGCCGGTTGCTGGCGATCGCGGAGACGATCGTGACGCCGCGCTGACGGCGGAGCGGCTTGTGGATGCGGATCGGGGCGGCGAGGCGGCGTTGCCGCCGCGCGGACCGGCGGCCGAGGAGACGCCGGCCGAGCCGCGCGCGATCGACGTTGCGGCGGCCTTCGATGCCGCTGGCGTGCCCTATCGGAGCAGCGGGGGCCGGCTTCGCTTACAGGCGACCTGGCGTGGCGTGGACAGTTGGACGGTCTCGGTCAATGCGACGACCGGGCAATGGCGGGACTTCGCGGCCGGTGAAGGCGGGCGGTTCGAGAGTCTGGTCCGCCGGCTGGGGGTGAAGGCGGAGGCGGTTGCGCTCGACCCCGAGGCGGCGAAGGCCGCGCGCGAGGCGGAGGCCCGGCGCAGCGCGTTCCGCAAGGGCGTCGCCGGCAAGCTATGGACGGATGCGACGCCCGGCACCGGCGAATTGCGGGAACCGCTCTTGAGCGGATCGGCCGGGCAGAAGATGCGGCAGCGTGCCGAGTACGCGGCTCGGATTGCCGATGCCGAGGCGATGTGCGCGACGGCGCGGGCCTATCTGAGCGGGCGCGGCCTCGATGCCGGCTGGTTGATGGATCATGTGCGGCTGGTCCGGCCGCACGCGAATTACGATGCGCGCGAGATCGGGGCGGGCGCATCCGTGGTGCTGCTGACGCCGATGTATGGGCAGGACGATGCCGGCGCGGTCCGGCTGACCGGGGTTCAGCGGACCTATCTGACCGAGGCCGGCGAGAAGATCGGCCGGCGGATGCTGGGTGCGTCCGGCGCCTGGTTGTTGCATCCACCGGCGGGCGAAGCGGTCGCAATCGGTGGCCAGGATCGGGCCTGGGTTGCGGGCGAGGGGTTCGAGACGGTGGCGAGCGTGGTTCAGGCGACGCGCCAGGCCGGGGTTGTCGGCTACAATGCCGGCGGGCTGATCGCATGGGCCGAGCAGTTTCACGGGTCGACGCCGATTGCCGTGCTTGCCGATCGCGACAATCCGCGAATCTTCAACGGTCGCGATGTCGGCGAGACCGGGCAGAAGGCGGCGGCAAAGGCGGTTTCGCTGATCGAGGCGAATGGCGGCGAGGCGGTCTATCTGGAACCGCCGGCTCGGGTCGCGGGCGGTGCGAAGGGCGCCGATTGGGCTGACGCCTTGCGCGAGGCCGCGCGGGACGGGCTGCGCCAGGTGCTCGCCGAGGCCGAGGCGTCGAGCCCGGCCGATCGGGCGCGGATCGAGGCGAAAGCTGCACCGGCCCGGCTGGCCACTGCGCCGGAGCCCGCAACTGAGCCGGCGCCGGCAGAGACCGCGCCGAGCACGCACCCCGAGCTGGTCCGGCTTTACAAGGCGCTGGGGGCGAAGGACGGGCGGGCGCTGACCGAAGCGGAACGCGCCGACATCCTGGACGGCAAGCGCGCCGATGGCGCGGCGCTGGACACCGCGGAATGGCGCGACGCGGTGAACCGCTCGAAAACCCCGATCGGCTATCTCGATTTTACCTTCTCGGCCGACAAGAGCGTTTCGCTGGCCTGGACGTTCGCGCCCACCGAAGCCGAGCGCAACCAGCTCGCCCAGGCGCACAAGGACGCGGTGGCCGCGACCATGGCCGAGATCGAGCAGGTTATCGGCCAGGCGCGCAAGGGCAAGGGCGGCCAGGGCGGCACTGAGCAAGGGCGAATCGGCTGGATCACCTTCGATCACTACACGGCCCGGCCGACGCTTGAGATCGCTCGGCAGACATCGGACGGCAGGACGGAAACCGAGATCGTCCCGGTGAAAATTGCGGGCGATCCGCAGCTTCATACCCATGTCGCGGTGCCGAATCTGATCGTCACCGACAGCGGGCGGGTGGTGTCGCTCAACACGATGCGGATGCACGGCCGCATCCATGAATGGGGCGCGATCTATCAGGCGCATCTGGGCCAGAATCTCCGCCGGCTCGGTGCGCGTGTCGAGCTGGACCGAACCACCGGCGCGGCGCGGCTCAGCGCCGTGCCGGAGGCGATCAGAGCTTCGTTCAGCAAGCGGACCCGTGACGCGCTCGCCGACGCGAAAACCTACGCCGCCTCGGTTGGCGCCGATTGGGAGCGGATGTCGGCCGACGAGCGAATCAAGCTTTTGAAAGGCGGCGCCTTCGCCAGCCGGACCGCCAAGGCGGACGATTTGAGCGACTTCGCGAGCTGGCGGCGCCAGGCCGAGGCGCGCGGCTATCGGCACCAAAGCGTGCTGCGGGGCGAGGCCCCGGCCCGGCCGCTCGCCGAGACCGCCCGGCTGGACCTCGCCTATGAGACGGCCGCCCGTGTCCTTGGCGACCAGTTCGAGCGCCGCGCGGTGATCAAGGGCGAGGCCGAGCGGGTTGCCGCCGCGCGCGGCCTGGTCGCGGCGGGGATCAAGGACGGCACGGACGTTGACCAGGTGATCGCCCGCTTGCGGGCGAAGGGCGTTCTCGAGACCGGGGTTGCCGGTGCCGCGCGCAAGGGCAGCGATCCGGCGCGCACGAAGATCATCGCGGTTCAGACCGAACGCGAAGCCCCGGAGAACCCCGGTGTCACGATCACCGAAACCAGGCTGACCACGCGCGCGCATGTCGCGCAGGAGAGCGCGCTGGTCGAGCTGGCGGCGACGGCCGGCCGGGACCGGCGCGGCACGCTCAATCCGGCGCAGATCAAGCGGGGGATCGCGGCGAGCGGTCTCACCTTCGCCGGCGAGCATGGCGCCGCCCAACGCCGGATGATCGATCATCTCGGCATGGGCGGCCGGTTCGCGGTGGGGATCGGCGCGGCCGGCGCTGGCAAGACGACGCTGTTGAAGCCGCTGGTCGCGTCCTGGCAGGCGCAGGGCTCGGATATCCATGGCATCAGCCTTGGCTGGCGCCAGGCGCGCGAGCTGCGCGAGGCCGGGTTGAACACCGACGCCGAGAAGGCGGGGCGCGATACGATCGCGGCGGTCTCGGTCTTCATCAACCGGGTGGAGAGTGGCCGGCTCGACCTCACCAACCGCAGCGTGGTGGTGATCGACGAGCTGGGGACGATCGGCACCCGCCAGATGCTTGAGCTGTTGCGGCTCCAGGAGCGGCACGGGTTCCGCATGGTGGCGATCGGCGATCCGCGACAATGCCAGTCGATCGAGGCCGGCCAAGTAATCGGCCTTCTGGAAAAGGCGCTCGGCAAGGTGCCGTCGATCGAAACCACGGTGCGCCAGACCAACGAGCGGGCGCGCGAGATCGCCGGCTTGCTGCGCCAGGGTGGCGCCGAAGCCGTCGGCAAGGCGCTGGAGATGAAGCGCCAGGACGGCACCGCCGAGATCGTCGCCGGCGGTTATCGCGAGGTGATCGAGCGGGCGGCCGATCTATGGCGAGAGCGGGTTCGGGCGAACGCCGACCGGCCGCGCTACACGCTTTCGGTCAGCACGCCGACCAACGAGGACGCCCGCGCGATCGGCGAGGCGATCCGGCACCGGCTGCAAGCAGCCGGCGCGCTGGGGCGCAACCGGATGACGCTGGCGGCGATCGACAAGAACACCGGCGAGCAATACGCCATGCCGATCGCGCCCGGCGAGAAGGTCCGGCTATTCGCGCGGACCAATGCCGCGATGCTGGACGGCGGCAAGGGCGCGATCGGCGACAATGGTTCGATCCTGGAAATCGCCAGCATCCGGCGGGCGGGGCTTGTGCTCCGCACCGACAACGGACGCGAGGGGTTCGTGAAGTGGGAGACGCTGGCCGACACGACGAGCGGCCGGATGCGCCTCGCCTACGGCTACGCGATGACCACCAACACCGCGCAGGGGATCACCACCAGCGAGCACATCTTCGTCACGCCGGGCGGCTCGCAGACCACGGACGGGTTCAAGACCTATGTGTCGGGTTCCCGGCACCGCGAGCGCGACTATTGGCTGACCTCGGAGGGCGCGGAGCGCCAGGAGATCGCCGGCCGCCGGCCGCTGGGCGATCCGCGCCCGATCCGCGCGCACGATATCTGGACCAACTGGACCCGCAACATCGCGCGCCTGCCGGAAAAGACCAATGCGCTCGATATCGTGCGGACCGCCGAGGCGGGCCGACGCCAGGCGGCGCGGGATTTCCTCAAGGGCTTAGCCGAAGACGAGAGGCGCCAGGCTTCCGGCGCGCGCGCCGACCTGCCCAGGCGGTTCCAGCAAGCCCGTATCCGAGTCACCGAGCAGGGCCGCCTGACCGAGAGCATGGCCCGCGTTGCCCGCTATCGTGAGGCCGCGATGGCGCGGATCGAGCGGGCCGCGCCTTCCGTGCGGGAAGCGGTCGCGGCGAGTTGGGAGCAGGCGCGGCCGGTGATCGAGGCCGCGCACACAGCGGCGCGCGAGAGGTTGCGGGCCGCACTCGCCGCGCAGCGCCGGCGCGAAGATCGGCTTCGGGCCGAGGATCGCCGGCAGGCCGAGGCAAGGAAGGCCGAGCAGCAGAGCCAACGGCGCGGACGGGGACGGTAGTAGGGAGGAATCGCGCTTGATGGCAGCGATTCGTGTATGTATATATACATCTGCATATACTGATGCAGAGGAGCCCAATGATGGCAGCGACATCGCGATTGATGGTGCTCATGTCGCCGGAGGAACGCGCGGCACTGGATGCCAAGGCCCGCGCGGCCGGCATCTCCGCCGGCGAGCTGTTGCGGCGCGGAGCCGCCGCCTATGAGATCGGCTCCGAAGCCGAAGCGGCCGAGCTGCGGGCGCTGATCGACCTGTTCAACGAGACCCACCCCGAGACGCTGCGCCGGCTGGACGAGAACGAAAAGGCGGTTGCACGGATACTAGCCGAGATCAGCGCCAGCCGTGCGGCGGAGCGCCGTGAAGCGCAATCCGCATGAGCCTTTATGGTGATGCGATCGCCGCGATGCGGCGGGTGGTGCTGATCGATGAGCGCGTTATCCGGGCGACCGACCAGCTCCGTGACGTCAGCGCCGAAGTGCAAAGCCTTCGCGATCGTGTCAGTCGCCTCGAAGGCATGATCACTGGACTGACCGCCAGGGAGACGGCCGGACCGCCATCGGCACAGCGCCGGAAACTGCCCCGCTCGGATAACACATGATCGTGCCACAGCAGGCCGAGGATGCTGACACAACAACAGCTCGCCAACATCATCTTCAACGAAACCCAATCGTTGAGCGGGACAGGAATCGAACAAGCCAGGATCAACATTGCCATGACGATCCTCAATGCCGAGAAAGCCGGGCAACGACGGCCGATGACGGCGCCAGACGCCGCTACGGTGCCGCCCGCCGTGGCGGGCATCTATGCCGATTGCCTGAAAGCCGCTCAGCAGGCGATCGCGGATTGGAAGCAGGGGCAAGACCCGACCAACAGGGCGACCCATTTCAATTTCCGGTCTAATCTCTCGACAAGCCCATTTTTCGGCTTTCGCCTGCATACCCAACTCGGGCCGTTTCGGAACTCCTATCCGACCCCGGCACTGCCGGCATCCGGCATCTACGCCAACACCTACGGGAAATGATCAGGATGCGCTGGCAGCAATTCTGTGCGGCGGTCGCGGTCGCCGGCGTTACAACGCAATGCCACGCCGCCCAGCCATATACCAAAGATGGCTGTTTTCCGGTGCGCGGCGAATTAAGCGCCTGGAACGGCACGCCGAGCCTCCGGATCACGGCGGACAATCAAACCTATGGCATCGTACCCTCCGGGGCGCATCCCGTGCCGGAAGCGATCACCAAAACCGTCGATTTTGATCATTCCCTAATCGGGCGGTTTACAGTCTGCCGCCTTGGTCAGGCCAAGCCAGGCGGCATGACCTATGTTTGGGTTGAACACGCCACTAATCTGGAAACGGTGCCAGCACCGTAAGCCCGCATTTCCCAGATGTCCGAGCGATTTCGTGACAGCGGGCTGAATTAGGAAGTGAACGAAATAAAATAGAAAGTCACGGACTCATCATGATTTTTTTAGATGTAGTATTAAATTGCAGCGTGCCAAATGTCGCGAGAGACATGCACTGGTCAGGTTCGCCATCAATGGAAATACCGCAACCTTTTATCAAAGTAATAAAATATTTTATCTTATCACTATTATGGCACGCAAAATTGACGCATCGAAGCGCTTCGACCAGGAACTCTGCTACAGCAGATTTGTCATTGAGAGCGTTAGTTTTAATATCTTCCTGATATTTTTGAACAAAATTATATAAATTACTCCAAACGCTTTTAACTGAATGGTCGTTGATATTCACTTGGATTGCCAACAATAAGCCTAACTCGCTGTAATTTTCTGGAGAAAGATCAAGCTGTTGTTGCGTGAGAAAGTTAAACAGCTGGGCGGCCGGATCTTCCTTCGACTGTTTTGCGACCCTTTGTGCCAAGGACCACATTTTTTTCAATCCACCACTGAATTCGGTAAGTGCGGAAGACGACATTGGGCCTCCAATAGGTTGTTTTTCCGAAACCCTCTGAGCCTGATGGCCGGTCAAGCCAATTGGACGGAAATTGATCCGAGTGTGCTTACATCGCTTTCATGTGTGGAACAACGTGATCACGTTTAGGGCCTGAGCTTGAACAAGCGATTCGGCACGAAAGAATCGGAATGACCGCGAAAACGCAAGGATCGAATCGGGCGAACTCAATATCCAGCATGCCGATTTCCACGGAGAATGGAACTACACAATCAGACCAAGAAAGGCCAAATTATGATGCGATTATCCGGGCTCAGACCCTAGGACGTCGCCCTCTCACGGCGATAACAGGGGTTCGAATCCCCTACGGGACGCCAGAGTCAGCATCCATTGAAAATCCCGAAAGCGGCAAAATCGGCCTTATTTCTGCGCGAGGCTACGGGAATTAAGTTCTTCTCAATTTTGTGATCCGCCTCTATTCTTGGATGGGTTTTGGGCGGATCGGCCGCGCCACCCGGAGATGTCTCACGCATGCCGGCTCATATCGACCTGCCGCACAATCCAATCGAAACCCCTGTTATCGCAATTGCCGGCTGGGTCGCGGCGCAAACCCCGCCCCGGTCCATCACGGTCGCGGTGAACGGCACGACGATCCCCCACGAACTGGCAACCCGGCCCGACGTTCGGGATGCGATGGCGGATTTCGTGTTTACGTCCGGGGTAACGGCTATGGCCAATCTTCTGTCCCTGCCGCCCGCCACACGGCTGGACATCGTAATCGACGCCGATGGTGATCGGGCCGCGCGGCGGATGGAGGTGGCGGATGCGTTATACGCTCATTGGTCGGATGATGGTGCGATCCGCGCGGCAAATCGGGCATTCTGCCTCGCCCGCCTGATCTGTCCCGCCCGCCGCGCCGGCACCGCGTCGCTCGACATCAGACCGCGCGCGATCAGGTGCCGTGCCTGCGGCACGGAGTTCGCGCAGAACGGCACCGCGCTGGACATGATTTCGGTCAAGCTGGCGATCGAGGCGAATCTGGTTTCAAGCGCGAATGTTTCGGCGAATCCCTATACGCCGGAAGCTCTGGCGCTCATCGAACGGGTTACGTCGCGTGGCGGGGTCGTGCTCGATTGCGGCGCCGGGTCCCGGCCACTGCGAATGAAAGGCGTGGTGAATCTCGAGATCGTCGATTACGCATCGACCGATGTTCTCGCGATCGGCGAGGCACTGCCCTTCGCCGATGCGAGTTTCGATGGCGCTTTGTCCCTGGCGGTGCTGGAGCATGTCCGCGATCCGTTTCGTTGCGCGCGGGAATTGCTGCGAGTGGTCAAACCCGGCGGCGAATTACTGATCGACGTGCCGTTCCTTCAGCCGGTACATGGTTTTCCGCACCATTACTACAACATGACTGCCCAGGGGTTGAGCAATCTATTCGGCGATGGCGCGCGGGTTCTGAGTTGTGTGGTCCCGCCGCACGGCCATCCGATTTTCGGCGTGCAATGGCTGTTGCGCGACTATCTCGCCGGCTTGCCCGCAGATGTCGCGGCGGACTTCGGCGCGATGACGGTGAACGATATCGTCGCACTCAACGCCCCTGCGTTTCTTGGCGATCCCCGCGCGCATATGTTGAATCCCGACGCGCAAACGACCGTCGCATGCCTGAATTCGCTGCACATTTGGAAACTTTAGTGGCTCCGAATATCATTGTGAGACGATAATGTAACCAAAAATTCATTTTTTGAAAATTCAACTTTGAAAGGCCGTTTCTTGGAGTCACCATCCCTCTTGCCGATCAGCCAGATGTTCCTCGCTGAGGAGGAATGCGCATCGGCGACTCATCTGAATTTGCCATCCGTCCTCGTTCACACCAATGCATTCGCGCTTGGGCTCGGCCAATTCGCAAGGCACATGCTGCACGCCACCTATCCGGCACGGGAATTGCGGTTTGAGCCGATCCGTCTCGGTCGTCTGCCGGTCGGCACGGTATTGCATGCTGGCCATAATTTCTGGGTGGAGCACGCCGGACGACTTGCCATCGAACAAGTGAACCCCCTGATCGGGAACTGGTCGGCTCTCCATGCGGATATCGCGAAGTTGCCATTCGGCTCCGAGAAGATCGCGCAACCCTGCGTTCTAGCGGCGCGCTATGGCGACGTGACCTGGGGACACTGGGTCGGTGAGATCCTGCCGCGGATCGTGATCGCCGAAGCGATGTATCCGGGCCGGTTCAGTTTTGCCATGAATGCCAACATTATCGATCCCACGATTGATGGAGGCTACGCCACAGCGGTTCTACAGTCGCTTGGTGCCTATGGGATCAACCAGGATCGCCTGATCGGGTTGCGTGCCGATCGTCACTATCACTTTGATACGCTATTCGCCGTTGCCGATATCTGGTCTGTCGCTGGAATCCATCCGACCGCAATCGACGTGATGCGATCCCGGTTGCCTAAGGTGCAGACAGAAAATCCTGGACGCAAGCTTGCGATTCTGCGCCGGGATGCGTCGACCCGAAACATCGCCAATCTGGCGGATATCGAGCAGGTGCTCGATCGCGAGGGCTACACCATCGCCGATCCCGCGCGTCTGTCCTTTCAGGCGCAGGCTGATCTATTTCGTACAAGCGACGATTTGTTCGGCGTGCTCGGATCTGGCCTGATTGGTTTGATGTTCGCACCCGACAATGTGCGGGTGGCGAGCGTAGCACCGGGGAGTTGGCCGGATGCCTATTTCCATATTTTCATGCAGCACCGCAATGCGTCCTATGCCGATCTGCGCGGCCCCGCACTGTGGACCGGCGAGGGTCTTGAACGGGATGCACCGTTCTTGGTCGTGCCTTCACATTTTGAATCTGCACTTATGACGTTGTCGCAACCGGAATCAGTGCAATCGCCTGGTGGCATGACTAAGATCGGCGACGTGACAATACCCCGCCGGCTGGGACAGACACTGGCAGACATCGATTTTGCCGAGGCTGGAAAATCTCAGCTATATCAGCGTGAAGGATGGTCGTTTCAGGAACCGCAGCATGTTTGGGCGGTTGGCCCGCGAAGTGTGATCGTATTGCCGGACGTGGATTTTGCCGCGGCGGCACTGCTGGAACTCGATGTGTTCGCCTTGACCGACCAATCCTGTCTGATAGCACGGCGACTTGAGGTATTCCTCAACGGTACAAGCCTAGGTGGTGCAGATATCGCGGCCCATGCCACAATTTCACTGGTGATTTTGCCAGGTTGCCTGCTCGCCGGTGCAACGAACATCCTCGAATTCCATCATCCGCACTGCCTTTCCCCGCGCGCTCTCGGGTTTGGGGATGACGACCGCCCGCTTGCGTTTGCTTTCAAACGATTGCGACTGAGAGCTTCAGCAACGAAACGCATTTGATAAAAACTCTTGCAAGCGGGCAATTTACAAGAAAATTTTTGAGGCTGACTAGATAGCTGGGAAAGACTATTGAAGTTAGATGGTTAGGGAGCGCCGGCACAGAATCAGCACATCCTGATGATTCAGGGCAAAGGTCGGAAACCATGCCTTAATTTCGAAATCCTTCGTCCAATGCTCCAAAACATAAGGCATTTCATGAAACGCGGCTCCATAATACGAAGGAAGCGCTTCTTCGAAAGCGTTCTTGCCGACGACGTGAAAGAAACCCCTTGCCTTTATCTCGGCGGAAAAATGCGCCGACGCATCATTCATGCCCAGTTCGATCAGTGACCTCGCATAGTCGTCGATCACCTTCGCGCCATGGATCGACGCGATCAGCAAGCCGCCCGATTTTAGCATTCGCGCGAGTTCGGAGAGCCACGCGAACTGCACGTCTTCCGGCAAATGGGTAAACACGCTATGCGACAGGATAAGATCGACGCTTCCCGACGCGACCTGCTGCGCGGGGGGTAGATCATCCAATGCATGGGCGGTGACGCCGGAAACATTTTTCGCCAGCCAGTCGGTCGCCTCCTTGTCCGGGTCGAGCCCAATCAGGCGCTGCGCGGGAGTAATCTGTTTTCTTAGATAACGAATGGCACGGCCGCAGCCGCATCCGAAATCGATGATCGTATGAAAATCCTGGAACATCATCCCCTGGCTCGCCAGAGCCTTGGACCATTCTCCAACCGTCAGCCTGCCGGATTTGTCAAACCAATCCTCATCCACACTACCACTGACACGGCCTCGCAGGGATTCGGGCGGCATCGGATCGATGTATTGAATATTGATCATGTCAATTATCCTGCTGAGCCGAGTGCTACGATTACGGCGCCGCCGCTTCGCATAGGACCGAGTGGCGCGACAGATTCGGATTGTAGTAAGGATCGCGCTCGATCATCGCGCGCCAGCGGTGCGAAAAGCGTTCGGTATCCAGCGCATCGGCGGCAATTCGGGGCGCGCTGCGCGATTCGAAATGCCGCAGCCGGGCGAACGGCGTGTAGACGACCCGAGCGCCGGATTCCAGGCTGCGCAGGCAGAAATCGACATCGTTATAGTCGATCGGGTAATGTTCGTCGAAGCCGCCAACCCGATTGAACAAGGTTCGGGTGAAAGCCATGAAAGCGCCAGTGACCGCCGAATAATTGCGCATGACATGGGTGAACCCGTTATAGCCGACATGACCGTCGTTCGCTCCTACGAAGACGTGGCCGGCGGCGCCGTTCAAGCCGAGCACGATCCCCGCATGCTGAACCGTGTCGTCTGGGTAAAGCAGCCGTCCGCCGGCAATGCCGACGCCGGGCAGTTCGAGCGGTTCGAGAATCGCTTCGAGCCAGCCGGCATCGAGCGCTTCCATGTCGTCGTTGAGCAGAACGATCCGCTCGGTGGCTGCGGAAGCGATGGCAAAATTGGCCTTGGCCGCGAAGTTGAACGGAGTGTTGCCACGCCGATGGGTGAGAATGTCGATCCGGCGGTCGCGTTTGGCGAGGACATTGGCCATCGCCTCGCCGCCCTCGTCGATCACCAGCATGAGGCGGAACGGAATTCCGGGATCGTGACGCAGGATAGTGTCGATGAAATGTTCGGCATAGCAGACCCGCGCACCGCCGGCGTAACCCTGAGCAAAACGCGTCAGCATCAGCAAGGTAACTGGCTCGTCCGGCAGAACCGGACGAACCCGGTAACTGCCGGTGAAGGCGCCAGGCTCGACCGTTCCGCGCACGCCAAGACGCTGGAGATGTTCGGCGACGGCCCGGCGGCCGGCGGAGTCCGCCTGCGGCTTGGCCTCGGCGCTGGCGGCCGCCGAACGATCGGCCATGCGCCAGTGATAGAGCGCCGACGGAACATGCTCGAAGCTTGCTCCCGCACTCGCGGCGCGCAGCGCGAAATCGTGATCCTGCGCGCCGTCATAGGCTGGGCGATAGCAGCCGAGTTCGAGGAATGTCGATTTGCGCACGCATAGGCAGTGCAGCACATACATCACGCTCATCAGATGCTCGGGCGCGAAGTCGGGTTTGAAATAATGATCGCCGATTCTGCCGTCGGGTAGAATCTTATCCTCGTCGCAGTAGCAGAGATCCGGCGGCGCGGGTCCACGGATGCGGGCGTCATAGGCGGCGAGCAGGCCCGGCGCGAGACGATCGTCGTGATCGACCATCACGACATAAGGTGCCGACGAGATCATCACCGCCTGGTTGGTCGCTGCTGAAATGCCGCCATTACGGTCGCCGAAAACAATGCGGATGCGCGAATCGCGCTTGCGCAGGTCGTGCAGCGCCGCGATGGTCGCTTGGCTCGTCGAGCCATCGTCGGCGACGCACCACTCCCAGGCGGTGACCGTCTGGGCGCAGAGATCGGCGTAAAGATCCTCCAACCAGCCCGTTTCGGTATTGTGAGTGGGCGTGACGATCGAAAACGCCGGACGCACCAGTTCCTCGGCGACGCGCGGCGGAGGCGGCGCATTCCGTGCCGTGACGTGCGGCAAGGCCAGCAATTCGTCGCGCGGCGAGGCGATTACCGGCAAGAATCCGGTCAGATCGACGCCGAAAGCGCAGCGCCGTTCGAGAACGCCGCGCAGGGTTTTGCCGACGGATGCAGCCGACAACCTCTCCGATAAATCGCCGCACAACTCCGCCATGGTGGTGCGTGCCGAGGCATCGCGTTTTTGAAATTCGTGCAGCTTGTCGACGATCGCCTCGATATCCGGTTCGAACCAGATTGCATTCGCTCGATAGGGGCCGAGTTCGGCACCGACCTCGACCGGCCTGCCTTGGATCAGGAGCGGATAGCCCTCGCCCAGCAATTCGCGCGCGCCGGCGTAATCCGAAACCAGGGCCGGCACCCCAAGCACCAGGGATTCGAAAATATTGAGACCGAATCCCTCGCTCCGATGCGGCGAGAAATAAAGATCGGCGAACGATTTCAGCACCACGAGGTCGGGCGAATCGAAAACCGCATCAATCACCAGCGTATTCGCGGGCATGTCGTGGATCAGGCTGCCGCTCGTGTCGCGCGAGTGAGTTTTCAGCACGAACAGAAACTCGTCGGGTGCTTCGGTCGCAAGGCGCGTGGCGACCGCGCGAAAAACGTCGATGCCTTTGCGAGCGGTGTAGGATGATGCATCCATCACGAACAGCACGATGATTCGGCTTTTGTCGGACTGGCGGCGCCCATGCTTGATGGCCTGGATTCTCTCGATCCAAGGGTTTTTCTGCGACCGTTCGCGCTCCGCGATCAGCCCGTCGCGGTCGACGACATAGGGCACCACTTCGATCGCCCGTTCGGTGATGGCAGCGAACGCCTGTTTGCAAAACTCGCTCGGCGTGATGATGAGGTCGAAAGCGCCGAGAACGGCGTTCCATTCCGGCCGTGCGACCGGCATTTCCCAGACCCATGCGCCGATATTGACCCGCCTGTCGAACAGCGCGCTGCCATAGCGATCGAGCAGAGTGGCGATATGGTCCGGGTTGAGGCAGATGAAATTGTACCCGAAGCGGAGACGCTGCGGATCGAACAGGTCGAAAACGCCGCCCGGTCGGGTAGCACCCGAGACATCGTATTCGTCGACCATGATCCCGGCTGCGATCATGGCGTCACGATAGCCGCGCGCGGCAGCACCAAGGCCGCTCGATGCCGAAAGCGCACCAAGCAGATTGACCCCGCCGGTCTGCCAGAAGCCAAGATCTTCGAGATGCAGGCGCCGCCCGCCGAACAGATTGGTGCCGGGCGTCAGGCGCTGCTCGCGCAGGCCGAAGGTGCGCCAATGCCCCGCGAGCGCCTTCGGCGTCGCGTAGTTGACGAGATCGGGATTGGCCTTGAGATAGGCATCGGTATCGACCGTGCATTGGACTGCCGGGGGTTCGACCGATCGCCATAACGCCTCGTCGATCATCGGACGCGGCGCGGCATTCGGCTGATCGTAGAGAAAGGCAGCGGTTGCCGCGGCGCGGTCAAGGCGGATTTGACGCGATGTCGGGCGAGGAGTCTCTGCCAGAGCCTTGCGCAACGGGGTGCCGGGCGAACGTTCGGCAAGCGCCATGAGCGCCGGATGCGGCAGCCGCCCCTCGCGATCGCCGAGCACCATGAAATGTTCCAGGCCGGAGCGGATCGCTCCCTGCCGTTTCAAAGCATGGGCATCGGGATAGACCGTCAGGTAGAAATTCTCGTCGAACCACCAGAGCCGCGCGCCGATCTCCGGCTGACCAGACAGAATGAAGTCGCGCTCCGCGCGGATCGCACCGGCATGATTCGGCTGATCGCCATCGAAATAGGGCAATGTTCCTGTGGTAACCGGATCGTCCTGGCCCGCGAAATAGTCGAAACCCGAACGAAGCCGCCCGGCGGCAATGGCGGCTGCGATATCAGGATGCGTTGCGCGATACTCCTCCTCCGAAAACAGGCCACTCGGTGAAATCCCTTCCTCCGCAGCGCGTTCAAGGTAGAAGACGAACAGCGCATAATCGCTCAGCAAAGGAATATCCTGAAAGCGGGATTTATAGAGGGTTTTGAACGCCCATGGCGAAAACCATCCATTGGGAACGAAACGCTCGGCCGCAGGAAGGTCGAAATAAGCCTTGATCGCCGCCCCGCCTGTGATCCTGACATTCAATAGGCCGGTAAGGCGTTGCACGACATATTGCAGATCAAATTGCAACGACGGCCTTCGGCCTTCCGCGACACCGTAATCCCAGAAATGTTTCGCCACATCGAAACTATGGTTCGATTTTACGATTTCCCTGATATCGACATATTTGTTTATATAATAATGGCGATCGAACACATAGGAGGGAATTGGTTCGTCTGCTTGCCCGGCATCAGCCAAGCCATCCATGGATGATGGCACGAATTTGACCGGAAGGCTGGTAACATTCGCTTCTTGTATTGTTATATCTTCGGCAAGCGCGCGAGATTTATTGGCTCTCGCACTCCTGGATGGCACTGTTTTCTGTCCTGCACGCCCCCCACGAGGTGAAGCGTCGGTATCGGTAGGAACCATCCGTATCGATCCTTTTATGGCTCAAAGCCAACCAGCCCGGTTAGAGGTCATATCCTATCCAAGCAATAGGTTGCATCGGGTCTTGATCCTAATCAACAAAAAACTTCAACTATAACCATTTTATAGCAAAATTTTATTTTTTAGGACAGACATTAAGACCA
>NZ_JAKGBZ010000040.1 GCF_021556475.1 Acidiphilium iwatense | reverse complement strand
GCAGCACTCCGCAAACAGACCACCAAACAGACCGACGATGGCTTGCCGGTCCACAGCTTCCACAGCCTGATCGCAGACCTCGCGACACTGACGCGCAACACCGTCACCACCGCAATCTCGCCATCCGCTGTACCCAGTAACCACCCCGCCCGATCACAAATTATCGTTTCGGATCAATGGGCTGTGCAATTCAAAAGAAGGAAGCTCAGTTTAGTGGTGCCCCGGAAGAAATTGCGGGGCTCAGAAACTGGTCGTATTGCGCATTATTTATATATTGTGTTGCAAGAAACATTGTAAATCCGGGCGCAGAACTCCCAGATTTCCCAGAATCCCCTAAGGTGATCTATACTCCATCTCCAGTGACGCAAGAACCACCAAAGAAACCAGCGTAGAAAAATTATGTACATATACAATGATGAAGACGAGCCGTTTCGTAACCAAATAGAAAAATCTTATTTGGATCGATCTATTGACGCAGAAAAATCTTTTTCTGAACTGGAAAAATTTGCGTTAGGCGGGTCTCGCCTCAGTATAATTTACCTTTCCGGCATGTTTAGAAAGGGAGCCAATGTTTCAAATGTTTTGGAGAGAGCAAAAAAATTACTATATGTAGCAAAAGAAAAAAATTTAATAGAAGCGTCATTCTATTTCGGAAAAGGATTTTATAAATTGCGAGATTATGAATTAGCGTTCGACGCCTTTTCGTGGGGCGCAAATAATAAGTATGATCCATCCGTTTTTAATTTAGCAGTTATGTATTATAATGGCCATTATGTGAATAAGGATTTACAAAGAACTATAGATCTTTTGAAAATTTCTTCGAGAAATGGGCATATTTGGTCAAGAGCTCTTTTGGCACATATTTTTCTGATGAAAGATTTTGGAATTTTACAAAAAATTAAGGCTATTTATATATATATGACACTATTTTATTATCAGGTCGATTTGATAATAAAATCAATTAGAAAGATTCCTCTTGATGAAAAATATTACCGGTGAGTGCTTATTGATTGCTGTAGCAAATCCGTGCAGGAATTTTCAGATAAAGGATTTACCCTTCTTGAGGTTTTGGTTGCCTTGGTCATTCTGGGCCTTGCGCTGGGGCTGTTGACCGGGGCGATTGCCGACAGCCTTGCCCGAGCCGAACGGATCGCCACCGAAGACCATGCCGTGGCCCTTGCCGATTCCCTGCTCGCCGGTCTCGGTCGCGATACGCCATTACGGCTCGGCGTCACCAGAAGCCACAAGGACAATTTGTTCTGGCGCCTCTCGGTCGCGCCGAACCCCGGTCCCCGCACCGCCCCGCCACTCGACCGGATCGTGCTCTCGATCGCGGCGCGATCCGGTCCTGTCATCGGCCAGTGGCGCACGTTGCGGGTCGCGCCCCGGCAACCCGCATCATGATCCGATCTGCCGAACACCGAGGCAGCGATGGATTCACCCTCCTCGAGATGCTGGTCGTCCTTGTTCTGTCAGGCATGTTGATCGCGGTGCTTGCCGGGGTGATCTCGCTGGGTATCGCCGCTCGGGCAAGAGTGACGGCGGTCACGACGAACCAGCGGGATTTCGCCGATTTCCGGCGGATTCTGACCCGCGAACTCGGCCGCGCCTATCCGGCGTGGGTCGTTCACGGCCGTTCCGGCAGCGTCGATTTTGCAGGCACATCCGACAGTTTGTCATTTCTGGCTCCGGCGCTCGAGACGCAGGGGACGAGCATGGCGCATTTTCGCAGCCTGTCGATGCCGGAACGACGAAAGCCGATCCGGGCGGTCGGATCGGCTTCTTGTTGAGCGCGTATTGTGCTTGCGGGCCGTCCTCGATATAGCTGAAAGGAAATATCGCCAGAAGAGGCTCCCTAAACTGCCCTATGTTCACGTGAAACACAGGGCAGCCACGCTAATCAGGCGTTGTGCATTCACGAGGCCGGCGTGGGCGGCTTGCCGTTCAGCGAAATGTCGTTGGTCACCTTGATCATCTTGCCGACCATCATCTGCAGCCCGTTCAGGCCCCAATTGTAGCGATCGAGGGTCCCCGCGGTATCGAGCCCGACAAGCGTGTTGCCGTCCATCCGGTAGGTCACCTTCATGTCGAAGGGATGGGTCTGGCCGTGCATGGTCAGATTGCCCGCAAGCACGGTGCCGTTATCGGTGCACGTGCCCTTGTAGCTGGTCGTCGGATACTGGTCGGGGTCGAGGAAGCCCTTCGACATCACCTGGCCGCGCACGATCGCGTTCGGCAGCGCGAGGCTGCGGGTCTGGAACGTCACATCGACCGCGCAGGTTTTCGCCACCGGATCGAAATTCAGCGTGCCGGCCAATTGTCGATAGGTGCCGGTAATGGTGAACAATATGGCGCTCGAATGGGTCTGGGCCAGCATGTTGCCGGGCGTGAGCTGCAAGGTCTCCGGCGCGGCGATGGCCGGCACGGCGGAAAGCGCAAGGGCGCCACAGGCGAAGCCGGCAAGCAGAAGCGATCGGATCATGGTGCTGTTTCCTCCAGTATATGACGATTGCCGTCACTGATTGCCATATACGTCAATCTTGAACAACAGATTTCTGCGAGCACTCTTCTCAATTTTGATAATATTCAGAAAATTGTGGCGAATTTAACGCGATCGGGTGGTCCGGGCGCGAACAGAAATCGCCGGTCATCGGGCGCGAGCCCGATCAGGCTGGAACAGACCGTGCCGAACCCGCCGCGCGGCCCGACATTCAGCGCGGTTTCGGCGGGCGGGCCGCGATCGGCCAGCAATGCCGCCCAGGCCGCCCAATCATCGGCACCCGGATCGGGGCGGGGCAAAGCCTCGAATTGCGGCCTGTAGCGGGCGATGCGCGGGCTGTTCATGTCGTTCGGATCATGCGCCGTGACCATGGTGATGCCAGGCTCTATTGGCATGATATCGGGGTGATCGCATTCCAGACCGCGGAGCAAAAATCCGCCGGAGGCATCGGCGACCACCATGTTGAAACTGCGATAGCGGCCGGCATCGAGCGCCGCGATCCGTGCGGCGCCGGCTCCGGCGGTTGATTCCTCCAGCGCGATCAGCGGCAGCGCGCCCCGGCTGAGCTTGCCCGCGGCGGGGCCAAGACTGCCGATGCGGTTGAGCAGAGCCGCGACCACGCCGTGATCGTTCAGCCCGATCCAGGTGCCGCCGGCGAGCCGGTCCCGCCCGGCGACGATTCCCGGCCGGTCCGGCCAGTGCCGTGCCGGCGCGTCCCATGCGCGGTCGAGCATTTCGTCGCGGTTGGCGCCGATCGCCACCGGCCATCGCTCGCCGGGCAGAAACGAGATGATGACCGAGCACATCGGTCAGTCGGTACCGAACACGCGGGTAAAAATCTGATCTACGCGGGCAAGGTGGGAGCGTGAATCCATCGCCGCGTCGATCGCCTCCGGGCTGATCCGGCCAGCGACCTCGGGATCGGCCATCAGATGATCGCGGAACGAGCGCGCGTCGGTTTTGCCGAGTGTGGTCCAGGTCGCCATCGCGTTGCGCTGGATGATCCGATAGGCGTCCTCGCGTGAAATCCCGGCGCGGGCCAGCGCCAGCAGAACCTCACCCGAATGCACAACGCCGCCGAGGCTTTCCAGGTTTTCCGCCATGCGCTCGGGATGGATCGTGAGCTTTTTCACCAGTCCGGCCAGGCGCTGCAGCGCGAAATCGAGCGCGATCGTCGCATCCGGCGCGATCACCCGCTCGACCGAGGAATGACTGATGTCGCGCTCGTGCCAGAGGGCAACGTTTTCCAGCGCCGGCAGCGCATAGCCCCGCACCAGGCGGGCAAGGCCGGTGAGGTTTTCCGACAGCACCGGATTGCGCTTGTGCGGCATCGCCGACGAGCCCTTCTGGCCCGGATGGAAGAATTCCTCGGCCTCGCGCACTTCGCTGCGCTGCAGATGGCGGATTTCGGTCGCCAGCCGCTCGATGCCGGAGGCGATCACCGCGAGCGTGGTGAAATAGGCGGCGTGGCGATCACGCGGGATCACCTGGGTCGAAACCGGCTCGACGGCCAGCCCCAGCCTTGCCGCGACATGCGCCTCGATGCCGGGGTCGAGATGCGCGAAGGTACCCACCGCGCCGGAAATCGCGCAGGTCGCGATTTCCCGCCGCGCCGCGATCAGGCGCTCGCGGTCGCGCGCGAATTCCGCGTAATGGCCGGCGAGTTTCAGCCCGAAACTGGTGGGCTCGGCGTGAATGCCGTGGCTGCGGCCGACGGTGGGCGTGTGCCTGTGCTCGATCGCCCGCCGCTTCAATGCCGCCATCACCGCATCGACGCCCTGGAGCAGAAGATCGGTCGCCTGGGTCAGCTGCACCGCAAGGCAGGTGTCGAGCACGTCCGAGGAGGTCATGCCGAGATGCACGAAACGCGAGTCCGGCCCGATTCCCTCGGCGAGCCAGGTCAGGAAGGCGATCACGTCATGCCGCGTCTCGCGCTCGATCCCGGCGATCCGTTCGACATCTGCCTCGGTCATCGCCGCGATCCACGCACCGCCCTTTTCACGGATCGCGCGCGCGGAATCGGCGGGGATGTCGCCGAGGGTGGCCATCGCCTCGGCGGCCAATGCCTCGATCTCGAACCAGATGCGGTAGCGGTTCAGATCCTGCCAGATCGAAGCCATTTCCTGCCGTGAATAGCGCGGGACCATATTTTCGCTCCTCAAACCGCCGTCGTTTTGGTCCGCGCCGCTGCCGTTGACAAGCCGATCCGTTGCCGCGAACCAGGGGTGGATGCCGTTCGCCCTCGCCGATCTCGCCATCCTGGCCCAGGTGTTGATGATCGACCTCGTTCTCGCGGGCGACAACGCCATCGTGATCGGGCTCGCGGTCGCGCGCCTGCCGAAGCGGCAGCAGCGTCAGGCGATCCTGATCGGCGTCGGCGCGGCGACCGCGATCCGCATCGCCCTCGCGCTGGTCGCCTTGCGGCTGCTCGCGGTGATCGGCCTGATGCTGGCTGGCGGCATTCTGCTGCTCTACGTCGCCTGGAAATCCTGGCGGGAATTTTCCCGCGCGCCCGCCGAAGCGCACGGCGCCGCTCCGATGCGGCTGCGCGACGCGGCGATCCGCATCGTCATCGCCGATCTGTCGATGAGCCTGGACAACGTGCTCGCGGTCGCCGGCGCCGCGCGCAACCGCCCGGCTTTGCTTGCCGTTGGGCTGGTGGTGTCGGTCGCCCTGATGGGAATTGCCGCGAATGTTGTGGCCAAGCTGCTCACCCGACATCGCTGGCTGGTCTGGATCGGGCTGGCGATCGTGCTCTATGTCGCGCTCGACATGATCCATGCCGGGCTGATCCAGATCGCACCCCATATCGGAATTCCGCTCCCGCGCTGGTTCAGCTAAGCCCGAACGCCTTGCCGCGCCGCGCGCGGCACAGCTTGATGAAACCCGACACCGCCGGGCCTTGCGGCCGTCCCGCCACGGCGGCGAGTTCGATCCCGCGGGTCATGTCCGGCTCGCCGAGGCGGCAGGCGATCAGCGGTGCCGGAATCGCCAGCCGCTCGGACAGGATCGCGACGCCAAGTCCTGCCCCCACCAGATCGAGCAGATGCGCCCAGGACCCACCGCAACGGCGCAGCCGGAATTGCAGGCCGGATTCCGGGCCGATCCGCCCGGCAAATCCGCCGCAGCGTTCACCCAAGAGCAGCGTTTCGCCCAGCAGGTCGGCGGCGGTGATGCTCTGCCGCCCGGCGAGCGGGTGCGCGGACGGCACCACCACGATCGCGCGTTCCTCATAGAGCGGCCAATGATTGAGCCGTTCGGGCAGCTCGCAATCCGCCGGCAGGAGCGCGCAGTCGAGCATGTCGGCGAGCATCTGCTCGGCCAGTGCCGCTGGCCCGGCTTCCTCGAACCGCACCGCGAGATCGGGCAGGATGGACGCGACCTCGCGGATCGCAAACGCGATCGCACCGGCGGCGATGCCGGGGCCAAGACCGATTTTCAGCGTTGATGGTGGCTGACGGCGCCGGGCCTCGGCGAGCGATGCGGCACTTTCGGCGGCATTTAGCATGGTTTCCAGATGCGGCAGCATCGAGCGGCCGAGTTCGGTCATCTGGGTCAGGTTGCGTTCCCGGAACAGGAGCGCGCCGCCAAGCTCCTCCTCCAGCCGCTGGATCGCCCTGGTCAGCGCCGGCTGGCTGACGTTGCACACCTCCGCCGCGCGAGTGAAGTTCAACGTGCGGCTGAGGGCGACGAAATAGCGGACCTGGGTGAGTTCCATGATCGCCGGATCGGTCAGCCCGGCGGATCAAGGGCACGCAGCGCGGCCAGAATCTGTTCGGGCGTCGCGCGGCGGGTAAAATCGGGATCGGCGAAGCGCCAGGCGATCCGTCCGTCGCGATCGAGCAGGAACAGGGCCGGCATCGGCAGAAACCAGGCATCGTTGCCGTGGCGGTCGGGAAAGTCGATCCCGACGGCTTGCAGACGCGCCAGATAGAGCGGCAGGACGCGGAACACCACGCCGGCGGCAAGGCCGACCCCGCAATCCACGTCGGACAGCACGTCGAACCGGGCGCCATGCGTGGTTTTCGCCTCCTGGACCCATGGGCCGGTGTCGGGGGTGAGGGCGATCAGCGAGGCTCCAAGCGCCTCGATCTCGGGCAGAGCCTCCACCAGCGCGTCGAGCATGATCCGGCAATAGGGACACCATTCGCCCCGAAAAAACTGCACGATGACCGGACCGCGGGCGAGCAGGCTGGACAGCGAGACCAGCCTGCCCTCCGTGTTGGGCAGAACGAAATCGGGAAACAGCGTCTCTTCGGCCAGAACGCTGGGAAGAAATCCGTTGCGGCGCAGAGTGGTCACGGTTTCTTCATAGGCCGCGCGAACCGTCTCGTTCTCGAGGCGGCGCGCACGCTCGGCATCCAATCGCGCCTGAAGATCCATGGCTCGGCTCCACCTCCCTAAGCCCCGACCGTGCCGGCAGGCTACTGAGCGCTGCCGTGGCTCATCGTATCGTGGCTCATTGTGTCATGTTTCATCTTCGAGTGCGACATCGCCGAATGACTCATGGCGCCATGCTGCATCGTATCGTGCTTCATGGTGCCGTGCTGCATGGTCGAGGTCTGCGCCAAGGCTGAGCCCCCGAAGCCGAGGCCAGCGGCGATCGCAGCGGCGAGAATGAGACGGTTCATCGTGATCTCCTGTTGTATTGCGCACCGGCGGCAATGCCGGTCAGCCCGCAAGACATGCACGTCGCGATGTCCATGGGCCAATGCCGGTTGGTTATCGTTTCGATGCCTCGACGAAACCGCCGCGCACGCGCACGATGGCACATCGCTCAACACGATCTTTAGAGGAGGTTCGTCATGGCGAAACGGGTTCCGATCCATCCTTTGCCGCTGCGGATCATGCACTGGCTGAACGCGATCGCGATCGTCGTGCTGATCGGCAGCGGCTGGGAAATTTATGACGCCTCGCCGTTCCTGCCGTTCACCTTTCCGCAATGGATGACGATCGGCCAGTGGCTCGGCGGCGCGATCGCCTGGCATCTCGCGGCGATCTGGCTGCTGATGCTGAACGGGCTGTTCTATCTCGGATGGGGCATCGCGAGCGGACATTTCCGGCGGAAATTCCTGCCGCTATCGCCCCGTGCCGTACTGCGCGACACGGCCGCGGCACTGCGGTTCCGTCTGCCGCACGAGGTGGGCGTCTATAACGCGGTGCAGCGCCTGCTCTATCTCGGCGTTATCGCGCTCGGCATTCTCGCGGTGCTGTCCGGCCTCGCGGTATGGAAGCCGGTGCAATTATGGTGGCTGTCCGATCTGTTCGGCGGGTTCTTCATCTCGCGCGTCGTGCATTTCTGCGCGATGACCGGCATCGTCCTGTTCATCGCCGTCCATGTCCTGCTCGTCGCGCTGGTGCCGCGGGTTCTGCCGGCGATGATCACCGGAGGCCGTCTGCCTGAACCGGACGGGCGGGAGGTGCGGCCATGAAATCGTTCGGCCTTGATCGGCGCAAGCTGCTCGGCCGCGCGCTTGCTCTCGGCGCGCTGGGTTCTTTGTCCGGGTGCGATTTCGATCATCCGAACCACCCCGACCTCGCCGATCGGTTCCTGCGCGCAATGTCGGACTGGAACGACGAGGTTCAGGCTGCCTTGTTCGATCCGCGCACCCTGGCGCCGACCTTCAAGCCGTCGCAGATCACCCGGCCGCCGCGCTTCAACGCCTTCTACGACATCAGCCAGGCGCCGCAGGTCGATGCCGCGACCTGGCGGCTCGCCTTGACCGGGCGGATCGGCGACAAACGCCCCTGGCGGATCGGGCAGTTGCGCGCCATGCCGCGGGAAAGCCAGATCACCAGGCTGATCTGCGTGGAAGGCTGGCGCGTGGTCGGCCAATGGAGCGGGGTGCCGTTGCACCATTTCCTGCGCAAGGTGAACGCCGATCTCCGCGCGCGCTACGTGTCGATCCATTGCGCCGACGGTTATTTTTCCAGCATCGACATGGCATCGGCGCTGCATCCGCAGACCATCCTGGCGCTCGATTTTCTCGGCGCACCGCTGACCGCGCCGTTCGGTGCGCCGCTGCGGCTGCGGATTCCCACCAAGCTCGGCTTCAAGAACCCGAAATCCATCGTCGCCCTGGGCGTCACCAACACCTATCCCGGCGGTTACTGGGAGAATCAGGGCTATAACTGGTTCAGCGGGTCGTAGCGTCATACTCTGTGAACCGGTCGCGATCATGCTATATCGCGGCCTGACAATGACCCAAATCGGATCGATCCAGCCTGTTCGCGCCGTCCCGATCGCCCGCCCCGGATGGCGCGGGTGACGGTTGCGCGGCTTGATGTCGCCAACGAGCCGTCGGGTACGGTGATCGCGCTTGCCGGACCGCTCACCGCGCCGGCGCTGGCCCCGATCTGGTCGCGCACCAAGGATGCCGCGCGCCGGGCGAAGGGCGCCCTGATCGTCGATCTCGCCGGGGCGGAGCCGGTCGATACCTCCGGCGCCGCGCTGCTGCTGGCACTCGAACGCGAACACGGCGAGCGGATCACCTTGCGCGGCCTCGGCGAACAGCCCACCGCCTTGCTCGCCCGGCTGCGCGCGGCGGTACCGGACGGCCCGCCGCCCAAAGTAGCGCCGCGCACCGTCACTCGCACCGGCCTCGGACGCACGCTGCTGATCCGGGTGGCATTCTTCGGCGAGACGATTCTCGCGACACTGACTTTGCCCACCAAACTGCGTTTCCTGCGCGGCGGCGATTTTTTTCGCCTGACCGAACGCGCCGGAACCGAGGCGATGCCGCTCATCCTGATGATGGGCTTTCTGATCGGGATGATCCTGGCGTTCCAGTCGGCGATCCCGATGCGCCAGTTCGGCGCGGATATCTATGTCGCGGCCCTGGTGTCGCTTTCGCTGTTCCGCGAACTGGGGCCCTTGCTCGCCGCCGTGATCCTGGCCGGGCGTACCGGCTCGGCCTTCGCCGCCGAGCTGGGCACCATGATGGTCAACGAAGAAGTCGCGGCGCTGACCACCATGGGGATCGATGCCGAGACCATGCTGGTGATTCCGCGCATGGCGGCGGCGATGCTGGTGATGCCGGCCCTGGCGATCGGGGTTGATGTCGCCGGGATCATCGGCATGGGCTTCGTGATGATGATTCTCGGATTTCCCCCCGCCGCCATCCTGCATCAGGTTCAAATGGCGACCGGGCCGGAGGCGCTGCTGCTCGGCCTGTTCAAGGCGGTGGTGTTCGGTGCCGCGATCGGGCTGATCGGCTGCCGGGCCGGCCTGACCGCGGGCGGCGGCCCGCGCGCGGTGGGCGAGGCGGCGACCTCGGCGGTGGTGGGCGGCATCGTCGCGACCATTCTGCTCGACGGGCTGTTCGCGGTGATTTTCTACCGGCTCGGCCTGTGAACGATGCCGTGGCGATCGTGGTCGATGCGGCGGGCCAGCGCTTCGGCACGCGCACGATCTTCGAGAATGTCTCGTTCACCGTGGCGACCGGCGAGGTGTTCGTCGTGCTCGGCGGCTCGGGCTGCGGCAAATCGACCCTGCTCAAGCAGATGATCGGCCTGCTCCCGCCCACGCAGGGGCGGATTTCGGTGCGTGGCCACGATGTGGTGACCGAGGTCGAGGCGGTCCGCCGGGATATCGGGGTGATGTTCCAGTCCGGCGCGCTCTTTGGCTCGATGACATTGCTGGAGAACATCATGCTGCCGCTCGCGATGTTCACCGATCTGCCGGCGCGGGCGCGCGCCGAGATCGCGCGGATCAAGCTCGCTCTGGTCGGCCTCGCCGACGCGGTCAATCTGCTGCCCTCCGAAATTTCCGGCGGTATGGCGAAGCGCGCCGCGATCGCGCGGGCTCTAGCGCTCGATCCGCCGATCCTGTTTCTCGACGAACCCTCCGCCGGGCTCGACCCGATCACCGGCGCCGGGCTCGACCGGCTGATCCTGGATCTGCGCGCGGCGCTGGGCTGCACCTTCGTGGTGGTGACTCACGAACTGCAATCGATCTTCGCCATCGCCGATCGCTGCGTGATGCTCGATCGCGCGGCGAAGGGCATGATCGCGCTCGGCGTGCCGCGCGACTTGCAACGCACGAGCGATCATCCCACGGTGCGGGCATTTTTCAACCGGGAAGCCGAATCATGAGGGTATTTTTGGTCAAGCGTCATTGCGACGCCGAGCTTTGCAAGGTGGAAGCAATTCATGATGGCGGTGCGAACCTGGATCGTCATGCCGCCTCACGGTTCGCAACGGGCCGCCTTGACGGGCTGTTCCGAATGGTCATTTCGAGGTCACCATAATGGAACCGCGCGGCGCCGCCCTGCGAACCGGCCTGTTCGTGCTCGCCGGCATCGCGGTGCTGATCGGGCTGATCTTCCTGCTGTCCGGCAATGCGTTCCGGCCCGGCATTGCCTACGAATCCTATTTCCGCGAATCGGTGCAGGGGCTCAATGTCGGCTCCTCGGTGAAGTTTCGCGGCGTGACCATCGGCAAAGTCACCGATATCGGCCTGGTTTCCGCCGAGTATCCGCCGAGGAATCCGTCCGAAATGCTCCAGCCGGTCTATCACCAGGTGGTGGTGCGGTTCCGCGTTGACCCCCGCAAGGTGGGACCGGACACCAATATCGCGCAGGCGATCAAACTTGGGTTGCGCGTTCAGGTGGCGCCGCAGGGGATCACCGGGCTCGCCTATCTGGAGCTGAGCTTCGTCAAGCCGGTGCACCATCCGGTGCCGTCGATTCCCTGGCAGCCGCGTTCGACCGTGATCCCCTCGATCCCGAGCACGCTCACCCAGGTGCAGGATGCGGTGCAAAAATTCCTGACCAATATGGAGCACGTGAAATTCAACAAGACGATCGCGGTGCTTACCTCGCTGGTCGATACGCTCAACAAGGAAATCACCACCGGCGATGCGCATAAGACGCTGGCGAACGCCAACGCGCTGCTCGGCGAGTTGAGATCCCAGGTGAAACGAGCTGATCTGCCGGCCACCACCGCCTCGCTGCGCAACCTCGCCGATGGGGCACAGACCCGCGCCATACTGGCAAAACTCAATCGCACGACCGACGAACTTGCCAAGGTGAGCGCCGAGATGCCGAAGCTCATCGCACAGACCCAGGCGACGGTGCGTAGCGCGAACGAGACCACCGCGACGCTCAATCGCCAGATGATCCCGATCCTGCGCAACCTGAACGCGGCGTCGGCCAATCTCGACGAATTGTCGGAAACCCTGAAGAACAACCCCTCGATCGTGCTGCGCGGCGCGCCGCCGCCCCGGCAGACGCCGCAATGAGGAGCGCCATGTCCCTGAACCGTCGTCATCTGCTGCTTGCAGCGCCGCTGGCTCTCGCCGGTTGCGGCGACCTTCTCGCCAAGCAGCCCTACACCGCGCGGACCGACTGGCCGATCGCACCCGAGCCCGGCATCGCGGCGGCGGGATCGCGGCGTGGCGTGGTGCTGGTGCGCGGCATCCAGGCCGGCCCGGCGCTGGGCGATCGCGGGCTGATCACGCTGCAAGCGGATGGCAGCATCCATCGCGGCTATTACAATCGCTGGGCGGTGCCGCCGGCGCAGGCGGTCACGGCATCGCTGATCGCGTGGCTTCAGGCCTCGGGCGAATTTTCCGCGGTTGTGGGCGAGGGCAGCGCATTGTCTCCCGCGCTGATCGTGGAGGGCACGCTCGACACGCTGCTCGCCGACCCGACCCGGCACGTCGCCCGTGCCGCCCTGACCCTGGTGGTCGCGAAGCCCGTCGGGATCGGCGAGCGGCCATTGGCGCAGCGGCGATTGACGGCGACGGCGCCGCTCGCCGGGCCCACCGCGCCCGATCTGGTCGCCGCCCAGCGCGCCGCCCTGGCCGGCGTACTTAGGCAGGCGGTCGCGATGGTCGAAAGCGATCGGTAACGATCGAATTATAGGAATCGGGCTTCATTTCAACGCCAACTCTGCCTCAAACGATACGAGACCGCCTTTCAGATTCTCCACAGGTGAAACCACGATGCCCTCGACAATAATGCCGATATCGCGCTCAGCGAAGGTGCAGCGCACGCAATGGACGGCGCAATTTCTCGTCGCATCGGAATTGGTCCGCAATGGCTACGTCGTCTCGTTCACAATGGGAAATACGCCCTTGGCCGATCTGATGGTGGGAAGCCGGGACGCGACATATCGATTCTGGGTCGATGTAAAAGGGGTTGGATCGAATAGTGCTTGGCTAATCCGGCGAAGACAGGCAGTTCCAAACCTCTTTTACATTCTTGTGCGAGTAGGAGAAACGCGCACAGCCGATGCATTTTTTGTCTTAAACCATCCGCAAGTTAACGAGTTGATTGCCGCTCAAGACGCGACCGATAAGTCGAAGGGATCGCGCGACATTGGCGGCGCTTTCTCGTGGAAAGCCGCGCTGCCCTTCCGGGATAAATGGCCCATTCTCCCTGGCTGGCCATCCTAACAGAGATATCATCGCTGAATCAATATCTTGCGTCTATATGTGTGAACCGGATAAGAACGCTTCATTGTCTTATTTTTGAAGCGCGCTGGGCGAGGCCCAGCAGCGTCTGCCGGCAGATCGCCTCGGGCACCGCGCCGGTGCGCTTGCAATCGGCCTCGGCGCGCAGCGCGCGCTCGATCGCGGCAATAATCGCCGGCTCGCGCCAACGCCCGGCCGCCTTGATCACCGCCGCCTGGCGGCGGAAAAACACCGGTGGCCGCCGCGCCGCGACCGCATCGCGCGCGCTGGCTCCCTTCGCGACCGCGTCGGCAAGCAGCCGGAGCGCCGAAAGCTCGCCGAGCAGCACGCGCAATATCGCCACCGGTGCGGCGCCTTCGTCGAGCGCCAGCCCGACGGCGTGATCGGCTGCCTTGACGTCGCCAGCGAGCGCTGCATCGATCGCGTCCTGCATCGAGGCCGAGCCCTGATCGTCGAGCACCGCGTCGATATCCGCGAGGTCGAGCTTTCGCTCGGTGCCGGCATAGAGAATCAGCCGCTCGGCCGCGTCGCGCAGCGCGCCGGTCTCGCCGCCGAGACGGCCGGCGGCGACGGCAATCGCGTCCCGCGAAAGCGCGACGCCGGCATCGCGCAAGGCGGCTTCCAGCGCCGGACCGCGCGCTGCGCCGTCCGGCGGATAGCAGGCGATCGCTGCGGCTTCGGCGTGTTTTTCGGCGAACGCCCGCAGCTTCGAGCGCGCGGCAAGGTCGCCGCCCATGGCGATGACCAGCGAATCGCCCCTGGTCTCGAGCGCGGATTCGATGAATGGCACCTGCTTGTCCGCCGCATCGCGCAGCAGAACCACGCGCCGTCCGCCGCCGAACGCCTGCGCGCTTGCCTCCTCGGGCAGGCGCTCGGCCTGATCGGCGTCGAGCTCGGCGATGCGGAACGGATCGTCGAGCGATCCGGCAATGCGCCTGGCGAGACCGCGCCCCCGCTCGGCGACCAGCGAGCTATCCGGCCCATAGATCAGCACGAAGCGCGTCCGCCCAGGGTCGGCGAGGAAGCGCTCGACCTGTCTTGTCTCGATCTTCACCGGTCTTCAGCCCTTGTCGGGATGGCTGCGGAAATAGATCGCGAGCTGGGTGGTGATCTGGGTCGCGATCTCGCGGGCGAGCTGGTGGCGCATCGTGCCGCCATCAAGCGCGGTCGCGAAATACTGGTTGTCGATGATGTTCTCGGCATCCATCGCCTGGGCATTGCCCTTGGCGATTGCGAGGCCGCGATTGCCCTCGGGCGTTAGCACCCAATGGGCATTGGCGAAGTACCGGTTGCGGGTGTTCGAGCTGTCCGGCTGGATGCCGATCACCTGAACCGAAATCCCGTAGCTGACCGCCAGATGGTAGCGATAGAATTTCGGCGCGCCGGCGCGTTGCAGGTCGCGTTCCAGCGCCTCGTGCATCACCTGGCCGCTGCGATCGGGCATCAGCCCGATATCGATTTCATCCATGCGCGAGGCGATCGCCGGCTCCTGGCCGCCCTGCGATCCGTATAGCGGATGGAACCCGCAGCTGGCGAGGCCGAGCAAAGCGAGGAGTGCTGGAAGCTTACGTGCGAACGACAAAGTTCACGATCCGGTCCGGCACATGGACCCGCTTGACGATGGTGGCGCCCTCCAGGGCGCGGGCGATCTTCCGATCCGCCAGGGCGGCGGTTATGGCGGTTTCCGCATCGGTGCCGAGCGGCAGCTCGATGGTGCCGCGCAGCTTGCCCATGACCTGCACCGCGAGGGTCACCCGGTCGCGCCGCACCAGGTCGGGATCGGCCTCCGGCCAGGGCAGATCGGCGACCAGCCCCTGCTCGGGGGCGAGCAGCGCGTGGGCTTCCTCGGCCACGTGCGGGACGATGGGGGCGGCGAGCCGGATCAACGTGATCACCGCCTCGCGCCTCGCCGCCGCCATCGCCGGCTTGCCCTCGGCCTCGCCGGCCGCGTTCGCCAGCTCGTAGAGCCGCGCGATCGCGACATTGAATGCGAACGCCTCGATCGCCTCGGTCACCGCGGTGATGGTCCGATGGGTGGTCTGGCGCAGCGCGCGCGCGCCGCCCCCCGCTTGATCGGGAGATGCCCGATCCAGCGGGGTCATGTCCGCGAATTCCGCAGCGACGCCGCGCGCGAGGCGATACAGCCGCTGCACGAAGCGAAACGCCCCCTGCGCGCCCGCTTCGGTCCATTCCACGTCGCGTTCGGGCGGATTGTCCGACAGCACGAACCAGCGCACGGTATCCGCGCCGAACCGCTCGATCACCGCGCTGGGATCGACCGTGTTGCGCTTGGATTTCGACATTTTCTCGATCGCCCCGACGATCACCGTCGCACCGGTCGCCCGCTCGGTCGCCGTGCCGTCCGGGTGCTTCGCCACCTCGTCGGGGTAGAGCCAGCGCCCGTCCTCGGTGCGGTAGCTCTCATGGGTGAGCATCCCCTGGGTGAACAACCCGGCGAATGGTTCCTGCAGCCCGACATGGCCGAGGCGGTGCATCGCCCTGGTGAAGAACCGCGCATAGAGCAGGTGCAGAATCGCATGCTCGATGCCGCCGATATATTGATCGACCGGCATCCAGCGATCCACCGCCGCGCGATCGGTTGGCGATGCCGCGTGCGGGGCGCAGAACCGCGCGAAATACCACGACGAATCGACGAACGTGTCGAACGTGTCGGTCTCGCGGGTCGCCGCCGCGCCGCATTGCGGGCACGCCACATGTTTCCAGGTCGGGTGATGGTCGAGCGGATTGCCCGGTTTGTCGAACGCCACGTCTTCCGGCAGGCGTACCGGGAGCTGTTTTTCGGGCACCGGCACCGCGCCGCAGATTTCGCAATGGATCACCGGAATCGGGCAGCCCCAGTAGCGTTGGCGCGAAATGCCCCAGTCGCGCAGGCGCCAGTTCACCACGCCGCGCCCCAGCCCGCGCGCTTCCAGTTCGGCGATCACGCGCGATTTCGCGGCCTGGACATCCAGGCCGTCGAGAAAGCCGGAATTCACGATCAAACCATCGCCGATAAAGGCTTTGTCGGTCACGGCAAGATCGGGCTCGTCCTTTGGCGCGACCACCACGGTCACACCGAGCCCGTATTTGCGGGCGAACTCGATATCGCGCTGGTCATGCGCCGGGCAGCCGAAAATCGCCCCGGTGCCGTAGTCCATCAGCACGAAATTGGCGATCCAGACCGGGTAGGTCGCCCCCGCGATGAACGGGTGGGCGACGCACAATCCGGTGTCGAAACCGCGCTTCTCGGCGGCCTCGATCACGGCTTCCGAGGTTCCGGCGCTCTGACATTCGGCGATGAAGGCGGCGGCGTCCCGGTTCGCGGCTCCGACCGCCATGGCGAGCGGATGATCCGGCGCCAGGGCCAGAAAACTCATGCCGAACAGCGTGTCCGGCCGGGTGGAGTAGACCACGACGCGATCGATGCCAGCAACCGGCGTGATAAGGCGGAGCGAAAATTCGGCGCCTTCGCTGCGGCCGATCCAGTTGCGCTGCATCACCCGCACCCGCTCGGGCCAACGCTCCAGCGTGTCGAGCCCGGCGAGCAGATCTTCGGCGAAGTCGGTGATTTTCAGGAACCACTGGCGCAGCCTGCGCTTTTCCACCAGCGCGCCGGATTTCCAGCCGCGCCCGTCGATCACCTGTTCGTTGGCGAGCACGGTCTGATCGACCGGGTCCCAGTTGACCGCCGATTCCCGCCGGAGGGCGAAGCCCGCGCGCCAGAAATCGAGGAACAATTTCTGCTGCTGGCCATAATACTCCGGGTCGCAGGTCGCGAACTCGCGCGACCAGTCGAGTGCTAAGCCGACGCGCTGCAAATCCGCGCGCATCGCCGCGATGTTCTCGCGGGTCCAGACCGCCGGGGCGATGCCGCGTTCCCGCGCGGCGTTCTCGGCGGGCAGGCCGAACGCGTCCCAGCCCATCGGATGCAGCACGTCAAAGCCGCGCGCGCGCTTGTAGCGGGCGACGACCTCGCCCAGCATGTAGTTGCGCACATGGCCCATATGAATCTTGCCGGAGGGGTAGGGAAACATCTCCAGCACGTAGTATTTCGGCTTGGTTCCGTCCGGCCTGTCCTCGGCGCGGAAACAGCCGCGCTTCGTCCATGCCTCCTGCCAGCGCGGCTCGGCGGCGCGAAAATCGTACGCCAGATCGGACGTCGTCTGGTCCATCGCTCAGCCGTTCAGCTGGCCGGCCGCCTTCAATTGCGCGGCGCGCGCCAGGATCCGGTCCTCGATGCCGCTCGCAGTCGCCGGATCGACCGGGGCATCGACCCATTCGCCGCCCGACATGGTCTGGCGGAACACCGAGACCTTGAGATCGTTGGCCGACAGCACGCTGCCGAGCACATAGGCGGTCGCCTTGAAGCGCTCGTTGGGCGTGGCGGGCGGGGAATACCAATCGGTGATGATCACGCCGGCAAACGGATCGGCCGAGGCGAGCGGCATGAACGACAGCGTGTCGAGCGAGGCCCGCCAGAGATAGGCATTGACCGAAACCCCTGTCGCCTGTCCCGAAGGTCCGCTCTTGCCGCCGAGGGTGAACAGATTGCCAAGCCCGGAATTGGCATTCTGCATGGCCGGCGGAATCCGATAGGTCTGCATGTTCGGCAATTGCGGCTGTTTCGCGTTGCCGCAGGCGGCCAAGGCGAGGACGGAGCCCAGCGCGGCGAGCCTTATTGCGGGCCGGAACATCGTGGTCTGGGCGTTGATCACATGAAAGCGCACATTCGTCTCCGCTTGGTCTGTCGCTGGTGTTTAACCTTGCCGGGGCATCGCGCCAAGAGCACGGCGTAGGGCGGGGATTTTGGAGTGAGAAATAGAGCAAGAAAAAAGGGCGGCGGATCGCTCCGCCACCCTCGTGCTTCAGATGACCGTTGCGGTCAGCTTACCATTTGAGCTGGGCGCCAGCGCTGATCGCCTGCGCCTGCACGTTGTTGAACGCGGTCGAGTCGGCCGTGCTGCTGATGAAGTCATAGCCGAGCTGGTGCCGGTGGCCGTAGAGATAGACCGCATAGACACCGAAGTGCGGGGTCAGCGCATAGTTCGCGCCGATATCGAAGCCGTAATCGGTCTCGGTCCGCGCGGTGCCGTTGCCGGGCAGATGTGCGCCGGCGGCCTGGTTGTTGAAATACTGTATGCCAAGCGTATAGGGGCCCGCGGTGTATTCGCCGGTCACTTCGTAGAACAGCGCATTGCGCTGGCCGGGCAGCAGGAAGCTGTAGCCGTTGTTGACCTGGCCGTCTTTCATATCGGCGCCGAGCAGGAAGCCGGCATAGGTCACCTGACCGGAAAGCTGGGCGATGCCCATCCGCTTGAAGCTGGTCTCGTGGGTGATCGAGCCGGTTTCCGGCGAAATGATGGTCTCGATCGGGGCACCCGAGCTGTTGCCGATCGGCGAACTCATCAGGTAGTCGGCCATCAGCTTCACGCCGGTGCCGTTGAACTCACTGGAGTACGAGACGCCGCCGGTGAAGGTGTTCTTGCGGCGAAACGCGCCCGCACCGCCTGGGGCGCTGGCGAGAGTGGCGCAACTGGAGGTGCCACCGGTGCAGAGTTCGCCTTCCTTGAAGCCGTTCGAGTTCGGTTCGAAATCGATCCCGGCCTGGAAGCCAGCGATATCCGGCGAGACATAGACGATCTTGTTGGTCGTGTAGAGCGCGCCCTCGTAGGTGAACAAGGCATGCGGCGCAGCCTGAGACGGCACGGCGGCGCCGACGCCGACGCCGCCGTCGGAATCCCACAGATTGCCGTCGCCGTAATTGAAATATTCCCCGGTCGAGAGCAAATCCCAGATGCCGTCGGTCTGGCCGAACCGGACGAAACCGGCTTCCTTGGTGCCGACATAGGCATAGGCACGGCGGATCACCATCGACTCGACGCCGGGGCCGGCTTCATGGATGCCCTGGCCGGCGGTGGTGAAGGCGGTGCGCAGCTCGGTGGCGACACCGTATTGCAGACCGCCCTCGGTCTGCGCGTCGAAGCCCGGATACAGGCGCAGGAAGCCGGTCATGCCGATCGGGTTCAGCTTGTACGCGCCGGCCGAGGTGTTGACGGTATTCGCGGTCGAACCGATGTCGTTGATCTGATCGTTCAGCAGCCCGTTCAGGTGAACGACGAGCGTGCCGGGTGCCGGCGGCTTCGCCGCCTGTGCGTAGGCGGTGCCGGAAATTCCCGCCACCATGCCCAACGTGGCCACCGAGGCCAGCAGAAACTTGCGCATTCAGTCCCCCATGAAGCCGGTATCCCGGCAAGAACATGTTATCCGCTTCCCCGGCAGGCCCGTGACGACGGGCGGCACGAAACCGGGTGCGGCGACGGGCTGATAAAAGGCATTTTGCCCTGCCGAGGCAACTAGTCTCTGCGGGTGAAACGCCTATTTCGCCGGGCTGTTGTTTCGACGCCACAGTGTATTTCAACCATGTGACAGAGCGCCGATCGCCCCAATGCCGGCGCAGGCGGCGCCCAGCCGGTGCTGCGCCCGCCGGCCGATCCCGCCGAGCGCCAGCACCGGAACCGGGCTGGTCCGCGCGAGTCCCGCCCAGCGCACCGCGCCGAGCGGCCTCGCACCCGGATGGCTCGCCGTCGCGAATGCGGGCGAGAGAAACACGAGGTCGGCCCCGGCCCGTGCTGCGGCGATCAGTTCCGTCCGCCCATGGGCCGAGGCGGTGACGAGCGCTCCGCGATAGGCTGAGCGGATTTTCGTCCCGCCGCGCAGATGCACGCCGGCACGCAATGCGGCGGCGAGCCGCCAGTCGCCGGCGACGATGAGCGGAATTCCGCGCGCCCGGCAGAGCGCCGCGACAAGACGGCCCAAAGCCGCGCGATTCGGCGCGCCGTCATGGCGGAACACCACGCCGCCGATGCCGCGCGGCAGGAGCGCGATCGCCGGCAGCGGGTCGGCCAGCCGTCCGGCATCGGTGAACAGCCATAGCGTAGGGTAGGGGGGCTTTCGGCGCCGCTTGACCGCGCGCGCCGCGCCGATCAGGTATTCATCCATGGCCGACAATCCCACCCCGGAACCCTCGCTCGCCGAGACCATCGCCGCTCTGCGTGCGCGGATGAACCGCGCCGCCGCCGGGCGCGACGTTACCTTGGTCGCGGTGTCGAAAACCAAGCCCGCTTCCTTGATCGAGCAGGCGCTCGCCGCCGGCCAGCGCGTCTTCGGCGAGAACCGGGTTCAGGAAGCGGCGGTGAAATTCCCGCCTCTGCGGGTAACCCACCCCGATCTCGACCTGCATCTGATCGGCCCGCTGCAAACCAACAAGGCGCGCGATGCGGTGCTGTTGTTCGACATGATCGAAACGCTCGACCGGCCGAAACTCGCGGACGCGCTGGCGGCGGCGGCTGAACGCGAGGGCGCGCTGCCCAACCTGCTGGTGCAGGTCAATATCGGCGACGAGCCTCAGAAAGCCGGCATCGCGCGCGCCGAAGCGGATGGCTTCATCCGCGCGATGCGCGAGCGGTTCGGCGCCAATTTGCGCGGGCTGATGGCAATTCCGCCGCTGGACGCCGATCCCGCGCCCTATTTCCGCGATCTGGTGGCGATGGCCGATCATCATGGCCTGCCGGAACGCTCGATCGGCATGTCGGAAGATTTCGAGGTCGCGATCGCCTGCGGAGCGACCATGGTGCGCATCGGCTCGTCGCTGTTCGGTTCCCGAGGTTAATACCCCTTCGCCAGATCGACCAGGGTGCGCGGCGTGCGGCCTTCGGCGAGGGCGCGCAGATTCTCGAAAAACATCGCGAGCGTCGCCTCGTTGTAGCGCTCGGGATCGTCCGAGGAGATATGCGGGGTCATGATCAGGTTCGGCGCGTCCCAGATCGGGTCTTCCGCCGGCACCGGCTCTTCCGTGAAAACGTCCAGCACCGCGCCGGCGATCGTGCCGTTGCGCAGGGCGGCGATCAGTGCAGCTTGAACGAGCAGCTCGCCGCGTCCGATATTGATGACCCCCGCGCGTGCGGGCAGCAGCGCCAGCCGCCGCGCATCGATCAGGTTGCGCGTCGCTTCGGTCAACGGGCAGGCCAGGAGCAGGAAATCGGTCTCCGGCAGCACCTTGTCGAGATCGGCTACGGTCAGCGTGCGGTCGCAATCCGGGTGCGCCGCCGCCGCGTTGCGAATTCCGGTGACGCGGATGTCGAATTGCCGCGCCCGGCGCGCGGCACCGCCGCCCAGCCCGCCGACGCCGACGATCGTCGCGCGCAATCCCGCGATGATCCCGGAAGACCGCCGGTTCCACCGATGCGCCCGCTGATCGGTCGCGAATTCCGGCATATGGGCCGCCAGCATCAGCATCGCCATGATCGCGAATTCGCCTGCCCGGTCGGCGTGAACGCCACGATTGTTCAGCAGCATCACCCCGTCCGGGATCATGTCGAACGGCGCCAGCGCATCGACGCCCGCGGCGGTGGACTGAATCAGCCGCAATCGCGGGGCGCGCGCGAGATCGAGCCGGCGGACCGTGCCGGGCGTTGCGATCAGCGCCTCGATCGCGGGCGCCGCTTGCTCGTATTCGGCGATGCTGGTGCCGAAGGTCACAAGATGGCCGGCGCCGATCGGTCCGGCCTTGGCGGCGGCGGCGGCGAATTCTGCTCCGGTCAATTGGAGGAACGGGTTGTCGGGGAATTCATGAATATGAATGTGCACCGGTTTAGCCCTGTCTGTGAAAGCCGAAATGCAGAAGCAGGAACAGCGCCCCGCCGATCAGAAAGCCGACCAACGTGCCGTTGACGCGGATGAATTGCAAATCCTTGCCCACCCGCAATTCCAGTTTGTCGGTAATTGTCGCGGCATCCCAGTTTCCGACGACGCGGCCGATGAACCCGGATATTTCCGCCTGCGCGGCCGGCAACAGGCGCGCCACCACGGCACCCGCCGCTGCCGAGATGCGCGCGCGGCTCGCCTTGTCCTGGGCCAGCATGGTGCCGAGATTGGCGAGCGCGTTCTGAATCACGGCGACGCTGTGGCCGCTCGGCCGCACCGCATCCCGTTCGATCGCCGCGCGCAGTTGCGTCCAGATATCGTGCCCCCAGGCGCGCATGGTTTCGTGGGTGACGACGCGCCGCAGCGCGGCACCCAGCTCCGCCGCCCGCTCGGGATCGTCGGTGAGGCGGCCGATCTCGTGATGCACCCATTCGTCGAACGCCTCGCGCAGTTCCGACCCGTCCGGCCCGATACGGTCGAACTCGGTATTGAGCGAAGCCACGACGCGCGATGCGATGCTCGCACCTACCGCCCAGCCCACCAGCACGCCGCCCTGTTCGCGCACCCGGTCGCGGACGATCTGCTTCAAATCCGCCTCGCGCGCCTTCAGCACTGTGCGCAACTGATCGAGAACGAACGAAAACACCTCCTGGTGCCGTCCGCTTTGCACCAGCGAGGCGAGGGCGCGCGCCACCACGCGCCCGGCCGCCGGGCCACCCGCCAGGCGCGGCAGCAGCCGGCCGATCAGCCTGCGCGCCCTTCCATCCTCGATCGACTGGAGCAGGCGCGGCAGTGAAGCGGCCAAGGCCTCGGCGGCGGGCCGCGCCATCGCCGGATCGGCAAGAAAACGGCCAAGCAGATCGGGAATGTCGAGCCCGGCGAGGAACCGCGCGACATCCGCCTCGGTGAACACGTGATTGGCGACGAACCGGCCCAGCGCCGCGCCCAGCCGTTCCTTCTGCGCCGGCAGGATCGCGGTATGCGGGATCGGCAGGCCGAGCGGATGGCGGAACAGGGCGGTGATCGCGAACCAGTCGGCAATGCCGCCGATTACCCCGGCTTTCGCCGCATCGCGCAGGAACAACACGGCATCGGTCGGCGGCAGCCAGTAGGCGAGAACGGTGAGGCCGACCATCAGCACCAGCAATCCGCTCGCAAAGGCGCGGTGCCGTGCGAGGGATCGCCGCAGCGGCGCCTCGGGATCGGGTTCGGTCATGGCGCATGATGTGGCCTGGAGCGCGCGGAACGGCAAGATGCCTGCCCTGAAGCGCGGGATTCGCTTGCAAACGAGGCCCGATCGGGCGCATTTTCCCTTTTTGACCCGTGGAGCGGGAGAGATGGCCATGGTCGCGCAGCATGCAGGCCCGGCAGGACGATCCAGGATCGTCGGTCTCGATAACAAGGCGCCGAAGCCCCGGAAAGACTCAGGACGCAGGGGCTGGCGCGCGAGCCGGGACCGCGAGCGGCTCGGCCCGGCGGTCTGGGTAGGCGGCATCCTGCTGGTCGCGGTGATGTTCGGGCTGCTCTCGGCCCTGTTCGGCGCGGGCTGATTGCCGCCATCGGGTTCACACCCTAGTCTGGCGCGATGAACCATAGTCACGCGACCGGCAGCGCAGCGTCATGCCGTTTCTGACCGAAGCCGAGCCGAAGCGCGGCGTCGCGCTTGATGTCCTGCCCGGAATCCGCCGCATCGTCGCGCGCAATCCGGGGGTGATGACCTATCACGGCACCAACACCTATCTGATCGCCGCCGAAGACGGGCTGACCGTGCTCGATCCGGGGCCGGACGACCCGACCCATGTGTCGGACATCCTTGAAGCCGCCGGCGATGTGCCGATCAGGCGGATTCTGCTCTCGCATACCCATCGTGACCATCTCGGTGCCACGGCGGCGCTGAAAAACGCGACGAACGCCGCGACCTACGGGTTCCACCGTCCCGCGACGCCGCTGTTCACGCCCGATCATGGGCTGAAAGAGAGCAACGAACTGGCGGGGTTGACCGCGCTGCACACGCCGGGCCACGCGAGCGACCATCTCGCCTTCGCCTACACGGTCGCGGGAGCGGGCGACATTCTGTTCAGCGCCGATCACGTGATGTCATGGTCGTCCTCGATCGTGAACCCGCCCGATGGCGACATGAAGGCCTATTACAATAGTCTGCTCCGCCTGCTCGACCGGCACGAAACCGTCTATCTGCCCGGCCACGGGCCGCTCCTGCCGGAGCCGCGCGCCCTGGTCGCGGAAATGCTCGCCCATCGCCGCCGGCGCGAGGCCGCGATTCTCGAGGCACTGCGTGCCCGGCCATCGACGATCGCCGAAATCGCGGCGCGACTCTACGCCAAGCAGAACCCGATGCTGAAAATCGCCGCCGAGCGCAACGTGCTCGCGCATCTGCTCAAGCTGCGCACCGAGGGCATCGCCATCGACCATGGCGATGTCTGGGCGCCCGCCTGACCCGTCACCCGCCGGGCAGCCCGAACACCACGATCCTGCCCGGCCCTGTACTCAGCCGCCAGCCGATCGGCGCGTCCATCCCCGCTGCGACCGCGACATATTGCCGGCCGCGATCGGCATAGGTGATCACGCCGCCGCCGATCGGCTGACCGGTATCGTATCGGTAGAGCAGGGCGCCGGTGCGCTGATCGAGCGCCATGAACAGGCCGTTCAGATCGCCGGTGAACACCACCCCGCCTTCGGTCGGGGTGGTGCCCGCCAGCATCGGCCTGCTGTCGTGCAGACGCCACAACACCGCGCCGGTGCGCGCACTGACCGCGGTGATCCAGCCGGAATAACGGTTCGCGCGCAGACCATAGGGATGGATGCGGCTGGTCGAGCCGGTCCAGGGCAGGCCCTTGCGGCCCTTGAGTGCATTCGCCGCAATGACGCGAACGGTGGTGCACCAATCCACGGCGTTGACATAGAGCGCGTCGGTTTGCGGCGAATAGGCCGGGCTGCTCCACTCCACCCCGCCCTCGATTCCGGGGCAAAATCGGGTGCCCCGCGGCGTCATCGGCGCGCGCGTGTTGAATCGCGTCGTTATCGCGGTTTTCACCGCCAGTTTTCCGGTCTCGCGGTCGAGCGCATAGAGAAATCCGTCCTTGCCGGCGGCCACCAGCAATTTGCGTCCCCTTGGCGTGGTAATCAGCTCGGGCGCAGCCGCCATGTCCCAGTCGTGAACATCGTCGCCGCTGAGAAACTGGTGCCAGAAGCGCACGCTGCCGGTGCGCGCATCGAGCCCGATCACGCCATAGGTATAATCGTTCGCGCCGGGGCGCAACGATTTCAGGAAATCGGGCGCCGCGTTGCCGGTCGGCGCATAAAGAATCCCGGTGCGCGGATCGATCGCATAGGAGGTCCAGGTCGCCGCCCCGCCGCGCGGATGCTCGAAGCTCGTCGCCTGCCAGGTGGCGGCAGCGCGTCCGTTGCTCGGGATCAGCGGTGTGGACCACAGCATCAGACCGGTTCGCGCATCGAACCCCATCATCCGTCCCGCCACGCCGAAATTATCGCCGCCGGCATTGCCGATGAACACCATGCCGTGCCAGACGATCGGAGCGGCGGGAAACGTCTCGCCGATCGCGGGGTCGCCGATCGGCACGTTCCACACGGTGCCTCCGGTCGCTGCGTTCAGCGCATAGAGTCTGCCGTCGTTCGAGCCGCGAATCAGCAGCCCGTGCCAATAGGCAAGGCCGCGATTGACCTGATTCGGGTCGAGCGGCACCCGGCGCGCGAGGTGATAGATGTGCTCCCAACGCAACCGGCAGGTTCGCGCGTCGATCGCATAAGTGTGCTGTTGGGTGGTGACATAGAGCGTGCCGGCGATTTCCAGCGGCGTGCCTTGAAGATCGGTCGCGTCGGCGAGGCGGAAATCGCAAAGCGGGCGCAGTTCGTCGACATTCGCCGTGGTGATCCGGTCGAGCGGCGAGAACCGATCGCCTTCCAGCGTGCGATTATAGCTGCCCCAGTCGGTCGCCGGATCAGGTGAGGCGGGCAGGGGCGCGCCCGGTGCGTAATCCGGCCCGGCAATCGTGCGCGACGTGCCGATCGGCGGCGGCGGCATCGGCCCCGCGATCACCTCGCGCAGATACTGGTTCGGCGACGCGATCAGCGCGTCCAGATACCGATAATGCAGATGCGCGCAGCCCGAGAGGACGAATCCGAGAAGCGCCAGCGGAACCATGCGTTTCGCCAAGCCGTTCATACCCCGCAATCCCGTGCCACGGTTCCGTCCTTTCGCCGCATCGCCGGGCGGCCTTTCCGCCATGTTATCGTATGGATCAGCAATCCGTGCATCGGACAAGACGGTTTCCGAAAACCTAACTCCGCGCTGCGATCATCTCGCGGATCTTCAGCACGGTGTTCCGGTTGCGGCCGGTCGTCGGCGAGCCGCAGGCCTTGTCGATGAGGGACGGGCTCAGCTTCGAGCCATGAACGCCCGCCGCGCCGTAATCGATCCAGAGCGCGCCGCCGGCCAGGCGGACCCGCTCCCCGCTTTGCGCCCGTCGCGCCAGGATGTCTGCGGCGCCCGGATCGACCGCGTCGCGGGACAGATACAGATGCACCATTTTCGCCGGAACCTCGGCGTTCCCGGCGAAGGGATCGGCCGCGACATATCGCTCCCAGCCGGCGGCTTCGCGCACGATGACATCGACCGCGAATCCCGCCTGCGCGGTCAATCCCTTTTCCAGCAAGCTTCGCGCATCGTCCGCGCCGCCTTCGGCATCGACGATCAGATTGCCGCTCTGGATATAGGTTTGCGGCCGTTCCATCCCGAGCGCAAGGCACAGGACACGCAAATCCGCCATCGGCAGCTTGCGTGCCGAACCCACATTGATGCCGCGCATCAATGCCACGAATGTCCGCATGACTTCCTTTCGCTTTCTTCCGGCGTCCGATGGTTCATTTGACCCCGCCAGCTCAGCCCGACATCATTCCTCTTGAAATTCTGCGAACCGTGTCGATGAACGCCCTCAGCTTCGGCATTTCCGACGCATATCGCGGAAAATACAGGAACAGGCCCGGTTCTTCGATGCTGGCCGCCGGCAGAACCTGCCGCAACTGGCCCGCGCGCAAATCCTTCCGAACCAGCGGCTCGAAGATATAGGCGATGCCGACACCAAGCAGCGCCAGCTCGCGGGCGTATGTGGAATCGGTCACTCGCACGCTGCCGCTCACCGCGACCGCGACTTCGCGGCCCCGATCCATCAGATCCCAGGCATAGGCTCCGCCGGACGAGATCAGGCGATATCCGATGCAGTTATGCACCGCGAGGTCGGCGATCGTCCCCGGTGCGCCGCGCGCTTCAAGATAATCCGGCGCGGCGACCATGATCGCCTTGAACGGGCCGGTCAGGCGGATCACAATCATGTCCTGCGCGATCATCTCGCCCAAACGAACGCCGGCATCGAACCCTCCGGAGACGATATCGGCGAGGCATTCGTCCGAGGTCACCTCGATCGTCAGATCGGGGTGAAGCCGGCTCATCGCGACGATCGCCGGCGTAATTGCGAGCGGCAGCGCCACGCGCGGCGCATTGAGCCGCAGCACGCCCGCGACCCGTCCCTTCGCCGCCTGGACGTGCTCGACACTTTCTTCGATCGTCGCGATGGCGGGGCCGATCGCGGCGACGAAGGCCTTGCCAGCTTCCGTCAGGGCGACGCTGCGCGTCGTCCGCAGGAAGAGCGGCTGACCCAACCGATCCTCGACCGCCCTGACCGCGTGGCTCACCGCCGAGGGACTCATGTTCAGCACTGCCGCCGCCGATGCGAAGCCACCCCGGCGGGCGACTGTCAGCACGATGGGAAAATGGTTCAGCAGACCGCGCTCCATTCATGCATCATATCGAATGGTCATGTCGATTTGAACCATCTGGAAAGCGAATGCGTCAGCGGCCAGATTGCCGAGCATTCAGCAGAACGCACTTTCCGTGGAGAAGACATCCCGATGGCCGCCAAGACCTGGTTCATTACCGGCGCTTCGTCCGGCTTCGGCCGTGCCTTCGCCGAGCACGCTCTGGCCCGAGGCCACAATGTCGTGGCCACCGCCCGGCACGTCGCGGCGCTTGCGGCACTCGCCGCTTCCGCCCCCGATCGCGTCCTGGTCCGTGTGCTCGACGTGACCCGCATAGGCGACGCGGAAGCGGCGGTCGAGGCGGCCATCACCCGTTTCGGGCGCATCGATGTGCTGATCAACAATGCCGGCTACGGCATCGTCGGCGCGTTCGAGGAAACTCCGGATGCCGAGCTGCGCGCGCTGATGGAGACGAATTTCTACGGCGCCGTGAATGTCACCCGCGCGGCGTTGCCGGCGCTGCGCGCCCAGCGGAGCGGCGCCATCGTCAACATGTCGAGCCTCGGCGGACAACTATCGTTCGCGGGCTTCAGCGCCTATTCGGCGACGAAATTCGCGATCGAAGGCGCGAGCGAAGCTCTGGCACAGGAACTGGCGCCCTTCGGCATCAAGGTGCTGATCGTCGAACCAGGTCAGTTCCGAACCAATCTCGCCGGGCCGAACATGCGCCACATGCCGGTGATCGACGCCTATCGCGACGTCACCGGCGCCACGCGCGAATTCGCGCGTGCCATGAACGGTACCCAGGACGGCGATCCTCGGAAAGCGGCGGCCGCGATCGAGGCCGCTCTCGATGCGCCGGACACGCCGCTGCGCCTGCAACTCGGCGCCGACGCGGTGGACGCCATTCAAAGCCATGGTGAGACCCTGCTGAAGGCTCTCGCGACATGGGAAACGCTTGCAAGAAGCACGAACCTCAGCGCCGGCAAGGTATAACTTTAAGTTAGGGGATTCAAAATGCAAACAGGTAAACTGAACGGCAAAGTTGCTCTGGTGACGGGGCCTCATCCGGCATCGGTGAGGCGACCGCGCTGGCGCTTGCGGCCCGGCGCATCGAACGGCTGCACAACCTGGCCGATCGCATCCGTCAAGCCGGAGGCGAGACGTTGCCGATCGAAGCGGACGTGACGAACGAGGCGCAGGCGTCGGTGATGGTTGCGCGCGCCCTGCAAGAGTATGGTCGGCTCGACATTTTGCTTGCCGTCGCCGGTGTCGGCGTTGCCGCTCCATTCCAGAACACGCATCCCGCCGAATATCGCCAGATGGTCGACGTCAATATCCTGGGGTTGCTCTATCCGACCCAGCAAGCCTGACGGACGCCCGCTGCGCCCGACACCATGGGACCGGCAGATATCTAAAATCCGCATCTCCTCGGTCGAGCGGAGCGCGCTTGGCAGACGACCAATAGGGCTTGAGCCCCCACTGTTACTACGCCAATCGGCGGCTGTGTCGCTGCATATCGCATTATCGCGCCGAATCGACGGCCCTTGCGAGCCGAGAACGATGAAGAAGGTAACCGTGTCTGCACATTGGCTACCTCAATGTCTGCTAACGCCTAATCGTGCCGATTTCCGCCAGCTCGGAGCGGATATCCTCCGTGAGGGCGAGCTCGGCCGCCGCCAGATTCTCCCGCAGATGGTCCGGTGACGACGTGCCCGGAATGAGGAGGATATTGGGCGCGCGCGCCAGCAGCCAGGCGAGCGCGACCTGCATCGGCGTCGTATCGAGCCTTTCGGCCACGGCCGACAAGGTCTCGGACTGGAGCGGCGTGAAGCCGCCGAGCGGGAAGAAGGGCACGTAGGCGATGCCCTGCCGGCCGAGTTCGTCGATCAGCTTGTCGTCATCGCGATGTGCGAGATTATAGTGGTTCTGCACGCATACGATCGCGGCGATGCCTCGCGCCTCCGCCACCTGAGCGGCGGTGACGTTGCTCAAGCCAAGGTGCCGGATCAGCCCCTGCCGCTGAAGGTCTGCAAGAGTTGTGAACCGCTCCGCGATCGAGCCTTCACTGGGGGCATGAACGTCTCCCATGATGCGCAGGTTTACGACGTCGAGAACGTCGACGCCGAGGTTGCGCAGATTGTCGTGCACGGCGCGGATCAGCTCGGCCGGACTCTGCGCCGGGTTCCATGACGCGTCGGGCCCTCGGACCGCGCCCACCTTGGTCACGATCACCAGGTTCCGGGGATAGGGATGCAGCGCCTCCCGGATCAGCTGGTTGGTGACGTGGGGCCCGTAGAAGTCGCTGGTGTCGATGTGATCGACGCCGGCCGCGGCGGCTGCGCGAAGCACCGCAAGCGCAATCAGGCGATCCTTCGGCGGCCCGAACACGCCGGGACCCGCCAGCTGCATGGCGCCATAGCCCACGCGCTTCACCACGCGGTCGCCAAGCGAAAAGCTGCCCGCTTTCGTGAGGTCGGTCATATTTGTCTCCAATGAAAATCCGATCCGAATATGGTCATTGACCATGTACGTGACAATCGGGCGATAACGGCACGGCTTGTCCAGGATTTCGAACAATGGCTGCTGATTTTCAGGGTCTCTCCGCGTTCCTCGCGGTGGTGCGGGCGGCCGGGTTTCGCGAAGATGCGCAAGCGGTGCTTCCGCATCGAGCCTGAGCGAGACCGCGCGGCGTCTCGAAGCCGCGCTGGACTGTTGATTTCCACTGAGAAGTGACCCGGGATTTTCATCGAGAAGTGACCCGGGTTGTACGGTGTTATGTTCCGCCTGATTGGCTCTGGGTCAAGTCACGTCTTTTCTCCCCTTTGGCTTATTGGCGGTTGCGCTTGCCCTGAACCTGAAGCTGTCGTTGCTGGTTTCGAGGATGTGGCAGTGATGCGTGAGCCGATCGAGCAGCGCGTGGTCATCTTTGCGTCGCTGAACACCTCGGCCCACTCGCTGAAGCTGAGATTGGTGGTGATGACGACGCTGGTGCGTTCGTAGAGTTTGCTCAGCAGGTGGAACAGCAAGGCACCGCCTGACGAGCTGAACGGCAGGTATCCGAGCTCGTCGAGTCACGTTGAGCTCAACGTGAATCGACTTATGTGCAGCGCGCAGTGATGTGGAGCTGGAAGGCGTCAACTCCAGCCGACGAAGGTTTGAGGGCCGCCAACTCCACATAAC
>NZ_JAKGBZ010000004.1 GCF_021556475.1 Acidiphilium iwatense | reverse complement strand
CTGCTGAGGTTGGGATGGCAACCCAAACTTCTCAGACAGGAGACCGTCGCGTGAAGTGCGCCATCAACGGCGCCGCAAAATCAGCCGGAAATCACTACCGCAGAGCGGTTTTGTTCAATCCCCTTCGAGCCGCAAACCATCAAGCTTGGTATTCGAGCCGCAAACCATCAAGCTTGGTATAAGTCCACTACAAGCGAGTTGTGCAGGAGGGTTGCGGTCATGACGCCGCGCCGGGCCAGAAATCATCCGCCGTCATCTGATCGAACGACCACGGGCACGCGGTGGGGAAGGTCTCACGATCCAGTCCGGTCTCGCGCGTGGCTCCGATCCGCGCCAAACGGTACCCGGAAGCGATGGACTCGGTGAGAGTGGCCTTCAGGCTTGGATTGTCGGAGAGATGATCGCTCAGGCGTTCACGTTGCTCCTCGATGGAGAGGCGCCAACTATTGCCGCGTAATCCGGGCTGAAACTGCCATTTCAGCAGATGCGTGAGCAGAACCGCGAGACGGTTGACCAGCTCGCGCTTCTCGGATTTCCCCATGCTCTCGATCTCCTCGGCGATGTGCGCGATGTCAGCCTCGGAGAGCTTGCCGGCGCGGAGAAGCTCGGCCTGCTCGTTGGCCCAGGCGTAGAAATCCTGTTCGTAGAGAGTCGAATTGCTCATGGTCCGCTCCATCTGACGTATCATATAGGGCAGAACCATGCCCTGGAAGCGATTTCCCGCCTGCCATTGACCTTGCGGCGCCGATGCGCCATGTGAGGCAGGCGCGGGACACACACGCCCGCCGACCCGCCCGCATCGTTTCGCCGGGCGCAACTCCCCGATGTCCTGTCTCACACGCCCGGCCGCATTTCTCCACGCCGCGCCCCGAATCCCGGATTTTTCATGAATCTCGCCGAACTCAAGGCCAAAACCCCCACCGACCTGCTCAACCTCGCCGAGGAATTGCAGGTCGAGAACGCGTCCTCGCTGCGCAAGCAGGACATGATGTTTGCCATCCTCAAAGCCTATGCCGAGAACGATCAGGCGATCCATGGCGACGGCACGCTGGAAATGCTGCCCGACGGATTCGGCTTCCTGCGCAGCCCGGAGAGCAACTATCTTCCCGGCCCGGACGACATCTATGTCTCGCCCGCGCAGATGCGCCGTTTCGGCCTGCGCACCGGCGATACCGTGGCCGGCGAGATTCGCGCGCCGAAGGACGGCGAGCGCTATTTTTCGCTGCTCAAGGTGGAGACGATCAATTTCGAGGACCCGGAAGCGGTGCGCCATCGCATCAATTTCGACAACCTCACCCCGCTCTACCCGACAGACCGGCTGAAAATGGAGGTCGAGGTCGCCGAACTGCCCGTCAAAGGGGCGCAGAAAGACTATACGCCACGGGTGATCGACCTGATCGCGCCGATCGGCAAAGGTCAGCGCGCGCTGATCGTCGCACCGCCGCGCACCGGCAAGACCGTGATGCTGCAAAGCATCGCCACCTCGATTTCCAACAACCACCCGGAAGCCTTCCTGATCGTTCTGCTGATCGACGAACGGCCCGAGGAAGTGACCGACATGGCCCGCACCGTGAAGGGCGAGGTTGTCGCTTCCACCTTCGACGAACCGGCGACCCGCCATGTCCAGGTGACCGAAATGGTGCTGGAAAAGGCCAAGCGGCTGGTCGAGCACAAGCGCGACGTGGTTATTCTGCTCGACAGCATCACCCGCCTCGCGCGCGCCTACAACACCGTGGTGCCGTCGTCGGGCAAGGTGCTGACCGGCGGTGTCGATGCCAATGCGCTGCAGAAGCCCAAGCGCTTCTTTGGTGCGGCGCGCAACATCGAGGAGGGCGGTTCGCTCACCATCATCGCGACCGCGCTGATCGACACCGGATCGCGCATGGACGAAGTGATTTTCGAGGAGTTCAAGGGCACCGGCAACTCCGAGATCATTCTCGACCGCAAACTGTCCGACAAGCGCACCTTCCCCTCGATCGACATCACCAAATCGGGCACCCGCAAGGAGGAATTGCTGGTCGAGAAGGGCACCCTGTCGAAAATGTGGGTGCTGCGCCGCATTTTGAACCCGATGGGACCGTCCGAGGCAATGGACTTCCTGCTCGACAAGCTGAAATACAGCAAGACCAATAACGATTTCTTCGAGGCAATGAACACCTGAGCGGGTAAACTCTACTCCGGAGGCCATTCGACGCGGGTGTCTCCGCTTCCGGTGCTCACGCGTGGCGATTCGAGGGTTTGCGGTTTTGCAATCGCCTCGCCATCCCCTATACCGGCCCCGAATCAGACGGAGAGACATTCGATGCCCGACGCCAGCCATCCTGTCGATTACAAGGTGCGCGACATTGCGCTCGCCGAATGGGGCCGCAAGGAAATCGCGATGGCCGAGGACGAAATGCCCGGCCTGATGGCGCTGCGCATGGAATATGGCACCGCCCAGCCGCTGAAGGGTGCCCGCATCGCCGGCTGCCTGCACATGACGATCCAGACCGCCGTGCTGATCGAGACCCTGCTGGCGCTCGGCGCGTCGGTGCGCTGGTCTTCGTGCAACATCTTCTCGACCCAGGATCACGCGGCCGCCGGCGTGGCCGCCGCCGGCGTGGCCGCCGCCGGCGTTCCGGTGTTCGCCTGGAAGGGCATGACCGAGGACGAATTCTGGTGGTGTATCGAGCAGACGGTGCGCGGACCTGACGGCTGGACGCCCAATATGATCCTCGACGACGGCGGCGATCTGACCAAGCTGATGCACGACAAGTATCCCGACATGCTCGCCGATGTGCGCGGGATTTCCGAGGAAACCACCACCGGCGTGCATCGCCTGCGCGACATGGCCCGCGCCGGCACGCTGCTGACGCCCGCGATCAACGTGAACGACAGCGTGACCAAGTCGAAATTCGACAACCTCTATGGCTGCCGCGAATCGCTGGTCGATGGCATCCGTCGCGGCACCGACGTGATGATGGCCGGCAAGGTCGCCGTCGTCGCCGGCTTCGGCGATGTCGGCAAGGGCTCGGCGGCCAGCCTGCGCAATGCCGGCTGCCGGGTTCTGGTGACCGAGATCGACCCGATCTGCGCGCTGCAGGCGGCGATGGAAGGCTACGAGGTCGTCACCATGGATAACGCGGCACCGCGCGGCGACATTTTCGTCACCGCGACCGGCAATATCGATGTCATCACCGCCGACCATATGCGGGCGATGAAGCACCGTGCGATCGTCTGCAATATCGGTCATTTCGACAGCGAAATCCAGATCGAGGCGCTGCGCAACTATCGCTGGGAAAACGTCAAACCGCAGGTCGACGAGGTGGTGTTCCCGGACGGCAAGCGGCTGATCGTGCTGTCCGAAGGGCGGCTGGTCAATCTCGGCAATGCCACCGGCCATCCGAGCTTCGTGATGTCGGCAAGCTTCACCAATCAGGTGCTGGCCCAGATCGAGTTGTGGAAAGCCCCCGAAGGCAAATACGAAAACCAGGTCTATGTGCTGCCCAAGCATCTCGACGAAAAGGTCGCGGCGCTGCACTTGGCCAAGGTCGGCGCCGCGCTGACGGTGCTGACGCCCGAGCAGGCGGAGTATATCGGCGTCGGGCGCACCGGCCCGTTCAAGCACGACGACTACCGTTATTGAGAACGCCGCAGATGGGCAACATCCTCGCCGTCATGGGCCTCGCCGCCCTGGCCGGCGGGATGCTGTTCTTCGGCGCGGTGATGGCGCCGCTGATGTTCGGCAAGCTGACGCCGGATGTCGCCGGTCCGTTCATCCGCGCCGCGTTCCCGCGTTATTATCTCTATATGATCGTCACCTCCGTGGTCGCCGCGATCGGCCTCGGGCTGCGCGGCAAGCCGTGGTACGCGCTGGTCGCCTGCTTGATCGCGGCGGTGACCGTCTGGCTCTGGCTCGGCTGGATTCCGCATCTGAACGCGCTGCGCGAGGCCGGAAACAAGATTCAATTCAACCGAGATCACCGGCTTTCGGTATTCGTGAACGCCGCCCAGTTCATCGTGGCTGTGCTGCTTCTCGCGGGGCTTGCGGGTTAGCCTATAACCCGTTTTCCGCAAGGCGGATGACCTGGACCATCGCACCTTCTGCTTCGGCCGGCGCGTTCGGGGCACGAAGCAGAAGCGCATCGGCCAAGGCGAGGCGTTGCAGCATCGAGGAATCCTGAACCGGAAACGGGGTCACGTCCCAAACACCATCTGCGCTGCGCGCGAGGGTCGCGCGCAGATGATCGGCGCGATGATCGTTGGCGGGAAGTGCGGCGGTGCAGCGCGCCGGTTCGCTTGGCGGCGCGTCGCCCGGCAGGCCGGACAGGCGTTCGATCGCCGGTTTCAGGAACAACAGCCCGCACACCAGGGATGAGACCGGATTGCCGGGCACGCCCAAAACCGGCAGCGCGCCGAGATGGCCGAACATCAGGGGCTTGCCCGGCCGCATCGCGATTTTCCAGAAATCGACTTCAAGGCCGCGTTCGCCCAGCCCCGTCTGCACCAGATCATGCGTACCCACGCTCGCTCCGCCGGTGGTGACCAGCAGGTCGGCGCGCGACGCCGCCTCGGCGGTGGCGGCGATGACAGCCCGGTCATCGGCGGCGATCGGCAGAATGATCGGCACGCCGCCGCGGGCACGGATGAAGGCGGCGAGCGCGTGGGAATTGGAACTGACGATGCCGCCCGGCGGGATTGTTTCTCCGGGCATGGCGATTTCGTCACCGGTCGCCAGCACCGCAATCACCGGGCGACGATGCACCGCAAGCCAGGGATGGTTGGCGGCGGCTGCGAGGCCGATATCGCGGGCGGTGAGGCGCCGTCCGATTTCGAGCAGGGTTTCGCCTTCGTGAAAATCCTGGCCCTTGCGGCGAATATGCCGTCCCGCGCGCACTGCTTCGTGCAACGTGATCGATGTGTCGTCGGACACGGCATCTTCCTGTGCGGTCACCGCATCGGCGCCCTCGGGCATCACGCTGCCGGTGAAAACATGAACCGCCTCGCCGGGGCCGATTGCGCCGCCGAACGGATGTCCCGCCGGTGCCGCGCCGATCACGCGCAACCGTGCTCCCACCGCACCATCGGCGGCGCGAAGCGCAAACCCGTCCATCGCCGAAACGTCATGCGGCGGCTGGGCAAGCCGGGCGACGACAGGTGCGGCGAGAACCCGGCCCGAGGCTTCGGCCAGCGCGACGATTTCCGCACCGGTCGGTTGCAGGCTCCCGACGATCCGCGCACGGGCTTCGGCGACGCTGAGCATCAGGGTGTGTCCCTAATCCTGCTCGAAATCGCCGGATTTGCCGCCGGATTTGCGGATCACCCGGAGATTGTCGATCCGCATGGACCGGTCGGCGGCTTTCAGCATGTCGTAGATGGTCAGTGCCGCGACCGAGGCGGCGGTCAGCGCTTCCATCTCGACACCCGTTGGCCCGGTGGTCCGCACCGTCGCGACAATCCGAATACCGGGCAGCGCCGGGTCGGGCGCGAGATCGACCGCGACCGCCGAAATCGCCAGAGGATGGCAGAGCGGAATGAGATCAGCGGTGCGCTTCGCCGCCATGATGCCGGCGATCCGCGCCGTGGCCAGCACGTCGCCCTTCCTGGCGGTTCCCGCGACGACCAGCGCCAGGGTTTCCGCCCGCATCGCGACATGGCAGGCGGCTTTGGCCTCCCGCACGGTCGCGTCCTTGGCCGAAACATCGACCATGCGCGCAGCACCTGTCTCGTCGAGATGGGTCAGGCTCATGCGCCGAGGCCGAGCAGCGCGCGGGTCGCCGCGGTGATATCCGCCTGCCGCATCAGGCTTTCGCCGACCAGGATGCCCTGCACGCCGGCGGCTTTCAGCCGCTCGATATCGGCGAAATCGCGAATCCCGCTTTCGGCAACGACGAAACGCTCCGGCGGAATCTGCGGCGCCATGCGCTCGGAAACGCCGATATCGGTGACCATGGTTTTCAGGTTGCGATTGTTGATGCCGATGAGCCGCGCCCGCAGCCCGAGCGCGCGCTCGAGTTCGGCCTCGTCATGCACCTCGACCAGAACGTCCATGTCGAGCGCATTGGCCAATTCCTCGAAGGCGCGGGCTTTTTCGTCGCCGAGGGCTGCCATGATGAGCAGGATGCAATCGGCCCCCATCACCCGGCTTTCGTAAATCTGCCAGGAATCGAGAATGAAGTCCTTGCGCAGCACCGGCAGGTCCACCGCGTCCCGCGCGGCGGCGAGATGCGCGGACGAGCCCTGGAAATGCGGCGCGTCGGTCAGCACCGACAGGCACACCGCGCCGCCCTCGGCATAGGCGCGGGCGATCGTCGCCGGGTCGAAATCGGGCCGGATCAGCCCCGCCGAGGGCGATGCCTTCTTGATCTCGGCGATCAGCCCGGTCCGGCCCGAGGCTGCGGCATCCATCAGCGCGCGGGCGAAGCCGCGGGGCGGCGGGGCGTCGGCGGCGCGCGCGCGAATCTCCTCCAGGCTTTCCGCCGCTTTGCGGCGGCCGACCTCCCTGAGCGTGTCGGCGCAGATGCCCTGCAGGATATCGGAGCGGTTGGCGGTATCGTTCATCAGCATGCCATGGCTGGGGTTGTCTCGGCGCTCGCGCGCTTCAGCCGGTCGAGCGCGCCGCGCGCCGCGCCGGAATCGATGGATTTTGCCGCGAGGGCAGCGCCCGCGCGAAAATCCTCAGTCCGGCCGGCGACGATCAGGGCGGCGGCGGCATTGAGCAGCACGGCGTCCCGATAGGCCCCTGAAGCACCATCGAGCAGGGCACGCAAGGCAGCGGCGTTGTGGGATGCATCGCCGCCGATGATCGCCGACAGCGGTGCGCGCGCGAGCCCGGCGTCTTCCGGGGTGACGGTGAATTCCGTGATATTGCCGCGATCGAGCGAGACGATGCTGCTTTTGCCGGCGAGGGTGAGTTCGTCGAGCCCGCCGCCGTGAACGATCATCGCCCGCTCGGTGCCGAGTTGGGCGAGGGTTTCCGCCATCGGCCTTGCCCAAACCGGATCGAACACGCCGATCAGTTGCCGGCGCACGCGCGCCGGATTCGCCATCGGCCCGAGCAGATTGAACACCGTGCGGGTGCCGAGCGCGATCCGCGCGGCGGCGGCGTCGCGCAGTCCGGCATGATGGCGCGGCGCGTGGAGGAACACGCAGCCGGCCTCGCGCAAAATTTCCGGCAGGCGCTCGAATTCCGGTTCGACCCGCACGCCGAGCGCGGTCAGCACATCCGCCGCTCCCGCGCGCGACGACAAGGCCCGGTTGCCGTGCTTCGCCACCGGCACGCCGAGACCGGCGAGCACGAAGGTCACGGCGGTCGAAATGTTCAGCGTGCCGACGCCGTCGCCGCCGGTGCCGCAGACATCGATCGCGTCCGGCGGGGCTGCGATGGTGCGCATCCGCGCCCGCATCGCGCGCACCGCGCCGGTGAGTTCGGCAACGGTCTCGCGCCGGACCCGCATCGCCATCAGCATCCCGGCGATCTGCGCATCGTTCGAGCGCCCGTCGATGATCGCGCCGAACGCGGCCTCGGCCATCTCTACCGACAGGGTTTCGCCGCGCGCCAGCCGGTCAAGCACCGGCTTGAGGTCGGCGAGAATATCCGCCGGCCCTTCGTTATGGCCGCGCACCAGCCCGAGGAAATTGCGCAGCAGCGTGTGGCCATGCGCGGTCGCGATGCTTTCTGGGTGAAACTGCACGCCGTAGATCGGCAGATCGCGGTGGCGCAGCCCCATCACCAGCCCGTCATCGGTGAAGGCGGTGGGGATCAGTGTTTCCGGCAGGCTCTCGCGATCGACGATCAGCGAATGATAGCGTGTCGCCTCGAACGGGTCGGGCAATCCGGCGAAAACGTCGCTGCCCTTATGGCGGATCGGCGAAAGCTTGCCGTGCATCGGCATCGGCGCCCGCCCGACAATGCCGCCGAAGGCTTGGCCGATCGCCTGATGGCCGAGGCAGACGCCAAGGATCGGCACCTTGCCCGCCGCGTCGCGGATCAGGTCGAGGCAGATGCCGGCCTCGTTCGGTGTGCAGGGCCCAGGCGAGAGAACGATCGCCTCCGGCTTCATTGCAAGTGCTTCCGCCGGCGTCAGCGTGTCGTTCCGGCGCACCACGCAATCGGCGTCGAGATCGCCGAAGAAATGGACGAGATTGAAGGTGAAGCTGTCGTAATTGTCGATCAGAAGAATCATGACACGACCGCGCCCGCATTGGTGCTGACGTAATGCACCGCCTCCTCGGCGGCGCGGAACAGGGCACGGGCTTTCTGCAGGCTTTCGGCATATTCGGCATCGGGGTCGGAATCGGCAACGACGCCCACCCCGGCCTGGACGTAGAGGGTTTCGTCCTTGATCAGCGCGGTGCGCAGCGCGATGCAGGTATCCATCGTGCCGTTTGCCGCGAAATAGCCGATACAGCCGCCATAGAGTCCGCGTCTCGAAGGTTCGAATTCCTCGATGATTTCCATCGCGCGGACCTTCGGCGCGCCGGACAGCGTGCCGGCAGGGAACCCCGCGATCAGGGCGTCCAGCGCGTCGGCGGTCTTGCGGATCCGGCCTTCGACATTCGAGGAGATGTGCATCACGTGGGAGAATCGCTCGATCGCGAAGCTCTCGGTCACTTTCACCGACCCGATGGCCGCGACCCGGCCGACATCGTTGCGCGCGAGGTCGAGCAGCATCAGATGCTCGGCGCGCTCTTTCGGGTCTTCCAGCAATTCGGTCTCGAGCGCCAGGTCCTCGGCGCGGCTGGCGCCGCGCTTGCGCGTGCCGGCAAGCGGGCGAATGGTGACGGTACCGTCGCGCAGCCGGACCAGGATTTCCGGGCTCGATCCCACCGCCTGAAAGCCGCCGAAATCGAGAAAGAACAGAAAGGGCGCGGGATTGATCCGCCGCAGCGAACGATAGAACGCGAAAGGCGGCAAGGTGAATGGCTGGGCGAAGCGCTGGCTGGGCACCACCTGGAACACGTCGCCCGCCGCGATATACTCCTTGCCGCGCAGGACCATCGCCTTGAACTGCTGCTCGGTCATGTTCGACCGCGGCGCCCCGGCCGGCACCGCCGAACCGACCATTTGCGGGGTCGGCCGGTCGAGCGCCGCCTCGGCGGCTTCGATCCGGGCGATCGCCGCGCGATACGCGTCGTCGGCCGAAACATCCGCACGGGGATAGGAGGGGGCGGCGAGGGTGATTTCGTCATTCACCGAATCGAAGATCGCGAACATTCCGGGGCGCATCAGCACGGCGTCAGGGATATCGAGAACGTCGGGTTTCAGCGCGGGCAGGCGCTCCATCAGCCGGACCATGTCGTAGCCGAGATATCCGACCAGGCCGCCGGTCATCGGCGGCAGGTGCTCGGGCAGTTCGAGCCTGGTTTCCGCGATCAGCGCGCGCAGACTGTCGAAGGCGGCCTGGCCGTCGGGGGCGAAGGCGTCAACATCGGTCGCGGCGTCGCGGTTGATGCTCACCGCGCCGTCGTCGCAGCGCCAGAGCAGGTCCGGCGCGAACCCGATCACGGAATAGCGGCCGCGCGCCGCACCGCCTTCCACGCTTTCGAGCAAAAAGGAATGCGGCATGCCGTGGGCGAGCTTGAGGAACGCCGCGACCGGGGTGGTCAGATCCGCCGCCGCGACCCGCCAGACCAGCGCACCACGCCCGGCTTCATAGGCGGCGCGAAACGCGTCCTGCTGGTCCGTGGAGGCGGCGTTCATGGTTGCGTCCTCAATCGCTGATCTGGTGCAGCATCTTGGCGTTGATGCCGACATGGTAGCGGCTGCGCAGCACGGTCGCGTAGCTTTGCAGTACGTTGGTCTGCATCGCCTGGTCCAGCGCGGCCTGAATGCGGCTCTCGATCGCCGGATCGCCGCCCGGCTTGGGCTCGGTAATCGCCGTCACCGTGCCGACGATGAATTCCCGCGCGGTTTCCACCATGGTGGGTTCACCCGGCTTGAGCGTGAAAATGATCGGCAGCAGCTTGGCGGGCACCCCGGCGGCCGGTTTCGTGCGGGTCATCGGCGTGCTGGTGGTGACCGGCTGGCCGGCGGCATTGGCGGCGGCATCGAAGCTCTTGCCGCCCTTCACCGCCGCGAGCAGTTGCGCCGCCGCAACCTCCTCCTGGCGCTTCACCTGGGCGCCGGTCCAGTCGGCGAGAATTTCGGACTTGATCGTGTCGAAGGGCTTCAATGCCGGCGGAATGATCTTTTCGACCGAGACGGCGTAATAACTGTCGCCAGGGCCAGTCTTGGCCTGCGGCTGCGCACCCTGCGGCGCGGTGAAGGCGGCGGCGATGATCGCCTTGCGCAAAGCGGCCGGGCCGGGAATCGGCGCCGGCTTGCCTGTTTCGGCCATGCCCTGCGCATCGAGCGTGCCCTCGACGGCGACCAGATGCAGATCGCCGGGCAGCTTGTTCAGCGGCGTATCGCCGGCCAGCGCGTCCTGCAGCTTGGTGACCGACGCGTTCACCACGTGGCGCGCGCGGCGCAACTGGAGCTGCGCCTTGATCCGCGGTGCTACCTGGGACAGCGGTGCGGCACCGCCCGGATTGGCCTTGACCACCTTGAACACATAGGTTCCCAGCGCGCCGGTCACCGGCGCGGCAACTTCGCCTTGCTTGGCAGCGAACACCGCCTTGGCGAGCCGGCCGGACGGGAACTGGTCGGGTTGCGCGTCCTTGAAGGTCACGGCGGTCGCCGTCGCCGCTGCCGCCGCCTGCTTCATCGTGGTCCAGTCGGCGCCTTTTTTCCATTGACCGGCGAGAGAAGCGGCACTTGTCGCATCCTCGGCGGTGATGATCTCGACGGTCCTGGTCGCTGTGGTGCTGAACTTGAATTTCTCGGACGCATATTCGGCGGCGATTTCGGCCTTGGTCACGGGCTGATCGGCGGCGATCAGGGCGGGCGACAATATCACCGCCCGGATCGTGCGCATCGCCGGCGTCGAGAACCGGCCGGGATGGTTGCGCCAGTAGCGGCGCAGCACCGAATCGGCGGGCGGGGATGGCGTCGTTGCCGCGGCGAAGGGAAGCTGGACGTACTGGATCGTCCGCTCCTGGCCGACATAGTCGAAGACCTGCCGGACCATCGGCTTGGGCGCCACGACGCCGGCGGTGATCGCCTGCACGATCTGGTTCGCATTCAGGCTGCGCGCGATATCGGCCATGAACAGGCCGGGCGTGAGGCCGTGCGCGGCGAGCACCTGATTGAAGGTCGCCTTGTCGAACTTGCCGTTCGGCCCGTCGAACACGGTCATCGCGAAAATCTGCTGGCGCAAGGCCGAAGGCGGTGCCGTCACGCCGAGCCGCCTGGCTTCCAGCGCCATGGTCGCCCGGTCGATCGCCTGGCCGAGCGCGCTGCCCGCGAACAGGCGGCGAATCCCCTGGCTCGGCTCGTGGCCGCCGTGCCGCTCGGCATAGGCGGTGACCTGGCGCTGATAGTCGCGGCTGATGACGCTCGCCTCGATCGGATGGCCGGCGACGGTCGCGACCGCGCTGTTCGAGCCGATCATGGTGACGACGTTGGAAACGCCCCAGAAGATGAACACCAGGACCAGCACGATGAAGAACGCGCGGACCAGCCAGTTGTCCAGCAGTTTGCGGATCGACGAGAGCATCCGGTTCCAACCCCATTCAGCGAAAGCGGCGTCTTACCACGGGCGCCGCCGATTGCCACCCGGCCCGCCGTCATCTACCTGAGCGTCGTTTGCGGAGGAACAGGAATGCGCCAGATGATCGCCGGCAACTGGAAGATGAACGGCACCCTCGCGGGGCTTTCGGCCTATGCCTCGGCGCTGCGCCAGGGGGTCGAGGGTGTCGATCTGCTGGTCTGCCCGCCTTTTCCGCTGATCCGCCCGCTGATCGAGGCGCTGGGCGATGCATCGATCTGGGTTGGTGCGCAGGATTGCGACGCCAAGCGCTCCGGCCCGCATACCGGCGACGTCTCGGCCGATCTGCTCGCCGAACTCGGCGCGCGCCACGTCATTCTCGGCCATTCGGAGCGGCGCGCCGACCATGGCGAAAGCTCCACCCTGGTGCGCGACAAGGCGCGCGCCGCTTCGGCCGCCGGGCTGGTCCCGGTCATTTGCGTGGGCGAGACCGAGGCCGAGCGCGACGCGCACGAAACCGAGACGGTGGTGCGCGCGCAACTGGCCGGCAGCCTGCCGGACGGGTTTTCCGGCCTGATCGCCTATGAGCCGGTCTGGGCGATCGGCTCTGGTAAAACGCCGTCCGAGGATGAAGTCGAAGCGATGCACCGCGCCATCCGGGCATCGCTGAAAAAGCAGCTTGGCGAAGCGGGCGAGGCGATGCCGATCCTCTATGGCGGCTCGGTGAAGCCCGCCAATGCCGAAACGCTCATGCGCATCCCCGAAGTGGGCGGCGCGCTGGTCGGCGGCGCGAGCCTGAAGGCCGAGGATTTCCTGGCGATTGCCAGTGCCGCCGTGCGGGATTAGAACGCCGCGACTTCTCGAAAGGCTCCCATGATTACCGTTCTGCTCGTTCTGCAAGCATTCATCACTCTCGCGCTGATCGGCGTCGTGTTGATCCAGCGCAGCGAGGGCGGCGGACTTGGCCTCGGCTCCAGCCAGGGCATGGGCAGTTTCATGACCGGGCGCGGCACCGCGAACCTGCTGACGCGGACCACCGCGATTCTGGCCACGGCGTTCATGGTGCTCTCGCTGGTGCTGGCTCTGTTATACCGACACGGCGGCGGCGGAGCGGCCGAGTCGATCCTGAACGGACCCGCACCGGCCGCGACGACGGCACCGGCGACCAATCAGGCACCGCCCAAGCCGGCACCCGCGCTGCCGCCGATTCCGGGCGAGTCTTCGGGAAATTCCGGGGCATCGCCGACAATTCCGGGCGCTGCGCCGGCGGCCAATTCGACTCCCGCGACACCGCAGCACTGATGGCCGGGGTGGCATTCGAACGGTGCGGGCTTTTGCTCCGCGCCGCCCTCTGCTATTGCGGGATTCCATGACCCGGTATGTATTCATCACCGGCGGCGTGGTTTCCTCGCTCGGCAAGGGTATCGCTTCCGCTTCGCTCGGCGCGCTGTTGCAGGCGCGCGGCTATTCGGTCCGGCTGCGCAAGCTCGACCCCTATCTCAACGTCGATCCGGGCACAATGAGCCCGTATCAGCACGGCGAGGTGTTCGTCACCGACGACGGTGCGGAAACCGATCTCGATCTCGGCCATTACGAGCGCTTCACCGGCGTTCCCGCCACACGGTCGGACAATGCCACCACCGGGCGGATCTATTCCGAGGTGATCGCGCGCGAGCGCCGGGGCGATTATCTCGGCGCCACGGTTCAGGTGATTCCGCACATCACCGATGCGATCAAGAACGTCGTCCTTGCCGATACCGAGGGGCTCGATTTCGTGCTGGTCGAAATCGGCGGCACGGTGGGCGACATCGAAAGCCTGCCGTTCCTTGAGGCGATCCGCCAGCTCGGCAACGAACTGGGGCCGGACGCCGCGATGTTCGTGCATCTCACCCTGGTGCCCTATATCCCGAGCGCGGGTGAGCTGAAGACCAAGCCGACCCAGCATTCGGTCAAGGAATTGCTCAATGTCGGCATCCAGCCGCAGATGCTGATCTGCCGTTGCGACCGGCCGATCCCCGACGGCGAGCGGCGCAAGATCGCGCTGTTCTGCAATGTCCGGCCCGAAGCCGTGGTTCCGGCGCTCGATGTCTCGACCATCTACGAAGTGCCGATTTCCTATCATCAGGCCGGGCTGGACCGCGAGGTGCTGCGCCATTTTTCGCTCCCGCACGACGTGCCGCCCGATCTGTCACGCTGGCGGCGCATCGTCGAGACGGTGCGCGCCCCCGAAGGCATGGTGAAAATCGCCGTGGTCGGCAAATACATCAACCTGCTCGACAGCTATAAATCGCTCGCCGAGGCGCTGGCGCATGGCGGCATCGCCAACCGGGTGAAGGTGACGCTGGACTGGGTGGATTCCGAGGTGTTCGAGCAGCCCGGCACTGTCTCGCGGCTCGACGGTGTGCACGGCATCCTGGTGCCCGGCGGGTTCGGCGAGCGCGGCACCGAGGGCAAGATCGAGGCGGTGCGGTTCGCCCGCGAACGCGGCGTGCCGTTCCTCGGCATCTGTTTCGGGATGCAGATGGCGGTGATCGAGGCGGCGCGCAATCTCGCCGGCCTGGCATCGGCGTCCTCCACCGAATTCGGCCCGTGCGACACCCCGGTGGTGGGTCTGCTCACCGAATGGGCGCGCGGCAACGAAATCGAGCGCCGCGCGGCGGAGGGCGATCTCGGCGGCACCATGCGGCTCGGCGCGTTTCCGGCAACCCTGGCCCAGGACAGTCTGGTTCGCGAGATCTATGATGGTGCCGCGATGATCGAGGAGCGCCACCGGCATCGCTACGAGGTCAACATCCATTTCCGCGCCGCCCTCGAAGCGGTCGGGCTGCGCTTTTCCGGCCTGTCGCCGGACGGGATTCTGCCGGAAATCGTCGAATATCCCAACCATCCCTGGTTCATCGGCGTGCAATACCACCCCGAACTGAAATCCAAGCCGTTCGACCCGCATCCGCTGTTCGCCGGGTTCATCGGCGCGGCGGTGAAACAGGCGAGGCTGGTCTAGAGAAGGCAAGCGGTTCTTTTTTGGAAAAAAGAACCAAAAAACTTTTTGTTAGTTGAAGTATTCCGGAAGGCTTGAGTGATGCCCAATTTCTTGGAGCAACTTGTTGCCGAGTGGTACGAATTCAGGGGCTATTTCGTCAGACGAAACGTACATGTCGGAAAACTATCCAAAGGAGGATACGAGTGCGAACTTGATATCATTGCATTCAACCCAATCAATAGGCATCTCGTCCATATCGAACCCTCGATGGATAGTGATTCTTGGGATAAACGCGAACGGCGGTTCACCCGAAAATTCTCTGCCGGAAAGAAATATATTCCTGAAATATTTTCGGGTTTCGGCGACCTGCCCGAAATTTACCCAATTGCAGTTTTCGTATTCGCAAGCGATAAATCGCGTACTTCAGTTGGCGGTGGAAAAATATTGCATATTAAAGAACTGATGAATGAAATAAAGAATACAGTTAACAAGAAGAAGATTCAAAATGCTGCGATTCCAGAACAATTTGTTATTTTGAGAAGCCTACAATTCGCTGCAAATTTTTGGACCCACGACGATCAATATGATAATTGATTTGGGGCACAATTTCTGTTTTGACCTTCGTGGGTGACATTATGAATGTGAATATTGGCGACCTCCAGATCGGCAACGACCTGCCCTTCACCCTGATCGCCGGGCCGTGCCAGATCGAGAGCGCGGCGCAGGCGGGCGAGGTCGCCGAGGCGCTCGCCGGCATGACGCGCGCGCTCGGCATCGGGCTGATCTTCAAATCGAGCTTCGACAAGGCGAACCGGACCGCGCTCACCGCCGGGCGCGGCGTGGGGATGGCGCGCGGACTCGCGATCCTGGCCGATATCCGGGAAAAATTCGCCATTCCGGTGCTGACCGACGTGCATGATGCCGCGCAGTGCGCGCCGGTCGCCGAGGCGGTCGATGTGCTACAAATTCCCGCTTTTTTGTGCCGCCAGACCGATCTGCTGCTCGCCGCCGGTGCGACCGGCCGGGCGATCAACGTGAAAAAGGGCCAGTTCCTCGCGCCGTGGGACATGAAAAACGTGGCGGCGAAAATCGCGAGCACCGGCAATGACCGCATTCTGCTGACCGAGCGCGGCGCTTCGTTCGGCTACAACACGCTGGTTTCCGATTTCCGCGCGCTGCCGATCATGGCGGCGACCGGCTACCCGGTGGTGTTCGACGCCACGCACTCGGTGCAGCAGCCGGGCGGCCAGGGCGAGTCGTCGGGCGGCCAGCGCGAATTCGCCCCGGTGCTGGCGCGTGCAGCACTTGCGGTCGGCTGCGCCGCCCTGTTCATCGAATGCCACCCCGACCCCGACCATGCGCCATCCGACGGGCCGGCCATGATCCCGCTCGCGCAAATGCCCGCGCTGCTCGCCGATCTGCGGCGCTTCGACCGCGTTGCGAAGGACAAGGGGCAGGGCTGATCGGGACGGCCGCGCGACGCAGCAATCCATGCGCCGGCGCCCCTAGAGCAATATGGCTTTAAGTGGAATCGCGCAGCGATCCGCAAAGCCATGAAATTGCTCGCCCAAACAAAGAATAGAGCGTGATCGACTGAAAGTCATCACGCTCTAACTCATGTTCATCCTGGCATTGCGGCGCTACTTCAGCTAACCGGGCATGAGCCGGATCGCTCCCGATTCGGTTCCGTTGTCGAAGGGGTTGCGGTCATGCGTCGCTCGACCTGGCTTGCTGTTGCCGCCATTTCGCTTCTCGGGCTGTCCGGCTGCGCCGATCTGCCCTTCCTGCATGGCCCGCCGCGTTTCGTGGTGTTCTTCCAGCCGAACTCCGCCGCGCTGCGCGCGCCGGGCCGCGCGGTGATCGCCAATGCCGCGCGTGCCGCCGCCAATCATCCGTTAGCGCCGGTCACCGTGGTCGGGGCGGCGGACACCAAGGGCAGCACGCCGGACAATATCCGCCTGTCCAACGCCCGCGCTGCCGCCGTCGCGGCGCAACTGATCGCCGACGGCGTGGCCTCGACCCGGATCGCCGTTGAGGGCCTCGGCCCGGTCGGCAGCCCGCCCGCGAGCGAGCAGGCGAGCCGCACCGCGACCATCACGATCGGGCGGTGATCAAATCGTCCTGGTCCCCCGCGCGATCGCGGCGACGCCGGTGCGCGACACCTCGGCCAGTCCGAGCGGGCGCATCAGATCCAGGAACGCGTCGAGCTTGTCGGTGGCGCCGGTCAGTTCGAACACGAAACTCTCGGTCGTCGCGTCGATCACCCGCGCGCGGAACGCATCGGCAAGGCGCAGCGCTTCCAGGCGCTTGTCACCCGCGCCGATCACCTTGATCAGCGCGAGTTCGCGGGCCAGATGCGGCCCCTCGCGCGACAGGTCGGACACCCGATACACCGGCACCAGCCGGTCGAGCTGCGCCTTGATCTGCTCGATCACCAGATCGGTGCCGGAGGTGACGATGGTGATGCGGCTTTTGCGCCGATCATCCTCCACCGGCGCGACGGTGAGGCTGTCGATATTGTAGCCCCGGCCGGAAAACAGCCCGATCACCCGCGCGAGCACGCCGGATTCGTTCTCGACCAGGACGGAGATGGTGGCGGAACGCAAATGCTGCTCGACGATCGCGTTCATCAAACCAGTACCAGGCCTTCGTCGGTAATTCCAGCCGCCTCGGATTCATGCTCCGGCCCCAGGATCATTTCGTTATGCGCGGCACCGGAGGGGATCATCGGGAAGCAGTTTTCCTTCGGATCGACGTGGATATCGGCGATCACCGGCCGGTCGGACGCGATCATCGCGGCGATCACGCCGTCCAGCTCGTCGATCGTGCTGGCGCGCAGCCCGACCGCGTGGAAACTCTCGGCGAGTTTCACGAAATCCGGCAGCGCCGCCGAATAGCTTTCGGAATAGCGGCCGCCATGCAGCAATTCCTGCCACTGGCGCACCATGCCCATATACTCGTTATTCAGGATGAAAATCTTCACCGGCAGCCGGTATTGCGCCAGCGTGCCCATTTCCTGAATGTTCATCAGAATGCTGGCCTCACCGGCGATATCGATCACCAGCGCGTCCGGGTGGGCGATCTGCACGCCCATCGCCGCCGGCAATCCATAGCCCATCGTGCCCAGCCCGCCCGAGGTCATCCAGCGATTCGGCTTGTCGAACCGATAATGCTGCGCGGCCCACATCTGATGCTGGCCGACCTCGGTGGTGATGAAGGCCTCGCGCTCCCTGGTCATCTCCCACAGCCGCTTGATCGCGTGCTGCGGCTTGATCGTCGCACCCTTCTTGAAACTCTGGGTGAATTTCAGCGAATCCTTGGCCCGCCACACTTCGATCCGGCGCCACCAGTCGGCCAGGGCGGAACGGTCCTGACGGGCCGTGTCGCGTTTCCAGGCGTCGATCAGCGCGCGCAGCGCGAGCGCCGCGTCGCCGACGATCGGCACGTCGACGACGATGTTCTTGTTGATGTTGGAGGGGTCGATATCGACCTGGATTTTCTTCGATCCCGGTGCGAAGGCGTTGAGCCGCCCGGTTACCCGATCGTCGAACCGCGCGCCGAGATTGACCATCACGTCGCAGCCATGCATCGCGAGATTGGCCTCGTAGGTGCCGTGCATCCCGAGCATGCCGAGGAAAGCCGGATTCGAGGCCGGGAAGGCGCCGAGCCCCATCAGGGTCGAAGTGACCGGAGCACCGGTAAGCTGGGCGAATTCGATCAGCAGTTCGGCGGCCTGCGGCCCGGCATTGATGATGCCGCCGCCGGTATAGAAAACCGGCCGCTTCGCTGCCTTGATCATCCGCACCGCCTCGGCGATCCGCGCCGGATCGGGCTCGGTGCGCGGACGGTAGCTGCGATGGCCGCCGGTCGCGGGCTCGGTATAGAGCGCCGGATTGATCAGGATGTCCTTGGGCAGATCGACCAGAACCGGGCCGGGCCGGCCGGTGCGCGCGACCAGGAACGCCTCGTGCACGATGCGCGCGAGGTCTTCCGAGCGCTTGACCAGGTAATTATGCTTGGTCGCCTGGCGCGTGATGCCGGTGGTGTCGGCTTCCTGGAACGCATCGTTGCCGATCAGATGGGTCGGCACCTGGCCGGTCAGGCAGACGATGGGAATACTGTCCATCAGCGCATCGACCAGGCCGGTCACCGCATTGGTCGCGCCGGGACCGGAGGTGACCAGAACCACGCCGACCTTGCCGGTCGAGCGCGCATAGCCTTCCGCCGCGTGAACCGCCGCCTGCTCGTGGCGTACCAGAATGTGGCGGATCGCGTTCTGCTGGAACAGCGCGTCGTAAATCGGCAGCACGGCACCGCCCGGATAGCCGAAAATAACCTCGACCCCCTGCGCCTTCAGCGCACGGAGCAGGGTTTCGGCACCGGAAGTCGCGGTGGTGTTGACGGCGTTCATGGCAGTATCCTGTTTGGTCAAAAATCAGGCGTAACCCGGCCCCGCCCTATGCGTCAACCTGGGTTGTTAATAAACGAAATGATATAGTCGATAATTCTTTCCGAAAATTGCGCCATACTCTCGAACCGCGCATGGATCGTATGCGCGCAGTGCTCATCTGCCAATTTCTGATGGCGGAACCAGGTCGCCTGCCGCTTGGTGTAGGCGATGGTCGCGGCGATCGCGCGGCGCTCGGCCTCATCGAGCGTGAGGTGCCCGGCAAGATGCGCCATCAGTTCCGGTACGCCATGGGCGCGCAGTCCGGGCAGCGCGGGGTCGAGAACGCGCGCGGCTGCCGCGCGAACCTCGTCGAGCGCGCCCGCCTCCAGCATTCCGGCAAATCGCAAAGTAATCGCCGCGCGCAAATCGTCGCGCGGCGGGTCGAGAAGAATCAGCTTTATCCGCCAGCCGGCGAGCGCGTCGCGCGGCATCGCCTGCCAGGCGGCAAGCCCGCGCCCGGTGCCGAGCAGCACCTCGGCGGCGCGGGCGAGGCGCTGGGAATCGGTGGGGCGCAGTTTCGCCGCCGTTTCGGCGTCGTGCGCCGCAAGCCAGTCGTGCATCCACGCCGGGCCATGTCCGGCCAGCATTCCGCGCGCCTCGGCGCGGGCCGGCGCGCCCGGATCGGGAATCGCGGCGATGCCGTGGATCAGCGCGCTCAGATACATCCCGGTTCCGCCGCACAGGATCGGCAGGGGCGCACGGTCAAGCTCGGTCCTCGCCGCCTGCCGCCACCATGCGGCATCGACCGTCTGATCGAGCCCGCGCACGCCATACAGGCGATGCGGCGCGCGCGCCTCGTCTTCCGGCGAGGGCCGCGCGGTGATGATCCGCCAGTCGGCATAGCACTGCATCGCGTCGGCATTGATGATCGTCCCGGCCAGCCGCTCGGCCAGCGCCAATGCCAGCGCCGATTTGCCGGAAGCGGTCGGACCGGCGACGATGACCAGCGGCCTTGCCCGGTCATGCGGTGTTGCTTTAGGCGATGGATCCATGAAATTCGTTCTGATCCTGGTCGCCGCGCGCGACAAGATTGCGCTTACCGAGGCAATGGTGCGGCGCATCCGCGAACACGTCGCCGGGACCGAGCCGGTCTGGCTGTCGCCGGGCGAGGCGGCGGAAATCCCCTGCATGGTGGAACCGGAGCCCGAACTGGTCGCGGCGGCGCTCGATTACGCGCCGGTCGACGCGCTCTGCGTGAAGTCGCGCGGACGGCGCAAGGCGGTTCTGGTCGCCGATATGGACAGCACGATCGTCACCTCCGAAACCCTCGACGAAGTCGCCGGGGAGGCAGGGATCAAGGACCGGATCGCCGCGATCACCGCGCGGTCGATGGCGGGCGAGGTCGAGTTCGCCGCCGCCCTGCGCGAGCGCGTGGCGCTGCTCGAGGGGCTCGACATCGCGGCGCTGGAGCGCACCTGGCGGCGCACCGAAATCACGCCGGGCGCGCGCGAACTGGTGGCCACGATGCGCGCGCATGGTGCGACCACCGCGCTGGTTTCCGGCGGGTTCACCTGGTTCACCGCGCGGGTCGCCGCCGAACTCGGCTTCGATATCCATCGCGCCAATACCCTGCTCGATGACGGCTCCCGGCTGACTGGCAAGGTCGCCGAGCCGGTGCTCGACCGGGACGCGAAACGCGCTGCCCTCCACGAGATTGCCGAAAAGCGCGGTGCGAAGCTCGGCGCGGTCATGGCGGTGGGCGACGGCGCCAACGATCTCGCGATGCTCGCCGATGCCGGCATGGGCGTCGCCTATCACGCCAAGCCGATCGTCACCGCCCAGGCAAAACTGCGCGTCGATCACGCCGATCTGCGCGCGCTGCTGTTCGCCCAAGGTTACCCGGCGTCGGTATTTCGCTCCTGATTATTTCGCCGGTTTCGGCACCAAAGCACCGGCGGCGGGCAGCAGCACCCGGAACAGGCTGGAACCGGAGCCGGAACCCACCGTTGTCGTCGGCAATTTTCCATCCCATCGCGTTGCGACGGAATAGGGAATGATGCCTGGATAGGCGCCGGCCGCCTTGCCTACCTGCGCGATCGCGATGGCGCGCGCTTTGGCGACGATGCCGATGGATTGGGCATGGGCGGTCGCCCGCAAAATCGTCGCCTGCGCCGCGCCCTTGGCCTGGGCGATCCGCGCTTTGGCCGCACCCTCGGCGGTGGTGACGGTCTGCTCGGCCATATACTGCTTTTCGAGCACCAGGTTCTGCTCCTTGACCGCCTGGGCCTTGGCCTCGACTGCTTCCTCCACCGCCTGATCGAACGCGGTGGTATAGGCGATGCTGCGAATCTGGATATCGATCACGTCGATGCCGAACAGCCGTTTCAGCGCCTTGCTGATCGCGATATGCATCTGTTCGTCGATCACCGCGCGGCGCTCGCTGATATTGATGGTCTTGTGCTGAGCAAAGACCCGCAGCGCGCGGTCGGCGATGATCGGCTCGATGGTCCGGTCGATGTCGATATTGCCGGCCTTGCCGACATCGTAGAGCAGATGCAGCACCGCCGCGCGGGGCACCTGATAGGTCAAGGAGACGCCGAGGGTAAGAAGCTGATTATCGGCGGTATAGACCTGCACCGGAGGAAGGCTGAAGCGCGAAATCGAGGTCTGGATGGTGTTCACCGTCTCGATGAATGGCAGCTTGAAATGCACGCCCGGACCGACCGGCTCCTTGGTGACAACCACCCCGAGCCGCGTCACCCCGGCCATTTCGGTCGGCTGCACGACATAGAAACAACTGCCGAGCACGACGATCGCGATCACGACGAATGCAGCCGCACCCAGCCACCCGACGGGGAGTGGCCGTGCAGGGCGCGGCGAACCGCCGTTGGGGCCGCGCGGGCCCCCGCCCTGAGATATATTACCGAACAGGCGGGAAATCGGGCTTTCAGCCATCATACGCTCCGTGATCGGAATGATCGGTGTCGCAGGTTTAGCCTATCTTGCGTGTGCCTGATACGGTTAGACTGACTTACCGCAGCCCCAGCCGCGCCGTTTCGATCACAGGACAGCGATCCATCACCACAATCAGCCCGGCATCGCGCGCGATCGCCGCCGCCTCGCGGTTGATCACGCCGAGCTGCATCCAGATGATTTTCGCCCCCAGCCGGACCGTGTCGCGCACCGCCGGCATCACCTTATCCGAGGCGCGGAACAGATCGACCATCTCCAATGGCGCGGCCGCATCGAGGCTCGCGGCAATCGCGCGGCCATGCAGGGTCTGGCCGGCGAGACCGGGATTGACCGGGGTGACGTCATAGCCGCGCCGGAGCAGAAACCCCAGCACCTCGTTCGAGGGCCGGGCCGGGTTGGCCGAGGCGCCGACCAGCGCGATGCGCCGCGTGGTGATCAAGATGCGGCGGATGGATGCGTCGTCGAGTCCGTCGATCATCATTTCCAACCCCTGGCCGTTTACCGATTGCTCCTGTAAGCGGCAAGGCGATGCGCTCGGCAAGACCCTATTTCGTGTTCCTGTTCGGCCTGATCACGCTTGCCATCTGGTACTGGCCGAACCGGCCGGTCGCGGGCGATGTAACCATGCCGGATGCGCGGTTCCATTCGGTCTCCTACGCGCCGTTCCGCGACGGACAGTCGCCACTGACCAAGAGTTTCCCGAATGCTGCCGAGGTTGCGCAAGATCTCCGGCTGATCGCGAAACATGCGGACGGCATCCGCACCTATTCCTCCCTGGAGGGTGATTACGACATCGGCGCGCTGGCCAGGAAGGCGGGGCTGAAGGTCTGGATCGGCATCTGGCTTGGGCCGAACCGGCGCGACAATGCGCGCGAGATGGCGGCGGGCATCGCCGAGGCGAATGCGCATCCGCATACCGTCTCCCGCGTCGTGGTCGGCAACGAGGTGCTGCTGCGGCGCGATCTGTCGCCGGCGGCGCTGATCGCGGATATCGAGCATGTGAAGGCGCGGGTGAAACAGCCCATCGCGTATGCGGATGTCGCGACATTCTGGTTCGAATTTCCGCAGGTGGCGAAACACGTCGATATCGTGATGATCCATCTGCTGCCCTATTGGCAGAACCATCCGGTGAACGTCGATCGGGCGATCGCGCGGATCGGCCGGACCATCGCCGAGGCGGAGCGAAAATTTCCCGGCAAGCGGATTTCGGTAGGCGAGACCGGCTGGCCCAGCCGGGGCCGCTGGCGCGGCGACGCCGCGCCCTCCCGCGTCAACGAGGCGATTTTTCTTCGCAAATTCGTGACCCTGGCCGATCGCGATCATGTCGATTACAACCTGATCGAGGCGTTCAACCAGGGCTGGAAATATCACGACGAGGGAATCGCCGGCGCCAACTGGGGCATCTGGAACGCCGCAAGGCAGCCCAAATTTCCGCTCTCGGGTCCGGTGGTCGAGATGCCGCATTGGCCGCTCTATGCCGGGACGGCGATCGTGATCTCCATCGCCCTGATCGTGCTCGGTGGCGCGACGAACCTTGGCGCTGCCGCGCTTGCGTTCGGCCTCGGCAATGCGCTCGTCTATGCCGGGGCGATCACGTGGCACGTCCTGTACGATAATTCGCTGATCATCTGTGCCGCGGTGAACCTCCCCGCCCAAGCCTTGCTCGCCTGGCTTTGTCTCCGCCGCGCGGTGAAGGGTGCCGCGCATCCGCCGGCCTCGGGCGCGGAGACGGTTCTGCTGCTCCGCGCCAGCCTGTTCGGCTACGCGAGGTCGCGCGACTGGGTGCGGACATTCGACCATCTCTGGTTCTTGTTTCAGGTCGCGGCTGCGGTGATCCAGACGATGCTGGTGTTCGATCCGCGCTATCGCGACGCGCCGTTCGCCGTCTTCGCCGTGCCGGTGGTGGTCGCGATCTTCCGGCTGGCCGCGCGCGATTGTCCGGCGGCGGAAACCTGGCGGGACTGGCTGCCGAGCGCCGTCCTCGCGGCGGGCGCGATCGCGAGTGCGATCGTCTCCGGCCCGCTCAATACCGAGTTCCTGGTCTGGAACGCAATGGCGCTGATCCTCGCCGCGCCGGGGCTGATCGCGTGGCGTCGTGGCCGGCGTCCCGCCCGCGCTTGCCGCCGCGCCGACGCATTGGCGGCGGTGACTCGCGAGGAAACGACGTCATGAAACATTCAAGACAGGCGCCGAACCATCCTCTATGATCCGGGCTTCATCCATCAAGGGGAAACGATGATGGCCATGTCCAACCAAACGATCGCTACCGAGATCATCCCCTATATTTTCTATCGCGACGTTCCCGCCGCTCTCGACTGGCTCGCCCGCGCCTTCGGCTTCACCGAGGAAATGCGCCATGCGACGCCGAGCGGGATGCACGCGCAAATGATTTTCGGCGGCCAGCGCATCATGATGGGACAGGGCGGCAAGGATTGGCGGATGCAGAGCGCGCGGGAGATTGGATCGGCGTCTCAAGGCATCTTCGTCTATCTCGCCGATGTCGATGCGCATTACCGGCGGGCCAAGGAGGCCGGGGCGGAGATCGTCCATCCGCCGCGCGACGAATCCTACGGGCGCACCTACACCGTCCGCGATCTCGACGAACATCCCTGGTTCTTCACCACGCCCCCGAAATAAGCAATCGCGCCTAATCCAGGGGGCGCCTTATCGCATCGCCAGATCTTCGTTGTGCGGTGCGATGATGAAGCAGGATTGATGGTGCCGGGCGAGCAGTGCGCAGGTCGCTCGTGCGCCTGCCTCGTTCAGCCCGGCGAGCTGAGCCCGCCAGATGCGGCGATGGCGCAGCACCACGCTGCTGACCCGCGCGGTGCCGGCGCGCCGTTCGCCGCGCACCAGGATCGCCTGATGACGGGCGGCGGCATAGGTGTCATAGGCGCCGATCTGCGCGGTCCAGCCGGGAATCATGTCCTGGGTCACATGGCCGGAATGCAGAACGAGATGGCGGATCGCCGGGCGGCGCTGTTTCAGCGTGACCAGAACGCGGCGTGCTGCCGGCCGATGCACCGTCGCGGCATGGGCGACCGGCAGGATGTCGGGAATCGCCTTGCGCATCGCGATGATCGGGCCGGACTGCACGCCATCCGCCGCGAAACCCGCGTCGAGCAGTTTCGTCATGGTGCGATAGGATGTGCTCCAGGACCGCGAATGCAGTTCGACGCCGATCAGCAGATGCCCGTCGCGCACGGCGGCCGTCACCAGATTGAACCGGGCCAGATCGGTATAGCCGGTCTTCATCCCGATCGCGCCGGGGTAGAGTTTCAGCATTCCGTCGATGTTCGGGATCGGCCGGCCCTCGAAATCGAAGCTGGCGACCGAGAACATGTAGCGATATTGCGGGTAGGTCAGCAGGATGTGGCGGGCGAGGATCGCCATGTCGTAGGCGTCGGTCACCTGGCCGGGGTTCGGCAGGCCGGACGGGTTGTAGAACTGGGTATGCAGCATCCCGAGCGCATGGGCGCGCGCCGTCATCGCTTCGGCGAACCGCCCGATGCTGCCGCCGCCGAGGTATTGGCCGAGCGCGGTCGCCGCGTCGTTGGCGGACAAAGTGGTCATCCCCAGCATCGCCTGGCGCGTGGTGATGGTCTGCCCCGGCACGAGGTTGAGCTTGACCGGCTGAACATGGGCCGCCGCCGCGGTCACCGGAATGGCGGTGTCGAGCGTCAGCCTGCCGGCGCGCAAGGCATGGAACGCAAGATCGAGCGTCATCAGCTTGGTCAGGCTGGCCGGATACCGCTCGGTATAGGCGTTATGCTCGGACAGCACGCGCCCGGTGGTCGCATCCATCACGATCCAGTCGGTGCCGGGAGACACCGGCGCATAGGCGCCGTGCAACGCGGCATGCGCCGGCGCGATCGCACCGAGAGCGGCAATGCCAAGGGTCGCCATGAGCACCGAAACCCGCTTGCTCCGGGCAGCAACCCAAGCCTGCACCGCGCCAAACCGCATCCCAACCCCCAAACGTGAACGATCCCTAACCGATGGGATAGGGTAAACACCCCGGCCTGTCCAGCGAAAACGATCGGAATAAACAAAAAACCCAAAGGGTTAACGAATTATGTTCCGAATCCAGCCGGGCGAGCGCCGAGGTGGCATGCCGGAAGCCGGCGCGTGCACTGGGTGTCGATTTCCTTTGGTGAGTGCATTTTTTCCCTTACTGCTGCACTAAAGGCCAAAGAACGGCGCTTGTCGGCGGACTGACGGTCCGCCCTGGCATCGGGGCCCGATCCTTGGCAGAATGTCCCGATGGCGGCGTTCGAGGTCCCGATCGAGGTGCTGCGCCTGGCGGAGGCCTTGGTGTTTGCCAGCCCGGAGCCGGTCACCCCCAAGACGCTGGAGCCGCTGCTGCCGCGCGACCTCGATCCGCTTTTCGTCCTCGAAGCCCTGCAGCGTCATTGTGCCGACCGCGGCGTGATCCTGGTCCAGACCGGCGGCGGCTGGTCGTTTCGGACCGCGCCCGACCTCGCGGCGCCGTTGCGTGAGGTACTGACCGAGACGCGCCGTCTGCCGCGGGTGGCGATGGAAACCCTGGTGGTGATTGCCTTGCATCAGCCGATCACCCGCGCCAACATCGAAAATATCCGGGGTGCCAGCCTCGGCCAGGCGACGATGGACCTGTTGCTCGAAACCGGACTGATCCAGCCGTGGGGGCGCAAGGAGGCGTCGGGACGGCCGACCTTGTGGGTGACCACACCGCGGTTCCTGGCCCAGTTTGGACTGAATAGTCTGCGCGATCTGCCGGGCGCTGGACGCGCACCCCTGCAGGCCGAGGGCAGACCCAAAACCACGGCGGCGCCGAGCAACGACTCTTCCGCGGCAGATTCCGACGGCGCGGCGACGTCCTGAGCCGTCAGCCGGGCGATGGTGATACGATTTTGCGGATATTTAATACGCGATAACTGTCACTTATCGCGTGTCTTGCAATTTTGCCCTAATTGACGCTAAGTCGCGGGTATGACAGGCGATTCGGTGGATCACCCGGGCCAGATCCCAGCCACCCCGGACCGGATGCCGGCGGTGCCCGACGCCGGTTGGGCCTCCGGACCGGACGGGGTTCCCGCCGATCGCTCCGCCGCGGCCCGCGCCGCCCTGGCCGCCGCCATCGATTTCGCCGACCAGGCGCTCGCCCCCGCTACCTTGCGGGCCTACCGGAGTGACTGGCGGCATTTCTGCGCATGGTGCGCGGCCGCCCACTGGTCGCCGCTGCCGGCCGCTCCCGAAACCGTGGCAGCCTATCTCGCGGCACTGGCGGCGAGCCATCGCGCCAGCGCCCTGGTGCGCCGCCTCGCGGCGCTGGGGCGGGCCCATCGGCTCGCCGGGCAGAACTGGCCCGGCGCCCATCCGGCGATCCGCAACACTTTGCGCGGCATCCGCCGGCGCCACGGCCGGCCGCCGCAGCAAGCCGCGGCGCTGATGACCGACGAGGTGCGCCATCTGGTGGCGACCTGCGACCACTCCCTGGTGGGGTTGCGGGACCGAGCGCTGCTGCTGCTCGGCTATGCCGGCGCGCTGCGCCGCGCGGAACTGGTCGCGATCGATCACCCGCATCTCAGCTTCGACGCCGACGGGTTGCGGCTGCTGATCCCGCGCGCCAAAGGTGACCCGGCCGGCAAGGGCGCGACGCTCGGGATTCCGCGCGGCACCGCCCCCGAAACCTGCCCGGTGCGGGCGGTGGAGTCGTGGCTGCGGGCGTCGGCGTGCCGCCACGGGCCGGTGTTCCGGAGCATCGACAGGCGCGGCGTCATCGGCCTGGCGGCCCTGCACCCGGATACGGTGCGGCAGATTCTGCGCAAGCGGGCGGCGCGCGCCGGCTTGACGGTGCCGGCGGGCGAACGGCTCAGCCCGCACGGCCTGCGCGCTGGCTTCATCACCCAGGCCTATCTCAACGGCGCCCGCGACGAGCAGATCATGGACCATACCCGCCAGAAGGACCTGCGCACCATGCGCGGCTATGTGCGCCGGGCCAAGCTGGTGACCGAGAGCCCAGTCAAGCTGCTCGGGCTCTGACCGGTGGCGCGTCGGCGGTCCAGCAAGGGCGACTCTGCCGGCCGCACAACCCCGGCGCGCCGGGGCCGGCCGCCGCGCCTCGCCCATCTCGTTGCCGGCAGTCCAGCCAGCCAGCGCCGCGCGCGGTCCACCCTCGCGGAAGGTGCCGCGTCGGCGCCGGCCGAACCCGGCCCCTCGGTCAGCGATCCGGACATTCTGTGTCTGCCGAATCCCGAATGGCTGCCCCACCGTTTGACCGTCAGCGGCCCCGCTGGCGATATTGCCGGATTCCGGCCGGCCGCCAGCGGCCCCGGCCAGATCGCGTGGGCGAGCGACTATGAACGCTATCGCGACGACTGGACCAGCCGGCTGCTGGGTCTGTGCGCGGGCCGCCCGGATCTGTCCGCCGAGCATGCCCGGGCGCTGGCGCGGGAGGTCAGCGCGGTGGTCGAGATGCTCGATTTGGCGGCGGCCGATCAAATCGCGATGGCGCGCTGTCCGCTCGACCTCAACGCGCTGGTGCCGCTGCCGGAGTCGCTGCGTCGGCTTGGCCCCGAGGATCCGGTCGTGGTCGCTTGGCAATGGCGGCATTGGGGCACGACCTGGATGCTGCGCGGGGTCGAGGAAGAACCGGTCGACCGCGCCGAGATCCGGATTCCGTCCGAGCACGCGGCTGTGAGGTTTCGGTTCTGGGCGGCCGACTGGACGCCGTGGCGCGCCCTCGACGCGGTGCGTCGGCGCTGGCCGGCGCTCACCTTGGCTCTGCGCCTGCTGACAGTCGCCGAATGAGCGACGCCGTGGTTGCGACCTGACGAGACGAGCATTCCGAAGCATCGGACATCGTGGCTTGGAGGCGCGCCCTGCGGCGCTGGGCGGTGGCGACCGCGGCGAGTCGGCGATATTCGATCCCTTTGGCCAGAATACGCAGGTTCTCGACGTGACTGGAGTGCGCCGGCGTTCCGAACCAGACGGGCCAACTCGACGCCCGCAATCCGGCGAGTGCCCGCGCGCGAAATTCAACGGGCGCGGCACTGCCGCCGAGCGCGCGTGCCAGCGGATCGAGATGGCACCGGCGCTCGCAATCGGGAATATTCGTCGCGAGATAGAAGAGCAGGGTCGACAATGCCCGCTGGCGGGGGGACGCCGCCGTCGCGTTGGATATGGGAGCCTGCCCCAAAGCCGCATGGCATGTCGTGCATCTTACCTCCGGGTCTGCATTACGCTGATCCAAAATGGAAATTGCGCTGTCGCAATTCCAGCATCGCTCGTGCAGGCGGCAGGCATGTGTCACGCAGACTGCGGCATGAGCGAAACGCCAGGCGCGCGCGAATGACGGGATGCCGGGAGCCCGCAGGCACCGAGGACAATACTGCAGCACCGGACGCGATCTACCCAGCCGATCACGGCCCTTGCGCGTCAAAAGAAAACGGCCATCGCGGAGCAAGACCTCCTCGCCGATGGCCGCGGGCGTCTGGGCAACGGTGCCAGGGATCAGCAATCCTGCAGCCAGATGATCGGCGGTATGACCCGACAGAGTCGCAAGCCGCTGCAGCGTGGCGGGCGCGATGTCCCGGTCGATATCCTCAAGGGTTTCACCCACCGCGTCCCGGACAAACCGCCGTGGCGGGATGCCGGCGGCGATCGCTGTCCGCCACAACCAGCTGCTGAACAATTCGCCGCCGCGTAGCTTGGGTCGTTGCGGCCACATCGTCGGTCGCGGCGCCGGTGCCAGCGGCTCCAGTGCCAGCCGGTCTCCGCTTGCTTCGGTCAAAATGGCCGGAGCGCGCGGCAAGGCGCCTTCCGTGCGTGACCCGAACCACGAGGTCAGGTTGCGACGCAATTCGATGACCGGGTCGGCACCGGTGGTGGCGATTTGGCGCAGCAGGTCGACGATCCTGGCTTGAGCGGCGGGGTCGAACGTTGTGAACCACGTCTGCGCGACCGCTCTCAACGCGGCGTCGTCCTGAATCTGCACTTGCGGCGCCACGGCGTCATAAATCTGGCGCGAGAGCGACGGCTTCGATTCGCTCCGGCGAGGCAGGCTGGGCGCGGGCGAGCTTCGCGGCATCAATGCGCTCGTGACCGGTTCGGATCGCTTCGATCGCCGCCTGGCGGAGCAGATTGGCGATGCCGCCGATCAGCCCATCCGCGGCCAGCAAAAGGTTGTGTGCCAGAACGGGTTCTGTCAGTCCGGATCGGTGCCGCAGTGGGATCATCTGCTCGAAAGTCACCAGTAGCCTGGCATATTCGGCGTCCTCGAACTGCCAGCGTGGCAGGGTCAGCAGTTCGAACCGGTTGGCGAGTTGCTCGTCCTGCCGGAATACATAGGCAATCTCCTTGGTTGCGAAGCAGCCCAGCGAGATTCCGGTGACGGAGCCGAGATTACGGAGTTCGATCAGCAGGCTGCTCACCCCGGCGCCGCGAATATTGTGCAGGTCGTCGATCAGCAGCAGGCGCAAACCGACATCGGCCATGGCCCGATAGGTTTCGCTGCGGAGTTGGGCGATGCTGCATCGGAGCTTTGGTTCGCGGCCGAGCGCTTGCAGAATCGCGGACAGCAGCAGGGGAATCCGCGGCCCGTTGGGAGCCTGGATCAGCGCGACGGCAATCGCGGCCCGTTCAGCAGCCGGATCCTCCGCCATCGTGTGACGGGCCAGGAAGCGGCGGGCGATGGCAGTCTTGCCGTTGTTGCTTGCGCCGACGATCAGAAGATTATCCGGACGCATGCGCCGTTCCGATCGCAAGATTCGCTCCAGCCGGTTATGAGCGTCCCGCGCGCGTCCGTAGCCGATCCAAAGATCCCGGTCGATGCAAGTGATTCGTTGGGCGTCGGTCAACGCCAGTAACCGGCGGGTCGCGGCATCAAGATGCAGCGCCTCTGCCGTGGCGCTCACCTAAAGACGCTCCACGTCGTCGAAAGGCGCAACCGCAGATTCCGACCAATGCGGCGTCGACGCCACGGCGACGGGGGAGGTGGTGACGGTTTTCGCCTCTTTCGCGGACACGGGCGTACCCCACGCCGCGCGCGCCGCTTGAACAGTGCGCTCTGCCTTCCGGCGCGCCGTCGTCGATCTGGCGGTGGCTTCGATCGCCCGGATCTGGGCAAGGTTGTCGAACAATCGTCGCTCGGTCCGATCCCGCACGGCTGAGGTCTGAAACGCCCGGCGCGATGCGATGCTTTGAGCCAAGGTCATGTCCGGGTGGGGCACGCGATACGGAACGGCGAGATAGTCGTCGGCATTCTCATCGAGCAACCAGACGCGCGCCAAGCTGCGCGGGTCGTAGACGACGATCCGTTCGACCCGGCGCTGGTTGTCGCGCTGCCAGAGCGGCAGCAAATCGACCGAGCTGTAATCGACCCGGAACAGTCGGATGCCACCCCGCGACAGCGCCCGCTTTTCAAATGGCAGGAAGTCTAGCAGCAGACGCTCAGTGGGCAGAAGCGGTGGAATCCGAGCGGCGTCGGGCAACCCGGGCTGTCGGTAGTATGCGAGATAGCGATCCATTGGCCGCTCGCCGACCCCATTGTGGGTTGTGTGGTTGTAGCTGTCGATCGCGAGGGTCAAGATGCGCTCCAGTTCCGGCAGGCTGAGACAGGCGCGCTTGCCGGAATTGCACTCACCGCGCTCGCCGATGTTGCTGAACGTGGTGCCGGGCAATTCATGGACCATGCGCATCATCGTACCGATCAGCCGTTCGATCGAGCCATGCTGTTCGGGCCAGCCTTTGGCTCGGATCTTGGAAGCGATACCGTAGCGCTGCAGCCCGCGCTGAATGCCGCGCGCCTCATTCTCGGGGCCCTGGTCGTATTCCAGCGTTGCCGGCCGCCCATAAATCGGCCAGCGTACCCCCGCCAAACCGCGCCGGGCTAGCCAGTCCTCCTTGGGCAAGCACGCATGGACCAGACAGGCTGCGACGGTCAGGGTCGACGCCGCCTCGAGCAAGAGCGAGAAGCCGAGGACGGCACGGCTATAAACGTCGATCGCGAAGGTCGCGGTCGGCCGGCCGATGACGGTGCGATCGCCTTCGCGGACCAGCTGGATGTCGCACGGCGTGCTGTCGATCTGCACGCGTTCCCAAGGTGCCGAGGCGCCTGGATGGGCGCCTATCAGCAAGCGCATTGCCCTTGCTGCTTTCGGGCCTTGGCGCCGGCGCGCCAGCCAGATCTGGTCCTCGTCCCGGACCCTCGACTTTACGCTATTGTAAGCCGGCGTCGGCAGGTCGGCCGCCTTGCAGCGCGCGCCGATCTCCCGGTGCAGCCGGTTCAGGCTTGAGCGGCTCGGCTTGGCGTAATACTCGCGAACCGCCTGGGTGATGATGGCTTCGACGGTCTCGTTGAGGCGCCGGGCGCGCGGGCGCCCGGATTTCGGCAGAAACCGGCGCACGCTGTCGTCGCCGGCACCAATCTGCCGCAGCATCGCCCAGATCCTGCGGCGCTTGAGGCCCAGTTCCGCCGCGACGGCATCGACATCGCGGCCGGTCCGGTTTGGCTGGCGGGCAAGCCTCGTCATGAGATCTCGGCGGCGAGCCGCCTCGGCCCATTGCGCATCAGTGTATTGCCGCTCATCGACGACGCACGGCAGGGGTCTGCTCGGATCGACCAATGGAACCGAAATCCTGGTCGGGTCGACCGATACCGTCTCACCGCCGGAATTGCGCAGCAATACGGCGTCCGGCCCGAGCAACTGGAAGACACGCCAGCGCCTCCCAGCGTGTTCCACCTCCATTCCGATAACCAGAGGGCGTTCCATCGAGCGGCTTGCCTCACCTCGAAGCATCCTACACTGCGAGGAGCGCCCGGAGAAAGCGGTAAATGGGGGCTGCGAGGCATCGAGAAATCGGTGCGCGGCTTGCGCCGAATTTTAACCGGCGAGCTGCTCGCCGAATTCGGTCTTGGTGCCTGCGGCGACCATGATCCCGCCGAACGGTTCCGCTTGCCGAAGCTCGACCCGACCCTCGCGCGCCAGTTCCAGGCCCGCCGCCAGGGTGCTGGCGATGGCCCCACGGATTCGCAAGCTCCGCTTTGCCGCATCCGCAGGGATCGGCGGCAGGAAGACCAGCAGATCGCCGCCGTCCGGGAGCTTATCGAGCATCGTGAGCAGCCGCGTACGGGCTTGGATCAGAGTCCACAGCGCCGGACGTACCGGACGATAAACCTCCTCAGCGCGTCGAGCCGGCCGGCGCAGCCAATCGATGTAAGCCTGGAACAGGCTGGCGAGATCGGCGACCACGACAGAACCGACCGGGACGTGGTCGTCACCGCGCCCGAACATGTCGCGACCAAGCTGTGGCCGTGCGTCCAGCCAGGCGGCCACGGATTTCACGATATCGAGTTCGGCCAGGCGGTCGGTCAGAATCCGCCCGGCCAGCTCGCCTTGCCTGGCTTCCTCCAAGTCATGCGGCAGCAGCAACCGGGATTTGAGCCACGTCAACCACGCGGCCATGACCAGCCACTCGGTCCTGCGCGCGATGTCGGCACCTGGTCTCTCGGTCACCGTGGCCACGAACTGGTCGACCAGGGTCAGGATCGAGATGCGTGTGAGATCGACCCGTTGCCGCCGCGCAAGGTCGAGCAACAGATCGAGCGGGCCCTCGAAGCCATCGAGCCGAAGATGCACGCGATCCGATGGGCTGATCGAGTCCTCGTCCATCCCGCAATGCTACGCCCTTCGAACGGTTTTTGGCATCTCAATCAGCCGAGCGAAACCAACGAGTTGCCCCGCAGGCCATCGAGGACGACCCGGATCTTCTCTTCCGCAGCACCCGGCGGGTCGCCCGTCGGATCTCCCGGATCGCCTGCTCTCCTGCCGTCGGACTTAGAACGGATTTCTGGCTCAACTTCACTTGATATGCGGCGGTGGAAAAGTAGGCCACGGGGCGGCGGTTCCGCTCGGCCGATTTCCACAATGCTGCCGGTCCGGGTGCTGCGCGCAGCCGCCTCGCTCAGCTCGACGTAATGGGCGCGTCCGTCCGCGCCGTCGATGACCAGGTGCACGCGGTCGCCCCTCTCGTCGCTCGCTAGCCCCTTGCCGATGACCGGACGATTGGCCAAGTCGTCAAGCACGACAGTAATCTCCCGCCCCGTGGACGAGGCCGTGCTCGGTGATCACCTGGGGCATCGTCTTGATGATGTCGCCACACTCACCCAGCTCGCACCGCGTCTGCTCCATGCGATCCGACAATGACCAGCGCGCCGGCTCCTCCGCCTGCGCCAGCCCCATCCGTGTGATCGATCACAACGCGGAAATCAATCTTGCCCAGACCTACCGTTAACCCGAACAAGTTGACGACACCTCCGCCGCCTCACGGCGCCGGTCGATCCCGGCCGACCGGCTGTTCGGCATGCCCTGATCAGCTTCCTGCTTCTGCCGGAACGCCAACAATTATGACTTATTGCAAATTTCGGTTGCGGTAGAATCTTTCGGCCCCTTCGAGCATAAATCATAGCCGAACAAGGGCCGGATTGACGGTGAGCGATAGATATAGGGGTGACCCCATGGGTCTGTCGGAACTTTCCCCTTGAGATAGGGGCCGTTCCATTGGCTAACACCCACGGGCTCCGCAACCAAGGCCTTGAGTCCCTGAGCCGTGGTGGGGTAGGATCCAATGTCCAGCCTATACAAATCGAGAACGCTTTCGAAGCGAGCGATCGACTGCTTCGCCACCGATACGCGCGCCCTGCCGAGCTGATGAAAAATGGCGGGGGCGACAATCCCGATCAGAAGTCCCAAAATTACGATGACCACCAGCAGTTCGAGCAGCGTGAAGCCCTGCTCGCGCGCTCTTTCCAAATCCCTGCATCGCCGCCCCATTTGGCCTCCGGTCGCTTCCTGGTCGTCAAAGAGCTTTTATCCGCTTGCATAACGGGATAGCAATATTCCAGTCATCTATCGGTCTCCCATCATGGCAAATCCTGATCTCATCACGATCCTGTTTTTCGTAGGCGCATGCATCGGAAGTTTTGCTGGGGTCCTTGTCTATCGCCTACCACGCAGGCTGACAATTTTGAGCGGCCGGTCGATCTGCGAAACTTGTTCGGTACCGATCAAGGCTTTCGACCTGGTACCCATAGTGAGCTTCCTCCGACTGCGGGGCCGATGCGGGGCTTGCGGGGCGAGAATCCGACCGGAATTGCTCGCAATCGAACTGGTTTCGGCGCTCCTTGGTGCTGTTTCCGCGTGGCTTTATCCATCGCCATGGCCTGCATCGGCTGCCGCACTGCTCGGATGGGGATTACTGGCGCTCGCCTGGATCGACGCAAAATATTTCTTTCTCCCCGACGTGATCACCGTGCCTCTGCTCCTGCTTGGACTTGCCGCCACCTGGCAATTAGAGCCGGCGGATTTCACCGGACATCTGATCGGTGCCCTGTCCGGATACCTGGTCATTGCCGGCGTCAATTCGTTGTACAAGTCGGTACGACACCGGGACGGGATTGGCCACGGAGATGCGAAGCTTATGGCTCTCGCGGGCGCTTGGGTTGGATGGCAGCCTTTGCCCTGGATTGTCCTTTCGGGAGCGATTTTAGGAATCGCCTCGGCCATTACGGCACGATTTCTGAGACACCAGGATCTGACGCCGACAACCCGCCTGGCGTTCGGAGCGTGCCTGGCTCCAGCCGTATTCGCGGCGTATCTGCTGAAAAGCAGCGCCCTGGCCATTGGCCTATAAAACCAGCCGGGCCGCCAAGATCACTCCGGTGTATCGTCGCGCCACAGCACGAAATAAGGTCGAGCCGGGTCGCCGGTGATGCGAATGACGGCCTCGGTATGCTCATGCTGCCCATCGACGCTGAATCGCGCGTCGATCGAAAATGCCCAGCCGGTGATATTCGTGCCCGGAACCAGTCGGCCACGGACAATTTCTCCCGCCGTAACGCCGGCCTGACCGTTAAGCCGGTCACGGACGATCGATTCCGCGGTCAGACGATCGATACCGGCAATCGATTGCAGTGCAAGCAATGGCGCGGTGGTCCGATCGACCCGGCCGCGGGCGCTATAGACGGTGATCGACGACGCAATCCGCCGGTACAGGGTTCGGGTAATTCCCTTCACCCAGGTGATTTCCGCGATGCTCCGGAAAAAACGGTGAATGATCGCGCCTTTGCCGGCCGTCCGCCACACGATAATGCGTCTCGCCTCTTCACTCGCAGGGGCTGGGCCGAGGCCGGCCGCTTCAAAGAACCGCGTCAGCGTTGCCGAATCGGCGACATTCAGATCGACCTTGCCGAATTCACTCGTGACCTTGATCCAGATCTTGTGCCCGAGAATGCTGGTGACCTGCCCGATGCCGTCAACACGCGGTCGGGTCGGCTGCGCAGTGTCCAGCAAGGACACGGCGGTCAGCGTGATCACCGCATCGGCCAGTGCATGCATTTTGGAGGCTTCGAGCGCCGCGTGTGCCGCCCGCACGCCGGGCTTCGTGGCCAGCACCAGGCCCAGCGCCAGGACCGCCAAAATCGCCAGTCCCAGGATCACGACAAGCAGCACGAACCCGGATTCGCCGTCCCTTCGCGCGGCATCGCGCATCAGCGCCATTGCACGTCAGGGAGCTCGCGTCTCAGATCGTCGGTCATGGCCTGGATGGAACTGACCGACTGGACAACGTGGGGCGTGAGCATGATCAGCAATTCAGTGCGGGTGCCGGAGGTGTCGTGATTGGAAAACAGGAATCCGAGAACCGGAATATGGCGCAGGATCGGGATGCCGCTGTTATCGGTCGTGGTGTTGGACTGAATAATGCCTCCCAAGGCGACCGTCTGGCCATTAGGGACCGCCACGACGGTGCTGATCTTTCGCTCGGTGATGGTGGGCGAATCCAGGGTCGACGTCGTCGTCTTCGAGACGTCGCTGACTTCCTGCGAAATATCCAGGGTGACGAGCCCGCCTGCATTGATCCGCGGCGTTACATGCAGAATGACCCCGGTCTGCCGATATTCAATCGTATTCACCAAAGGCGCACCAGTTGTCACTGTGCTTTGTGCGGACTGCGTAACGATCGGCACGTCGTCACCGACCTGGAGTTCGGCGGGCTGATTGTTGAGGACCAGCAACTTCGGCGCCGATATGACGTTGACATGGGTGAGATCTGACAGTGCATTCAGGGCAAACTGAATGTTCTGACCAGGTGCCAATATCGCGGAAAATCCTGGAAACTGCTGCGCGATCGCTCCGGCGGTGCCGAGCGTATTGATGCTCTGCACCCGTCCCGACTGGAAAAAATATTGGATGCCGTACCGCAATTCGTTGGTTAACGTTACCTCGGCGACAACCGCCTCGATCATGACTTGTTGAGGTTGGGTATCCAGTTCGACGATCGCCCTTTGCAACGACCGGTATTGATCGGGTGTCGCATAAATCAACAAGGAGTTGTTCGCGTTGTCGGCGGTGATCCGTGGCGATTGACCGGAATCCGAATTATCGATGCCCCCCTGCGCGCTACTGGTCGGATCGCTCGGCATCGTTCCTTGGGCTCCTTGACCACCATACAAGGTCGGCGCCAGGAGAGCGCTGGCCGGTGACGATTGCGCCGATAGGCCGTTTGGCTGTGGTGCAAGAGGCGAAACCTGACTTGCCATACCGCTTCCAGGTTGCCCCGACGCGGGTGGTGCGGAACTCTCGGCGGCATTCGCGCTGCCCAGAAGCTTGTTCAATATCCCGGCGATATCCGCGGCACGGCCATTTTGCACGTGATAGACAAAGACCTGCCGTGCATCCGATGCCTGCTGCTGGTCCAGGCGTCTGATCCAGCCCTTGACCTGAGACAAGTAGCGATCCTGTGGCGTGATGACCAGAATCGCATTTAGCTGGCTGATGACGATCAGCCGGACAACACCGTTCAGCGGGCTGGCCTTGCCGCCAATAATCTGGTCGACCTCCGCCGCGACCGACGCGGCCGACGCATAGTGCATCGGCAGCAACGCATAGGACATTCCGGCCAGCCAATCGACATCAAGGAGCCTGACATTGTCCGCGATCGCGGCGCGCTCCTGGGTCGTGCCCGCCACGATGAGCAGATTGCGCGCGGCATCAACCTGGATCTGCACCCCTGGCTGAACCAGCGGTTGAATCAGTTTGTCCACCTCGGCCGCATTGGCATAGCGGAGCGGGATGACCTCGTAGCCATAACCCGGCGTCTGAGGTCCGCCAGCCACCGAGAGATTGCCGGCGCCGGCCTGAGCGGCGACCGCGAGCGGCACGATGTGATAGCCGTCAGCTTCGCGCGTCAACGCCAGCTTTGCCATCTGCAGGCTGGTTTCCAGGGCGGGAATCACTGCGCTGCGGGGCAATGGCCGGGTTGTTTGCAGGGTGATTTTGCCATGCACACCGCCATCGATCGTGTAATTCTCCTTGAGCACTTCGCCGAAAATCGTGTGGACAACGTCGGCAATGTTGGCGTTCACGAAATCGAAGGTGACCCCATGCCGGTTCCCCGGTGAGATCTTGGCTGCCTGCGTAGGTGGCACGATCATCTGACCGGTGCCATGCACTTCATACCCGATAGCAACTGGATTGGTCGGACGCGGCAGTGCGATGCCGGTGATCGGGGCCGGAATTCGATTGTAGGTCGCGGCAACTGGCGCCGCCGCTTGTGACACAGGCGTTATCGGCGCGGCCTGGCGCGTGCAGCCGCCTAGGGCGGCAACACCGCCAAATACGAGGCCAAGGCGCAGTGCCAAGGCAAGGTTGGCACGGATCACCGCCCGGCCTGAGATGGCTGTGGCAATGGCGGGACCTCGGACGCAAACCCAGGTGCCGGGGCCAAAGGTCCAGGCACCGACGCCGGCAGAACCAGCTCGGCCCTGGCATGGCCCGATCGGAGCAGCAGCCGATCCCTCAATATTTTCTTGACCACCCAATCCCCCAGAACCGCCCCCGGTGTGATCTGCCGCGGCTGTGCGCTACCGGGCAATATCACCAGGGCGGCAGATTTTGAACCTGAATGCAGAACACCGAGCAAAACCATACCGGAGGTCGAGGGTAGCGGTTTCGGTGTCTTGATCGCGGCCGCGGGTTTCTGATCGGACCGGGGTGGCGGACGTCGTGTCTTCACAAACAACGGCCGCGTCTCCAGCTGATGGATATTGGGGAGTGCCGTGCCGGTCTGAATCGTCGGCGAGGCAGGGATTGATCCCGATGGCTGGCTGGACCGGGAAAACCGGGGAATCGGCGCGAGCCAGATCAGGGCGGCAATGCCTGCCAGCGCGCCGGCGATGACAGCATCATGTCTGGGAAGCAGGGTCGGGAATCGTGTCATGACGCGTCCCGAAACCCCTCCACTTGCAGCTGAACATCGAGCGGCCCTGTATGGGTCCCCATATCGGTCGAGCGGAGGTCAAGCGCCCTGACCACCAGAAACGGCTTCTGGACTGCGAGCGCCGCAAGAAATCGCGGCAACCGCCGCGCCGCGAACCGGCATGCCAGCGACACGGTCAGAACCTGCAGATGATGGTCGGACCGCGCCGGGTCGATCGCGCTGCTCAGTATCTGCCCGCCATTCTCCGTTACCAAAGCTTGTACCGTGTTCTGAAGCCTGGCGCCGGCAAGTTCGGCCGAGCTGCCAGCGTACAGCATCCCTTGGCCGGTCAAGGTGGCACGCGCACGGGCAAGTGCAGCCCGATAAAGGGGACGTTCGGCGACCAATTTCTGATAGCGACGGGCGAGGTTTGCATTATTGGCTGCCTGCTCAAGCGATGCCGAGATCGGATCGGCAATCAGGATCACGATCACGGTCGCCGGCACCAGGACAAGGAGGCCGGCGACTCCGCGCAAGGCAAGCTTTCGGACAGCGCTCGTACTCATGCCACGTGCTATCGCAGATTCAACACGATATCAAACCGAACACCGCCGGTTCCAGGCGAAGGGATGAGCGGCGCCTCGAACCGCACGTCGCTGAACAACGGCGACACGGAAAATACCCTTAGCAGATCGCTGGCATCGCGCGCGGTGCCGACCAGCCGCACGGTTCGATCCTGGATGTCCAGTTCCTGGAGCCAGGCATCGTCGGGCAGCAGGCGTGCCACTTCCTCGGCAACCACGGCAGCAGAGGGCCGGTGACGTGCCGCCGCCAGAAAAGCGAGCTTACCATTCAGTACCGTGAGCTGTTTACGGAGCGGCTCGATCCCGGCCGCCTCCTTGCGGGCGGCAAGCATGGCGGCCTGCCGATCCCGCGCAAGTCGTTCAGCCCAGTGCTGGGCTCCCAGGACCGCGGTCAGGATCAACAGGCTCGCAACGAGAACCCTCAGATAGTGCCGCTGGCGCCGCCGGGTCAGCCAGATCTCCCGCCAATGCCTTGCGAGAAAGCGACGGGCGAACCAGGGACCGTATTCGGTCGCGAGATAGACCGCTTCGGGCTCGAGCCCGGCCTTCATTGTCTCGCTCCGGGCGGCTTCGATCGTTTCAACCCGGATGATCGCCAGTTCGACCAGCATCCGCGACGCGGCAAGGTCGCGCCGCGCCACCCGGAAATCGATCCGCACCTGGTCCGGCGGCAGCGGAATATGGCGCGGCGCCTCAAACCGCATCAGCCCGGCCAGGCGAAACCGCGAGACCAGCGGCAGCTCGATCCTGCGGACCAGAACATCCTGGGGCGGGACGGATATCGCAACCGGTGAAGTCTCGTGGCCGGTCCATCCAATAGCGGGAGCTTCGGGCTGAACGATCCGCCAGCCTTCCGCACCGAAGCGCTTCCGCCATTTCGGCGGCAGGGCCGCCAGAAGCTCGCGCAGCCAGGTCTCGCCCAGCACTTCGAGAGCGACCGCGGGGTTCTGCCTGGCGAGAGATGTCATGGCTCGGCTACCGGCCCGCACAGCGATGGGTGGCGACGTCGATCATGCAAGTCACGTCGGCGTCGATCCCCGGATGGATGACCAGTGCGGGCCAGGACCGCCGGTCGCCCTTCGGGAAAGCGACCCGGATGGCGACCAGGCTGGGCGGGGACAGGCGTGCGATCCAGCTATCCTGCCAGCGTGGCGTGCCTCCACTGCGGGGACGGCCGAAATAAGCGATTCTCAGAGACGCCAGTCCCCTCGCGAAACCGGCTGTGCGTGTCGGGCCGGGAGTCGGCGTCGCGAGGGCGGTCCGGATCAGGATCGCCGCCTTGCCCTGTCGCCGCGCGAACGCCAGGTGAAATCGGGCCATGCCCTGTCCCTGCGCATCGAGCGCGGGGGCCAGGAACGTCATTCTATCGGACGTGCCGGTGAAATCGACGCTGCCGGCGTGGCCGTGGACGACGAACGCCGGATAGGCGCGGCCGAGTTCGCGGGTTAGAATCCGCCGGAAATCGGCGAAATCCCGCTGGTTCGTCGTGACCGCCGTCACTCTTGCCCGAGCGGCGATACCCAGCGAGATCACCCCGGCAAGCACCGCGATCAACATGCCTGACAGAGCAAGGACGACCAGCATTTCGAGGAGGGTGAATCCATCGCTGCCTCGGTGTTCGGCAGATCGGATCATGATGCGGGTTGCCGGGGCGCGACCCGCAACGTGCGCCACTGGCCGATGACAGGACCGGATCGCGCCGCGATCGAGAGCACGACCCGGTCGAGTGGCGGGGCGGTGCGGGGACCGGGGTTCGGCGCGACCGAGAGGCGCCAGAACAAATTGTCCTTGTGGCCTCTGGTGACGCCGAGCCGTAATGGCGTATCGCGGCCAAGGCCGGCGAGCAGGGAATCGGCCAGGGCCACGGCATGGTCTTCGGTGGCGATCCGTTCGGCTCGGGCAAGGCTGTCGGCAATCGCCCCGGTCAGCAGCCCCAGCGCAAGGCCCAGAATGACCAAGGCAACCAAAACCTCAAGAAGGGTGAAGCCTTCAGTGGGCACTTGATCGGCTTGAATTATTCTGTCGCAAGTCATTATGGTCCAAAAATCGATGCATACCGTTTACAATGCCTGCCACAATGTAGTTTGCACTCAGCGAGCATTGCTACGTCAGATGAAGAACAGCCGGGGTATCGTCGCCAGATACAACCAAATCGCCAGCAGTTTTACGGCTTCGTCCTGCTTTCCTTCATCCGCCCCTGGGTCTGGTTTGTTCATTCCGTGTAGCATCGGGTTCACGCTTTTACCTGTCAAAGTCTATTTCGAGTCGGGTTAGCACGTGAGGTTCATCGCAGCAGGATGATATGAGATTTCCGACATTGCAAGAGAAGCGACGGTTCTGATCGACGCCCGTCGGGTCACTTCCATAGCGCAGGCCCGCTCGGCTATGCTGCGCGCGACTGGTCGGCGTCCACATGAATCTCTTCTCCAACTCAGTTTTGATAATAAAACGTTCAAAATATTACTTCAGTAGTACATCTATATAATGTAGGATTACGAAGAATAGTACAGCAAATAATATGAATATATTAAATAATTTATTTGATTTATTCCAATAATAAAACAAATTTCCCCTATTTTTGTCGTTAAAAAATCCCGTCGGTAGCCCCCTCGGCTTTATCCCACCGGTATTTTTTAATTTATCTTTTTCTTTATTAAATTTTATAGAAGAATATACCCCAAGCAATATGATTATTCCTAAGAAAAGTGGGCCTAAAATATCTGAAAAATTCCTCATGGTAAAATAGATGTTTGTGTTTTTGCTACACTAAATCCAATTTTCTCCGATGGACCCCCAGAAACTCCTTCAAAACTCCCCGATTTATCAAAATTTAATGAAACAGAAGCTTCACCTCCAGCGAATGTTACTGAAGTTCCTGCGCCTGCCAAATTGCCAATATTTATTCCATAAACTTGGGAAACTCCCGCAGCTAATCCTGCCGTGGGTCCAAACGAAACATAAGAGCCTACAACTTTTCCTCCTGGAGAATAATATACACCCATACCTTCTGACACTCCGGCACCTACCGTACTTTCAGCTTGTACACCGCCATAGACATATAGCTGATCAAGAGGCTGCTCGGCGGCCGCTTGGCCAGCCCCAAATACCGCGCCATATAACGCACGTCCTTCCGCCTCGGCATAGGAACTCACACCCCCAGTGATTCCGCCGAAGCACCCCCCGTTTGCGCATTGGTTATAGAGATATCTAAGTTTCTCCGGCGCCTGCGGCCCTACCGTTGGCGAGTTTTCCAAGGCAAACCAACGGGTTGGCGCGGCGGAATCGAAGAAGGCGGCATCCTCCCGGTGTAAAATTTCTCAGGTGCGTAGTTTTGCCCGGAGACGCGATAGTTGCAAGAGGCACGAGTATGCGGCCGGGGCCGTGGGTGTGGCGCGGCCGGGAGAGCGGCTAAGAGGGAGTTGGGGTTAGGGCCGGTGCCCAGCGTCCGGCCGGTGCGCGCTCTCAGATTTCGGCGGATTTCTGCCGGTTTAGTTTGGCGGGATGGGTGGCGTCGTGGATTTCCTTGAGCTTGGCGATGCTGACCTGGGCGTAGATCTGGGTGGTGGTCAGCTTTTCGTGGCCGAGCATGACCTGGATGAACCTGATATCGGCGCCGTTTTCCAGCATGTGGGTGGCGCAGGCATGGCGGAACAGGTGGCAAGCGCCTGGCTGGTGGATGCCGGCGGCTTGCAGATGCCGTTTCACGAGATCGCCCAGTCGGCCAGGCTCGAACGCCTTGCCATCATCATCGAGGAACAAGGTCTGATCGTCATGGCCGATGGCGAGCAACGGCCGCACCTCGTCACGGTATTTGTTCACCCAGGCACAGGCCCGCGCCCCGATCGGCAGCAGCCGGTCTTTGGCGCCCTTGCCCAGCCGGACCATCAGCGCCCCGCGCTCGGTATCGACCTCATGCAGTTTTAGCCCCACCACCTCCATGCGGCGGATACCGGTCGAGTACAGGGTTTCCAGAATCGCCCGCGCCCTGATGCCCTCATGCGTGGCCGGGTCGGCCTGGCCCAGCACCGATTCGATCTCGGCGATGGTCAGCAGCCCTTTGGGCAGGGTTTTTGGCTTGCGCGGCAGGTCCAGATCGGCCGCCGGATTGTAGAGCAGGTGGTTCTGCCGGGTGAGCCATTTGAACCAGGCTTGCAGCGGCAGCAGCATGTTGAGCTGCGAACTGGCGCCCAAAGGTTGGCCGTTACGCTTGCGATGGTGATAGATCGCGCGCTGGTAGCGTTCCAGAATTGGCCGCGTGATGTCCTGCGGCCGGGCCAGCCCACGCTCGCCGCACCACTGGATAAACCGGCCGATGGCAAAGCGTTGCTGTTCGATTGTCCGCGCCGAGTAGCCGGTCACCGCCTCCCATTCATGGAACGCAGCTTGATACGCGGTCAGCAGATTTTGCGCGGGCGGAGGTGGTGGCGGTTTGCGCCGGGCCACGCGAGGGCGGGGCATCGGCTCACGCCGAAGCGGCTAAGGGAAGGATGGCGGTTTGCGAGTATGACCCGGCATGGCCGTTCACCCGTAGGGGGTGCGATTCCGGCTCTGGCTCCGGGGATTCCTCAAAACCCTTTTCTGCGCCTGGCTTTGCGGGTGATTTGGCAACCCGCGAAGGGGCCGCGTTGGCCCCGCCATGCCCCCGCGATGGCCCCGCCAACTGTGGCGTTTCACCCCGCGAACTTGCCGTCATAGGCGCGGAACAAAGCGAGTCCACCTCGATCAACCCCGGCAGATGCGGCGCACCGGCCGCGATGTCGCCATCGAACAACAACTCATACTCAAAACTCTGGCCTCGGCTGCCGCGATGGGTCAGCAAAAATTCCAGCGCGGCCAGGCGGTCCAGATGCAGGCGGCATTGCGTGTCAGCCAGGCCCGCCCGCCTGCGAATGTCGGCCCGGCTGAACCGCACGTCATTTGGCCGGATCGCTTTGGCGTTCGCCGATTCCTGCACATGGGCAAAAACCACCGCCAGCATCCGGCGGGTCTGCGGCGGCAATTCGTCCAGGCTGCGGCCCAGCACCTCATGCGCCAGCCGATTGGCGATTTCGATATCGGCCAGCATCGTCTCGACATATTCCACCGGCTTGCTCTCGACCACGGCGCTGCGGATGGGGCGCTGGTGCTGGTGCAGCAGCGTGATGGCGTCGATCAGCGTCAGATATTTCTCATGGTCGCGCCGTGTGCGGGTGCGGTCGTCCAAAAAAGTGAGCCGGTCGGCGTAGGGATTCACCACGGCGAGCGGGCGCAACAGCCGCTGCGCGTTGCGGTGCAAATCCAGAATCGCCTGCTTCTCATGCCGGCGCACCAGCCCGGCCAAGGTGCGCTTTTGCCGTTGCAGCCGGTGGATGGCGCGGGTCTGTTCGCGGTCCTCATCCACCGCCAGCACCAGGCAGCGATTCATCAGCTCCTCGTCAATATCAATCGCCGTGGTCGTCATCATCAGCATCACCGGCCCCTCGACCCGGTATTCCTGCGTCACCAGGTTGCCGGTCTTAGGATCGCTGCCGGTGCTGGCAATGGTCAGCTCGCCCTCCGACTGCAAAAGTTTGAGCGCGTAGCTTGCCCGCGCCGCGCCCTCCTCCTCGGCAAGTGCGAGAATCCGATGCTTCAGGCTGATCTCGCCCATGTAGAACAGGCTTTGCCCCGTCATCGCGCTGTACTGCACACGCTCCTCCGGCGGCACGAAGGCCAGCACCGCCTCCATCAACGCCGATTTACCGGCCGCACTCGACGATTGAATCACCACAGCCAAGGGTGATGCCAATTTGCGCGAGACTGCCGCCAGATAGCCGACCAACTTGTTGGTGCCTTCGCCAGCGATGCCGCAGGCATCAAAATCCGCCAGAATTCTGGCCAGCAAATTCTCGCTTTTCAGCAGGGCAAGGGCGGCGTGCCGTGCTTCCTCGTCCATCGTCACGGCCTCGGCCAGTTTGGGCGCCAGGGCCTTCTTGATCGCCTCGTCCTGCAACTCCTCCAGTTTCAGCAGCACCCGGCCGAGATCGGCCTTCAGCACATCCTCCGGCACCTGCAACTCTATCGCCGCCTGGGTCAAAAAACTTGTACGCGCGCGGGCATTATACAGATCGAGCGCATCGACATGGAACGCGGCCCCGCAAGAGGCCAGCAGATTCACCTTCAGCACGTCATGCGCCAAATTGCGGGCCAAGCCACGCACCCGCCAGCGCCGATCACCAAAACTGAACACCGTTTCCGTCTCGCTCACCTCGGCCGGGATGTCCTCCGCCGGGGCCGGAACACGCGCCGCTGGCAAAGGCGCCAGGGGCAAAGCGGCAACCAGCTCGGGTGTGTCTTCTTCCTTAGCGGCTAAGGGAAGGACGGGGTTCGGTCGGAGGCTGATTGGCTCCGGCCCGGTTGTTTCCGGTGAGGACAATGGCGGTTCGGGGAGCAAAAGATCGCGCGGCGCGCTGGTGATGGCGGGCGCCTGGCCTTGCCCCAGCCACACCGCCTTGCGAATCAGTACACCCAGCGACTTGGCGGCGGGCGTCACCTTCAACGCATATTCCGCCGCATCCATCCCTTTCGGGAACTCCACCCGGTAGGAGCAAAAACCTTCTTTCCTTAGCCGCTCGCTCACCTCGCCCGCGCCCCGCTCTCCGGCCGGGTCACGGTCGAAGGCAATCAGTACGCGCAGAATCCCGGCGCCGCGGAACGCCGCCAGATGATCCTCGGTAAAACCGCTTGTGCCGTAGCAGGCCGTCACATTGCGGAACCCCGCGCACCAGAACGCCATCGCGTCGATCAGCGACTCGGTGAGGATGATTTCTTCGCCAGCCGCCGCGATGCCGTCCAGATTCCACACGCCCTTGTGCGGGCCGGGCAGATAAAGATGCTTCGGCGTACCGGGGCGCAGATCGTCGCGCAATTTGCGGCCATAAAGCTCGGTGACGTTGCCGCCCTCATCGAGAATCGGCACCACCAGGCTGCCGTTAAAATGCTCGTGCCCGCTCTCCCGGTAAATCCCGATCCGCTCCAACCGGGCGCGTAAATCGGCGCCCGCCTTGCGGGTCTTTTCCGGCAGGCGAAGCCCCAGGGTCCGGTTCGCGTAGCCCAGCCGGAATTTTTGCACCAGCTCGCCATGCACCAGGCCGCGCGCCTGCAAATAGGCCAGCGCCTCCGGGCTTTGCTTCAAAGTCTCGTGGTAATAATCCACCACCTGGTTCAGCAGCGCCTGGTCATCGGCATCGAACGACACCGGCGGCGGTAAGGCCCGCATTGGGGTCCGCTTCACCGTCGACTCCGTCACCGGAGCAAAACCCTCGCGCAAAAGTTCGATGGCATGACGGAAGCTGACCCCGTTGCGCTTCATCACCCAGTCAACCGGCCCGCCAGCCACCCCGCAACCAAAACAGTGGAACAGGTTTTTATCCGGCGTCACCACCAGCGAGGCGGTGTCCTCCGCATGGAATGGGCAACACGCGGTGTAGTCCTTGCCCCGGCGCGCCAGCTTGATCCCGGCCTCCTCAATCAGCCGGACCAGCGACACTTCCACCTTTAGCCGCTCTAATTCTGATGCCGGGATACGGGCCATGAGCGATATTTCCTCCAAAACACGTCAATAGACAATTAAGTCTATTTATGGTTATCCTTATAGGTGAAGATTCGCAAGCCGTTTTCAGAGGGGGTGTACGATGATTGCCATCCATAATGGAACGGCGAGGCTGGATATGACGATGTTTGCAGAGCGGTTGCAGAGCACCCGCAAGGAGCGCAAAATTACCCAAATACGGCTGGCTGACATGCTCAGTGTCAACCCAAGGGTCTATAATCGGTGGGAGCGTGGCACTGCGGTGCCGCAACTCGATACCATCGTCAAAATTGCCGATATTCTCGGCGTTTCCCTCGATGTCCTGGTCGGGCGGGAGAAGAGCACGCACCAGCCGGTCATCCATAACCTCAAGCTGCACGCCATGCTCAATGAGATCGACGCATTGCCCGATGAGGATCAAAAAGCTTTGGTGATCCTCATGGATAGCCTGATCAAGCGTTCAAAAATCGACCGGGTGCTCGCCGCTTAGCCGCCTTCATCATCTGAGGATCAATCATGCCGAACATCCAACCCTTGCTCGAAAAAATTCAGGCGCTGCCGGTCGAGCGGATCGCCGAGATCGAGGATTTTGTCGAGTTCATCGCCGCCCGCGAGCAGGAGCGTTCGCTCACCCGCGCCGCCGGTGCCGTGAGTGCGCCCGCCTTCGCCGCGATCTGGAACAACCCGGAAGATGACGCCTACGATGCCCTTTGAGTTTGGCGATGTCGTCCTCGTCCCGTTCCCCTTCACCAGCCAGACCGCATCAAAGCAGCGGCCCGCCGTCGTCGTCAGCAATCTGGCCTACAACCGCGTCAAGCCGGATATCGTGTTGATGGCGATCACCAGCCAGTTCCGCCCCAGCCCCACCCTCGGGGAAGTTTGGCTCCGCGACTGGCAGGCGGCCGGCCTGCTCAAACCCTCCGCCGTCAAGCCGGTTTTCGCCACGCTGGAACAAGCCCTCATCATCCGCCAGCTCGGCACGCTCGTCACCGCCGATCAGGCCGCTCTCAAAAGTTCAATCTCTCAGGTTTTGGCGTAACGGGGCCGCCAGCACATGAAGTCAGTGCTGCATCTTACGGGCCGGTTATGTTTTTTATCGAGGTACCAAAAGCACCAAGGGTGCATTGGTCCATATAGCTCACCTTGCTGTCTCTCTGCTGTCCCTCTTCTGTCTCTCTCGTGTCTCTCTTCTGTCCCGCTTCGCGGCAACAAAACCGCCCGTTCTTTGTTCGGACTGGCAAAAACTTGTTCTTCGCCCCGTCCCTGGGAGCAAAAACCCAGAAGGCGCATTTTTGAGGGTTTTGGCCGGGTTTTCGTTGCACGTTCAAAGTATCCGCTAGGATGCCTTGGTCTGTAGTAAACGCATAACATAATACCACAACAAAAAGCCGGGATTAGCCCGGAAGTGACCTCAGAAAGAACAACGGATTGATGCTCTGAATATAGCTCAGAATGTAGCTCAGACGAATCTTCAGAATGATCCACTGAATGATGGCGGGCGATCATTGAGCTGGAGATGGTTTAGGTCTCTCCAGGCCGCGCCTTACGATAACCCGATCTCGATAAAAACCGGGCAGCGGCCGTCCCGAATAATTCATCCGTCTGGCGCCACTGATCAAGCAGTTCGTCTTGCTCATCGCGGGGCATGGTTTCCCACGCGACAGCAAACGCCGCATCCTCCTGGGCCTTTACGGCATCCTGGTCGGCTCTCCAGGCCGCGAGTTCGGCTTTGCGCTCGGACGTCGGATTCGCGCGTCCACCGGGGCGGACCTCGCTGACTGCCTTGGCCAGGTTGGTCGCCGTCCAGGGGTTGCCCGTGCGGTACATAATCCCAACCTCGTTCAATGCCGACGCCACCGCCGCCCAGCTAAACCGCTCCTCGCGGTTCAGTTTTGTCAGCCGATCCGCATTGTCCCGTAGCCACGGCGTGATCTGGCTCCCCGGCCGCCAGACCTCACCGAGCCGGGAAGCCAATGCCGATATCTCAGCCGGTGTAAAAGTCGCGGGCTTGGGCATGACGGGAGGATAAGGCAAAAGCCAGGCGCCAGGAACTTAATTCAGTGGATCGTTCCGTGCATCGTTCGGCATCAGGGCGCCCGGCAGAAAATTCCGTTTCCGGGTTCGGTTAGGGGCCGTTTCCGCGCCCCGGCCAAATCCAGAATCCCGCAATGCGCGCAGGCCGTCAAAGGATGGCCGCACCAGCGGCCACCGCCGCAGGCGGCGCGGAGCCACGCACAGCCCAAAGGGCGAGCATGGCGAGCGTCCTTGATCGGACGAGCACATGAAGGGAGGATGGAAGCAAGGAGGGCGTCAGGTTAATCGCGTTTTTTATAGCGCCTGTCCCGAAAGCCCTCTGAATCAGCGTTACTAAAGAGGCAAAGGGTTTGAGGAATAATGGGTGCGGGCAAAAGCGAGCGCACGCTTTTCTGCATCAAGCAATTTAGCTGCTTCTGGCCCTTGCCCTGACCGATATCTTCTATCAAGCCCCAAAAAAACGTCATGGATTTCAGGCGGTAAAGGCTTGATCGAATCAATGCTACATAAGGCGCTCTTGTTACCCCACTTCGCAAAACCAGTTTGCCGGTCGAAATCAAGGCATATTTGACGGGTTATGTTTCTGGCTTGAATGTGTGTACTTGTGATTGCCGTGACTAAGCATATAATTTTAGCGCCACTTGCACTTGCGGCATGAAAAAAATCTCCGACGGACAAATCCAAAATGGTTTTGGCATGATCTGTCATTACTTTGACCTCAAATTCTCATCCAAGATTACGATCAGTCCCCATCCCCAATCTCGAAATGTTCCATTGTCTCAGATTGTACGGAGCGAGGTTCATCTTCGAGGCCAAGCATTCTAAGGGCGCAGTCATAGCAAAGTATCCTACCACTAACATTATACCCTCCCGTTGTGCCCCAAGAGCCACCGTTCTGACAGCCAGCTGAAAATCCTTCGCATGCGTAATCCCCAGCTGCGGCCATCATAAGTGGTGGGCCACCAAGCTGCTGGAGTGGCGGGCCACCAAGCTGGGTATTGTTAACGCTGGTAAGCTGGGTGTCATTGACCCCGAGTAAGCTATCGTAAAAATTCTGTGTTTCGCCGGTGACTGCGTCGAAGGCCGACTCAATCTGACCGCTAATGTATTCCAGTCCTTGGCCGATCTGATCTAACGGGTTCTGCCCATTCGCCTCTGCTTGAGCAGCGCGACTAAAGAGATATCTAAGTTTCTCCGGCGCCTGCGGCCCTACCGTTGGCGAGTTTTCCAAGGCAAACCAACGGGTTGGCGCGGCGGAATCGAAGAAGGCGGCATCCTCCCGGTGTAAAATTTCTCAGGTGCGTAGTTTTGCCCGGAGACGCGATAGTTGCAAGAGGCACGAGTATGCGGCCGGGGCCGTGGGTGTGGCGCGGCCGGGAGAGCGGCTAAGAGGGAGTTGGGGTTAGGGCCGGTGCCCAGCGTCCGGCCGGTGCGCGCTCTCAGATTTCGGCGGATTTCTGCCGGTTTAGTTTGGCGGGATGGGTGGCGTCGTGGATTTCCTTGAGCTTGGCGATGCTGACCTGGGCGTAGATCTGGGTGGTGGTCAGCTTTTCGTGGCCGAGCATGACCTGGATGAACCTGATATCGGCGCCGTTTTCCAGCATGTGGGTGGCGCAGGCATGGCGGAACAGGTGGCAAGCGCCTGGCTGGTGGATGCCGGCGGCTTGCAGATGCCGTTTCACGAGATCGCCCAGTCGGCCAGGCTCGAACGCCTTGCCATCATCATCGAGGAACAAGGTCTGATCGTCATGGCCGATGGCGAGCAACGGCCGCACCTCGTCACGGTATTTGTTCACCCAGGCACAGGCCCGCGCCCCGATCGGCAGCAGCCGGTCTTTGGCGCCCTTGCCCAGCCGGACCATCAGCGCCCCGCGCTCGGTATCGACCTCATGCAGTTTTAGCCCCACCACCTCCATGCGGCGGATACCGGTCGAGTACAGGGTTTCCAGAATCGCCCGCGCCCTGATGCCCTCATGCGTGGCCGGGTCGGCCTGGCCCAGCACCGATTCGATCTCGGCGATGGTCAGCAGCCCTTTGGGCAGGGTTTTTGGCTTGCGCGGCAGGTCCAGATCGGCCGCCGGATTGTAGAGCAGGTGGTTCTGCCGGGTGAGCCATTTGAACCAGGCTTGCAGCGGCAGCAGCATGTTGAGCTGCGAACTGGCGCCCAAAGGTTGGCCGTTACGCTTGCGATGGTGATAGATCGCGCGCTGGTAGCGTTCCAGAATTGGCCGCGTGATGTCCTGCGGCCGGGCCAGCCCACGCTCGCCGCACCACTGGATAAACCGGCCGATGGCAAAGCGTTGCTGTTCGATTGTCCGCGCCGAGTAGCCGGTCACCGCCTCCCATTCATGGAACGCAGCTTGATACGCGGTCAGCAGATTTTGCGCGGGCGGAGGTGGTGGCGGTTTGCGCCGGGCCACGCGAGGGCGGGGCATCGGCTCACGCCGAAGCGGCTAAGGGAAGGATGGCGGTTTGCGAGTATGACCCGGCATGGCCGTTCACCCGTAGGGGGTGCGATTCCGGCTCTGGCTCCGGGGATTCCTCAAAACCCTTTTCTGCGCCTGGCTTTGCGGGTGATTTGGCAACCCGCGAAGGGGCCGCGTTGGCCCCGCCATGCCCCCGCGATGGCCCCGCCAACTGTGGCGTTTCACCCCGCGAACTTGCCGTCATAGGCGCGGAACAAAGCGAGTCCACCTCGATCAACCCCGGCAGATGCGGCGCACCGGCCGCGATGTCGCCATCGAACAACAACTCATACTCAAAACTCTGGCCTCGGCTGCCGCGATGGGTCAGCAAAAATTCCAGCGCGGCCAGGCGGTCCAGATGCAGGCGGCATTGCGTGTCAGCCAGGCCCGCCCGCCTGCGAATGTCGGCCCGGCTGAACCGCACGTCATTTGGCCGGATCGCTTTGGCGTTCGCCGATTCCTGCACATGGGCAAAAACCACCGCCAGCATCCGGCGGGTCTGCGGCGGCAATTCGTCCAGGCTGCGGCCCAGCACCTCATGCGCCAGCCGATTGGCGATTTCGATATCGGCCAGCATCGTCTCGACATATTCCACCGGCTTGCTCTCGACCACGGCGCTGCGGATGGGGCGCTGGTGCTGGTGCAGCAGCGTGATGGCGTCGATCAGCGTCAGATATTTCTCATGGTCGCGCCGTGTGCGGGTGCGGTCGTCCAAAAAAGTGAGCCGGTCGGCGTAGGGATTCACCACGGCGAGCGGGCGCAACAGCCGCTGCGCGTTGCGGTGCAAATCCAGAATCGCCTGCTTCTCATGCCGGCGCACCAGCCCGGCCAAGGTGCGCTTTTGCCGTTGCAGCCGGTGGATGGCGCGGGTCTGTTCGCGGTCCTCATCCACCGCCAGCACCAGGCAGCGATTCATCAGCTCCTCGTCAATATCAATCGCCGTGGTCGTCATCATCAGCATCACCGGCCCCTCGACCCGGTATTCCTGCGTCACCAGGTTGCCGGTCTTAGGATCGCTGCCGGTGCTGGCAATGGTCAGCTCGCCCTCCGACTGCAAAAGTTTGAGCGCGTAGCTTGCCCGCGCCGCGCCCTCCTCCTCGGCAAGTGCGAGAATCCGATGCTTCAGGCTGATCTCGCCCATGTAGAACAGGCTTTGCCCCGTCATCGCGCTGTACTGCACACGCTCCTCCGGCGGCACGAAGGCCAGCACCGCCTCCATCAACGCCGATTTACCGGCCGCACTCGACGATTGAATCACCACAGCCAAGGGTGATGCCAATTTGCGCGAGACTGCCGCCAGATAGCCGACCAACTTGTTGGTGCCTTCGCCAGCGATGCCGCAGGCATCAAAATCCGCCAGAATTCTGGCCAGCAAATTCTCGCTTTTCAGCAGGGCAAGGGCGGCGTGCCGTGCTTCCTCGTCCATCGTCACGGCCTCGGCCAGTTTGGGCGCCAGGGCCTTCTTGATCGCCTCGTCCTGCAACTCCTCCAGTTTCAGCAGCACCCGGCCGAGATCGGCCTTCAGCACATCCTCCGGCACCTGCAACTCTATCGCCGCCTGGGTCAAAAAACTTGTACGCGCGCGGGCATTATACAGATCGAGCGCATCGACATGGAACGCGGCCCCGCAAGAGGCCAGCAGATTCACCTTCAGCACGTCATGCGCCAAATTGCGGGCCAAGCCACGCACCCGCCAGCGCCGATCACCAAAACTGAACACCGTTTCCGTCTCGCTCACCTCGGCCGGGATGTCCTCCGCCGGGGCCGGAACACGCGCCGCTGGCAAAGGCGCCAGGGGCAAAGCGGCAACCAGCTCGGGTGTGTCTTCTTCCTTAGCGGCTAAGGGAAGGACGGGGTTCGGTCGGAGGCTGATTGGCTCCGGCCCGGTTGTTTCCGGTGAGGACAATGGCGGTTCGGGGAGCAAAAGATCGCGCGGCGCGCTGGTGATGGCGGGCGCCTGGCCTTGCCCCAGCCACACCGCCTTGCGAATCAGTACACCCAGCGACTTGGCGGCGGGCGTCACCTTCAACGCATATTCCGCCGCATCCATCCCTTTCGGGAACTCCACCCGGTAGGAGCAAAAACCTTCTTTCCTTAGCCGCTCGCTCACCTCGCCCGCGCCCCGCTCTCCGGCCGGGTCACGGTCGAAGGCAATCAGTACGCGCAGAATCCCGGCGCCGCGGAACGCCGCCAGATGATCCTCGGTAAAACCGCTTGTGCCGTAGCAGGCCGTCACATTGCGGAACCCCGCGCACCAGAACGCCATCGCGTCGATCAGCGACTCGGTGAGGATGATTTCTTCGCCAGCCGCCGCGATGCCGTCCAGATTCCACACGCCCTTGTGCGGGCCGGGCAGATAAAGATGCTTCGGCGTACCGGGGCGCAGATCGTCGCGCAATTTGCGGCCATAAAGCTCGGTGACGTTGCCGCCCTCATCGAGAATCGGCACCACCAGGCTGCCGTTAAAATGCTCGTGCCCGCTCTCCCGGTAAATCCCGATCCGCTCCAACCGGGCGCGTAAATCGGCGCCCGCCTTGCGGGTCTTTTCCGGCAGGCGAAGCCCCAGGGTCCGGTTCGCGTAGCCCAGCCGGAATTTTTGCACCAGCTCGCCATGCACCAGGCCGCGCGCCTGCAAATAGGCCAGCGCCTCCGGGCTTTGCTTCAAAGTCTCGTGGTAATAATCCACCACCTGGTTCAGCAGCGCCTGGTCATCGGCATCGAACGACACCGGCGGCGGTAAGGCCCGCATTGGGGTCCGCTTCACCGTCGACTCCGTCACCGGAGCAAAACCCTCGCGCAAAAGTTCGATGGCATGACGGAAGCTGACCCCGTTGCGCTTCATCACCCAGTCAACCGGCCCGCCAGCCACCCCGCAACCAAAACAGTGGAACAGGTTTTTATCCGGCGTCACCACCAGCGAGGCGGTGTCCTCCGCATGGAATGGGCAACACGCGGTGTAGTCCTTGCCCCGGCGCGCCAGCTTGATCCCGGCCTCCTCAATCAGCCGGACCAGCGACACTTCCACCTTTAGCCGCTCTAATTCTGATGCCGGGATACGGGCCATGAGCGATATTTCCTCCAAAACACGTCAATAGACAATTAAGTCTATTTATGGTTATCCTTATAGGTGAAGATTCGCAAGCCGTTTTCAGAGGGGGTGTACGATGATTGCCATCCATAATGGAACGGCGAGGCTGGATATGACGATGTTTGCAGAGCGGTTGCAGAGCACCCGCAAGGAGCGCAAAATTACCCAAATACGGCTGGCTGACATGCTCAGTGTCAACCCAAGGGTCTATAATCGGTGGGAGCGTGGCACTGCGGTGCCGCAACTCGATACCATCGTCAAAATTGCCGATATTCTCGGCGTTTCCCTCGATGTCCTGGTCGGGCGGGAGAAGAGCACGCACCAGCCGGTCATCCATAACCTCAAGCTGCACGCCATGCTCAATGAGATCGACGCATTGCCCGATGAGGATCAAAAAGCTTTGGTGATCCTCATGGATAGCCTGATCAAGCGTTCAAAAATCGACCGGGTGCTCGCCGCTTAGCCGCCTTCATCATCTGAGGATCAATCATGCCGAACATCCAACCCTTGCTCGAAAAAATTCAGGCGCTGCCGGTCGAGCGGATCGCCGAGATCGAGGATTTTGTCGAGTTCATCGCCGCCCGCGAGCAGGAGCGTTCGCTCACCCGCGCCGCCGGTGCCGTGAGTGCGCCCGCCTTCGCCGCGATCTGGAACAACCCGGAAGATGACGCCTACGATGCCCTTTGAGTTTGGCGATGTCGTCCTCGTCCCGTTCCCCTTCACCAGCCAGACCGCATCAAAGCAGCGGCCCGCCGTCGTCGTCAGCAATCTGGCCTACAACCGCGTCAAGCCGGATATCGTGTTGATGGCGATCACCAGCCAGTTCCGCCCCAGCCCCACCCTCGGGGAAGTTTGGCTCCGCGACTGGCAGGCGGCCGGCCTGCTCAAACCCTCCGCCGTCAAGCCGGTTTTCGCCACGCTGGAACAAGCCCTCATCATCCGCCAGCTCGGCACGCTCGTCACCGCCGATCAGGCCGCTCTCAAAAGTTCAATCTCTCAGGTTTTGGCGTAACGGGGCCGCCAGCACATGAAGTCAGTGCTGCATCTTACGGGCCGGTTATGTTTTTTATCGAGGTACCAAAAGCACCAAGGGTGCATTGGTCCATATAGCTCACCTTGCTGTCTCTCTGCTGTCCCTCTTCTGTCTCTCTCGTGTCTCTCTTCTGTCCCGCTTCGCGGCAACAAAACCGCCCGTTCTTTGTTCGGACTGGCAAAAACTTGTTCTTCGCCCCGTCCCTGGGAGCAAAAACCCAGAAGGCGCATTTTTGAGGGTTTTGGCCGGGTTTTCGTTGCACGTTCAAAGTATCCGCTAGGATGCCTTGGTCTGTAGTAAACGCATAACATAATACCACAACAAAAAGCCGGGATTAGCCCGGAAGTGACCTCAGAAAGAACAACGGATTGATGCTCTGAATATAGCTCAGAATGTAGCTCAGACGAATCTTCAGAATGATCCACTGAATGATGGCGGGCGATCATTGAGCTGGAGATGGTTTAGGTCTCTCCAGGCCGCGCCTTACGATAACCCGATCTCGATAAAAACCGGGCAGCGGCCGTCCCGAATAATTCATCCGTCTGGCGCCACTGATCAAGCAGTTCGTCTTGCTCATCGCGGGGCATGGTTTCCCACGCGACAGCAAACGCCGCATCCTCCTGGGCCTTTACGGCATCCTGGTCGGCTCTCCAGGCCGCGAGTTCGGCTTTGCGCTCGGACGTCGGATTCGCGCGTCCACCGGGGCGGACCTCGCTGACTGCCTTGGCCAGGTTGGTCGCCGTCCAGGGGTTGCCCGTGCGGTACATAATCCCAACCTCGTTCAATGCCGACGCCACCGCCGCCCAGCTAAACCGCTCCTCGCGGTTCAGTTTTGTCAGCCGATCCGCATTGTCCCGTAGCCACGGCGTGATCTGGCTCCCCGGCCGCCAGACCTCACCGAGCCGGGAAGCCAATGCCGATATCTCAGCCGGTGTAAAAGTCGCGGGCTTGGGCATGACGGGAGGATAAGGCAAAAGCCAGGCGCCAGGAACTTAATTCAGTGGATCGTTCCGTGCATCGTTCGGCATCAGGGCGCCCGGCAGAAAATTCCGTTTCCGGGTTCGGTTAGGGGCCGTTTCCGCGCCCCGGCCAAATCCAGAATCCCGCAATGCGCGCAGGCCGTCAAAGGATGGCCGCACCAGCGGCCACCGCCGCAGGCGGCGCGGAGCCACGCACAGCCCAAAGGGCGAGCATGGCGAGCGTCCTCGATCGGACGAGCATATGAAGGGAAAATCATAGCGATGATGGAGGCAGCGCGCAATTTTGAGAACCAGCCGTTACCGAAGGAACATCCAATAAAAGAGGAAACTTCCCAGAGCGTACATAAAGAAACCTACCGTCCTAAGTTTGAAAATCGAAAATTGGCCTGAGTAATATTTTCCAACAAAATTTGTATAATTGCTCGAACGACTACTCATCTCAATTCGTCTCTGAAACCATCTTGGAAAAAAGACACAGAGTGATCCCATTGAGAACATCCCTATTATAAACAGGACGCCATTTATCGTGCCGTTTTGCATCTCGCCGCCCTCACCATTGACCTAATTGAGGTGTGGCTGCCGTAGAATTTAATGAGACACCCCCACCTACATATGCACCGACGCCGATACCAACTTTGGGGAGATTAATAGTCATTCCGCCAGGTCCATCCTGGCTTAAGCTATATCCGGGCGAAGATAAATCCGATCGACCGGTTACCGACAGACCACCACCAGGCCCGGCGCCCACGTCACCTTCTCCGTATAGGTTAACCTCATTGGTTATACCAGCAGAATAAAGGGAGGCATGGTCGGAGAAAGAAACACTCCCGCCTATGCCAGCATAGGCACCTACGCCTATCAGCGGGTCTTCCGAAACCTCTCCAAACAATTGAAGTTCACTAAGATGGCCATCATTAGGCCAATTTACGCCAACGGAAGCCGATAGTGAGTCGCCAAAGATATACGCCAGCGTGGCATTAATTGATGCTGAGATGCGCGTGAAACAGCCACTTGAGCACCGATTAAAGAGATACCCGAAGGCGCCTGTTTCGGCGCCGTTGGCGAATTTGCCGCCGCCGATGACGGAGCCGATGCCACCGGTGACGCTGGCGGTGAGTAAGTTATCGTTGCCTGTGATGGCAAGGGTTTGCCCAGCGGCACTGCTGAACCCGGCGGCGAGGAAGCCGGATTGAAATCCACCTCCCTGGGCGATGCTTGAAAGGCCACCGACCAGACCGTCGCCGGCGACTTGCGCTAGATAAGAGACATCCGCTGCGGCGGCCGCACCGAAGCTTGAGAAGTCTTGGCCAATGGTCGAGTTCGCCCCTCCGTCGGTCAACTGCCCGACTACCTGAAAACCTTCGGCGGTGGCCGTGGTTATGACCCCCGCCTTCAATGCCTGTCCAAGGCTGCCGGTCTCAAATCCGGTAATTTCCGCAGCTGCGGCACCCGCACACAAAGGACCACACACAAGGCCTTCGCCCGCAACAAACAAATCCCCGAGAATAGGCACTTGCTCGAACAGCGGCGCCAAGAGTTTCACGGGGAAGAGGATGTCGGTTATCACGGAAAAGAAGCATCCGAAGAACCCTCCGCACATCCCGGTCGGGTCGGTGATCGAAAGCGGATTGTTGTCGACGTAGGAGTAGGGGTTGAGGTTTTGGAGGTTGTAGATTTGCTGGATGACGGGGTCCGGCGACATGAAACGCCCGGTCAGCGGGTCGTAGACGCGGGCGTTCATGTTGATGAGGCCGATCGGATCGATATGCTCGTGGCCGGTGAAGCCGCGGGTGGTCTGGCTGGTGAGGCTGCCGGCGACGTCGTCGGTGCCGTTGGGGTTGCGCCGCTTGCCCCAGGCGTCGTAGCTGTCGCGCTCGACCACGTTGCCGGCATCATCGGTCAGCACCGCGATCGAGCCGAGCTGGTCGCGGATGAAGTAGCGGTCATAGGCGCTGCCGGTTGGTGGGGTGACGTGCATGCCGAGCAGTTCGCCGCCGGCGACGATATAGTCGTCCCAGGTGACGGTACCCGAGCCCCCTATGACCAAGTCTGAATGCAGGCCGCTGGCCGGATCTCTCAGGTAGGTCGTGGTATCCTGGATGACCCCGTTGCTGAAGATGGACTGCATGATCCGGTTGTGATCCGGACCATAGGCATAGGTGGCGGTCGCCGATCCCCTGGCGATCGAGGCGACCATGTTGAACCCGGTCCAGCTCACCGTCGCGCCGTCGCCGGCCAGCTGATTGCCGTCGGCGTCATAGGAATAGGTGGTGCTCAAATTGTAGGGGTTGTTCGTCCCGGAATTGGTGATCGCGGCCACGGCGTGCGGATGGGTTGCCGGGCCCGACCCCGAATAGGCGGCCGGATAGCTGTAGCTGCCGACATCGGATTTGTAGATGATGTCGCCGAGACCGTCATAGGCGATGGTGTTCGCGGTGGTGCCATCGGCATTGTTGAGCGTATAGCCGGTCAGCCGGTAGAGATTGTCGTAGGTGAAGCTCTCGGTCAGGCCCTCGTTGGCATCGGTCCGGCCGGTCAGATCGCCGAGATTGTCGTAGCTGTAGGTGAAGTTGGCGACGCTGGACGTGCCGTTGAGGCCGGCGGTGGTGCCGGTCAGGCGATAGCTGTTGGGATCATAGGTGTTATTGACGACGACACCGTTGCCCAGGGTTTCCTGGGTGACTTCCTCGGCGGCGTTGGTGGTATCGAGCGTCCAGAGCGCCTGGCCGGTGGCGACGTCGGTGAGCTTGGACAGCGTGCCGATCGCCGAATAGGAATATTGCACCTCGAAGCCGCTCGGGTAGGTGACCGTGCTGATCCGGCCGCCGGCATCGTAGGTCGTTACGTACGAATAGGACGATGACATCCCATTATTTGGCGCGATCGTCGTCTTGGTCAGTCTGCCAGCCGAATCATACGTATAGGCGGTAAGAGTAATATAGCTTCCCGGCTGATTGTTGACCACATTGACCGAATAGGCAGCTCCGAGTTTGCCGATACCGTCAGTCGCCGAGTCGTAGACCCAGGTATCGTCCTGATCGGGCTGGTCTCGCGTGAGCATGCGGCCGAGCTGATCGTAGGTGAAGGTGGTGAGGTTGCCATCGGCATCGGTCTGGCCGACCAGTTCGCCGAGCGCGTCGTAGCTGTAGCTCCACTGGCCGCGATCGGGATCGGCCATGGTGAGCTTGTGGCCCTCGGTATCGTAGGTGAATTCGGTGAAATTGTTGTTCGGGTCCTGGATCTGGAGCAGGTCGCCGACCGCGTCGTAGCTGTACCGCGTGGTCGAGCCCGCGGCATCGGTGACGGCGACCGGCAGCCCCATGTCGTTCTTGGTCGTTGTCGTGGTCCGGCCCTGGGCATCGGTGACCGACGTGGTCAGGCCGTTATAGGCGTAGGTGGTGGTGCCGCCATCCGGTCTCTGCGCCGAAACGACGCGGCCAAGCGCGTCGTAGGTGAAAGTGGTCCAGGCAGTGGAGCCCGAACCGATAATATAAGGAAGGCTCCTGCGGTAGACCTGGCCCAGGGCGTTATACTGTGTGGTGGCGATGATATCGGTAACAGTTGTTCCAGCATATGTGTCTTTCATATTCTGAATGACGCGGCCAAGCGTATCGTAGCCGGTTATGGTCGTGGGCGCGGCCTCGGGAACACCGGAGCTACCGACTTTTTTGTAGATCAGAATGGTTCCGAGCGCGTCGTTCGGTTGCTGATAGAAATAAACCCAGGATACCACTGTGCCGTTGGGCCGGAATTCGGCGTCCTTGCGGCCGAGACTGTCATAGACCCATGACGTGGTCAGGCCGTTCGGACCGGTATGGCTGTCTGGCACCCCGAAGCGCGGATCGTAGCTCCAGGTCTCGCTCTGGTTGAGCGCGTTGGTAACCTTGGTGACGAATTCGCCATTCGAGTCGTAGGTCGTGGTGGTCGTGCGGGACTGAACGCCGGGTGCGGAGACGGTCACCGCGGTTTTGTTGCCATAGGCGTCGTAGGTGTAGCTCGTGGTGACGGCGTCGGCCGATCCTGGCTCGATCGTCTGGCTGGTTACCAGCCCGGTATTCGGGTCATAGGTCCAGGACGAGGTGCGGGTAATGGTGGATGCCGCGCGGGCATCTGTTGGCCCCAGAATCATGGTCCCCAGCAGAACCGCGCCGAGCAGTGCCAGAGCGTGCCAGGGCCGGTGCCCGTGCCGTGGCGAACCATGTCCGCCCATCGCTTGATTCCTGTTCATGGCGTCGTGCTCACCACCACCGACTTCACCAGCCGTCCGAGAATCCAGGTGCTGGTGTTCGGGGCCTGATAGGTATTGGTCGTCGTCTGGCTGGATCCCTGGGTCGAACCCAGGCTTTTCGACGTCGCCACGGTCAGGGCGTCGCCGTAGGAATCGTAGCTGTAGGTCGTCGTGATCGTCGGCAGCGCGGCGCCGTTGAGATCGTTGCTGGCACTCACGCTTTGCGCGAGATAGGGGAACTGGGTTCCCGACCACGGCAGCGCCGGCGAGGACGAGCCGGTCAGCGTGGCGTAGCTATTGGTGGTGCTGTTCAGCACCGTGCTGCCGAGCGTTTTGGTCTCGGACGAAATCAGGCCGATATAGGGAAAATTCTGCAGGAAATTGCTGGTCTGCACGATCCCGGTCTGCGGGTCGGTCACGGTTTCCTGGGTGAAGCCGAGGAAGCCGCGGCCGGAGAGATCCATGCGGCCGCAGGCATAGCCGAAAGTCGAGTCGTAGGTTCCGCCGCTGGCCAGCCCGGTGCTGCTGGCCGTGCTGGTGACCACCGGGGTGGGGAAGGAAATATCGATGATCGGATAGCTGGCGGGATGGGCTGAACAGACGCTGTTGGTCCAGCCGGCATAATAGCTGCCCCAGCCAAGGGCGGGGGTGCCGTAGCTGATCGTGGTCGTGGCGCCGATGCCATTGCCGATCGAGGTGAGCAGATCGGGCGTCGAACCATTGGCAAGATAGGTGTTGATCGTGGTGCCGCTGACGAAGGCGAAGTCTCCCAGTCCGCTGCCAGTGAAATTGCCCATGACCGGCTGCCAGTTGTCGGTCGGCGGTGTCGAATAATTCCCGCCGATGGTCTGCTGCTGGCGAGTGAACGTGCCATCACCGTTGGAGATGAACATGTTGCTTGTATTGCCGAGGATAAAGGCGAAGTCAGTCTTGCCGTCGCCGTTGAAATCACCCTCGATCGGGGTCCAGTGATTGGCCGGCGGCGCGCCGAAATTGACCGCAGTCGTCTGTTCCGTGTTGGCGAACGTGCCGTCGCCCTTGGAGAGGAAGGTTTCGATCGTGCTGCCGCTGACCATCGCGAAATCCAGCAGGCCGTCGCCGTTGAAATCGCCCTCGATCGGGGTCCAGTTCGCGGTCGGCGGCGTGCCGAAATTGGGGCCGATGGTCTGGGTTTTGCTGGTGAAGGTGCCGTCGCCGTTGCTCAGCAGGGTGACGATCGTGTTGCCGCTGACCATCGCGAAATCGGTCTCGCCATTGCCGGTGAAATCCCCCGAGATTGGCGTCCAGTTGTCCGGCGGTGTGCCGAAGTTACTGCCGACCGTACTTGCCACCTGACTAAATGTTCCATCCCCATTGCTCAGATAGCTATCTATAGTGTTGCCATAGACATAGGCGAAATCGGTCCGGCCGTTGCCGGTGAAATCGCCGGAGATGAGCTTACTGCCCCCCGACGGAACGGTATTCAATCCTGACGTTCCCCAGCTTTGCGACTTCATCGTGAAGGTGCCGTCGCCGTTGCTGAGAAATGTAAATATATTGTGCGTGACGATGTAGATCGGGCCATTAATCGTATTGTGAATGAACACCGATGGGTAGGGGACGTAAATGAAATCGGTCCGGCCGTCGCCGTTGAAGTCGCCGGTGAAGACCCCGAATGGTCCCGGCCCCGGTGGCGCGCCTATATTAAAACCGATATTCTGCGTCTTGGTGGTGAACGTGCCATTGCCGTTGCTGAGCAGCACGTCGATCGTCGAGCCGCCGATAAATGCAAAATCGTCCCGGCCGTCGCCGTTGAAGTCGCCTTCCACCAGCGTCCAGTTTGTATCAGGGGGCGCGCCGAAATTCGGACCGGTGGTCGTGATCACATTGCCCAGCACGCCACCGCCTCCGGCCTGCCAACCGAACGTCCGCGCCGGCAGGCAGGTTCCGCTGGTGCCGCTGCCGTCGCAGAGCTGGATGCTCGACAGCAGGCTGCGCCCGGTCCCCGAGGTCTGGTAGGTCAGCTCGTAGTTGCTGACCGGAGTCGATCCCGCCCAAGTCTCGATGTCGGTCAGCCGCTGGGTCATCTCGCTCAGCGCCCCACCGGTGTAGAGCGGCGTGATGTCGGGACGCGTCGCGTAGCTGAACGTCACCTTGTTATAGGGCTGCAGCCCGGTGTTGCTGTTGCCGGTATAGAGAATCTGACTGGGCTCGACCTCGCTGTTGCCTGAGATCCCACCTGGATTCACGTTATAAGACACGGTGAGATAGTTGCCCGTAGTGTCGGCAATCCTGTCGACCAGCCAGGTCCGGACCGACGCGATCCCCGCCAGCATCACCCGCGAATCCGGCGTGTTGCCGAACTCCATGATCTGGCCGGACTTGGTGTGCACCTCGAACCAGGTCGGACTGTTGCCGGTCCGGCCGTGCGAGATGATCTCGGAAAATCCTTCGAGCTCGGTGCGGTACTGGGTGCCATCGGCGCCGTAGACCCCGCCATTGATCGCGATCAGCTGCTGGCCGTTCAGGCAGAACCGGTCGGTATCCGCCTGGCCGGCCCCGACATTAACGTCATAGGTGACGCTGCCATGAGTGCCGTTCTGCGCCACGGTCTGCGCACAGCGGGTGATCGCCAGCAGCCCGCCGAGGCTCCAGCCGACACCGAGAAGGCCATTGGCTCCGCCGCTAGAGTAGTCCAGCGACAGTGCCGGGACCATGCCGCCGGTTCCCGGCGGGACCGAGACCGGGATGCTGAACGACGCCGCCCCCGTGGGCAATACGTTGAACTTGCCGGGCAGAATCATCTCTTGCGCGAACGCCTTCGGCGATGTCCCAAGCCCGAGCGCCGACAGCAAAACCACAGCCCAGAGCAGGCCGGTCGCGCCAGAGATCCGCACTCCCAGAAATTGTTTTGGCATGAAATCTCCCCGAATGGGGCCCCAGATCGCGCAGACTATGCATTCAATACAGGCTATGTATTCGAAGGCGACTCAGCGACGACAACCTTGCAGAAGGCTAACTATCTCATTATGTAACTGGTAACCTTGTTAGCCTTCATACGCAAGCGTAAAGTTAATGACAAAGCAACAATTGCACCCGCATTGCCAGCCCAATCATCCGCCCCCGCCAACAAACAGAACCGCGCGGCGGCAATACCAATGATCGCGTATTTGAAATGCATGCTGGTTGCCTCGGCCGCTCTGGGCCTTCCGCCACGGATTCTGCCGACGATTCAAGCACTCGAAGGCGGACGGGTCGGCAGCGTCACGCTCGATCGGAACGGCACCGCCGATCTCGGCGTCATGCAGATCAACAGCATCTGGCTGCCCGCACTGGCCGAGCGGGCGCACCTTACAGTTTCAGCGACACGGGAACAATTGATCTACCATCCCTGCTTCAACATTGCCGCCGCTGCCGTTATCATCCGCACGTACGTAAATCAGTCGCGCGGCAATATTCTTGCTGCGGTTGGCGACTATCACTCACATACACAAAAATTAAATCACGAATATCTGGCCGCGGCCGAAAGAACTGCCGAAGCTTTATTTGACGGTGGAGTAAAATAATGGAAGATATATTTTATTTCTCTGACAATGCGACCTGTCCTGACACTTCGTTTATTTTGACCATTCTTCGATCGTTGTGAAATTTTAACTTGATCGGGCCTCCCGACACGCTGCCATCGGGAAAAAAGATTAGCTTCGAATCGGCACTCGGCAGCGACGCAACCAGACCATCCGATTGCAAATCGGCCGCGCCGAGAACGATTTCATGTCCGGATGCCACAGCCCGGTCATGGGCAGATTCCAGCCTGTACGCGACCGCCTGGATTTTACCGGCCCAAATCGCCGCATTGACGCCCGGCAGCGCCAGGCCGGGGATCGCGGCGAGCATCAGCGCCATAATCGCAAGAACGACCAGAAGCTCCAACAGAGTAAACCCGGCGTCGTGCCTCATGACGCAAGCTGATTGAGCTGCATCACGGCGAGCAGGATCGACGCCAGCACGCTTGCGACGGTCGCTCCGACCGCTATGGTCAGGGTGGGTACCAGGACCGCTACCAGATTCTCCAGACGCTTGGCGCCGCTGCGCTCGAACAGCTCCGCCTGGTGCAACAGCATTTCGTCGAGATGGCCGGTCTCCTCCCCCACCGAAATCAACTGGGACGACAGCGCCGGGAACAGCCCCGAGGCCAGGAGAGCCTCGGCAAGCGGGCGACCACCTCTGACGCCGAGCGTGGCAACTCGCAAAGCCTCGTCCAAGGCTCGATTGGTCAGCGTCTGACGGGCCAGGCCGAGAGCCGCCGGCAACGCCATTCCGGCCTTCAGCAGCGTGCCGGACGTCCGGGCAAACCGTGCGGTTTGCACCGCAAGAATTACCGGCCCTACCAGCGGTAGCTTCAGTTTGAACCTGTCCCATCGCAACCGCAGATCCGGTCTCTCGAGGCTTCGGCGAATCAACAGGACGGATGCGACTAATGCGATCGCGATCAGCCAGCCAAAGTTGCGCACGAAGGCGGTTCCACCGAGGGTCAGCCGGATCGATAATGGTATTTTTTGTCCGGCATCCACGAATATCGGAGCGAGCTGGGGCAGAACCACCGTCGCCAGCAGGATCAGTGCAGATATTCCGACAAAAACCAGAATGGCAGGGTAGATCAGTGCTGTCTGGATCTGCGACCGCAGCGCATTCTGCTGCCGCAAATGTTCCGCAAGCCGCAGCAGCGTGTCGTCCAGCGTGCCGCCGATTTCGCCGGCGCGGACCAGATTGACATGCAGGGCGGAAAACTGCGTTGGGTCAGCCTCCATGGCCTCGGCCAGCGTCGCTCCACGGCGCACGGCATCACGCAGATGAAGCAGCGAGACGCGTAAACCGAGGTCGGGTAGCAATGCGGCCACCACGGCGAGGCTGCGATCGACCGGTAAGCCTGCTTTGACTAGGCTGCCCAGCTCGTGCAGGGCCAAAATCAACGACGACTGTCCGGTCGTCAGCCGCAACCGGGCAAGCCAGGCACGCCAGGAGAGTTCCGGTGTCGCGTGCAGCAGATAGCCGTGCTCGCGCTGCACGCGCAGGGCGAGTGCCTGCGCGTCCTCGCTGTCCGCCGAAGCGTGTACGACAACCCCGTCGGACCGCACAAAACTGTAGCGGAATCGTGGCATCAGCTCAGCTTTCCATGCACGCGCGCATGACCTCATCCAGTGTTGTGATGCCCGCGGCCGCTATCGTCAGACCGTCGGCATACAGAGTGGTCATCCCTTGGTCGATCGCTTGTTTTCGAAGCTCGTCGGCACTGACCCGCCGCATCATCAGGCGGCGTAGATCATCGGACATGCCCAGTAATTCGGAGATCACCGTCCGTCCGGAAAAACCGGTTCCGTTACAGGCATCGCATCCCACTGCCTGGAAGAACCGCTTGCCGTCGTAGCCAGGGGGCGGCGTGGCGATCGCCGCGGGTTGCCGGCAATGGACGCACAGCTTGCGCACCAGGCGCTGCGCCAGAATTCCATGCACCGTCGAAGCCAGCAGATAGTCGTCGATTCCCATATCGACGAGGCGGGTGATCGCGCTCGCCGCATCGTTTGTATGCAGGGTGCTCAGGATAAGATGGCCGGTCAGCGCCGCTTGTACGGCCGTCTGCGCGGTCTCAAGATCGCGGATCTCGCCAACCAGGATGACGTCGGGATCATGTCGCAGAAAGGAACGCAGGGCTTGAGCAAAATCGAGCCCGATGGCCGGCTTTACCTGGACTTGATTCACCCCTTCGAGCTGTAATTCGATAGGGTCCTCGATGGAAAGAATTTTCCGGTCGGCGGTATTGATCTCGGCCAGGCCGGCATAGAGCGTCGTCGTCTTGCCGCTGCCCGTGGGTCCGGTCACCAGGACGATGCCATGCGGCAGGGCCAGCAGCTGGCGCCAGGCCACAAGGCGATCGGCCGGGAAGCCGAGAGAAGCCAGATCGAGTTTTACCTGGCCGCTATCCAGAATGCGCAGGACCACGGCCTCACCGTGCAGGGTCGGCGTCGTCGCGATCCGCAAATCGACATCGAGCCCCCGAAGAGCAATCCGGAACCGTCCATCCTGGGCGAGGCGCCGTTCGGCGATGTTGAGCCGGGCCATGATCTTGAGCCGGGAGACAATGGCGGCCCGGCTTCCATCCGGCGCATCGTCCATCTCACGCAAGCGCCCGTCGAGGCGAAACCGGACCCGCAGCCGGTTGCCGAAAGGTTCGAGGTGTATATCGGAGGCCCTCATCTCGACCGCCTGCGCAATCAATTGATTGACGAAGCGAATAACCGGCGCCTCGCTTGCCAGGTCGCGCAACCGTTCCACATCGTCGGTGAGATCGCCATTACCATTCAAAAGGCCGTTGTCCGCGGCGCTGCGGGGATTGTACAGCCTCTCCCACGCGCCCTCGATCTCGGTCGCCGTCGCAACCATGACAGTGACCGGCCGGCGCACAGCGAATTCGAGGGCTTCGATGGTACCATTATCAAGAGGGTTGGCCATGGCGACATGAACCGCCGTGTCGTCTTGAAACAAAGGCAGAACCCTGGCCTGACGCAAAAAGCCCGGATTGATCTGTCCGTCGAGGACCGGGTTGACGGGAAAGTGGCTTGCTTGTGCGATCGGCGCACCCGTCGTCCCGGCAAACGCCGCCAATAGCTCGACTTCAGAGCAAAAGCCTAGCCGCGTCGCGACCACATCGATCGGATCTCCGCTCTCGGCAGCGAGCCGCTGAACCCGCGCAAGATCGATGGCGGACAACAGAGTCTCGACAGGGTGGCGGTGCATCATCGGATACCTCAAACCGCACGACCAAGTTGCCGCCAAGAGCGCGCTTTCGAAACGGATTTATCACGGACAAACCTGTCTTGTGAACGGGGTGTCACCAACATCATGGCTCGTGCCGGCTTGATCGTCTCTTAACGAACCCGGTAGGTCAGCACCCGCCAGCCGACGTTGCCGCAGGTGTCCGGAACAGACCGCGCCCCGCCCACCGGCTCCAGTCTGCGAAAACCAACACCAAATGTCAGACTAAAACTGAGCTGCTGCACTTGAATGCTCGGCTGCGGGATGAACTTCTCAACCGTGAAATCTTCTATTCGCTGAAGGAAGCCAAGGTCCTGATTGAATCCTGGCGCCGCTACTACAATACGCTGCGGCCTCATTCCTCTCTCGGCTACCGCACGCCAGTGCCAGAGGCTTTGCTGTGGCCCGTCGCAGCCGCCTGATCCATGGTCACTTCAGCTACCCCCGATTTTCCACCACGTTGACGGGCGCGACCTTCGAAATAGCGGCAAGGGTGTTCATTACCGAAACGAAGAATGCAGCCATAAGATAAAAAAACGCTATCAGTGCTTCTCCAATCTGAGAGAGCCAGTGCAACGCCAAAGAGCTAAGATTTTGATTTTATTGAAACAATGAGTGCGGCTCCCAATTGAAGTCAACACTGGGAATTGTCCTTTTATCGTTATTGTGCAGCGCACAAAAAATGTTTGACTTTCCGTGTCTGTACACGTAAGTCACTCATGCTGCACTGCGGTATAAGCGATGCAGCCGGATACCGAGGCGGTCATGTTCGCAATCCCTTGCAACGGACGCGCCGACCGGCCGGGCTGTGGTGGGCCCGATCGGACCCGCAACCGAAGCAAAAGACCGAAGCAAAAGGATGACCGACATGACTGTAAAGACGAAATCGACCGAGACCGTTCAGCACGCTGCCGCCGTGGCGGTGCAGGAAGGCCAGGATTATATGACGACCGGGTTCGAGAAGACCCTGGCGTCGGTGAAGGAAGGCATGGAAAACGCGGCAAAGGGTTTCGAGGCCCAGCAGGCCAAAATGAAGGAAGGCATGGCGAAGGCGATGAAGACGACCGAGGAACTGGTGGCGTTCGGCCAGGGCAATGTCGAGGCTTTCGTGAAGGCCGGACAGATTTTCGCATCGGGCCTGCAGGGGCTTTCCAGGCACATCGCGGCGAGCGCCCAGGCATCGGTCGAGGAGACCGTCGCGACCGCGAAAGCGCTCTCCGGGGTAAAATCGGTGAAGGAAGCCGTCGATCTGCAGAGCAGCTTCGCCCGCACCATGATGGAAAAGGCGGTCGCCGAGACCGGCAAGCTGACCGACGCTTCGCTCAAGCTGACCGAGCAGACCATCGCGCCGATCACCGCGCGCGTGACCCTCGCGGTCGAGAAGTTCGGCGCCGCGCTCTGATCGCCTCCGGCGACGCCGCAGCAAACCGATACGCGGGCGGGCCCATCAAGGGCTCGCCCGTTTTCGTTTGCGCGGGCATATTCCGAAACCGGACGAATCTTGGTGGGTGATTTGCCATGGGTCGACGCAAACGGATCGAAACCGCCCGCCTGATCGTCGCTCCGCTCACCGAGGCCGACGCCGCCGATCTGGTCGCGATCACCGATCACCCCGCGATCATCGATCGGATCGATTTCCTCCCCGCGCCCTTCGGGATCGACCAGGCGCGGGCGCTGATCGCCGCCGATCCCGGCTTCAACGGCATCTGGCGAGCCGAAGATCGCCGTCTGGTGGGCGTCGCCGGGGCGCATGAGCGCGGCGACGCGATCGAGATCGGCTATTGGATCGGCCCGGCCTATCAGCGCAACGGCTATGCGCGCGAAGCGGTCGTCGCGCTGATCGCGAGCCGGAGCGACATGCCGATTTTCGCCGAATGCGATCCCGATAATGTGGTTTCCTGGCGGTTTCTGCTCTCGCTGGGATTTCGGCCGACCGGGAAGGCCGGGTGCCGGCCCCGGCGGCAGGTGCTGCGCCATGCTGGAATCCCTTGGCACGATTAGCGCTGGCCTTCCCCGCCCAACCGGCCTATAAAGCCGGCACGGCGCTTTTCGGTCCTGGTTGCTGCGTGCCTCTGTGCGAATTTCGCATTCGACACCTCCCCAAGTTGAAGAGTTTCCTGGCTCATACAGTGTGAGTCGCCGTTTGTTGGAGAGACGCTATGTCGACTGGTACGGTCAAGTGGTTCAACGCGACCAAGGGTTATGGGTTCATTCAGCCGGATGACGGTTCAAAGGACGTATTCGTGCATATTTCCGCGGTCGAGCGGTCCGGCCTCGGCCGTCTGAACGAGGGCCAGAAGGTCCAGTACGAGGTTCAGCGCGGCCAGCAGGGCAAGATGTCCGCTGAAAACCTGAAATCCGTCTGATCCGGGCTTCGATTATGAAAAGCGCCGCCTCGTGCGGCGCTTTTTTTATGCCCGAAATCTGGACGCGCGGTACAACCTCAATCGTCGCCCACATGTTCGGCGAGTTGTGATGCCTTGTGCCGCTTACGCCCCGCGCGTTCCCGCATGGTCTGGAACACCACATAGAGCAGCGGGATGATGAATATTCCCACCCCGCTCGCCGCGATCATGCCGGCAAACACCGGCGTGCCCAGCGAGCGCCGGCTGATCTGCGCAGCCCCGGTCGCGATCACCAGCGGGATCAGGCCGAACACGAAGGCGATCGAAGTCATCATCACCGCGCGGAACCGCATCCTGGCACCCATCGCCGCCGCCTCGCGGATGCTCATGCCTTCCTCGCGCCGTTCCTTGGCGAATTCGACGATCAGGATACCGTTCTTCGCCGACAGCGCGATCAGCACCACCAGCCCGATCTGCGCGTACAGGTTGAGCGTGAGCCCGGCGAGCACGATGCCGAGCATCGCGCCGAACACGCCGACCACGACCGAGAGCAGCACCGGAATCGGGATCACCCAGCTTTCGTAAAGCGCGACCAGGAACAGGAAGGCGAACAAAATCGACAGCGCGAAAATCACCCCGCTCTGTCCCGATGCCTGTTTTTCCAGATAGGCCGTGCTGGTCCATTCATAGGAAAATCCCGCCGGCAGCACCTTCGCCGAGAGTTTTTCCATCGCGGTCAGCGCGGCGCCCGAAGACACCCCCGGCGCCGGATTGCCAATGATCGGCGCCGCCTCGGTGTCGTTGTAGCGACTGACGATCTGCGGCCCGAGCACGGTATGCGCGGTGGCGAGCGAGCGCAGCGAGACCATCGCGCCCGAATTGCTGCGGACATAGATGCGCCAGATCGCGTTCCTGGTGTCGCGGTCGCGCCCCGCCGCCTGGATATTCACCTGCCAGACCCGGCCGAACACGTTGAACTGATTGACGTAATAGCCGCCGAGCGAGGCTTGCAGCGCGGTGAAGATCGAACTGATCGGCACGCCGAGCGCCTGGGCTTTCCGGCGATCGATATCGAGATAGACCGACGGGTTGTTCGCCGAATAGGTGGTGAACACGTGCGAGAGCTTCTTGTCGCCGTTGGCCGAGACGATCATCGCCTTCAGCACGCTGTCGAATTTCTGCTGGCTGGCGCCGGAATCGTTCTCGAGTTCGTACTGAAACCCGCCATTGGTGGAGAGCCCGATGATCGGCGGCAGATTGAACGCCACCACATTCGCGCTGCGAAGATTGGCGGTAGCGCTGAACACATGATTGATCACCGCCTGCACCGAATCGCGCACCGCGGTGCGGTCGGCGAAAGGTTTCAGATGGGCGACCATGAACAGCGCGTTGGGTTCGGTCGCCTGATCGAGGATCGAGAATCCGTTGATCGCGATGGCGTCCTGAACCTGCGGGAATCCGTTCAATATCTTGGTGAGCTTGTCGGCAACCGCCTCGGTGCGCGGCAGCGAGGCGCCCGGCGGCAGCGTCGCCTGGATGAAAAATGCACCCTGATCCTCGTCCGGCAGAAAGCCGCCGGGCGTGATCGTGGTCATGAACAGGACGGCGACGCCGAACACGCCGATCACCAGAAGTCCGAGCCACGAGCGGCGGATCAGCTTCGTCACCGTGTTGGAATAGCCGTCGCGCGCGCGGTCGATGCCGTTCAGCACCCGGCCGAGTATGCCACGCCGCTGATGCTGCGGGCGTAGGAAAATCGCGCACAAAGCCGGCGACAGGGTGAGCGCGTTGGTCGCGGAAATCAGCATCGCGATGCTGATCGTCACCGCGAACTGGGTGAACAGCAGCCCCGACAGTCCCGGAATGAACGCGACCGGCACGAACACCGAAAGCAGCACCAGCGAGATCGCGATGATCGGCGCCTGGATCTGCGCCATCGCCACCTTGGCGGCTTCGCGCGGCGACATCTCGGGGTTTTCCATCATCACCCGCTCGACGTTTTCCACGACGACGATCGCGTCGTCGACCACGACGCCGGTGGCGACCACCAGCGCCAGCAGCGTGATCGTGTTCGCCGAATAACCGAACGATAGAAGGAAGGCGAAGGTGCCGATCAGGGCGACCGGCACGACCACGGTGGGAATGATCGTCGCGCGCCACGAGCCAAGGAACAGAAACACCACCAGAACGACGAGAAGGAACGCTTCGCCGAGGGTCTTTTCCACCTCGTGTATGGTATCGAGGACGAAGCTGCTGGAATTATAGACTGTCGTGGTCGCGAGGCCCTTGGGGAAACGCTTGGAAAGTCGCGCGAGGGTTTTCTCCAGCGCGTGCGAGGTCGCGACCGCATTGGCGCCCGGTGTGAGGAAAATGCCAATGGCGACGCCGTTATTGCCGTTGATCTTGTCGATCTGGCTTTCGCTCTGCGCGCCGAGGGTGATTTTGGCGACATCCTTCAGCCGCAGCACCGAGCCGCTCTGGTTGCCGCGAATCACGATGTCGCCGAACTGCCTGACCGAACTCAGCCGTCCCTGGGTCTGCACCGAAAGCTGGTATTGCTGATTTTTGCCGATCGGCATGAGGCCGATCGTGCCGACCGGCGCCTGCACATTCTGATCCTCGATCGCGCCGATCAGGTCGGACGGCGTCAGGCCGAGCTCGGCCAGCCGGTTGGTGTTGAACACCACCCGCATCGAATAATTCTGTGCGCCGAACACGAAGGCCTGGCCGACGCCGGGCACGCGCGAGATCGTATCGAGCAGGTTGATGGTGACGTAGTTGGAAATCTGCAGCGGGGTGAGCTGGTTGCCGGGGCTGTAGAAGAACTGGAAGGCGAGCACCGAGGAGGAGCGCTTGCGGATGGTCAGCCCTTCCTTCTGCACCTCGCTCGGCAACTGGCTCAGCGCCTGCTGCACCGCATTGGTCACGTTCACCGTGTCGATATTCGGATCCGACCCCAGCGCGAAGCTGACGGTGAGGTTGTAGCTGCCGTCATTGGCGCTGGTCGAGGACATGTAAAGCTCGTGATCGAGCCCGTTGACCTGTTCCTCGATCGGCTCGGCGACGGTATCCTCCACGACCTTCGCGGAAGCGCCCGGATAGTTCGCGGTCACCTGCACCTGCGGCGGTACGATGCTCGGGAATTGAGCGACCGGGATATGGGTGAGCGCGAGCAGCCCGGCGATCACCAGGATCAGCGCGATGACGACGGCAAAGCGCGGCCGGTCGATGAAGAAGGCGGGAATCACCGGATCAGCCCTGGGCCAGCTTCGGCGCGACGGTCTCGGGCTTGACCGTAATACCGGGGTGAACCTTCTGAATGCCGTCGACGATCACCCGGTCGCCTTGTGCGATGCCGCTCGCGATCGTCGCGGTCGCGGGCGTTGTCTGCGTGAGAGTCACGGCCTGGCGCACAACGACATTCCTGGCGTTCAGAGCGAGAACGTAATCGCCGAGCTGGTCGGCGAGCACCGCATCGCGCGGCAGAACGATCTGCTGCCGCGGGTGCTTGCTGCGCACGACCACGGTGACGAATTCGCCGCTGGTCAGCTCACGGTTGCCGACCTTCGCATGGCCCAGCCCTGGTATCACCGGATTGGGAATCGTGCCCTGCAAAGCGAGGCTGTCGGTGCTCCGGCTGATCTGGTTGCTGGTGAAATCGAGCGTGCCCACCTGCTTGTCCATGCGCCCATCGGGCAGGCGCAGGCGCAGCTCCACGGCGTCGAGCCCGCCTTGGGTCACGAATTCGTGGCGCAGTTTCAGCGCCTCGCGTGCGGGCATCGAGAAGGTCACGTTGATCGGATTCTGGCTGACCACAGTGGCGAGGGTTCCCGTGGTCGGGCTGACCACGTTGCCGACATTGACGTTGGTTGGCCCGATTCGGCCGTCGATCGGCGAGCGGATCTGGGTGTAGCTCAGATTGATCGCCGCGGTTTCGCGCTGCGCCTTCGCCGAGGCAAGCTGTGCGGCGTCGCTTTCCTCGGTCGCGCGCGCATCGTCATAGGTCGATTGTTGCCCGGCCGGCGTATGCAGCAGGCTGCGGGCGCGCCCGAGCGCAATCTTCGCGTTGTCCAGCGTCGCCTGCGCCGAGGTGACCGCCGCATTGGCCTGATCGAACGCCGCCTGATACGGGCCGGGTTCGATAACGTAGAGCAACTGGCTCTTTTTCACCGTGCCGCCCTGATGGAACAGGCGCTGTTCGAGATAGCCGGTAATGCGCGGCACCAGTTTGACGATGCGGGTTGCCTGAATCCGGCCGATATAGCTCCGCTCCTGATAGACCGGGATTTTTTTCGCGACCATCACGCCGACGGACGGCGGCGGCGGAGCCGCCGCGACCGCATGCGCCCCCCCGAACGCCATCACCCCGAGCAGGAGGGCGGACGCCACGCGACTCCGGCTTTCGGCACGAGTTTTCGTCAGCAGACGCATCAACGACCTCTTTCAGGACAGGACCGGATGGCCCCAAAATCGGGAGTGTCCTGCCGCCCGGCAAGACCTGCGACCGATGGCCGATAGTTCAGAGGGCGATTTGCGGTCCGAAACCGGCGCGTTTTCGCGTCAGTTCAGGCCGGTCGCACCCTATGGGCACTATTCCTGTCGTAGAAATCGGTAATCGGGCGAGACGGCGCGGTCAATCGGACCGCGCTAGTGTGGTGGTTCTGAAGTTCCTACGCATATGCGGCGGCGATTTTAGGAACTTCAGAACCAAAAACCACACTAGACTCAAATGGTTGCTAGTGTCCTTTCGATTCGGACGTTCGTATGGTGCCGGGTTTGATGATAACGAACGTCCGAATCGGGACACTAGCCCCGACACATTTCGTAACAAGACGCGGTCAGAAGCTGAGTTGCGTCGCCTGCATGACCTGCGGCAGGTGGCGGATCGCGATCAGCGCCGCCTCCGGCAAGGGCTCGTCGATCGAGATCAGGCAGACCGCGTCGCCGGCCGGCGCCGAACGGCCGAGATGGAAGGTCGCGATATTGATCCCCTCATCGGCGAGAATCGCGCTGCATTTGGCGATGAAGCCCGGCTTGTCCTGGTTGGTGACGTAAAGCATGTGGCGGCCGAAATCCGCCTCGACCTTGATGCCCTTCACCTCGACGAGGCGCGGTTTCGAGCCGCCGAACAGCGTGCCCGATACGGTGCGGGTCTGGTCGTCGGTCGTAACCGAAACGCGGATCAGGGTCTGATATTCGCTGTCCCGGTCATGCACGGTTTCGGACAATTCAATGCCGTGGTCGCGCGCGAACACCGGCGCGTTGACCATGTTCACCCCCTCCATCACCGGCGCGAGCAATCCGGCGAACAGCGCCGCCGAAAGCGGGCGATGATTGAGATGCGCCGCCGCCCCCTCGTATTCGATGCCGACCTGCCGGATCACGCCCTGCCGCGCCTCGGTCAACTGGCCGGCAAACCCGCCGAGCAACTGGCAGAGTTCCATATAGGGTTTCAGGCGCGGCGCATCCTCGGCCGAAACCGAGGCCATGTTGACCGCGTTGGTCACCGCGCCGGTCAGCAGGAAGTCGCTGATCTGCTCGGCCACCTGCAGCGCCACGTTCTCCTGCGCCTCGTTGGTCGCGGCCCCGAGATGCGGCGTGCAGACGACGTTTTCCAGGGCAAACAACCGGTTATCCGTCGCGGGCTCGGTTTCGAATACGTCGAGCGCCGCGCCGGCGACATGCCCGGACCGCAAGGCCTCGTATAGCGCGGCTTCGTCAACCAACCCGCCGCGCGCGCAATTGACGATGCGCACACCTTTCTTGGTTTTCGCCAGCGCCTCGCGCGAGAGGATGTTACGGGTCTGCTCGGTGAGCGGCGTGTGCAGCGTGATGAAATCCGCCCGCGCCAGCAGCGCGTCGAGCTCGATTTTTTCCACCCCGAGCGCGGTCGCGCGGGTTTCGGTCAGATAAGGATCATAGGCGATGACGCGCATTTTCAAGCCAAGCGCGCGTTCGGCGACGATCGAGCCGATATTGCCGGCACCGATCAACCCCAGCGTCTTGTTGGTCAGCTCGACGCCCATGAAGCGGTTTTTCTCCCACTTCCCCGCCTTGGTGGAGACGGAGGCTTCGGGCAACTGGCGCGCGAGCGCGAACATCATGCCGATCGCGTGTTCGGCGGTGGTGATCGCATTGCCGTAGGGCGTGTTCATCACCACCACGCCGCGCGCGGTCGCCGATTTGACATCGACGTTATCGACGCCGATGCCGGCGCGGCCGATGACTTTCAGATTGCGCGCGACATCGAGCAATTCCCGCGTCACTTTGGTCGCGGAACGGATCGCCAGCCCGTCGAACTCGCCGATAATGGCGCGCAACTCGGCCGGCGTAAGGCCGGGCTTCGTCGTGACCTCGATACCGCGCTGCTTGAAAATCTCGATCGCGGCGGGCGACAGCTTGTCGCTGATCAGAACTTTCGGCATTTTTCTTCAGACTTTCGCAATGGTTTCGGCGGCCACGCTGTCGATCGCCCAATCGATCCAGGGCAGCAGGGCCGCGATGTCCGAGGTCTCCACGGTGGCGCCGCCCCAGATGCGCAGGCCGGGCGGCGCATCGCGATAGGCGCCGATGTCGAAGGCGACGGCTTCGGAGTCCAGAAGTGTGGTGATTCGCTTCGCCGCCTTTGCCTGCGCCGCGTCGTCGAGGCCGGCAAACCACGGCGCCGCGATGGTCAGGCAGATCGAGGTGCAGGAACGGATGGCCGGATCTGCGGCGAGAAACGCGACCCGGTCATTCGTCGCGACCCAGGCGGCGATCGCCGCGAGGTTCGCTTCGCTGCGGGCGATCAGTGCGGGCAATCCGCCGACGCTCTCGGCCCAGCGCAGCCCGTCCAGCGCGTCTTCCACCGCGAGCATCGACGGCGTGTTGATGGTTTCGCCGGTGAAGATACCCTCGATCAGTTTCCCTCCCGAAATCAGCCGGAAAATCTTCGGCAGCGGCCAGGCAGGCTTGTGGCTGTGCAGCCGCTCGACCGCGCGCGGCGACAAAGCCAGCATCCCGTGCCCGGCTTCGCCGCCGAGCACTTTCTGCCAGGACCAGGTGACGACATCGAGCCGGTCCCACGGCAGATCCATCGCAAAGGCGGCGGAGGTCGCGTCGGCGATCACCAATCCCTGACGGTCGGCGGCGATCCAGTCGCCGTTCGGGATGCGCGCGCCGGAGGTGGTGCCGTTCCACGCCAGCACCAGATCATGGCTGAAATCGACCGAAGCGAGATCGGGCAATTTGCCATAGGGCGCCGAAAGCACGCGCGCATCCGCGAGTTTCAGTTGCTTGACGATGTCGGTCGCCCAGGCTTCGGAAAAACTCTCGAACGCCAGCACGTCGACCGGGCGCGCGCCGAGCATCGACCACAGCGCCATTTCGACCGCCCCGGTGTCGGAGGCGGGAACGATGCCGAGCCGCCAGTCCGCCGGAAGGCCGAGGATCGCGCGCGAGCGGGCGATCACTTCGGCGAGCTTCGCCTTCGGCTCCTTCGCCCGGTGGCTGCGGCCGAGCAGCGCGCCTTCGAGGGCGGCGAGCGTGAAGCCCGGCCGTTTGGCGCAGGGGCCGGACGAGAAATTCGGATTGCGGGGGTGAAGATGCGGTTTCGCGGGCGTGGCCGCTGTGGCGTCTGCCATCGATGGTCTCCCTTGCAGAAGAATAGCGCCCCGGTGGGGGGGCGTGACCCACCGGTAAGTTTATCCGCCTTCCCGTCAGGCCGCAAGAGGTCGCCTTGCCGCTCCTGGGGGCTTGCCCGAGGAGCAAAGATCGTTGACATAACGAAAGTTAATATATATAACAAATTTTGCTTGTCATGGGAGGTTGGATTGCCGCAAATCGGTTCCGCATCATTGTCTGACTCGCCGCTGCCGCCGCGCCTCGACAAATGGGAGGCTGGCATCGATCAGGCGGCGTGCGGCCCGCGCTGGTAGCAATATGATCGAGACATCCTCTCAATCGTCGGTGACTATAATCGGCATCTTGCCGATACGCCCGGCTATGTGTCTCTCGACTGGGAGGTCGTGAAGGCAATGCTTTTCGTTGAGACAGGACCTATACAGCGCGATTGGAAAACGAAGCCAATGCAGATTGGCAATCAGGGTGATCCGGGTCTTCGTACCCTGATGACCGCAGGCAGCAAGTTGCCGACCATCGTACCGGCGAACCTCCTCGCGCATCTTTCTTCTGTGTCGGCGGTGAGCAATGGACAGATGAACATCGTGGCGGGCGTCGGCTACCTGTTGCTACGCGCCGCTCGCTGGGAACAAGGTATCAAAATCATCCACAAAACCCTGGGGCACGTCACGGTGAAGCCAGGCGATACCCTTTCCAGTATTGCTCGTGCGGTTGGTTCCACGGAAGCCTTGCTGCAAAAACTCAACCCATCGGCCAGTCCGCGCGATTTGAAAATCGGCACGGTATTGACCTACCAGAGAGCCACGAGCGACCACGTCATCATTGGCAGGCGTTCGATTAACGGCTCGTTTATAATGAGCAATTATAACGGTTTGGGTGATCGCGACTACGCCAGGAAATTCGACTATGCGTTTACTTTCTTGAAGAAACACCGAAAATTGCCGCCATGGCTGCCCCCGTCCCCAAGTTGACCCGTTGCGTTGCCCTAAGCGCCGCACTTCTGCTCGCGCCTATGATCGCGGGCGCCCATGGCTTCATCGGCGTGTTCCATGGTCAAGGCACGGGGTGCTGGGGCGGACTTTACGTGCGGACGAAGACGGTTCAATGGACTACGCCGTATTCGAGTTGCGGCCCCACAAAGTACAAGATTATCGACATGAAATTGAAAAAAAATTGAGTCTAGGAAGTTACATTGTTTTTTCTTTAAAAGAAAAAAGTAATCTTTGAAGATACAAGATAATTGGTCTATATTTTTATAGTCTAAGCCGGATTTACGGAGCAGATTGGGTGGCTGCAGGTTTTCAAAATCGGCAAGATTATAGAAAATTTACAGCTTCTGACATATTATCTAGTAAATCCGTGCCGTCTTCCATATTGTTGTGCGACATGCCGGACCAAAATATTTCATTTGGAAAAAATTCATCATAATGCCCTATTCAAATCGACTCGAAATTTTCTGCCATGGCCGCCATCACACCCTCCGCTGATTCAATGTTTCGCGATCTGCCGACATTGGAGCCTGACGGCCTCGCGGACCGTCAGGCCATCGCGTCATCAATCCCCCGCCGCGGTGCGTGCCGAGATCGGCATCCGCGAGGCGGGCAGCAGGGTTTGTGCCACCGGCAGCGCGCGCGGCGCCCTTTCCGGCAGGGCGGCAATCACCGACACCGCGACCGATGCCAGATAGGGCAGGGACTGGGTGAACAGTACCAGACACCAGAGCTTCGATTCCGGCGTCGCCCAGTGATGGCCGATGCCCACGCCGAGCAGCGCCGCCCAGGTCAGCACGAGGAGGACAAGCTCCTCCCGCGCCATCACCAGCCCCTGCACGAGGGCCGGCGCATCCTTCATTTTCGGGGTGCGCAGGAACGGCAGCCTGTTGGTGAACAAACCCTTCCACACCGCCTTGCCGATCGTGTGCGACAGCGCCAATCCGGCAACCGCCGCGCCGATCCGGTCGCGCCAGCCGCACGGCACACGGGCGGAATACAGCGCCAGAATCTGCACGATCTTGAAGGCGAACAACCCGATCGAGGGCAGCATGAACAGGAGGATCGGGAATTCGAACCGTACCGGATCGAGGATCAGCCCCGCCGACCACGCGAGCCCCAGCATCAGGAAGGCGAGACCCAGCGCATCGCCGATCCAGGGCAGCCAGCCGGTGACGAAATGCCAGCGCTGGCCGATGGTCAGCGAGCGGTCGAACGGCGAGAGCAGCGCCTTCCAGTGCCGGCGCGAAATCCGCATCGCGCCATAGGCCCAGCGGTAGCGCTGCTTGCGGAAGGCGTTGAAGTCGTCCGGCATCACGCCCCGGCCGAAGCTGCGCTTGGAATAGACCGCGTCATACCCGTCGCGGAACAGGCGCAGGCCGAGCTCGCTGTCCTCGGTGATGCACCACTCGGCCCAGCCCCCCGCTTGATCGGAAGAGCCTTTCACCAGCGCGTCGCGGCGGATCAGCGTCATCGTGCCGTGCTGGATGATCGCGTTGCGCTCGTTGCGATTGACCATGCCGACATGGAAGAACCCGGCATATTCCCAGAACATCATGCGCTTGAAGATCGAGCCGTCATTGTCGCGATAATCCTGCGGGCTCTGGGTGAAGCCCACGCGCGAATCGGCGAAGGCGGGCACCATGCAGCGCAGCCAGTCGGGATCGACGATGTAGTCGCTGTCCAGCACGCCGACGATTTCGGCATCCGGGCTGGTCTCGCGCAGCGCGAAATTCAAGGCACCCGCCTTGAACCCCGGATATTTGCCGAGGGTGAAGAAGCGGAATTTCGGCCCCAGCCGCGCGCAATGCTCGGCAACCGGCTCCCAGGCGCGCGCATCGGCGGTGTTGTTGTCGATCACCAGCACCTCGTAATCCTCGTAATCGAGGGCGGCGAGCGCGTTCAGCGTCTGCTTCACCATCTCCGCCGGCTCGTTGCAGATCGGCAGATGCAAGGAAACCTTCGCAAGCTTCGTTCCCTGCGGAGCAGGGACGGGTTCAAAGTGCCGCTTGTGCACTCGGCCGAACAGGGTTTCGGTCAGGTCGAAACTGTCGGCGATCAGCAGGAACAGCAAAAGCGCCTGGCCGGCGGCGAGCGTGGTCCAGACGGCGGCGGCCGACCAGGATAGATAGGTCTCGCCCATGGTCATCAGCAGCATCGCCAGCGCCGCGCCGAATCCCTGCACCAGGGCCGCGAAAATCAGCTTGCCTTGAACGCGCAGATCAGGTCGGCGCGACAGCAGCAGAAGCGTAATCAACATCGCCAGGGCGGCACTGCCGGCCGCCCAGGGCAGCCAGGCTCGGTTCGGCGTCACCGGGCCGGTCAACGACCATTTCGGCTGGCGCGACAGCGACCACATGCCCCAGTAGCCGGCGGCGCGGCCCTCGAAACTGGTTTTCCAGGGCTGGTCGAATGCCTCCATCACGAAATACTGGAGATGCTGCTTCTGCGCGACATTGAAGAAATCCCGCAGGAACGTCGCCTGCAGCACGCGTGAGGCACGGGCCGCGCCGATATCGATGCCGTCGGACGGCCAGCCGATCTCGCCGATCACCACGCGCTTGCCGGGGAACGCCCGCTGCACCTGATGCAGCCGGTGCAGGGCATAGGCGATCGCGTCCTTCTCCGGCACACCCTCCCAATACGGGAGCAGATGCACGGTGATGAAATCGACCGATTTGGCGAGCGCCGGGTGATGCAGCCAGACATGCCACGGCTCGGCGGTGGAAACCGGCACATGCACGCGCGATTTCACGTAGCGGATATCGGCGGCGAGCTGATCGACCGTCAGGTTGCGGCGCAGAATCACCTCGTTGCCGACCATCACCGCCTTCACGTCCCGGTTGGCGTTGGCGACTGCGACCACCTTGTGCAGCTCGCGCGCATTGGCGCGGAGATGCTGATCGAGCCACGCGCCGAGCGTGACGTTCAGATGATATTTCGCGGCCAGCGCGGGAATCCGCCCGAGATCGCCCTGCACCGTATAGGTGCGGATATCGCGGGTTTTCGTCGCGACCAGCGCGAGGTCCGATTTGATCTGCGCGATCGTGGGATAGACATTGCTCTGCGGGCTCTCGCCGGCATGAAACGGCGAGAAGGCGAAACCGCCGATCTCGCCGCGATAGGCCGGGATGTTGGCGACCGGACGGTTGAGCGCCGCCCAGATGCCGAATGTCGCTGCGGCGGCGCCGATCGCGGCGAACCAGGTGCCGGGGTTGCGCCAGCCGCCACGCGTGCGCGAGCGGCTGACGAGCGGAGCGAGCGGGCGAAGTTGGGCGTGATGCGTCATGAACGGTCATCCGGTTGGCAGCGCAGGGAGCCTCCTGCGTTGCCTCGCAGATGCGTGTGCAGTGAGGCATTGCCCCGGCTAGATTATGGCGGAAGCATGGCATTCGATACGGTTTCAACACGTCAGCCGTGCTATCCGTTCCGGCTTTCCCGAACGCCCTTGAAATGGTCTATGCTGGGCGGAAATCGCGCGGAATCTCAAGGTCGTCATGCAGATCGTTGTCGAAATTGGTTTTTTGTTCCTGTTGATTTTGCTGAACGCGGGTTTCGCGCTGGCTGAGATGGCGCTGGTCTCGTCGCGCCGTGCCGCCCTCGCGCTGCTCGCGCAAAAACACGTCCGCGGCGCCGTCCACGCACGGCTTCTGGCCGAGGCGCCAGACCGTTTCCTGCCCACCGTGCAGATCGGCATCACCGCGATCAGCATCATGACCGGCGTGGTCGGCGGCGCCAAGCTCGCCACCGCGCTCACCCCGCTGCTCCGCCGCGTCGCATTCATCGCGCCGGCGGCGGGCACGGTCGCGCTAATCATCACAATCGTCCTGGTGACGTTTCTCACCCTGGTCTGCGGCGAACTGGTGCCCAAGCAGCTCGCCCTGCGCAACGCCGAGCGGATCGCCTGCGCGGTCGCCTGGCCGATCGACATGTTCGCCCGCGTCGCCGCCCCGGCCGTCTGGCTGCTGGGCGCGACCTCCGATCTTCTGCTCCGCGCCTTCGGTCCCGCCGATCCGCACCGTCGGGCGATCAGCGAGGAGGAGCTGAAAGCCATCCTCGCCGAGGGCACCGCGTCCGGGATGCTGGAATCCGAGGAGCGCGACATGATGGAGCGGGTGATGCGGCTTGCCGACAAGCCGGTGCGCGCGATCATGACGCCGCGCCAGGACATCGCCTGGCTCGACCGTACCGCGCCGCGCGGCCAGGTGATCACCGCCCTCAAGGCCGCGCCCCATTCGCGCTTCGTGGTGTGCGACCGCAGCATCGACAACGTGGTCGGCATCGTCCAGGCCAAGGACATCCTGGACCGGATGCTGGACGGCAAGGACATCTCGATCGCCACGTCGCTGCGTCAGCCGCTCGCGGTGCCGGACGCGATCTCCGCGCTCGACGCGCTGGAACGGCTGAAAGCCGATCCGCTCGGCGTCGCCTTCGTGCTCGACGAATATGGCAGCTTTGAAGGCATGGTCACGGTCGGCGATCTTCTGGAAGCTATCGTCGGCGATGTCGAGGAGCCCACCCACGCCGAAGGGGGCGAAACCGTGCCCGAACGATTCGAGCTCGACGGGCTGGAGCCGATCGACGAGGTCGCGCATCGTCTCCGGCTGATCGAGCTTCCCGCGCACGGCTCCTACCACACGCTCGGTGGTTTCCTGCTCGCTCTGCTGAAACGGGTGCCACGCCAGGGCGACGCCATCGCCTTCGGCGGCTGGCGCTTCGAGGTGCTGGCGATGAACGGTCGCCGGGTCGAGCGCGTCCGCATCAGCCGCGACCCGACGGCAGTGACGTAGGATTTTGACGTACCCTCGGCACTGACTTGACTGTTATGGCGTCCGTTTCCCCCGCGCATAAGCGTAGCTGGCCGGCGGCAGAAGATAGAGCAGCGTCAGCCCCACGCAGACCCCGAGTCCGAGTCTGACATCCACAAGGCAGAGCAGTACGGCCCCGAGATAGATCGCGACCGTGCCGGCATATTGGATGGTCAGATGGTGCAGGAAGGCAGACTCCAGGCGCGGGTGAACCAGTCTGCGTCCCGTGGTGGCGTAGAGCCACATGAGCAGCCAGGTGCATGCCGGAAGCAGGAGGCCGACTGCGTAGAAGGTCGCCGCCGTCGTCCGGTTCGCCGCATCGAGCATGTAATTTCCCAAGGTCGCTGTCGGAAACGGCAGAAAGGAAATCGTCAGCAGGAACAGCAGGTTCAGAAGGTTGAGCGTGTGATTGGTCCGCGTGAACAACTTGAAAATGTAATGATGATTCGCCCAGTAGATGCCGATCATGGTGAAGCTGAGGAGATAGCTGAAATAGGACGGCCAAAGCCCGGTCAACGAGCCGAGAAGGCTGAACGGCCGCGACGATCCATGGGCGTGCGGCACCTTGATCTCCAGGATGAGCAGCGTGATCGCAATGGCGAAAACGCCATCGCTGAACGCCTCGACGCGCCCGGTGTCCCGCTCCGTGGCCGCCGGCGGTATGTCGTGCCCATCCTCGGATCGCGGCTTCGAGTTCATGGCGACACCGCCCCCGGCCTAGTTTTCCGCGCGTTCCAGCGCGGCGCGATCCCACCGCGCCAGCCCGGCGGCCGCGTCGTAACTGCTCCGCAGGAACGCCATCAGGTGGTCATCCGGCGACGCCGCCCGACGGACCGCATCGTAGGGCAGGATGAACTGTCTGAGGCTTTCGCTGTAGAACGCGTCATTCGGGCGAACCGGCGCTGCCGCAAATCCCGGCGGCTCAGGATAGGCATAGCTGTAGAACGCGGGCTGGCCGAATCCCCCATTGCCCGGCCAGAAGCCGCAACTGCTCACCTCATGCGAATATGCCTCCCGCATGACCCACGCCCCGAGGTTGGGAGAGTTGCTGGTCAGCGGCGGCGCGGAACGCCCGGAAAACCGGGTGACCGCCAGATCGAAACTCCCCCAGAAAAAATGCACCGGACTCGCCTTGCCGAGGAATGGCGATCGAAACCGGCTGCAGATCCGGTGCGCCTGGACCAGAATGCGCCAGAAGCGGTGGGCGTATTCCGGGTCGTAGAAGCCATGCTCCCGATCCTGCTCGAACGGGATGGCATCCGGTATCTCGACCGGCATGGTCCAAATCCGGGTCTCCAGCCCAAGCCCGCGCAGCCGGCCCATCACCTCGGCGTAAAAATCGGCGACGGTGCATGGACCAAGTCGGATCATTTCGGTCGCGCCGTCGCTCGTCCGAAGCGTCAGGCAATGGTCGATGAAATCGAAGTCGATCTGAAAGCCGCGGGAACCGTGGGCGATCGGCGAGGTGGTCAGCCCCCGGCTGGTCACATAGAGCGTCGCCTGCCACCAATGGTTGATCATCGGCGCATGGGCGAGGCGGATTTTCCCGACCACCTGGGTCCAGAGATGAAGCGTGGCGCAGGTATCCTCCCACGCCGAGAGCGGAAGCTCTGGCCACGCGTCCAGAGCGGAGCATTGGGGCGGATCATTCATCATGTCTTCCCTTCGACTCCGTCACAGACCTTTACCATATCACAAGCCGGGCGAAATTTTGCGGGAAAGCGGGCAGTGGAGCGAACCAGAGCCGGAATCGTCGGTGCTTGGCGCAAGAAGGCCGCCCGGAGCCAACGTCAAGAAATCATCGAGACCATGACCATCGGCTGCCCATTCTACGGCCAGCCCTAATTTACTGGTGCGGATGGCGGGACTTGAACCCGCACGCCCTGTCGGGCAACAGATTTTAAGTCTGCTGCGTCTACCGATTCCGCCACACCCGCCGCGCCGGTCTCCTGCCACGGGCGCGCCGTCCGTGGCAAATGTCCCGCTTCAGAACCCGCAGGCGACGCGCGCACTGTTCCCGCGCGCGAGGTTGCGGAACCGCGCCAGCGCGAGCAGCGGGAAGAAGCGCGGATAGCCGTGATAGCGCAAATAGAATACGCGCGGGAACCCGACCGCGTTATAGGGTTTCTCGCGCCAGGAGCCATCCTCGTCCTGCGCCGATTGCAGCCAGTCGATGCCGCGCGCCACCGACGGATGCCCGGCCATGCCCGCCGCCATCAGCCCGAGCAGCGCCCAGGCGGTCTGCGACGGCAAGCTTTCATGATACTCGCCGGGCGGCGCATGGGCATAGCTCTCGCAATCCTCGCCCCAGCCGCCATCCTCGCGCTGGCGCGCGATCAGCCATTCGGCGGCGCGCCGGATCATCGGCGAATCATGCGGCAGGCCTGCAGCGTTCAGCGCGCACAAAGCGGACCACGTGCCGTAAATATAGTTGGTGCCCCAGCGGCCGAACCAGGAGCCGTCCGGCTTCTGCTCGCGCCGCAGATAATCCACCCCGCGCGCGATCGCCGGCCGATCCTCGGGATGACCGAGCTGGGCCAGGAACGACACGCAGCGCGCGGCGACGTCGGCGGTCGGCGGATCGAGCAGGGCGCCGTGATCGGCGAAGGGGATGTGGTTGAGATAGTCGAATTCGTTGTCGGAATCGAAGGCGCCCCAGCCGCCGGATTTGCTCTGCATCCCGAGAATCCACAACCGCGCCCGTTCCACCGCCTCGCGATGCGCGGGGTCGCCGGCGCGGTCGAGCAGCATCCCCACCACGGCGGTATCGTCCACGTCCGGGTAATAAGCGTTGTTGTACTGGAACGCCCAGCCGCCCGGCGGCGCGTCCGGCTTGCGATAGGCCCAGTCGCCTTTCACATCGAGCACCTGGCGGGGGATCAGCCAGTCGCAGGCGGCGGCGACGTGCGCATCCTGCGCCCCGGCCGCCTCGGCCAGTGCGTGGGCGGCGAGCGAGGTATCCCACACCGGCGACAGGCAGGGCTGGACATAGATCCCGCCCGGAATCCGCGCGGCGGCATCGGTCACCAGCTTGTGCACCGAGGCCCAGGCAATGGCGTAATCGGGGTGGTCCGGCGCATAGCCGAGCGTATCGAACATCATCACCGCATTGGCCATGGCGGGATAGATGCCGCCCAGCCCATCCTCGCCGTTCAGGCGCGGGGTGATGAAGTCGATCGCGGCCTGGATCGCGCGCTTGCGCGACCGAGATGGGAAATGCCGCTCCAGCGGGCGCAGCACGGTGTCCAGCGCCTTGAACGCATTGCCCATCCACGATTTGTAGGGGCCGCGAATATAGTCGCGCACCTGCTCGGGCGGGGTAACGAACAGCTCGTCGATCCGCACGTCGCGCGGGTTGCGCGCCACCGGCCGCTCGGTCATCAGCACCAGCAGCGGCGCGATCACCGTTCGCGACCAGTAGCTGATTTTCCACATGGTGATCGGGAACCAGCCCGGCAGAAGCATGATCTCGACCGGCATGACCGGACAGGCTCGCCACGGCACCGCGCCGTACAAAGCGAGCTGGATGCGGGTGAACACGTTGGTGCGCTCGGCTCCGCCGCGCGCCAGGATCGCGGCGCGGGCGCGGCGCATATGCGGCGCCTCGGGATCGTCGCCGATCGCCTTGAGCGCGAAATACGCCTTCACGCTGGCCGAGATATCCATCGCCCCGTCATGAAATAGCGGCCAGCCGCCGGGGTTCTGCGGCGAGTTTCCCTGAATCGCCCGCAGATACACGCCGATGCGGGCTTCGAGTTCGGGGTCGATCCGGTCGAGGAAATGCTCCAGCAGCACGTACTCCGCCGGAATCGTCGCGTCGGCCTCCAGCTCATACACATAATGGCCGTCCGGTTGCTGCTCGGCTGCGAGCCGTTCCTGGGCGCGGCCGATCGCGTCGTCGAGTTCGGCAAGGTCGGGTGACAATGTGGTCAGCATGGGTGCCGATATACCGGCGATCGCCGCACCGGGCCATAGCCGGTCGCGCGGTGCGGCGCGATCAGGGTCCGGCGGCGGCAACGCCGCGCGCGCGCCGGGCGAACCAGCTTTGGCCGGGCATCGCCATGAGCTGATCGACGCCCGAGGCGCGCGCCACCGTGCCGTCGCGCAGATAGGCTTCGTGCCGGGCTTCGATCGCATCGGGATCGTAGAGGTAGTTCACCATGACCCCGAAGGATTCGGCGATGCCGCGCGCCGACGGGTTGCCCAGCCAGTTGACTCGCTCCAGCCGCGCCCCGTTGCCCAGATGGAACCGGGCGACCGGATCGGGACGGGCGGCTTCCCGCACCTCGCTCGCCTTGAATCCGCCGGTCAGATAAAGCGCCGCGAATCGTAGCAAGGGCGCGCGCAGGGCACCGGCGAGCGATACGTCGCTCCACCAGTTCCTTGTCTCCAGGACCGTCTTCAGCAGATCGGCGTCGCGGGCCGGGTCCGGCGTCGGATCGGCGGCGATTCCCGCCGCGCGCATCAGCGTCTCGCGTTCTTCCGGCGCGAGCCAGGGCGCCGGCGGTACCGAAAGATCGAGCAAAGCGAGTGCCGCGCGGCGCAGGCCCGGTACCGGCGAAAGGGTGGAAAAACGCTTGAGGCGCGGCAATTCGGCCTGCAACTCCTCAACCACCTGCTTGATCAGGAAATTGCCGAAGGAAATTCCGCGCAACCCCTCCTGGCAGTTGGAAATCGAATAGAAAATCGCGGTATCCGCGCGTTCGGCGGCATCGTGCAGCGCGGCTTCGGCGGCAAGCTCCTCGGACTCGCGCGCGAGCAGCGGACCGATCGCCTCGGCGAGGCCCTTGACCAGTGCTACTTCGACGAAAATCAGCGGTTCGTCCGGCAGGGATGGGTGAAAAAACGCAAAACACCGCCGGTCCGGCGCCAGGCGGCGGCGCAGATCCTCCCAGCCCTGGATTTCATGAACCGCCTCGTATTCGATCAGCTTTTCCAGAACGAAGGCGGGGGTTCGCCAGTCGATTCGGCGCAGTTCGAGAAAGCCGCGGTTGAACCAGGAGGCGAACAGATGCCGCAAATCCGCGTCGAGCGGCCGGAGCGCTTGGTTGCGCGGCAATTCGGCGAGCGCGGCGCGGCGCATCGCGACCAAAGCGGCGGTGCCGCCCGGCGCCATGTTCATCCGGCGCAGCAATTCCTGGCGCGGCGGTTCGGCGGCATCGGCCAGCACGGTCGCGGTCTCCGCGCCCGGCGCCGCGAGATAGGCGCGCGCAGCTGTCTCCAGGCGGTCGTGATCGGGCTCGAAATGGGTGGCGAGAAACTCCAGAAAGCCGATCCGGTCGGCCGGCGAAAGTCCGCCGATCGCGCTCAGCAGCCCCGCCGCGAGGGCGGCGCCGGACGCCTCGCCCCTGCCGCCGAGCAGCGAATCGGCCAGGAGTTCGGCACGCTCGCGCGACGGCAGGTCGGCATTCGGGAAGGTGACGAAATGCCGCCCGTGCTCGGCGATCGACGACCACAGCCGGTCGAGCCAGGAGCGGGTCGGCCGGTCAGGCGGTACGGACGACAATGCTGGCTCGGCCATGCCCTGGTCTCCTTACGACGAGCGGTCCCTTACTATTAAAGGGCGATCGCCTATCGATACCAGAGCCGGCATGTGCGGTCAGCTTCTTTCGGCGAGCGTGTCCACCTTCGCCTGGGCGGTGATCAGCCGGTCGGAGGCGGCGCGGTAAGCGCTCGCGTCCGCCTCGTCCACCTCGCGATAGTCGGCCTCCGCGCGCGCAAGCTCGTCGGCGGCGTCCTGCGCGTCGAGTTCGGCGAGCTTCATGATCGCATCGGCGAGCACGGTGCAGCGCTCTTCGGTCACTTCGGCGAATCCGCCCGAGACGAAGTAGCGGTCGACCACGGCGTCGTTCTCATACAGATCGATCATGCCGCCGCGCAGGCTGGTGATCAGCCTGGAATGGCCCGGCAGAATGCCGAGATCGCCTTCAGTGCCGGGGATCACCACCATGTCCACCGGGCGCGCCAGGAGCAGCCGCTCCGGGCTGATGATTTCGAGAGCGACGGTCACGATCCGCTCCTCAAGCCGTCGTGTTGAGCTGATCGGCCTTCTTCACCGCGTCCTCGATGGTGCCGACCATATAGAACGCGGCTTCGGGCAGGTGATCGTATTCGCCGGCACAGATCGCCTTGAAGCTGCGCACCGTATCCTCGACGCGCACGAACAGGCCGGGTGAGCCGGTGAACACTTCCGCGACATGGAACGGCTGCGACAGGAAGCGCTCGATCTTGCGCGCGCGCGCGACGGTGAGCTTGTCGTCTTCCGACAGTTCGTCCATTCCCAGAATCGCGATAATGTCTTGCAGCGACTTGTAGCTTTGCAGAATGCGCTGAACCTCGCGCGCAACAGCGTAATGCTCCTCGCCGACGACGCGCGGATCGAGCGCGCGCGAGGTTGAATCCAGCGGATCGACCGCCGGATAGATGCCTTTTTCCGAAATCGCCCGGTTCAGCGTCGTGGTCGCATCCAGATGCGCGAACGAGGTCGCCGGTGCCGGATCGGTTAAATCGTCGGCGGGAACATAGATCGCCTGGACCGAGGTGATCGAGCCTTTCTTGGTCGAGGTGATCCGCTCCTGCAACGCACCCATGTCGGTCGCGAGAGTCGGCTGATAACCCACCGCCGACGGAATGCGCCCGAGCAGCGCCGAAACCTCGGCGCCCGCCTGGGTGAAGCGGAAAATGTTATCGACGAAGAACAGCACGTCCTGGCCTTCCTCGTCGCGGAAATATTCGGCGAGGGTCAGGCCCGACAGGCCGACCCGTGCGCGCGCCCCCGGCGGCTCGTTCATCTGGCCGTAGACCAGCGCGACTTTCGAGCCTTCGGTGGTGTTCTCGCCGAGCTTGATGACCCCGGCGTCGATCATCTCGTGATAGAGGTCGTTGCCTTCGCGGGTCCGCTCGCCGACACCGGCGAACACCGAGACGCCGCCATGCGCTTTCGCGATGTTATTGATCAGCTCCTGGATCAGCACGGTCTTGCCCACGCCGGCGCCGCCGAACAGCCCGATCTTGCCGCCCTTGAGGTAGGGTGCCAGCAGATCGACCACCTTGATCCCGGTGACCAGAATTTCCGCCGAGGTCGCCTGATCCTCGAAGGACGGCGCCTCGCGATGGATCGGGTAGGTCAGCTTCGCGTCGATCGGCCCGCGTTCGTCGATCGGCTCGCCGATCACGTTGAGAATCCGGCCCAGCGTCGCCGGCCCGACCGGCACGCGAATGCTATCGCCGGTGTCACCCACTTCGGCACCCCGCGCCAGACCGTCGGTGCTGTCCATCGCGATGCAGCGCACCGTGCGCTCGCCGATTTCCTGCGCCACTTCCAGCACCAGCCGGCGCTCGCCGACCTTGGTTTCCAGCGCGTTCAGAATGAACGGCAAGTCGCCCTCGAACTGCACATCGACCACAGGTCCCATGATCTGCGTGATCCGTCCGGTAATGTTTTTCGCCATGGTCCTGGTTCCCTGTATCGTCGTCTCAGAGCGCTTCCGCGCCGGAGATGATCTCGATCAATTCCTTGGTGATGTTCGCCTGCCGGGTGCGGTTGTAGTTCATCGTCAGGCGGTTGATCATGTCACCCGCGTTGCGCGTCGCGTTATCCATCGCGGTCATCTGGGCCGCCTGGAATCCGGCATTGCTTTCGAGCAGCGCGCGATAGATCTGCACCGCGAGGTTGCGCGGCAGCAGCCGTTCCAGCAGCGAGCCGTCATCCGGTTCGATCTCGTAATCGGCGGTATCGCCGTCGTCGTTCGCCGGCTCGCCGGCGCTGGCGGGAATCAGCGGCGTTTCGGCGACGGTCTGCACCATCACCGAGACGAACCGATTGAACATCAGCGTGCAGCGATCGAAGCCGCCCTCGTCGAATTCGGCGATGATCCGGTTGGCGATCGCTTCGGCATCAGTGAATTCGAGCGATCGGCGGCCGACGAAATTGACATCGCCGATCATCCGGTCGGCCATGTCGCGCCTCAGCGAATCGCGCCCTTTGCGGCCCACGGCGAACAGTTTCACCGTCTTGCCTTCGGCTTCCAGCGCACGCACGCGGTTGCGCACGGCCCGGCTGATCGAGGCGTTGAACGGCCCGGCGAGGCCGCGATCCGCGGTCACCGCGACGATCAGATGCGTCTTGTCCGCCCCGGTGCCGACCAGCAGCGCCGGCGCGTTCGGATTGCTCGCCGCGCCGCGCGCGAGTGCGGCCATCATCTTCGCCATCCGCGTCGCATAGGGCCGCGCCGCCTCGGCCTGCGCCTGGGCGCGGCGCAGCTTGGCGGCGGCGACCATTTTCATCGCCTTGGTGATCTTCTGCGTCGATTTGACGCTGGAGATCCGGTTGCGAAGCGATTTCAGGCTGGGCATCGGCCGGGTCCGTCGCTCACGCGAAGCTCTTCGCGAAAGACTGGATAAACTCGGTCAGCTTCGCCTCGACATCCTTCTTGATTTCGCGGTCGTCGCGGATCGACTTCAGAATCTCCGGCGCGCGGGCCTTCAGTTCCGAAATCAACTGGCTCTCGAAATCGCCGATCCGGTCGATCGGTACGTCGTCGAGATGGCCACGCGTTCCGGTGAAGATCGCCACCACCTGCTCCTCGACCGGCAGCGGCTTATATTGCGGCTGCTTGAGCAGTTCGGTCAGCCGCGCGCCGCGTGCCAGCAGCTTCTGGGTCGAGGCGTCGAGGTCGGAGGAAAACTGCGAAAACGCCGCCATCTCGCGATACTGCGCGAGATCGAGCTTGATCTTGCCGGCGACCTGCTTCATCGCCTTGATCTGCGCCGCCGAACCGACGCGCGACACCGAGGCCCCCACGCTCACCGCCGGACGGATGCCTTTGAAGAACAATTCGGTTTCGAGGAATATCTGGCCGTCGGTGATCGAGATCACGTTGGTCGGAATATAGGCCGCGATATCGCCTGCCTGGGTTTCGATCACCGGCAGCGCGGTCAGGCTGCCCGCGCCGAACTCGTCGGACATCTTGCACGCCCGCTCCAGCAGCCGCGAATGCAGATAGAATACGTCGCCGGGATACGCTTCGCGCCCCGGCGGCCGGCGCAGCAGCAGCGACATCTGCCGGTAGGCGACCGCCTGCTTTGACAGATCGTCATAGAAAATAACCGCGTGCATCGAGTTGTCACGGAAATACTCGCCCATCGCGCAGCCGGTATAGGGGGCGAGGAACTGCATCGGCGCGGGCTCGGAGGCGGTCGCGGCGACCACGATGGAATATTCCATCGCGCCGTTCTCTTCGAGGGTGCGCACCAGTTGCGCGACGGTCGAGCGCTTCTGGCCGATCGCGACATAGATGCAATAGAGTTTCTTGCTCTCGTCGTTCGTTTCGTTGCCTTGGGCGTTGATGATTTTCTGGTTGATGATCGTGTCGATGATCACTGCGGTCTTGCCGGTCTGGCGATCGCCGATGATCAGCTCGCGCTGGCCGCGCCCGATCGGGATCAGCGCGTCGATCGACTTGATGCCGGTCTGCATCGGCTCGTGCACCGATTTGCGCGGAATGATGCCCGGCGCCTTGACCTCGACCAGCCGGCGTTCGGTGGTCTCGATCGGGCCCTTGCCGTCGATCGGGTTGCCGAGCGCATCGACCACGCGGCCGAGCAATCCCTTGCCCACCGGCACGTCGACGATCTGCCCGGTGCGGGTCACGGTGTCGCCTTCGCGGATCGCACGGTCCTCGCCGAAAATGACGATGCCGACATTGTCGTTTTCAAGATTGAGCGCCATGCCCTTGACGCCGGCATTGGGGAAATCGACCAGTTCGCCAGCCATCGCGTTGGCAAGGCCGAAGACGCGCGCGATACCGTCACCCACCGACAGCACCTGTCCGGTCTCGGCGACATTCGCATCGGTGTCGAAACTCGCGATCTGACGCTTCAGAATCTCGGAGATTTCGGCAGGGCGGATCTCCATATCAGGCGGCTCCCTTCATCACATGGCGCAGGCGTTGCAGGCGCGATTTCAAACTCGTGTCGTACAGGCGCGAACCGATCTTGACCGACATGCCGCCGAGCAGCGCGGGATCGACGGTTTCGCGAATGACCACCCGGCCATACCCGGCTTCGGCGAGGCGTGCCGCGAGCTGCGCGCGCTGGGTGTCGGTCAGCTTGTGGGCGGTGGCGACCTCGGCGGTGACGATTCCGCGCTTCTCCGCGACAAAGCCGGCAAATCCCGAAATCAGCCCAGGCAGCTCGTGCAGCCTTCGATTGGCGATCGCGGTGGCGACAAAACGCTTCACCAGATCGGAAAAACCCTGGCTCGCCAGCACCGCATCCATCGCGCGTCCGGCCTCGGTCACGTCGATCGCCCGGCTTTCGATCAGCCGGCTCAGCGGTTCGGACTGGCCGATCAGCGCGCCGAGCGCCTCCATCTCCGCGATGGTCCGGTCGAGTTGCTTCTGCTCGTCGGCCAGTTCGTAGAGCGCGCGGGCATAGCGCTGCGACAGGCCGGACGGCCGCTCAGAAATGCCAGATGCTGACATGGTGGACGACAAGCGTGCGTTCCCGTTCCCGATGCGATTCGACGTTTCAGCCTCGGAACATTCCGGCCATGACCGTTCTCGGCATCACAGGCGCGGCTATCCGTCCGCCCTTTCGGCCGGCGTGCGGCGACTAGCATAGCCCCCATGCCCGCGCAACACATGCATTCACAGGAATGAGACCGGATCGATATCGATATCAACACGGGCCGCGCGCGGCACATCGGCCCGTTCGAGCCACGCGCGCAGGATCGGCTGCACCGCGACATTGCGCGGCGTGCGCAGCAGCAGGCGGCGCCGGTGCCGCCCGCGCAGCAGCGCGAACGGGGCGGGTGCCGGGCCGAGCACCAGCGCCTCGTCCGGCGGCGGCGCGGCGCGGGCGAGGGCGCTCGCGGCCGTATCGGCGATCCCGGAATCGGCGGCGCTCACGATCAGCGCGGCGAGCCGGCCGAACGGCGGCCAATGGCCGGGGGCGCGCAGCGCGGCTTCGGCGCGGCGAAATTGCGCGAGATCGCCGTCGATCAGCGTGCGCATCACCGGATGATCCGGCGCGAAGCTCTGCAGCAGCACGCGTCCCGGCACTCCCGCGCGCCCGGCGCGCCCGGCCACCTGATGCAGCAATTGCGCACTGCGTTCGGCGGCGCGCAGATCGCCGCCGGAGAGACCGAGATCGGCATCGACCACGCCCACCAGCGCCAGATCGGGGAAATGCCAGCCTTTCGCGATCATCTGGGTGCCGATGATCAGATCGACCTCGCGGTCGACAATGGCGCGCGCCGCCGCCGCCGCGTCATCGGGCGAAGCGATCGCATCGCTCGCCATCACGATGCGCCGCATATCGGGGAACAATTCAGCGGCTTCCTCGGCGATCCGCTCCACCCCAGGCCCGATCGGCGCCATGCTCTCGGCGGCGCCGCAGGATGGGCAGGTTTCCGGCAAGGCCTCGGTATGGCCGCAATGATGGCACAGCAGGCCCGCCGGCGCGCGGTGCGCCACCAGCCACGCGGTGCAGTTCGGGCAGGTGATCCGGTGTCCGCAGGCGCGGCACAGGGTCAGCGGCGCATAGCCGCGCCGGTTCAGGAACAGCATCGCCTGACCGCCCCCCGCCAGGGTCGCGGCCAGGGCGTCGGTCAGCACAGGGGAGAGGAATTTTCCGCGCGGCGGCGGGAATGCGCGAAGGTCGATCGCCGCGATCGCCGGCAATGCCGCGCCGCCATGCCGCGCCGCGAGAGTGATATGCGCATAGCGCCCGGAGTCCGCGTTCACCGCCGATTCCAGGCTCGGCGTGGCGGAAGCCAGGATCGCCGCCGCATCGGCCAGCCGCGCGCGCACCACCGCCATGTCGCGCGCGTGATAGGCCACGCCGTCCTCCTGCTTATAGGCGGATTCGTGCTCCTCATCGACGACGACGACCCCGAGATCGGCGAAAGGCAGGAACAGGGCAGAACGCGCGCCGACCACCAGCCGGCTCGCGCCGCGCGCCACGGCGTGAAAATTCGCCCGCCGGACCGACGGCGTCAGGCCGGAATGCCACAGCGTCGGTGCCGCGCCGAACCGCGCCGCGAATCGTGTGGTGAACTGGGCCGAGAGGGCGATTTCCGGCAGCAGAACCAGCGCCTGCCGGTCTTGCCGCAACGCCTCGGCAACCGCTTCCAGATACACCTCGGTCTTGCCCGAGCCGGTCACGCCTTCCAGCAGGGTCACGCCGAAGCGCCGCGCGGCGACGCTGTTTCGCAGCACTGTGGCGGCCTCTGCCTGCTCCGGGGACAGGTTTGGCGCGGCATGATCGGGATCTGGAGCCGGCGTTGCCGCGCCGCGCCGGGCCGGCACGAGAAACCCGGCATCGGCCATCGCGCGCACCACGCCCGCCGAAACCCCGGCGGCTTGCGCCAGCGCCACGGTGTCCGGCCGGTCGAGTTCGGCCAGCGCCGCGAGTACCCTACCGCGCGAAGCCGTCATCCGCCGATCGCCCGGCGTGCCGGCGGCCCAGCCGAAACTCTCGGGCGGGCGTTGCAGCAGGTTGGATTTCAGCGCGAGCGCCAGCACTTCGCCGCGCGGCGCCATGGTGTATTGCGCCACCCAGTCGACGAAGCGGCGCAGCGTCGCGGGCAGGGCAGGGGCGTCGCACATCCCGGCGACCGGTTTAAGCCGCCGGTCCGGCAGGGTTTCGTCCGGCACATCGTCCCACACCGCGCCCGGCATCATCCGCTTGCCCAGCGGCACCGTCACGATGGCACCCGGCACAAGCTCCATCCCCGCCGGCACCGCATAGTCGAACGCACGGTCGAACGGGTAAGGCAGCAGGACCGCGACCCGGCGGATCATCATGACCCGCCCCGAGTGACCGTCTGCTCAAACGTTGAAGCGGAACAACAAAACGTCGCCATCCTGCACGGTATAGGCGCGTCCCTCGATTCGCAGCTTGCCGGCGTCACGCGCGCCGGCCTCGCCGCCCAGCGTGACGTAATCGTCATAGGCGATGGTTTCGCAGGCGATGAAGCCGCGCTCGAAATCGCCATGGATCACTCCCGCCGCCGCCGGTGCGGCGGTGCCGCGCGTGATCGTCCAGGCACGGGTTTCCTTGGGCCCGACGGTGAAATAGGTGATCAGCCCGAGCAAATCGTAGCCCGCGCGGATCACCCGGTCGAGCCCGGAATCGGCCAGCCCCAGCCCTTCGAGAAACTCGGCGCGTTCGCCCGGCGGCAATTGCGCGACCTCGGCTTCGATCGCCGCCGAAACCACCACATGAGCCGCGCCCTGCGCCGCCGCCATCGCGGCAACCCTTACCGATTGGGCATTGCCGCTCGCCGCCGAAGCCTCCTCGACATTGCTTACGTAAAGCACCGGCTTCGCGGTGAGCAGATTGAGTCGCCGCACTGCCTCGTCCTCGCCTTTCGGGATCGCGGCCCGTGCCGGCCGGCCTGCCTCCAATGCCGCCAGGATCGGCTCGACCAAAGCAAGCTCCGCTGCCGCAGCGCGATCGTTGCCGCGCGCCTTTTTCTGCAAATTCGGCACTCGCTTCTGCAAGCTCTCCAGATCGGCCAGCATCAGTTCGGTTTCGACCGTCTCGGCATCGCGCAGCGGGTCGATGCCGCCCTCCACATGCGTCACGTCGTCATCCTCGAAGCAGCGCAGCACGTGGATGATCGCATCGACTTCGCGGATATTGGCCAAAAATTGATTGCCCAGCCCTTCGCCCTTGGCAGCGCCGCGCACCAGCCCGGCGATATCGACGAATTCCAGGCTGGTCGGCACGATTTTCGCCGACTTGCCGATCTTCGCCAGCGTCTCCAGCCGCGCGTCCGGCACCGCGACCCGGCCGATATTCGGCTCGATCGTGCAGAACGGGTAATTCGCCGCCTGCGCCGCGACGGTCGCGGTCAGCGCGTTGAACAAAGTCGATTTGCCGACATTCGGCAGGCCGACGATGCCGCAGTTGAAGCCCATTCTACGCTCCGTTATTGTTCAGCAACGCAACCCTGGTCATGAACTCTTCCGGCTTGTCCTGCGCGAGCAGCGCCGCCGCGTCGGACACCGCTTCCAGGGTCGCGATCAGCCAGTCCTCGTCGTCCTTGGTGAAATTGCCGAGCACATGGCCATGCACCCGCGCCTTGTCGCCCGGATGGCCGATGCCGAGCCGCACCCGCCAGTAATCCTGCGCGCCAAGCCGCTGGTCGATACTGCGCAGCCCGTTATGTCCCGCCGCCCCGCCGCCGCGCTTGACCCGGATCTTGCCGGGAACCAGATCGAGCTCGTCGTGGAACACCGTGATCGCGTCCGGTGCGAGCTTGAAAAACGCTGCCGCCGGTTGAACCGCATTGCCGGAGCAGTTCATGTAGGTCGCCGGCTTCAGCGCGATGATCTTCTCGCCGCCGATGCTGCCCTCCGCAGCCACACCGCTGAAGCGCCGCCGCCAGGGCGAGAACCCGTGGCGGTCGGCGATCACGTCGATCGCCATGAAGCCGATATTGTGCCGGTTCCGCGCCATCCCCGGTTCGGGATTGCCGAGGCCGACCCACAGCTTCACGGCGAGGCTTTACTTCTTCGCGGCAGGCTTGGCCGGAGCAGCAGCCTTGGCCGGGCCGCCTTTCGCCGGTGCCGGCGCGGTCGCGGCCTGGGCCGGTTCCGGCGCCGTCTCGGCGATCACGGTCGGCGCGGCCACGGTCGCGACCACGAAATCCCGGTCGATGATGGTCGGGCGCGCGCCTTCGGTGCCTTTCAGATCATGCCAGCGTATATTGTCGTTGATGTCGAGCGGGCCGAGATCCGCCTCGAAATGATCGGGGATGCTGTCGGGGTCGCACAGTACCTCGACCGCGTGGCGCACCACGTTGAGCATCCCGCCGCGCTTCAGCCCGACCGAGATCGCCTCGTTCAGGAAGGTCACCTGCACCGCGACGCGCACCTTCTCGCCGGCGGCGAGGCGCTGGAAATCGACATGCTCGGGCCGATCGGTTACCGGGTGGAACTGCACGTCGCGCATCAGCGCGCGCGTCTTGGTCTTGCCGGTATCGATTTCGTACAGCCGCGAGCGCCAGCCGCCGCGCTTGAGTTCGCGCAGCACGATTCGCGGGTCGAGCGCGATCAGGCTGGGTTCCTGCTTCGCGCCGTAAATCACCGCCGGCACCTTGCCGTCCCGCCGTGTCGCCCGCGCCACCCCCTTGCCGGCCCGCGCGCGATCCTCGGCCGTGATGGTCTCGAATGTGGCCATATGTCGCTCCTGATCCAATGGAAAAAGCCGGCCTCCAGGGGTGCCGGCGCGGCCCGGATTAGCCGATCGCCCCGCCCAAGGCAAGCAACCCTGAAAAATGGCGGAACAATCGCGAACGGCGCAGCCGTCATTGCGACGTCGAGCTTCGCGAGGCGGAAACAATCCATATGTGGGCGCATCGTGCACTTTCGGCTCAAAACCGCCTTGGCCCACAACCCGAAACCCACCCTACAAAATAAACCGCTCGCCCAGATAGACCCGCCGCACATCCTGATGCGCGACCACTGCCTCGGGCGGGCCCTCCATCAGAACCTGGCCGTCGTGCAGAATATAGGCGCGGTCGATCACTTCCAGCGTCTCGCGCACATTGTGGTCGGTGATCACCACCCCGAGCCCGCGATCCTTCAAATGCGCCACCAGATCGCGAATCTCGCCCACCGCGATCGGGTCGATCCCCGCCAGCGGCTCGTCGAGCAGGATATAGCTCGGCCCGGTCGCCAGAGCCCGCGCGATCTCCACCCGCCGCCGCTCACCGCCCGACAGCGCCAGCGCCGGGGTGCGGCGCAGATGGGCGATGCCGAATTCGGCGAGCAGCGCATCGAGCATCGCATCGCGCCGGTCGCGATCGGCCTCGACCACCTCCAGCGCCGCCGTGATGTTCTGCTCGACGGTCAGGCCCCGGAACACGCTGGCTTCCTGCGGCAGATAGCCGATGCCGAGGCGCGCGCGGCGATACATCGGCAGGGCCGAGATATCCGCGCCGTCGAGCATGATCGAGCCGGTATCCGGCTGGATCAGCCCGACGATCATGTAGAACGTGGTCGTCTTGCCCGCGCCGTTCGGGCCGAGCAGCCCCACCGCCTCGCCGCGCCGGAGCGTGACCGAGACGTTGCGCACCACCGGCCGCTTGCGGAAACTCTTGCCCAGCCCGCGCGCGATGAGGCCCGCATTGGGCGATCCGCCGTCCCGCAACCCACCATCCAGCACGCGCAGTTTTTCCTTCATGGTGCGGGTTTCGCCCCGGATTGCGGCGGTTTCGCGGCACCTTGCTTCGGGGGGGGCGCCGAATTGGGCAGCACCAGCCCTTCGACCCGCTGACCCGGCGCCGAAAGCAGCGTGGCGAGGCCGGTCTTGGTATTGACCCGCGCTTTCTGCCCGGCCAGTTCGTTCGGTCCGCGCGTGACATGCACATTGCCGGTCAGGATCGCGATGCCGGTCGCCGGATGATAAATGCCATGGTCGCCGGTCGCGATATCGGTCGCGGTGCGCACCACCACATGCCCCTCGGCGACCACCTTGCGCAATTTGTCGGACTGGTCGGGCGTCGCATTGGCCGAACTCTGCGTCGCCGTTTGCGCAGCACCGGGGACGAAATATCCGGTCAGCCGGTCCGCCGCGATCGAGCGATGGTCTTTGGCCACGATCAGCGCATTGCCGATCGCCACCGCCTTGCGCGCTTTCGACCAGTACTGGAGCTGGTCGCGCGCGGTCACCGTATCGTTCGGCGTAATCAGTTTCAGATCATGCCCGGTCAGCACTAGCTCGCCGAGCGCCATGTGATAGACGGCAAGGTCGCCGAAGGCCTGGTCGGTCCTGGTGAAAATATGCACGTGTCCGACCGCGTCGAGCCGGGTGATCTGCGATTCCCCGGAATCGAGGCTTGAAAGCGCATCCGGCGCCGCTGCCGGCTTCGTCCCTGCCGCCCCGCCCGCCGGCTTTGGCCCCGGCTTCGGCTGATAATGCGCGATCAATTGATCCGCCGTGATGGTCACCTTGCCGCGCACCGCCTGCGCATTGCCCATTGCGGTCACGGTGCGCGCATTCTGGTTCCAGGCGATGCCGTTGCTCGCGGTGATGTTGATCGGCTGCGGCGTGCCGCCCGAATTGCCGCCGAAGCCGAGCGACTGCGCGGACGCGGCGATCGGTGCGATCAGCACGATCAGGCCCAGGATAACATCGCAGTGCTTCGTCACTGCGTGCCGCCCGTGCCGGAAGGCGGCGCGCTTACCTGATCGAGGGTCAGGTGCGAAATGCCCTTGAACAGGATTTTCGAGCCCCGGTCCCGCACGGCGAACCCATCCTTCGACCGCAATTTGCCGAACGGCCCGTAGGCGAAGACCGGATCGCTGCCCGCTGCGCTGTCGTTCTTGAGATCGATCGCCGCGCGGTGGGTGCGGAGCGTGGTGCCGTCGGCGCGATACAGCGTCACCTTGCCGGCGAGTCCGAGCATCTGGGTTTTCTGGTGATACAGGCCGGTTCTGGCATTCAGCATCAGCCAGGCGCCGGAATTCAGCATGATATCGCCCTTGGGCCGGGTCAGGCTCAGCCGGTTCTCGCTGATCTGCAAGGCGTGTTTCGCGGTGACGGTGAATTTCTGGCCCTGCGCGTCGACCCCGCGATAGCGCGCGACGCTCATGCGCGACAGCGGGGTCTTATGCGCCGTGGTCTGCTTCTTATAGGAGATGCGCCCGAAATTCGCCCCGCTGCGCAGGTTCGGAAACACCGCCAGCGCAACCAGCAGCACCGCCGCCAGTGCGGGCAGCACGAATTTCGCGATCGATACAGTGCGCCGGTGCCGGCCGAGCAGGGCACGCTGCTCGTCGCGGGTCCGCGCGAGCGTCGCGAACACGCCGTCGATCGACAGCAGCGCCGCCGCCTTGGCCGGTTTGCCTGCCGGATTCGGCGGGGTCATGCGCGCCTCATGCCACACCGGCGCGCAAGAGATCGTGGATATGCACGATGCCGAGCACGCACCGCTCCGCGTCGACCACGAACAGGCTGGTCACTTTCGGCACCAGCGCGGTCATATCGTGCAGCGCCTCCTCGGCGAGCGCGTCCGGCCCGATCACCCGCGGCTCGCTTGTCATCACCGCATCGACCCGCCGCCCCAGCAGTTCGGGCGCCATGGCGCGGCGCAGATCGCCGTCAGTGACGATCCCGAGCAGCCGCCGCTCGGCATCGACGACGCCGAGGCAGCCGAAATGCTTTTCGGTGATCCGCAAAATCGCCCGGTCCATCGTGGTCTCCGGCCCGGCGAGCGGCACCGCGTCACCTTCATGCATCAGTTCGCGCACCCGCTTGAGCCGGGCGCCGAGCGTGCCGCCCGGATGGAACTGGCCGAATTCCGCGGCGGTCAACCGCCGGCGCATCATCAGCGTCACCGCCAGCGCATCGCCGAGCGCCATCTGCATCGTCGTGCTGGTGGTCGGCGCCAGGCCGATCGGCCCGGCCTCGGGGGCGGGTGGCAGCAGCAGAACCAGGTCGGCGGCGCGCGCCAGCGTGCTGTCCGCCCGCGCGGTGATCGCGATCAGCTTCAGCGCGAAGCGCCGCGCATGGGTGACGATCGCCGCGAGTTCCGCCGCCTCGCCGCCATTGGACAAAGCGAGCACCGCATCGCCCGGCACGATCATGCCGAGGTCGCCGTGACTCGCTTCCGCCGGATGCACGAACAGAGCCGGCGTGCCGGTCGAAGCCAGGGTCGCGGCGATCTTGCGCGCGACATGGCCGGATTTGCCCATGCCGGTCACCACCACCCGCCCGGCGACGCCGTGCAGCACGTCCATCGCGGCGGCGAACGGCGCCCCGAGCGAATCCGCCAGCGCGGACAGCGCCGCCGCCTCGGTCATCAGCACGTCGCGGGCGATCTCCAGTTCCGGCACATCGGATGCGATTTCGCCGGGCGATCGGTCGGCGCGGCTCCGCGTCTCCGTCCGGCGCACGGTCTGGCTGGTCATCATATCTTTGTATGAGACGATGCGGCGCGCCGGGTCAACTCAACTCGGCGCAACCAAATGTAATCGCGCGGCAAGAGATCAGTGACTGAAGATGTCCGGCTCGTCATAGCCGAGCAGGTCGAGCCGGGCGCGCATCGGCAGGAAATCGTAGCATCCCTGGGCGATATCGCGCCGTCCTTCGCGCTTCAGCAGCGCATCGAGCCGCGCCCAGATCGCATGAAGATGCAGCACGTCCGATGCGGCATAGGCGCATTGCTCGGGGCTGAGATCAATGGCGCCCCAGTCGCTGGTCTGCTGCTGCTTAGACAATTCCACCCCGATCAGGTCGCGGCACAAATCCTTCAGCCCGTGCCGGTCGGTATAGGTGCGCACCAGCTTCGAGGCGATTTTGGTGCAGATCACCGGCGCCGTCACGGCGCCCAGGCCCTGGCACAGGGCCGCGACATCAAATCTTGCGAAATGGAACAGCTTGGTCACGGCAGGATCGGTCAGCAGGCGCTTGAGGTTCGGGCAATCGGCGCCGCGTCCGCCCAGCGTCTCGGGGATGATCTGCACCAGATGCGCCACCCCGTCCCCCGCCGATAGCTGGACCAGACAGAGCCGGTCGCGGCGCGGATCGAGCCCCATCGTCTCGGTATCGATCGCGGCCATCGCGCCGAAATCGACACCGTCCGGCAGATCGTGACGATGGATATGGATGGTCGCCCCGGCGGCGAATTGCGTCTGGCTCATGGTTTCATCACACCGAACATCATGTCTCGGAAAAACCCTGGTGCCCAGGAGAAGACTCGAACTTCCACAGCCTTGCGGCCACAGGTACCTGAAACCTGCGCGTCTACCATTCCGCCACCTGGGCAAGGGGGCTTCGATGAACGGCGCCGAACCGGCCCGTCCCGCTGGCCAGGGCTGTAGCGAAGCCGCGCCGGTGCGTCAATGTAGGGGCGCGGTTGTCCTGAGCGCTGCAATCATGCAACCAGCCTCACCATATGCTGTGTCAGGAGCAACCATGGACCCCCGCATGATCGCAACGGTATTCGGCGCGTCCGGCTTCATCGGCCGCTATGTGGTGAAACATCTGGCTGATCGCGGCTATATCGTGCGCGCCGCGACGCGCGATCCCGAAAGCTGCGCCTTCCTGCGGCCGCTCGGCCGGGTCGGCCAGATCGTGCCGCTCTATGCGCCGTTCGGCAACGAAGCCGCGATGAAACGCACGATCGACGGCGCCGATTGCGTGGTCAATCTGGTCGGCATTCTCGCCGAGCACCGGCGCGGCGATTTCGATCGGGTGCATCGCCAGGGCGCCGAAACCGTGGCCCGGCTCGCGGCTTCGGGCGGAGTTGCCAAAGGTTCCAGCGATGCACAGCATCGCTGGAACGGCAACGAAGGGGGCGTGCGCTCGCTGGTCCATATCTCGGCGATCGGCGCCGACCCCGCGAGCCCGAGCCTTTATGCAAGCAGCAAGGGCATGGGCGAGGCTGCGGTGCGCGCCGCTTTCCCGCAAGCCGTCATCCTGCGCCCCTCCATCGTGTTCGGGCCGGAAGACCAGTTCTTCAACCGATTCGCCCGGATGGCGACGGTCTCGCCGATCCTGCCGGTGATCGAGGGACAAACGCGGTTCCAGCCGGTCTATGTCGGCGATGTCGCGGATGCGGTGATGGCGGCGATCGGCCGGCCGGACGCGGCCGGCCGGATTTTCGAGCTCGGCGGCCCGGACATTCACAGCTTCCGCGACCTGCTCGAAGATATCCTCCGGGAAACCCGCCAGCATCGTACGCTGGTCACGATCCCGCGCTGGCTCGCCGGCGTTCAGGCAGCTTTGCTGGAGCGCTTGCCCGGCAAAATGCTGACCCGCGATCAGCTCCTGCAGCTCCGCCGCGACAATGTGGTGGCCGAGGGAGCTTCGGGGCTGCAATCGCTCGGCATTACGCCCACGCCGATCCGCCTGATCGTGCCGGATTATCTGCGGCGCTATCGTCCCGCCGGGCTGCGCGAGTAGGGAAAACACGATAGGAAACAAATCGGACCTATTTTACAGGATTTCGGCACCCATACATTTCCGCAACGCAGAAAATCACGAAAAAAGGTCATAATAACTGCCTTATAGGCGGATTATTGCTGGCATCGTCCCTTTTGCTCGGCTAAACACGCTTCGGAAACCCAGTTACGGAAACGGAGTTGTGCCGAATGGCCGAGCACATGCAGCAATTCGTGCGTCTTCCCCAGCGTCCGCCGGCCAAGCGCGGGGTGAGCGAACGGCGCGCGGATTTCGCGGAAATCTATCGCGGATTCGACCAGGAGGGCGCGCGCGCCCAGGCCAGCCGGTGCAGCCAGTGCGGCATTCCGTTCTGTCAAATTCATTGCCCGCTCGGCAACAACATCCCCGACTGGCTGAAGCTCTCCTCCGAAGGACGGCTGGAGGAAGCCTACGAAATCTCCGCCGCGACCAACACCTTCCCCGAAATCTGCGGCCGGATCTGCCCGCAGGATCGGCTCTGCGAGGGCAATTGCGTCATCGAGAAAGGCTTCGAGAGCGTCACCATCGGCGCGATCGAGCGCTACATCACCGATACCGCGTTCGACAACGGCTGGGTCAGACCGATCCGCCCGCGCCGCGAACGCGGCCGGTCCGTGGGCATTATCGGCGCGGGACCGGCCGGCCTCGCCGCCGCCGAGGCGCTGCGCCGCCAGGGTTATGCAGTGCATGTCTATGACCGGCACGACCGGGTCGGCGGCCTGCTGATCTACGGGATTCCCGGCTTCAAGCTGGAGAAATCCATTGTCGAACGCCGCCGTGCCTGGCTCGCGGATGGCGGCATCGCGTTCCACCTGAACCAGGATATCGGCGGCGCGCTGAGCTTCACCGAACTGCGCGACCGGCACGACGCGGTGCTGATCGCAACCGGCGTCTACAAGGCGCGCGAGATCGCCGCCCCCGGTTCCGGCCTTGCCGGCATCGTGCCCGCGCTCGATTACCTGATCGCCTCCAACCGCAAGGGGCTCGGCGATATGGTTCCCGATTTCGACTCCGGCCTGCTCAATGCCGCGGGCAAGCGCGTGGTGGTGATCGGTGGCGGCGATACCGCGATGGATTGCGTGCGCACCGCGATAAGACAGGACGCCACCTCGGTCACCTGCCTCTATCGCCGCGACCGCGCCAACATGCCCGGCTCGATGCGCGAAGTGTCCAATGCCGAGGATGAAGGCATCAAGTTCACCTGGCTCGCCGCACCCGAGGCGTTTCTCGGCGATACCAGCGTCACCGCCGTCCGCGCGGTCAGGATGCATCTCGGCCTCGCCGACGCCTCGGGGCGGCAGACGGTCGAGCCGATCGCCGGCTCCTCCTTCACCGTCGAGGCCGATCTGGTCATCAAGGCGCTCGGATTCGACCCGGAAGATCTGCCGGGCGCGTTCGGCGAAAAGAACCTCGGGCTCAGCCGCTGGGGCACGCTGAAAATCGATCCGCGCAGCTTCATGACCGCACTGCCCGGCGTGTTCGCGGCGGGCGACATCGTGCGCGGCGCCAGCCTCGTGGTCTGGGCGATCAAGGATGGCCGCGACGCGGCGGCCTCGATGCACACCTATCTCGAACGGAGCGCCGCGCGCGAGGCAAGCGCCTTCGCGACGGCAGCGGAGTGACGGCAATGACCCCAGAGACCGCCCAGGAAACCGCAACGGAATTCCTCGCCGCGTGGCAGAACAACATTGCCAAGCTGACAGGCAGCTACGATCCGTCGCAGGAGCACGATGCCTGCGGCGTCGGCCTGATCGCGGCACTCGACGGTCGCAAGCGGCGCGACGTGGTGGTCGCCGGAATCGACGCGCTCAAGGCGGTCTGGCATCGCGGCGCGGTGGACGCCGACGGCAAGACCGGCGACGGTGCGGGAATTCATGTGGAAATCCCTCAGGATTTCTTCGCCGAGGCGGTGGAGCGCGGCGGCGACCGGATGCGCCAGGGGCCGGTCGCGGTCGGCATGGTGTTCCTGCCGAAAACCGATCTTTCCGCGCAGGAACGCTGCCGGCAGATCATCGAAACCGAAATCCTCAATTTCGGCTACCGCATCTATGGCTGGCGCCAGGTGCCGATCGACGTGTCCTGCATCGGCGAGAAAGCCAATGCCACGCGCCCGGAAATCGAACAGATCATGGTCTGGAACGCGCTCGGCAAGGCCGAGCCGGATTTCGAGCGCGATCTCTTCATCATCCGCCGGCGCATCGAGAAAGCCGCGATTGCGGCCCAGATCCCGGAACTCTATATCTGCTCGCTGTCCTGCCGGTCGATCATCTACAAAGGCATGTTCCTCGCGGAAAGCCTGACCGAATTCTACCCCGATCTGCTGGACGAGCGCTTCATCTCGCGATTCGCGATCTACCATCAGCGCTATTCAACCAACACGTTTCCCACCTGGCGGCTCGCCCAGCCGTTCCGCATGCTGGCCCATAACGGCGAAATCAACACGCTGGCCGGCAACGTGAATTGGATGAAAAGCCACGAAACCCGGCTCGCCGCCGAGATGCTGAACAATCATCTCGACGACATCAAGCCGGTCATCCAGGCCGGCGGCTCCGATACCGCGACGCTCGATGCTGTCTTCGAACTGCTCGTGCATGGCGGCCGTGACGCGCCGATGGCAAAGACGCTGATGATCCCGCCCTCCATCGGCGCGGATGCGACGATGAAACAGGCACATCGCGATCTCGTGCTCTATTGCAACGCGGTGATGGAACCGTGGGACGGGCCGGCCGCGATCACCGCGACCGATGGGCGTTTCGTGCTCGCCGGGCTCGACCGCAACGGCCTGCGCCCGCTGCGCTACACGCGGACGAACGATGGCATGCTGATCGTCGGGTCTGAAACCGGCATGGTCAAGCTCGATGAAAGCCGGATCATCGAGCGTGGCCGGGTCGGCCCCGGCGAGACCATCGCCGTCGATCTCGACGAGGCGCGGTTCTATCATTTCGACGAAATCATGGACGTGCTTGCCGCGCGGCAGGATTTCGGCGCCTGGACCAGGCGCATCACGGTGATCGATCATATCGTGAAAACCGACGCGCCCGAGCCGGTGCAGTTCGGCGGCGAGGAATTGCGCCGGCGTCAGTTGGGGGTCGGCACCACGCTCGAGGAACTGGAACTGATCCTGCACCCGATGGTGGAGGACGCGAACGAGGCGGTCGGCTCGATGGGCGACGACACGCCGATCGCGGTTCTATCGGAGCGTTATCGCGGGCTGCATCATTATTTCCGCCAGAGTTTTTCGCAGGTCACCAACCCGGCGATCGATTCCCTGCGCGAATCGCGGGTGATGTCGCTGAAAACCCGGCTCGGCAATCTCGGCAACGTGCTCGACGAGGATTCCGAGCAGTGCGATCTGCTGCAGCTCGAAAGCCCGGTCCTCTCGACCGCCGAATTCGACGCGATGCGCCGCACCATGGGCGAGGCCGCCTGCGTGGTCGATTGCACCTTCCCGGTCGCGGATGGCGAAGGCGGGTTGCGCGCCGCGATCGAGCGCATTCGCCGCGAGGCCGAGGAGGGCGTGCGCGCGGGCTGCACCCATGTCATTCTGACTGACGAGGCGTTTTGCGCGGACCGTGTGCCGATCCCGATGATCCTGGCGACCGGTGCGGTCCATACCCATCTGGTCCGGCAATCCCTGCGCACCTTCACCAGTGTCAATGTGCGCGCGGCGGAGTGCATGGACGTGCATTATTTCGCCGTTCTGATCGGCGTTGGCGCGACCACGATCAACGCCTATCTCGCCCAGGAAAGCATCGCCGACCGTCACCGGCGCGGGCTGTTCGGCAATCTCACGCTGAAGGACTGCGTCGGCCGCTACAAGAAGGCGGTCGACAAGGGACTGCTCAAGGTGATGTCGAAGCTCGGCATTTCGGTCATCTCCTCCTATCGCGGCGGCTATAATTTCGAGGCGATCGGCCTGTCGCGCGCGCTGGTGGCCGAATTTTTTCCCGGCATGCTGTCGCGCATCTCCGGCATCGGCCTGCCCGGCATCGCGCACAAGCTGATCGAATTGCACGAAACCGCCTGGAACAGCGATGTGATCACCCTGCCGGTGGGCGGCGCCTATCGCCTGCGCCGCAACGGCGAAACCCATGCGTTCGACGGCGACATGGTGCATCTGCTGCAAACCGCCGTCGCCACCGACAGTTTCACCCTGTATCGCAAATACGCCGATGCGGTGAACAGCCACGCGCCGGTGGCGCTGCGCGACCTGCTGGCATTCCGCAGCGAAGGCCGCACGCCGATTCCGGTCGATGAGGTCGAGAGCATCACCGAAATCAGAAAACGCCTGTTGTCTCCAGGCATTTCGCTCGGCGCCCTGTCGCCCGAAGCGCATGAAACCCTGTCGATCGCGATGAACCGGATCGGCGCACGCTCCGATTCGGGCGAGGGCGGCGAAGATCCCGTACGCGCCAGGCCGCGCCCGAACGGCGATAACGCCGCGTCGGCGATCAAGCAGATCGCCTCGGGACGGTTCGGCGTCACCGCCGAATATCTCAACAACTGCCGCGAGATCGAGATCAAGATCGCTCAGGGCGCCAAGCCGGGCGAGGGCGGGCAGTTGCCCGGCTTCAAGGTCACCGAGCTGATCGCCAAGCTGCGCCATTCGACGCCGGGCGTCATGCTGATCAGCCCGCCGCCGCATCACGACATCTACTCGATCGAGGATCTCGCCCAGCTCATCTACGATCTCAAGCAGATCAACCCGCAGGCCAGCGTGTGCGTCAAGCTGGTCTCGCGCTCCGGTATCGGCACCATCGCCGCGGGTGTCGCCAAGGCGAAAGCCGACGCGATCCTGATTTCCGGTCATTCCGGCGGCACCGGCGCTTCCCCGCAAAGCTCGATCAAATATGCCGGCCTGCCCTGGGAAATGGGATTGTCGGAAGCGCATCAGGTGCTGATGCTCAACCGGCTGCGCCACAAGGTGCGGCTGCGTACCGATGGCGGCATCAAGACCGGGCGAGATGTGGTCATCGCCGCGATGCTGGGGGCCGAGGAATTCGGCATCGGCACCGCCTCGCTCGTCGCGATGGGCTGCATCATGGTGCGCCAGTGCCACTCCAATACCTGCCCAGTCGGCGTCTGCACCCAGAACGAGGCGTTGCGCGCGAAGTTCGAAGGCACGCCCGAGAAGGTCATCAACCTGTTCTCCTTCGTCGCCGAGGATGTCCGCCACATCCTCGCCTCGCTCGGCGTCAGGCGCCTTGCCGATGTCATCGGCCGGACCGACCTCCTGCACCAGGTTTCGCGCGGCTCGGAAATTCTCGACGATCTCGACCTCAACGCGATTCTCGCCCAGGCCGATCCAGGTCCCTATGCGCGATACTGCACGCTGGAAGGCCGCAACGAGGTTCCCGAATCGCTCGATGCGCAAATGATCGAAGATGCCGGCGCCTTCTTCGAGCGCGGCGAAAAAATGCAGTTGCAATACGGCATCCGCAATACGCATCGCGCGATCGGCACCAAATTCTCCTCGCGCATCGTCCGCAATCTGCGCGGCGTGAAACTCCAGCCCGATCACGTCACCGTGCGCCTGCGCGGCTCGGCCGGCCAGTCGCTCGGCGCCTTCGCGGTGCAGGGGCTGAAGCTGGAAGTCTTCGGCGACGCCAACGACTATGTCGGCAAGGGGCTGTCGGGTGCGACCATCGTGGTCCGCCCACCGCCGTCATCGAATATCGCGAGCAACCACAACACGATCATCGGCAACACCGTGCTCTATGGCGCGACCTCCGGCAAGCTGTTCGCCGCCGGGCAGGCCGGCGAGCGCTTCGCCGTGCGCAACTCCGGCGCCGTCGCCGTCATCGAAGGCGCGGGCTCCAACGCCTGCGAATACATGACTGGCGGCACCGTCGCGATTCTCGGGCCGGTCGGCGACAATTTCGGTGCCGGCTTCACCGGCGGCATCGCCTTCGTCCATGACCAAGACGATACGTTCGAGTTGCGCATCAACCCGGAAAGCCTGCTGTGGGATCGGGTGACCGAACCCTACTGGGCCGATCATCTGAAAAGCCTGGTGGCCGAGCACGCGCGCGAAACCCAGAGCCGCTACGCCGAAATGCTGCTCAACGCGTGGGGCCGCACGCTTGCCAGGTGCTGGATGGTGGTGCCGCGCGACTACGCCAAATTCCTGCCGGTACCGCTGCGCGCCGAGGAGGCCGAACGCATCCCGGCGGAATAGCGGTCCACTAACAATTGACGACTATCGTCTCAGGCGCGTGACCGTCGCCGTGGTGGAATGGCCGGGCAGCAGCTCGGCCAGCATCACCCGCCCGCCCCAGGATTCCACCTCGCGCCCCCCAACCACCGTATCGTGCGTGTAATCCGCGCCTTTCACCAGCAGATCGGGCCGTATCGCATCCAGCAATTCGAGCGGCGTATCCTCCTCGTAGATCACCACCAGATCGACGCTGGCGAGCGAGGCCAGCACCGCCGCGCGCGCCGCCTCCGGCTGCACCGGGCGCGAGGCCCCTTTCAGCCGCCGCACCGAGGCGTCGGCGTTCATCCCGACGATCAGCCGGTCGCACGCGGCCCGGCATTGTTCGAGCAGATGCACATGGCCCGGATGCAGCAGATCGAAGCAGCCATTGGTGAAGCCGACTCGCCAGCCGCGCTGGCGCCAGCGCTCGGCGGCCTCGGCGGCGGCCTGCCGCGTCACCACCTTGCGCAGCGCGCCGGAGGCGGGCTTCACCGCGTCGATCAGATCGTTCGGCCGTGCCACGGCGGTGCCGACCTTGCCCACCACCAGCCCGCCGGCGATGTTCGAAATCCGCGCCGCCACGGTCAGCGGCAATCCGGCCGCCAGCCCCGCCGCCAGCGCCGCAACCACCGTGTCGCCCGCGCCCGACACGTCATAAACTTCCGCTGCCTCGGCCGGATAATGCCGCACGATTTCGCCGGAAATCAGGCTCATGCCGTCCTCGGCGCGGGTGCACAGAACCGCGCCGAAGCCGAACCGCCCGATCATCTCCCGCGCCGCATCGACAATCGCGTTCTCATCGGCCAGTTCCCGCCCCACCGCTTCCCCCAATTCGCGCCGGTTGGGGGTGATCACGTCCGCGCCCGCGTAGTGCGACCAGTCGGCCCCTTTGGGGTCGACCACGATCTGCCGGCCGATCGCCTTCGCGGCCGCGATCAGCGCGCGCGCGAGCGAGGGCGCCAGCACGCCCTTGCGATAATCGGACAGCACCGTCACCGTCGTCGCCGCCATCGCATCGTTCGCGATGCGCAGCAGCCGCTCGGCGAGTTTTTCCGGCAGCACGCTGGTCCGTTCCCGGTCGGCGCGGATCAGATGCTGCCCCGCCGCGATATAGCGCGTCTTGACCGTGGTGGCCCGCCCGTTCTCCACCAGCAGCCAGGGCTCGACATTCGGCTGCCCGCCGATCAGCGCGGTCAGGTCCGACCCTTCCTGGTCGTCGCCCACCACGGAGACGAAAGCGGTCGCGGCGTCCAGCGCGGTCAGGTTGCGCACCACATTGCCCGCGCCGCCCGGCATCGCGATCTCGCGCAAGACGGTCAGGATCGGCACCGGCGCCTCCGGGCTGACCCGCGCAACCAGGCCATAGACGTAGCGATCGAGCATCAGATCGCCCACCACCAGCACGCTCGCGCGCGAAAGGGTCTGGATCGCCGCGATCAGGTCGCCGTCGTCATGCTCGGTCATGCCGTATCGCTAGCTTGCGCGGCCGCGCCCGGCAAGCGGTTTCAACCGCATGGCGATCGGACCGCCGGGCAATGGCAAAGCCGCGCGCAAGCCTCTATCTAAGCCCTATGACCGACCTGCCGCCGTTTCTCGACCGCAACCGCCCCGACGTGCCGGATCTTTCGGTGCCGCGCGGCGTCACGCCCTTCTTTCTGCCGAAACAGCCGGTGCGCGGCCGCCTGGTGCGCCTCGGCCCGCTCGCCGATGCGCTGCTGACCCGCCACGACCATCCGCCGCCGGTGCGCGCCTTGCTCGGCCAGGCTCTGGCCCTGGTCGCCGGCCTCGCCACCGCGCTGAAATTCTCCGGCACCTTCTCGCTCCAGGCGAAAGGCGACGGCGCGGTGCCGCTCCTGCTCGCCGATTGCACCGAATCCGGCGCGCTGCGCGGCTATGCCCGGCTCGCCGACGCCGCCGAACTCCCGGAAACCCCAACCGCCCGCGCCTTGATGGGCGACGGGTTTCTCGCCTTCACCGTCGATCAGGGCCCGGACATGGAGCGCCACCAGGGCATCGTCAGCCTGGAAGGCGACAGCCTCGCGGACATGGTACTGCACTATTTTTCCACCAGCGAACAGCTCCCTTGCGCGATCCATCTCGCTTGCGCCGAAACGCCAGGTGGCTGGCGCGCCGCCGCGCTGATCCTCGAGCGGATCGCCGGTGCCGGCGGCATCGACCCTGCTTTGTCCGAGGCCGCGCAGGAAGAATCCTGGCGCACCGCGAAAATTCTTGCCGCGACGATCACCGAGGCCGAACTGCTCGACGATTCGCTGCCGCCCGACCGGGTGCTCTACCGACTGTTTCACGGCGAAGGCGTCGCGGTGGACCGCCCGCGCGCGCTCGCCTATGGCTGCCGTTGTTCGCGTGCCCGCCTTGCGGATGTGCTCGGCGGATTTTCCGAGGAGGATCTGGACCATATGACCGTCGATGGGACGATCACCATGACCTGCGAATTCTGCAATGTCGATTTCCGGTTCCCGCGCGCCGATATCGAAGCCAGCGGACCCGCCGAACGCCAGGAGACATCGAGATGACCCGCCCGAAAATGACGCGCAGGCTGCTCGCTTCCGCCCTGCTCGCCGTCCCGCTCGGTCTCGCCGCGTGTTCGAGCGGGCCGCCGGTGCCAACCAGTTTCCCGCCGCTCGACTATTCCTATTTGCCGCCGATCACCCTGAAGGTGGCGAGCGTTCAGGTGCGCGACGAATACCTGCCCGGCCCGAACGCGGCGCAGATGATCACCCTGGCACCGGAAGCGCCCGCCTCGGCGCTTGCACGCATGGCGCAGGAACGCCTGGTCGCGGATGGCAGTCCCGGCGCCGCCGTGTTCGTCATCAAGCGCGCCGCGCTCGATCAGGTTGGCGACATGCTGGACGGCACGATGACGGTGGAATTGGATGTCCGCGCCAGCAACGGCCAGCGCGCCGGCTATGCCGATGCCACGGTGTCGCGCAGCACCACCGCGCCGTCGAACGAGAGCCCGGACCGGATGCGCGCCGCCCTCTACGACCTGACCAAGCGGATGATGGCCGACATGAATGTCGAGCTGCAATACCAGATCCAGAAGAGCCTGCCGGACTGGCTCGCCTATGCGCCGGGCGTCGGCATGGCGCCGGCCTCGGCGACCCCGCCGCCCTATTCGGGCAATAGCGGCATCCAGGCGGAACCGCTGCCCACGCCGTCCGATTGAAAAACAGCGGAACGTAGCCTTGGCTCGTTCCGCTGCCGGCCGCAACGCGGACGCGCAGCTTTAGCTGCGGAAGCCAAGCGCGCGGATGCGCGCGCCCGGCGTCTGAGGGCTTTGCATAAATCAACTTCGCAGCGTCGCGCCGGTCGCCTTGGCCACCGCCGCCACGATCTTGCCCGACAGCGCCTCGATCTCCGCGTCGGTCAGGGTCGCCTCGCGCGGCTGGATGGTCACCGCGATGGCGAGCGACAATTGCCCGCCCGGCAGCTTGTTTCCGGCATAGCGGTCGAACAGCGCCGCCTCGGCGATCAGCGCCCGGTCCGCGCCGCGCGCCGCGCGGAGCAGCGCCTCGGCGGAGATTCCCGCATCGACGACGAACGCGAAATCCCGCCGGATCGGCTGGAACGGCGGCAGCGACGGCGCCGATTTGCGCCGCCGCTTCGGTTCGGCGATCGCGTCCAGCATGATCTCGAATCCCGCGCTGTTCGCCGGCAGGTCGAGCGCCGCGCAGAGTGCCGGATGCAGCGTCCCGAAATGCCCGAGAACGGTTTTTGGCCCCTGCCGCACCGTGCCGGACCGGCCCGGATGATAGTGCCCCGGCGCATCGGCGGTCACGCTCAGCGCCTCCATCGGTACGCCGAGTTCGGCCAGAACCGCGAGAACATCCGCCTTCGCATCCCAGATATCCACGGCACGCGCCGGGCTGGTCCAGGACAAGGGCGTTTCGCCCACCCGCAGCCCGGCGGCGATCGAATCCTGTCCCTCCGGTGTCGCGTCGCGAAAACCGGGCCCGATCTCGAACAGCGCCGGATCGGCAAAGCCGCGCGCGACGTTCTTTGCGGCGGCCAGCGCCAGCGTCGCCAGGGGGGTGGGACGCATCTGGTCGAGATCGGCGGCGATCGGGTTGGCCAGCGCCAGCGCCTCAGGCGTCGCGCCGAACCGCGCCGCGCTCTCCCGGTCGAGAAAGCTGAAGGTCACGCATTCGGCCATGCCGCGCGCGGCGAGCAGCCGGCGCACCCGCACGGCGCGCCCCTGCCGGAGCGTCAGAGTCGCGCGCGGCACCGCCGGGATGCCCGGCAACGACACCGGCGCGATCCGGTCGAGCCCGTCGATCCGCAGCACCTCCTCGATCAGATCGATTTCTGCTCCGATCGCCGAAGCGCCTTCACGCACTGTCCTGACGCGTCCGGCGTCAAGATCGGGCGCCGGATCGAGAATGCCGGTCAAGGACCCTTCAAAATAGATATCGGGGTCATAGGCATAGTTGGATCGCGCGACGGCGATATCGTTGCGCCAGGACGGCACATCGACGGTGACTGAATCCGAACCCCGCCCCGCGACGCCGAAACCGAGCCGCCGCAGAATATCGATCGCGCGCTCCGGTTCGATATCGGCGCCGCCCAGCCCGGCCAGCCGCTCGAACCGCATCGCAGCCCGCCGCCGCCACGCCGGCTCCGCGCCGGCCACGCTCACCTCGCTCGGCACGCCGCCGCAAATTTCCACGATCATCGCGGTCGCCGCGTCCAGCCCGGCCGGCAGCAGCGCCGGATCGATGCCGCGCTCGAAACGCTGCCGCGCATCGGAATGGATTCCGAGCCGCTGCCCGGTCAGCGCGACCCGCACCCGGTCGAACAGCGCGCATTCGATGAACACGTCGGTCGTCGTCGCATCGCATCCGGTGGCCTCGCCGCCGACGATGCCGGCGAGCGACTGAACCTCCGCAGCATCGGCGATCACGCAATCCTCGGACTCGACCGTCACGTCGCGCCCGTGCAACCCCCTGAACGTCTCGCCGGCACCGCGCCGGAGCACCAGCGCACCGCCCGCCACCTTGTTCGCGTCGAACACGTGCAGCGGCCGGCCGAGATCAACGGTGAAGAAATTGGTGATATCGGCCAGTGCATTGATCGGCCGCAGCCCGATCGCGGTCAGAAGCCGCTTCAGCCAGTCCGGGCTTTCGCCGTTGGTCACGCCCCGCACCGTGCGCCCCAGCACCCAGGGGCAGGCTTCGGGATAGTCGTTGCGCCAGACCACCACGCTCGGCCCGTCACCGACGATTTTCGGCGCGGACCATGGCTTCAGCGTACCCAGCCCGGCGGCGGCGAGATCGCGCGCCACGCCACGCACCGCGAAGGCATCGCCGCGATTCGGCGTGACCCCGATTTCGATCACCGGATCGTCGAGCCCCGCCCACGCCGCATAGGCCGCGCCGACCGGCGCATCCTCCGGCAGCTCGACGATGCCGGCATGGTCCTCGCCGAGCCCCATTTCACGCGCCGAGAGCAGCATCCCTGCCGAGGCGACGCCGCGGATTTCGCCCGTCTTCAGGGTAATTCCAGTCCCCGGAATGAACGCGCCCGGCGACGCGAACACGCCCGTCATGCCGGTGCGCGCGTTCGGCGCGCCGCACACCACCGAAACCTCGCCGCTCCCGGTATCGACCCGGCACACGCGTAGCCGGTCCGCGTTCGGATGCGGCACCGCCTCGATCACGCGGGCGATCCGAAACGGCGCGAGTGCGGCGGCGCGATCCGCGATACCCTCGACCTCCAGCCCGATCGCATTCAGCGTCTCCGCGATCCGTTCGATCGGCGCATCGGTTTCGAGATGCGTCTTCAGCCATCCGAGCGTGAACTTCATCGCGCATCCCCTTCGTGAAGCGTCACCGGCGCCATCGGCGAGGCGCCGTAATGCGCGAGCCAGCGGATATCGCTTTCGAAAAACGGCCGCAGATCGGCGATTCCGTGCTTGAGCATGGTGAGGCGCTCCACCCCCATGCCGAAGGCGAAGCCCTGGAAGTCGCGCGGGTCGAGCCCGCAATTGGCCAGCACGTTGGGATGCACCATCCCCGAGCCGAGGATTTCCAGCCAGTCCGCCCCGCCGCCGATCTCGCCGCTCTTGCGGTCCCAGGCGATATCCACCTCCATCGACGGTTCGGTGAACGGGAAATAGCTGGCCCGGAACCGCACCTTGAGGTCGGGCCGCTCGAAATAGGCACGCAGAAAGTCGATCAGGCAGCCTTTCAGATGCGCGAGGGTGATCCCCTGGTCGATCACCAGCCCCTCGCATTGATGAAACATCGGGCTGTGGGTCGCGTCGTGATCCGAGCGATAGGTCCGCCCCGGCGCGATGATGCGGATCGGCGGCTCGGCACTCAGCATGGTGCGGATCTGCAAGGGCGAGGTCTGGGTGCGGAGCACCATCGGCCGGTTGCGCCCGGCGGATTTCAGATAAAATGTGTCCATCATCGCCCGCGCCGGGTGGTGAGCCGGAATGTTCAGTGCGCCGAAATTATACCAATCCTCCTCGACATCCGGCCCGTCGGCGACGGCGAACCCCATCGCGCCGAAAATCGCCGCCATTTCCTCCATGGTGCGCGAAATCGGGTGGATCGAACCGCGCCGCTCCGGCCGCGCGGGCAAGGTCACGTCAATCCGCTCGGCCTCCAGCCTTGCCGCCAGCGCCGCCGCATCCAGCATCGCGCGGCGCTGCTCGATCGCGTCGGCCAGCCCCGCCTTGAGGTCGTTGACCGAGGCGCCGAACGCCTTGCGCGTCTCGGGATCGAGCGTTCCCAGCGTCTTGAGCAGGGCGGTGACCCGGCCCGACTTGCCGAGCAGGCCGACGCGCACGGCGTCCAGCGCGGCGGGATCGGCGGCGGCGGCGATCGCGTCGCGGGCTTCGGTTTCGATGATGGAGAGATCGTCTGACATGGTCGGGCAGGGAGCGTGGCGGGCCGGAAATGTCAAGCAGCGCCGCGCGATATCCAGATAGGAAAACGGCTTCCGGTCACCCGGAAGCCGCTTCCCGTCACGTCCGGTATCCCGATCTCAGGCGAACGCCGCCTCTTGTTGCGCCCAGGGCGCCCAGCGGCAGGCGATGGCGTCATAGGTGATTTCAAGAACGCGCGCGCCAACGCCCTCCGGCAGCGCGAGCGCGACCCGCGCGCCGCTCCACCGTCCGCGATGATCGTCCGCCGCGAACAGCCCGTCCATCGAATCGAGCCCGACAGGTTGGCGCCCCGCCGCATCGATCAGCTTCGCCGAAACGATTTTCAGTCCCAGCGACCGCCGGTCGTCCGAGCCGGGGTCGACCTCCGCCGGCACCCCGGTCGCGACCGCCAGGCTCGCCGCTGTCACGCCCGCCGGCAAGGCAAAGCGCAGCACGCCGGTCTCGCCCGGCAAGGCGGCGATCGCATCGCCGCCCGCCAGCAGTTTCGCCGCCAGCGTATCGGTTGTTTGCAACCCGAGCGTTTTGGCGCGCTCATGCAGCCGCGTCCGCACGTCCCGCACCCGGGCGCCGCCGGTCAGCAGCTCCGCGCAGCGCGCCGCCCTGGCGCCGGTCGCGAAATCGGGATGCAGCGCCACGGCACCGGCGCCGTTGGCGAACATCGCGCGGTTGTCGTCGTCGATATAGCTCTCGGCCGGCAGCCCTTCGGCGAGCAGCACGTCATGCGCGTCCAGTTCGACATGGTAGTAGGTCACGCGCCGGGCCGCCCGGTCGCGCTGGATGGTCGCGCCGTTCACCAGCGTCTTGGCCTCGATCAGCGCGCCGTCGACAAAGATCGCGTGATCCGGCGAGACCGTGAGGTCCCGCGCCGGCAGACCCGGCCCGAACGCTCCGGCCAGGATGCGGATCGGCTCGACCGTCGCGCGATCCTTGACCCGATCCAGCGCGATATGCCGGTGCCCGATCCACACGACGCCGCGCGTCCGAACCCCGCCCTCGCGGCCGATCACCACAAGGTCGCCAACCTCCAGCGCCTCCACCGCGATCTCGCCGCTCGCGGTGAGAATCCGCGTCCCCTCGGCGAAGCAGGGCACCGAAATCGTGATGCCGTTCGGGCCAACGGTATCATACAGCGTGTTGGCCGGGTCGGTGTCGAACGTGCCGGTCAGATGCAGCGATTCGGTATAGGTATGGCCCGCGACGATATCCGTCACCGTCAGTTCGCCCGTCTTCGGATCATAGCTGAGGCTGACATCCTTGGCGCTGCCCGGCGTCTTCTCGGTGCTGTTGCCCAGGACGATCCGGTCGTTCGGGCCGAAACCCCTGATCGTCCCGCCGAAACCGGCCGGACTGCCGTTGATGTCCAGCACGTTCGGGGCAAGCGTGGTCCCATGGGTGCCGAAATCGACGGTGATCGATCCGTCATTGCCGGTGCTGTTGGCCAGAGTGACATGCGTGCCGTGATCGATGAAAATCGTGCCGTCGCCCGCCAGCGAGGTGGTATCGGTGAAGCTGGTGTGCGAGCCGGTCACGCCGATCGTGCCGTTATCGGTCACCATCGTCCCGCCGATCGAGGCGGTTCCGGTCGGGATCGATACCGTTTCGCCGGGATACACGGTCTCGCCGGGCGAAACCTCGCCGCTCCAGTTGGACGGATTGAACCAGCTCGTGGTGGTGCCGCCGCCGGTGAAGGTATAGTCCGCCCCCGCGGTGATGATTTCCGTGGTCTTGCCGCCCTGGCTGATGGTGCGCGCGGTGAAGAATGGCGCGATCGAACCGGCCAGGGTGATGATGTCGGTCTTCTTGCCGTTTTTCGTCTCCAGTTCGGTCACGCCGTGGACGGTTGCGGTGGTGACATTGGCCGTGCCGGAAAAACCGTCGATCTCGATCGTCTGGCCCGTACCGAATCCATCGACCGATCCTGCGAATCCGGCGGCATCGGTCAGAGCCAGGGTGTTGTTTGTCCCGCCCGCGAAAACCACCTGTTCCTTCGCCGCGACGGTGCCGAGCACCGCCTCGCCGCCATGGGAAATCTCGATATAGCCGTCCGGCGCATGGCCGGGATTCGCCGCGTTCGGGCTGTCGGCCACGCTGTTGGCGATGAAGGTGCCGCCATCGGCCAGAACCCAGCCCTCGTTATAGAAATTGACGGTATAGCCGCTGGCGGAGGTAACCTGGATATCGACCGTGCCGCGATTCGAGGCGTCGATTTCGCCGTAATTGACCAGGCCATGCGGCGATTGGGTATTGCCGCCGATTTCGATCGCGATGTTCAGGTCGTTGCCGGCGCCATTGGCGCCGATGAAGCCGAAATTATGATTCACGTCATTGGAAATGACGGTATCGCCGCCCTGCGCGACGATGCTCGCCAGCGTGTCGAACACCGGCGTCTTCGAGCTTGCCGGCGACAGGCCGGAAATCGTGCCGTCAACGCCGCCGAGACTGCCCGTTCCGCCCGGCCGTCCGAGTGCCAGGCCTTGCTCGGTCAGCGTCGCGCCGGCGGCGAGGGTGATCGCCTGGCCGTCGAGCTGATATTCGAAGAAGGCGGTGGGCGTGCCGCCCTGATACGATGGTATCGCCTGATAGACGTCAACAACGTTGTAGTTTGATGACGGCAGCGTATTGCCCTGCAGTATGGACGCGATCGTCGGGCCCGGCGTCGCCGAACCCGGAATCACCACGCCTTGCAGCGAGTCCGAAGACTCGACTGGCACGCCGTTCGACCAGTTCGAGCCGGTGAACCAGTTACTGTAGTTACTGTAGAATCCATTATTCCCGCCGCTGTCGGCAGTCCAAGTGGTCGAGCCGATCGTGCCTCGGCTGCTGTCGGAATTGGCCATGAGAGCGCTCCCTGGGAAATAAAATTCGGGAGCGCCACTAACGTTAACATCAATGCTTCGCAACAAAAACTCGAATGTATATTATAAAACTTCTCAAATATTTTGATTCTAATCTAAATTATTTAAATAATTTTTCGATTTTTGCTTTGAATTGTCAAATTTTAGTCCAATTAAATCAATAAACTCTAAATATAATTTAACAAAATCATATTTTGGCTGTTTTTCTCGCCTGGGACGATGGTTAGCGAAATGGTCTCAGTTTCATAACAAACGCCGCAAGACCGACATGGACCACACGGCGGGAGACATTTTCCGAAAACCGCGCCTGCACGAGTCGAATGGGGGCTTCCGGCGCGCCGCATAGCCCGATAATCTGGCGACACAATATTTCGGAGTCGTCCTTATGTCGTTGATATCAAAACGAATTGGTCTCGCCGCCTTGGCGGTTTCCGGCCTCGTCCCTGCCGCCCTGGCCGCGCCGATGCCGCCGAAACCACCGTCGGCCCCGGCGATCCGCCATGTCAGCCACGATTTCGGCACGCCGGTGGTCGACGATTATCGCTGGATGGAAAAGCCCGGCAGCAAGCGGCTCGCCACTTTCATGCGCGAACAGAACGCCTATACCCGCAAGGTTCTGGATGCGATTCCCGGCAAGCAGGCGCTCTACGAACAGATCAAGCAGGACGCCAATGTCGGCGCCGCGGTATTCTGGGTCACCCGCACCGCGGGCAAGATCTTCTACATGGGCCTCGAGCCCGGCCAGGACACCGCGCATCTCTTCGTACTCGATAAAATCGGCGCCAAGCCCCGTCTGCTGATCGACCCGATGCGCTTCAGCACGAACCATATCCCGCAGGCGCTCAATTTCTATTTCGTCTCGCCCAACGGCAAATACGTCGCCTTCGGCGTCTCCGGCGGCGGGTCCGAGCAGGCCAAGCTCCGGGTGCTCGATGTCGCGACCGGCAAGCTCCTGCCGATCGGCATCACGCGGGTCGACGGCGACAACACCGACTTCCCGCCGGTTTCCTGGCTGCCGGATTCCAAGGGTTTCATCTATTACCGGCTGCACAAATTCGGCGCGGGCGCGCCGGTCACCGATTTCTACCAGAAAAGCCGCGACTATCTGCATCTGCTGAGCGCGAACGATCCCACCGGCGCGCGGGACAAGCCGGTATTCGGCTATGGCGTCGCCAGATCGGCGCCGATGACCCTGGCGCAGGACGCGCTGGTGATGACCGTGCCGAATTCGAAATACGCGCTCGGCGTCTTCACCGAAAACGAGGAACTCCAGTCGGTCGACGCCATCTACGCCGCCAAGGTCGCCGATCTCGAACGCGGCGCGCCGGCCTGGCGCAAGGTGGCCGGGCGCGCGGCGGCGATCACCGGCTTCGCCCTGCACGGCGCGACTCTCGACATCATCAGCGCGCACCATGCACCTCGCTATAAAGTGATCCGCTACGACGTGACCGCCCCCGGTGCGCCGAAAACCGTGGTCGCCCCCGGCCGCGACGTCATCACCAGCCTGGCCGCGGGCAAGGATGGGCTCTATGTCGGCGCGATGCGCGACGGCATGGGCAGGATCATGCGGGTCGGCTACCGGTCCGGCAAAACCACTAAGGTGAAAATGCCGTTCCAGGGCGGCCTCGGCCAGATCATCGCCGATCCGCAAGCCCCCGGCGTCTGGTTCCATCTCGCCGGCTGGACCACGCCGCCCGCCTGGTACGATTTCAGCCCCGCGACCGGTAAAGTCGCGAATACCGGCCTGCAGAAGCCGCCCAAGGTCAGCTTCGCCGGCATCGAATCGAAAGAGGTCAAGGCGGTCTCCTGGGACGGCACGATGATCCCGGTCTCGATCATCATGAAAAAAGGCACCAGGCTCGACGGCAGGAATCCCACGCTTCTGATCGGCTATGGCAGCTACGGCATCACCATCACCCCCTATTTCGACCCGACCTCGCTGGCCTGGCTCGATCGCGGCGGCATCCTCGCGGTCGCCCATGTCCGCGGCGGCGGCTGGTATGGCCAGGCCTGGCACAAGGCCGGGCAGAAGCAGTGGAAAATCAACACGGTGTTCGACTTCATCGCCGCCGGGCAATACCTGGTCGATCACCATTATACCTCGCCGGCGCATCTGGCCGGGGAGGGCGGCAGCGCCGGCGGCATCACCATCGGCGGCGCGGTCGCCTGGCGGCCCGATCTGTTCGCCGCGGCGATCGACAGCCACGGCGACACCAACGCGCTGCGCATGCAGTTCAGCCCGAACGGCCCGCCGAACGAGATCGAGTTCGGCAACGTGCTGAAAAGGCGCGATTTCCACTGGATCTACGCGATGGATGCGATGGCCCATATCCGCACCGGGGTGAAATACCCGGCGATCCTCGCGATCACCGGGGCGAACGATCCGCGGGTCGAGCCCTGGGAAGTCGCCAAATTCGCAGCCCGGATGCAGGCGGCGAGCACCTCCGGCCGGCCGGTCCTGCTGCGGGTGAGCTACCAGTCCGGCCACGGTATCGGCTCGACCAAGGACCAGTATGTCCGCTCGCTCGCCGATCAGGACGCGTTCCTGTTCTGGCAACTGGGTGTTGCGGGATTCCAGCCGGATTTCGGCGCCGGAACTCCGCCGAAACGGATGGTGGTTCAACCGAGCCATAACCAAGGTCATTCGGCAAAAACTGGAACGTGATCGGCTTCAGGTAATCCGGCTCCGATAAAAACCGGGCGTTTTCCGTGATTGATTCGCGGAAAACGCCCGTCAGGCGGGCCGTCGGATCACGGCCGGCAGGAGGAAACGGAGACCACAGGCCTCATCACGGTTATCTGCCAGAGATATTAACGGCCGGTTTCCGCATCATATTTTCTCGCTCACCCGCGCCCAGATCCGAGGCAAATCCGCCGCAAACCGTGTCAAAAAAGTCGCGTTGCGGCGAAATTTCCGAATTGAAGCGGCCCCGCCCGCCCATTTGTTCAGAGGCCGCTTGAAGGACCGCTCCGGTAGGGGTAAACGCCCCGAAAGCGAAATGGTCGTTCGAACGTTTCGAATTAGTCATTTGCGCGGAGCGTTTCGTGTCGCTATCTTCAGGAAACGATTTTCCGAAGGAAGAAGCTCGGGACGACTCGAGGTTACGGACTGCACCAGCCGATGAATAATCGGTGGCTTTCAATCTTTGGCACCCAAACAAACCGGGATGGTACACAATGAAAATCAAAGCTCTGGGCGCACTTGCTGCTGTTGCCCTGCTGGCGGCGTGCTCGAGCGCCCCTAAAACCACCACGGCCACTACCGGCTCCGGTGCGACGGCGACGTCCACGGGCCCGGCTCCGGGAAGCGAGCAGCAACTGGTCGCCAGCGTCGGCGATCGGGCTTTCTTCGCTTTTAACCGGTCGGATCTGACCTCCGCCGACCGTGCGACGCTCGACCGGCAGTCGGCCTGGCTCGCCAAATACCCGAATGTGGACGTTCTGATCGCCGGCAATGCCGACCCGCGCGGCACCGAGGCTTACAACCTCGCCCTCGGCCATCGCCGTGCCAACGCCGCCCGCAACTATCTGGTCGCCAGGGGCGTGAGCCCGTCGCGCGTCCAGACGGTGTCCTACGGCAAGTCCTGCCTCGTTTCCCCCGGCAATACCTCGGAGGATTATGCGCAGGATCGCGTCGCGATCACCTCGGTTCAGGGCTTCAACCCCCAGAACTGCCACTGATCGAATAGCCATCAAGACCTGCCGCCCGGCCATTGCGGTCCGGCGGCCCGGCACCGGCGATCCGTTTGCACGGGTCGCCGGTTTGCGTTTGCGGCCAGGCTGTACGCCGCGACAATTCCCTTTGCCGCCAAACGGATTTAAGACATCATCGCGCATTTCGCGCCGCCATCGTCCCAAGGATGTCACATGCGTCGTCTTCGTTCTGCGTCCGTCCTTCCCGCGCTTGCCCTGGCGAGCCTGATCCCGCTCTCCGCCGCCCGCGCGCAAATGATTTCCAGCCGAGAAGGCATTGCGCTCGAAAATCAGATCCTGGAGCTGCGCCAGCAGATCCAGGCGCTGCAGCAGAACAATTCGGGCGGCTCCGTGCTCGCCCCGTCGCAGCCGCGATCCCCCGGCAATGAAGGTGCGACGAATCCGCTGCTGCCCAACATGCTTCAGCAGGTGCAGACGCTGGAGGATCAGGTCCAGTCGCTGCGCGGCCGGGTCGATACGCTGGAGCACGAGGTCGCGACCCAGCACGACGAAATCAAGCAGGAAATCGGCAATCTGAAATTCCAGCTCAACCAGGGCGGCCAGGGTTCGGGGGGCGTGACCGAGCAGAACGGCGCGCCGCCCGCATCGCCGCCTGCCGGCGGCACGCTGGGCACACTGCCGAAATCCAGCCGGACGACCCCGCCGCACCCAGTCCGCACCGTCGCCTCGGTCACCGCCGCGCGCCGCGCGCTGGCGGCGCATGATTACCGCACCGCCGAAGCCGATTCGCGGGCGGTGATCGCGCACCAGGGCAAGGGCGCGGACGGCGGAGCCGCCGAATTCACCCTGGCAGAGGCGCTCGCCCATCAGGGCAATCATCAGGCGGCGGCGATCGCCTATGACGATGCCTATACGGCGGATAAAACCGGCCCCCATGCGCCCTATGCGCTGCTCGGCCTCGCCAACTCACTGGCCGCGATCCACCAGGATCAGGCGGCCTGCGACACGCTGGATTCGCTGACCCACCAAATCGCCTCGCCACCCGCCGGTCTCGCGGCACAGGTCCGCGCCGCGCGCAGCCGCGCGCATTGCGGCTGACCGGGACACTATCCGAACGCTTTGCCGAGGCGATGGCGCGGCTCGGACCGTTCGGCCCGACGCCGCGGCTTGCCGTCGCCGTCTCCGGCGGCGCCGATAGCACCGCGCTCGCCCTGCTCGCGCAGGACTGGGTTCGCCCGGCGCGGGGATCGGTCCTCGCCCTGATCGCCGATCACGGGCTGCGCGCGGAATCCGGTGCCGAAGCCGCCCTCACGGCACGCCGTCTCGCCGCGCGCGGCATCGAAGCGCGCATTCTCACGCTTAGCATCGCCCCCGGCTCGGCCCTGCAGGACCGTGCCCGCACCGCCCGCCATGCGGCGCTGGCGGAGGCGGCGCGCGCAGCCGGCGCGGTCCATCTCCTGCTCGGGCACCATGCCGGCGATCAGGCCGAACTGCTCGCCATGCGGGCCGCGCGCGGCAAGCGCGGTGCCGCCGGCATGGCGGGCTTCGCCGCACGTCACGATATCGTGCTGCTGCGTCCGTTGCTCGGCACCGATCCCGCCGAACTCCGCGCCGAACTTCGCGCGCGCGGCATGGGCTGGATCGAAGACCCCTCGAACGCCGATCCCCGTTTCGAACGTGCCCGGCTGCGTGCCTCCGGTCTTGAGCCGGCGGTACCAAACCCGTCCGAGGCAGCCGCGCTCGCCGCCGCCCAGCGCGACACCGCGCGCTTCCTCGCCGGGCACACGACAATCGCCCCGGAAGGCTATGCGATTCTGCACACCGACCGGCCACCGGAGGACGCGCTCGCGGTTTTGATCCGCGCGATCGGCGGTGCCCTCTATCCGCCGCGCCGGGATCGCGTCGCGCGCCTCGCGGCGGGGCTGCGTCCGGCAACCCTGGGCGGCGTGCGGATCATGAAGGCGGGCCGGCTCGGGCCCGGCTGGCTCCTGCTCCGCGAAGCGAGCGCCTGCGCCGCGCCCGCCGCACCGCGAGCCGGCGCGCTGTGGGATGGGCGGTTCCGCATTCTCGCCGTCCCGCAAGGTGCCGATGCGATCGGCGCGCTCGGCGATCGCGCCACGACATTCCGTCATGCGACCAGGCTGCCCGCTGCGGTTCTGCGCGCCCTGCCGGCCTTCTGCCGATCGGGCGAGGTTCTCGCGGTGCCGCATCTCGGCGCGGGTCCGTCCGCACGCCTCGCCTTCGCGCCTCCGGCGCCGGCGGCCGCCTTGCCTTTCGTCCCGGCATAAATCGCCATGCACATCTGCGCGCGAAGCAAGGGCATGGGATAGGAAAATCGCCTGCCATGCCCATTTGGAAAGACGGGTGGTGGTGCCTGGCACGCCATGCCATGATATAGACGGATGATGTTGATGGACGTTTGCGTGTTCGGCCGGCTTTCCGGCCACCCGGAGAGGCTCCGGGCGACAATGAAACTGGATGAAGTCTGATGAATAATCTCGGGCGCAACCTGCTGGTCTGGGTGATTATCGCGCTGTTCCTGGTGCTGCTGTTCAACATGTTCCAGCCCACCGCGACGCAGACCGACCACGGAACCCAGATCGCCTATTCGACCTTCATGTCCGAAGTCAACGCGAACAAGGTCGATCACGTCACCATCCGCGGGCATGACATTTCCGGTGCACTCAAATCGGGCTCGACCTTCGAGACCTATGCGCCGAGCGACCCCAACCTGGTGGGCTCCCTGATCACCAAGAAAGTGCGCGTCGTCGCCAAGCCGCTGAATCCGCCGCAAAATCCGCTGCTGCACTACCTCTTGTCCTGGGCGCCGATGCTGCTCCTGCTGGGCGTGTGGATCTATTTCATGCGCCAGATGCAATCGGGCGGCGGACGGGCGATGGGCTTCGGCAAGTCCCGCGCGCGCCTGCTCACCGAAAAACAGGGCAGGGTGACCTTCGAGGATGTCGCCGGGATCGAGGAAGCCAAGGCCGAGTTGCAGGAAATCGTCGACTTCCTGCGCGACCCGCAGAAATTCCAGCGGCTCGGCGGCAAGATCCCCAAGGGCTGCCTGCTCGTCGGCCCGCCCGGCACCGGCAAGACGCTGCTTGCCCGCGCGATCGCGGGTGAGGCCAATGTCCCGTTCTTCACCATCTCGGGATCGGATTTCGTCGAAATGTTCGTCGGCGTCGGCGCGTCGCGCGTCCGCGACATGTTCGAGCAGGGCAAGAAAAACGCCCCCTGCATCATCTTCATCGACGAAATCGACGCGGTCGGCCGCCATCGCGGCGCCGGCCTCGGCGGCGGCAACGACGAACGCGAGCAGACCCTCAACCAGATGCTGGTCGAGATGGACGGGTTCGAGAGCAACGAGGGCGTGATCCTGATCGCCGCGACCAACCGGCCGGACGTGCTCGACCCCGCGCTTCTGCGCCCCGGCAGGTTCGACCGCCAGGTGGTGGTACCGAACCCCGACGTGAACGGGCGCGAGCGCATCCTGAAGGTGCATATGCGCAAGGTGCCGCTCGCCGCCGATGTCGATCCGAAAGTGATCGCGCGCGGCACCCCAGGCTTCTCCGGCGCCGATCTCGCCAATCTGGTGAACGAGGCGGCGTTGCTCGCCGCGCGCATCGGCAAGCGCGTGGTCGCGATGGCCGAGTTCGAATTCGCCAAGGACAAAGTGATGATGGGCGCCGAGCGTCGCTCCCTGGTGATGAGCGACGAAGAAAAGAAAATGACCGCCTATCACGAAGGCGGCCATGCGCTGTGCTCGATCGCCCAGCCGCATTGCGACCCGGTTCACAAGGCCACCATCATCCCGCGTGGCCGTGCGCTCGGCATGGTGATGAGCCTGCCGGAAGGCGATCGCTACTCCATGAGCAAGGCCAAGCTGCTCGCCGAACTGGTCAAGGCGATGGGTGGCCGCGCCGCCGAGGAAATCATTTTCGGGGCGGAGAATGTCTCGAATGGCGCCTCGGGCGACATCAAGCAGGCGACCGACATCACCCGCCGGATGATCACCGAATGGGGCATGAGCGACAAGCTGGGCATGATCGCCTATGGCGATAACGGTCAGGAATTGTTCCTCGGCCATTCGGTCACCCAGCACAAGAACGTATCCGAGGCGACCGCCCAGGAGATCGACAGCGAAATCAAGGCGGTGATCGACCACGCCTATGCCGAGGCCAAGCGCATCCTGACCGAGCGGATCGACGATCTGCACCGTCTCGCCAACGGGTTGCTGGAATACGAAACCCTGTCGGGCGACGAGATCGGCACGGTCCTGCGCGGCGAGCCGGTCATCCGCAAGGTGGTCGACGATCCGGCGCCCGACAGCCGCCGCTCTTCGGTGCCGACCGCTCAGAAACCCGACCTGCCGAAACCCGGCGGCCTCGGCCCGCTCCCCGCGCCCGGCTGAACCCTGTCCTCTAACGATGACGAAAGCCGGAGAAGCAATTCTCCGGCTTTTTTCCTGCCCGCGCCGCGCCATATCCCAAGTGCGCAACAAAGAGGACGGCACGATGGTTTTGCGGATCGGCATGATCGGATTGGGACGGATGGGGGCGGCGATGGCCGCACGGCTGATCGAGCGCGGCCACGCGGTCGGCGGCTGGAACCGGACCATCGAGCGCGCCGCCGCGATCGGCGGCCTCGCCGTCAAGGCCAGCCCCGCCGATGTCGTCGCCGGTGCCGATACCATCCTCGTCTCGCTGCTCGATGAGGACGCCGCGGAGACGGTCTATCGTGGCGATGCCGGCATTCTCGCCGTCGGGCTGGAGCGCAAAACCGTCGTCGATATGAGCACGCTGAAGCCCGCCGACATGCAGGCCAATGCCGACGCCGTCATCGGCGCCGGCGGCTTCTTCGTCGCCTGTCCGGTCGGCGGCACGGTCGGCCCGGCGCGGTCCGGCAAGCTGCTCGGTCTCGCCGGCGGCGATCCCGCCGCGATCGGCCGCGTCCAGCCTGTTCTCGATGAGCTGTGCGAGCGCATCGAGCGCTTCGACACGCCGCAAGCGGCCGCGGCGATGAAGCTCGCGATCAACCTGCCGCTCCTCGTCGCGTTCCAGGCGCTGGGCGAGGCGGCTTTGCTGACCCGTGATTTCGGAATCGACCAGAAAAGGCTGGTCTCGATCATCGCGGGCAGCCCCGGCGGCGCGCCGGCCATCGGACTGCGCGCGGAAGCGATCCTCGCGGAAATGCAGGGACGCCGCGCCAACACCGTCGGCTTCTCGCTCGAAGCGGTCGAGAAGGATCTGCGCCTGATCGACGAAGCCGGCCGCAAGCTGGGCTTCAACCTGCCGGTGACCGAGGCGGTGCGCCGCCTCGCGCATGATGCGACGCGCGAGGGCTGGGGCGACCGCGATCTCGCCGCCCTCACTGCGTTCAACCTGCGCGCCTGAGCTTTCGATGGAACTCTTGCACGATTTCGGTCCTTCAGCCATATTCATGCGCATAACGTGCGCAGGACAAATCGATGGGGTATGATCGCAACGCCCGCAAACGGCCCATCAATCTCAGCATGAACGAAAACCTGGTTCATCGGGCGCGATCCTATACGAAAAATCTGAGCGCGACGGTCGAAACCCTGCTCGGCGAGTTCGTCGACCGGGAAGCGTTGCGCCGCCGCGACGAAGACGCGGCGATCGACCGCGTGATCGACGGTCTCAACGCTTTCCACCACAGCCACGGCCTGCTGAGCGACGAATTTTCCGCCCTCTGACCCGTGGCGCAATTCGACGTTCACCATAATCCGGGGCGCCAGAGGGAAGCGATCCCGTATGTCGTCGTCCTGCAAACCGACCGTCTCAGCCGCAGCGCGACACGCTTTGTCGCGCCCCTGGTTCGCCAATCGGCCGCGCCCGTCGAGGCGCATTATCTGGCTCCGCGATTCATCGTCGATGGAACCGCCGTGGTTCTGGATGTCTTCAATCTCGCCACGATACCGGCCGATCGCCTCGGCCCGCCGGCTGCATCGCTTGCCGATGACGAGTCGCGCACCAAGCTGATCCGCGTCATGGACGAGTTTCTGAGCACGGCGTGATCGACCTTGCCTGATCGTCATCGCGAGCGGAGCGAAGCGATCCATCTCAAACCGCGACTCTCCCATTTCCAAGCCGGAGTAGCGGAGGCGCTGGTTTTCCGCTATCACCCCACGACGCGCCGGGATGGCGCGGCTGAACCGGGGGATGGTCTCCCGGAGCGATCGGAACGGTCCCAGGTCCGTCGGTTGCGCGCAAAGCCGGGATTTGCCCGGCGTTTCCGGCCACATGGCCCGTGGCTGTGACGAGTTTCGTCTCCCACAGCCCGACCCATGCCGCCCGAGACGCCGTCTCCCGCATCGCGCACACCGAACCCGGCCGGTCCGATCCCGTGTTTAAGGACTGCATGATGTTCGACAAATATTTCCGCAAGGAACTCGACTGGGGCGGGCGCAAGCTCATTCTCGAAACCGGCAAGGTCGCCCGCCAAGCCGACGGCGCCGTCGTCGCCTCCTATGGCGATACCGTGGTGCTGGCCACCGCCGTGGGCGCCAAATCGGCCAAGCCGGGGCAGGATTTCTTCCCGCTCACGGTGAACTACCAGGAAAAATTCTACGCCGCCGGCCGGATTCCCGGCGGGTTCTTCAAGCGCGAGGGACGGCCGACCGACCGCGAAACCCTGACTTCGCGCCTGATCGACCGGCCGATCCGCCCGCTCTTCCCGCACGGGTTCCGCAACGAGGTGCAGGTCATCGTCACCGTGCTCAGCCATGATCTGGAAAACGAGCCGGATATCGTCGCCCTGGTCGCCGCCTCCGCCGCGCTCACGCTGTCCGGCATTCCGTTCTTCGGTCCGGTTGCGGCGGCGCGCGTCGGCTATCTCGACGGCAATTACGTGCTCAACCCAACCTCCGCCGAAATAAAGGACAGCAAGCTCGACCTCGTGGTCGCCGGCACCGCCGAGGGCGTGCTGATGGTGGAGTCCGAGGCGCACGAACTCTCCGAAGATATCATGCTGGGCGCCGTCACCTTCGGCCACACGGCGTTCCAGCCGGTGATCCAGGCGATCGTCGAACTCGCCGAGCACGCGGCGAAAGAGCCCTGGGCGCTCACCGAGCAGAGCGACGAGGAAAAAACCCTCGCAACAAGGGTCGATGCGCTGTCCCGCGAGGGGATTCGCGCCGCCTATGCCGAGCGCGAGAAAACCGCCCGCCACGAGAAGCTCGGCGCGGTCAAGGCGGAAGCCATCGCCAAACTGACCGAGGAAGGTCTCGCGGCGGACAGGGCCAAGAATTTCTTCAAGGATCTCGAAGCCGACATCGTCCGTAACGCCATCCTCGATCACGGCATCCGCATCGACGGGCGCGACACCAGGACCGTTCGCCCGATTCTCGCCGAAGTCGGCGTCCTGCCGCGCACCCATGGCAGCGCCCTGTTCACCAGGGGCGAAACCCAGGCGGTGGTGATTGCCACCCTCGGCACCGCGCAGGACGAGCAGTTGATCGACGCGATCGAGGGCGAATATCGCGAGCATTTCATGCTCCACTACAATTTCCCGCCCTTCTCGGTGGGCGAGACCGGCCGCATGGGCAGCCCCGGCCGCCGCGAAGTCGGCCACGGCAAGCTCGCCTGGCGGGCGATCCACCCGCTGCTCCCCGGCAAGGACAAGTTCCCCTATACGCTGCGCGTGGTCTCCGAGATCACCGAGAGCAACGGATCGTCCTCGATGGCGACGGTCTGCGGCACCTCGCTCGCATTAATGGATGCGGGCGTGCCGCTCACCCGGCCGGTCGCGGGCATCGCCATGGGGCTGATCAAGGAAGATCGCGGCTTCGCGGTGCTCTCCGACATTCTCGGCGACGAGGATCATCTCGGCGACATGGATTTCAAGGTCGCCGGCACCGAGGCGGGCGTCACCTCCCTGCAGATGGACATCAAGATCACCTCGATCACGCCGGAGATCATGAAAATCGCGCTCGATCAGGCGCGCGACGGGCGGCTGCACATCCTTGGAGAGATGGCCAAGGCGCTGCAGGGCGCGCGGGCGGATGTCTCGGCCAACGCGCCGCGCATCACCGTGATCGCCGTGCCGAAGGACAAGATCCGGGACGTGATCGGCACCGGCGGAAAAGTGATCCGCGAGATCGTCGAACAGACCGGCTGCAAGATCGATATCGAGGATGACGGCACGATCAAGATCGCCGCGACCTCCGACGAACAGGCACAGAAGGCGATCGACCGGATTCGCGGCATCACCTCCGAGCCGGAAGTGGGCGCGATCTACACCGGCAAGGTGGTGAAGATCGCCGATTTCGGCGCTTTCGTGAACTTCATGGGCGCGCGCGACGGCCTCGTCCATATCAGCGAACTCGCCCAGGGCCGCGTCGCCCGCACCGGCGATGTCGTGAAGGTGGGCGATGTCGTGAAGGTCAAGATGATCGGTCTCGACGATCGCGGCAAGGTGAAATTGTCGATGCGGGTGGTCGATCAGGCGACCGGCGCGGACATTTCCGATCAGGTCGGCCCGAAAGGCGCGCGCCCGCGCGACGAAGCCGCCGCCGAGTAATTTTGCTCCAACCCCGCCACGGCGTCCCGGTGGTGACGCTCAAACCCGTCACCCCGCCACCCCGCCGCATCACCCAGGCCGATATCGACTGGCTGATCCGCCACCGCGTTCCATGCCTGCCCGGCCCGGACGCCGTCGCCCTCGTCAGAGCACTGCGCGACGAGAGTGATGAGCGCCTTGCCCCTCTATCTTGATACCAACATCCTCGTCAGTTTTTTCGTCCAGGACGACCTGAACGAACGGGCGATCCAATTCTTGAACGGCGCGGATGCCGAACTCCTGGTCAGCGACTTTGCCAAACTCGAATTCGGGTCCGCGGTTGCGCAACGCTGCCGCATGAAATTGCTCGAACCCGACGCCGCCCAAGCGGCCCTCGCCGCCTTCGACTCGTGGACCGTCCGAATCGCCACCCGCATCGAAACCGCCCCGGCCGACTTGATCGCCGCCGCTGCCGCCATCCGCCGGCTCGACACCCCGCTCCGCACCGGCGACGCGTTGCACATCGCCATCGCCGACCGGATCGGCGCCACCATCGCCACCTTCGACCGCAAAATGACCGAAGCCGCCCTCGCCCTCGGCGTTGCCGTTACAGCCTGATCGTCTCCGACCGCGCGGCGGCGAGGCCGAACAGCAGGGCGGGGATCAGCGTCGCGGTCAGGAACGCCGTCGCCGGCCACCACGCCCCGGTCGCGGCATGGATCGCGCCCATGCCGAGCGGCCCGGCGATCGACACCGCATAGCCGATCGCCTGGGAAAACGCCGAAACGCTCATCGCCTCGACCACCCCGCCGGCGCGCAGCACGATGAGGGTGAGGGCGAGCGGAAAACTCGCCCCCTGGCCGATCCCGATGATCACCACCCACAGCCACGGCGCCGCGCCAGGCGCGATATCGAGCCCGAGATAGCCGATCGCGGTGACGCCGAGCACCAGCGCCAGCAGCGCGCGCTGGTCGCGGCCGCGCGTAGCCAGTCCCGGCGTGATCAGCGCGACCGGAATCGCGACCACCGTGGTCATCGACAGCATCAGCCCGGCGCGGGCCGGCGCGATGCCGACCGAATGCAGAATCGCCGGCAGCCAGGACAGCACGGCGTAATAGCCGAGCGATTGCAGCCCCATGAACATCGCCACCGCCCAGGCGCGTTTCATCCGCGCGAGCCGGATGAAGCCGCCGGGAATGCGCGGCAGGGTCGCGCGATGGACGCCATGGCGAAGCTGTGGCAGCCACAGCATGAGCGCCGCCAGTGCCGGGATCGCCCAGAACCCGAGCGCGGCGCGCCATCCCAGCCCGCTCGCATCGGCCAACGGCACGCTGATCGCCGCGGCGACCGCCGCAGCCCCGTTCAGCATGGTAGTGTAGAGCCCGGTGACCAGCCCGATCCGGCCGGGAAAATCGCGCTTGACGATGGCGGGCAGCAGCACGTTGCCGATCGCGATCGCCGAACCGGCAAGGGCGGTGCCGAGAAACAGCGGCAGCGCCGCGTCGAACAGCCGGAGCAGCAGCCCCGCGAGCAGCACCGAAAGCGCGATCAGCATCGCCGGTTCCAGCCCGAGCCGCCGCTGCAGCGGCAGGCTCGCTGGGGCCAGGGCGGCGAAACACACCACCGGAATTGTCGCCAGCGCGGTCAGCCCGAACGCGCCGAACCCGAGCGCCGCCCCGATCGGCACCAGCAGCGGCGAGACCGAGGCGATCGCCGGGCGCAGATTGGCGGCGATCAGCAGAATCCCGGCGAGCAGCAGCACGCCACGCACCCGGTGGTGCGGCGCCTTCGCGGTGCCGAGCTCTGGCGCATCCCTCATGATATCAACTCTACCCGCGATTCCGGCGAAACCGAACCGCAGGCAAACGCGTATCAGGCCGCCGGCAGCAGCCGCTTGACGATTGCCGAAACCCGGTGCCGGCGCATTTCGTATTTCGCCTTGGCATCGGTGGTCATGTAGTTGAGCTGCACCGTGTAGCGCCGCCCGACGAATTGCCGATGGCCGTGCCAGGTCGTCGGCCCGTTCGGGAAAACCAGCAGCGTGCCGTCCACCGGCGGAACCTCCACGACGTAATCCTCAAGGTCGTTCGGCCCACGCAGCAGGCGCAGACACCCTTCCTGCCGCGCCCAGGCGGCGCTCGCCGGGTTGAGATAGAGCAGAACCGTGACCCGCTTGGCCGCCGAATCGCAATGGATCTGGCCGTCGCGCTCGCCGGTCTGGCCACGCAGCGTCACCATCACCGGCGCGTCCGACAGGTCGAGCCCGAATTTCGCGGCGATCGCCGCGCGCAGCGCCGTACCCTGCATTTCGCGCATCAGTTGCGCTGCCGGGGGGCCGAGACGCACCGATTCGACCGGGAAACTGCCCCGGCTGCCGAGCGGCGGCAGGCTCGCCACCACATCGGCGAGGCGATCAGGGCGGACGAAATTGCGCAACAGCAGATGCGGGAAGGGATCGGCCGAAACCGGCGTCGCGTCCAGGCCGGCGAAATCGAGAACGGAATCGGCAGGAGGGGTCATGTGCGGGTCTCCACGCTCAGGCTCATACAGGATTCGCCGGGATAAGGAAAACCGCCCGTCTGACAGCCAAAAGGCGCGGAACGGCCCCGCGCCTTATCTCGACCCCGATCAAATGATGCGTTCATCGAATTCGACGAACGCATAGATAGACCGGCCTCAGAATCCTTCGCGCTCGATCCGCTTGCGCTCCATCTTGCGGGCGCGGCGAACCGCCTCGGCGGCTTCGCGGGCGCGGCGCTCGGAGGGTTTTTCGTAGTGGCGGCGCAACTTCATCTCGCGGAACACGCCTTCACGCTGAAGCTTCTTCTTGAGCGCCTTCAGCGCCTGATCGACATTGTTGTCGCGAACGAGAACTTGCACTTGGCCTGACACTCCATCGGGTTAAGGCGTTACGATAAACAAGAAAACGCCGCGTCAGGCAAGACGCAGCGGGCTCGATCACCGGGTTGGAATCGGTGCGCTTGCCGCCCTATAGCAAAAATCCAGGCTTTGCCAAACCCCTTTTTTCCGCATTGCCGAGGGCCCGGCAAAATCAACAGATCCGGCATCGTGCCTCCTTGAAACCGTGACCGGCGAAAATGCCGGGTAACGGCAGGGTGGGCAATGGGCCGTCATCCCCGCCAAACGCCTGTTTGCGAAAGCCGGGTTTCGCGCCATGTTCGGTCCATGGCGATTCTGAAACTGGCCCGGCTGGGCCATCCCGTCCTGCTCGCGCGCGCCGAGGCGGTCGACGACCCGACCGCGCCCGAAATCGCCCGCCTGCTCGCGGACATGGCGGAAACCCTGGACGATGCCGGCGGCGTCGGGCTGGCGGCACCTCAGGTTCACGTGCCGCTCCGCCTGTTCATCTACCGGGTGCCCGAACGCCGGAGCAGCGGCGCCGAGGACGATGCGCCGCGCGGCCTTTCGGCGGTGATCAACCCGGAGCTCACTTTGCATGACGGCCCCATGGTCGCCGACTGGGAGGGCTGCCTGTCGATCCCCGGCCTGACCGCCCGGATTCCCCGCGCCGCGCGGATTACCCTGCGCGGCCGGGATGCCGCGGGTGCGGCGTTCACCCGCGCGGCTTCGGGGTTTCACGCGCGGGTGATCCAGCACGAGGCGGACCATCTCGACGGCATTCTCTATCTGGCCCGGATGGACGATCCGCGTATGATCGGGTTCAACGAGGAAATCGCGCGGTACCGCGACGACATTCTCGCGTTCGGCGCCGAGCGGGCGATGTGATGAGGGAGCAGGGGCGATGACCGGGACCGATCCGACGCACCACGAGGACGATGCGGTGATCCGCGCCTTGCTCGTGGACGTGCCGTTCGACGGATGGACGACGCGCGCCTTACGGCGCGCATTGCTTGCGAATGGCCGCGACCCGGCGGATGCGGTGCTGCTGTTTCCCGGCGGTGCGCCCGAGATGATCGAAGCCTGGTCCGAGCTCGCCGACCGGGACATGGTGGCGGCCGCGCGCGCGGCCGATCTCGCCGCCTATCGCACGCCCGCGCGGGTGCGGGCGATCGTTTCGCTGCGCCTTGAGCATAACCGCCCGCATCGCGAGGCGCTGCGCCGGGCGCTGGCGGTGCTCGCTGTGCCGGGCCATGCACGGCTCGCCGCGCGGATCACCGCGCGCACGGTGGATGCGATCTGGCACGCGGCGGGCGACCGATCGGCGGATTTTTCATGGTACACCAAGCGCGCGCTGCTCGCCGGGGTCTATACGAGCACGCTGCTGTTCTGGCTGCGGGACACCTCGGACGACGATGCCGAAACCATCGCCTTTCTCGATCGAAGGCTCGCCGACGTCGCCCGGATCGGCAAGGCGCGCAAGCGGATCGAAGCCGTCATCCCGAAATTCGGCGGCGCCTCGGCCTGATTGTTCGCGCTGTCCTGCCCGTCATCGCGCGGTCGGCATCGGCTGCCGCCAGGATGTCGCGACGCGGCCGGGCGGCGCCTCGGCGATAATCTCGCGATACCGCAATCGCCCGCATACGGTGATGTCGATCCGCCGCGCTCCCCCTTCGTAGCCATTCCTGCAATTCCGCAGATTGCAGGAACTTTTGGCTACTTCGCCCGGCGGCAGATGGGCCGCGCCATCGGTCCAGCGCCAGCGTCTTGCGGAATCGCCCCCGGCGCCATGCCATCCCGGCGCCGCGAGTTGCGCGAGATCGACCGCCGCGCCGTCGCACTGCATTGCGCTGATCGCGACGCCGAGGATCCGCGCATCATCGCCCTCCGTCACCCCGATGCGCGATTTCACGATCAGGGTCCTTGCCGGCTTGTCCAGGTCGAACCGGTACCGCTCGCCGTCCGCCTCGCTCGGGCGCACCACAACCCCGTCCGCGAGCAGATGCAGATCGGGATCGTCGCTGAACCGCCCGCGCAACCCGGCCCGCCGGTCGATCCGCTCGCGAATTGCCTCGAACCGGTCCCCGCGCGTCAGCCGCTCGGCGCAATAGGCGGCGGGAATCGCCGCATCATCGCCACGCGCGGCCCGATACGAAGCCGCGTTCTGGAACATGGCGCGATTGCCGTCATCGACGTAGGATTCCGCCGAAGCCCCCTCGGCCAGCAGCACGCCGTGGCTGTCGAGTTCGACATGATAATACTCGATGAGATCGCGCGCGTCCTCCTGCCGGACCGACTCGCCGTTGATCAGGTGCCGCGCCGGGATCAGCACGCCGTCGAGATAGATGCCGTGTTCGGGCGAGACCATCAGGTCGCGCGCCGGAACATTGTCATCCAGCGCACCGGCGGCGATGCGGATCGGCAGAAGATGCGCCTGGCCGGCGATGAACGGGGCGGCGTAGGCGCGATACCCGATCCAGCGTATCGGCCGCAGCCCCCCGCCGCTTGTGACGACGCGATCGCCGATGGCGAGATCTTCCACCGGCCGCTCACCGCCATCCGTGGCGATTCTGGTGCCCCGGCAATAGCAGGCGATATAGGCGACCTCCATGCCGGTTCCGGTCGGGTCGCGCGTTACCGAGAAATCGGCGGCGGTGAGGGAGCAGTTGACGGCGGCAAGCGTATAGCTGGCGAAGGTGCCGCCGGTGGCGTTGACGAATTCGATGGCGGTGCTCGCCCCGAGCCCCAGAATCCCCGGATTCTGTACGATGGCAACGCTTCCCGCCGTGCCGTCGCCGAAAAACACGAAATCGTCGCCGACCGCGTAACCCGATACGTCGGCGAGCAGGCCGGCATTCGCCCCGCTTTCGAACAGGATGGTGCTGCCGGTGCCGGAAAATTCGAATGTGTCCGCCGACAACAGCGCCCCGGCGCTCGCATTGGCGCCGAAGGCGAGCGTGCCGCCCGGCCCGGCGACGAAGGTTTCGCTGCGAGCAGCAGGCTGCCGGATTCGTTATCGAGGAAGGTGGCGCCGTCCTGCGCGGTCACCACGTTGTTGCCGCCGAGCGTGCCGTTCGTCGCGGTGACAACGACGCCGGACCCGGTGACGACAACGTCTTCGCCGCTGGCGAGGGACGGGAGCGAGCCGGAGACCGTGAGAGTGATGGTGCTCATGGGCGTGTCTGGCTTTCGGACGGTTACCGTCTCGTTTAACGTCCGTTTTCAGAAATGTCACTCAATTTTTAGATTTTAGTAACATTTTTGGTCCATGGAGTATGATACCGGCCGCCCTGGACAATGACCCATCACCCCGTCATTGCGAGCCGGCGCGGCGGAGCGTCGAAAGGTTCCGGCAATTCAAGGGATTGTTGGAACGGCGCGGAGGCAATCCATTTTATTGCAGTGTTATGCACGGAAAAATGGATTGCTTCCGCCGCGCGTCGTGCGAATGCATGCCTTCGTGTGACGCCCGGCGTCGCAATGACGCGTTGGCGTCAGGCGTGAGTCGCAGGCTACGGCGGTTGAGTCTCTGACACCATCGTCATCGGCGGATGAGGCTCGACGATCCAGCCGACCGTCATCACGCGGAACCCGACCTTGAACGCGAGGAGACTCCGCCGACGAAACAATTCAGAAATGCCGCATCATTGCCGTCATCGCGAGAAGCAACGCGACGAAGCGATCCATGCTCGCCGCGATCAGCGACCGCCCTGGCCCGGATCATTCGGTTCTTGACGGGCGAGGCGCCTGTCCCCTAATCCAAATCGGTGTCCAATCCTTATTCAAATTTACCGGATGCAGCGTTCTGGCGACGGTCCATGTCCGGGCGGTTGCCGCGGGAGGTCGATCCGGTCACGCCGCCACCCTTCACCATTGGGCCGCGTGACTTGGTTGCTCCTAAACACGCCGGGATTTGAGTTAAGTATTTTCTAAAGCATCAAGTCAAATGGCCATTCATTCTCAAGAACAGAGGTTGACTGAACATCACATTCAGCAAAAAGTCTCGACAAACCGAATTCCTTTAAATCCAACCCCGACATTTCTTCTATAATTTTTGAATAATTCTGTTTTAAAATTATTGAATTTGGTGATAAATTGGTAACAACAATCAAACCTGTCGGGGGCGCATCATATGCAACTATTTTTAGGTCTGGTCGATATTTTTTTAGAATCAAAAAAACTTTCCAGACATCTCCCGTCCACGCGCCGCTCCGGCTTTCCCGGATCGATGGCAACCCTGGTGCACGATCAGCCATCGGAACTTCAACTGGAAGACAATCATGCATCAGAATCACAGAACTCGGACGGCAAAATTTCTCTACATTAATAAAATCTCTAAGTAAATATTCAAAATGATGCATCCCATCAAGAAATGCCATATCTAATGGCACACCTAAAAGCGCATCAACCCTATAATTATCAAAAAACTCGTCACTAGTGGTCTGGAACAGGAGCGCGCTAGGCTTTTCTCCCACAATGCTGTCTGCGTTAATTTGAAACTCAAGATCAACGCCAATCGATCTGGCCTGCGAAAGTGAAAATGTTACACCTTTTTGGACCCCTATTTCAAGATAAGATCGAGGATTCAATTTTCTGTGAAACAACGTCAATAAATCTGTGTAATGTAATCCTTTATGATCTTCAACAGAAAGGAGAGTTTCATCAAATTTGTCTAAAACGAAATCTACCATTTTAGGAATATCAGCAATCCAATATAAGCCGTGGGCTAAATCAATCTGTTCCTCTGATAAATTTTCATTATTTATATCAACGTCTTTAATAAACTCTTCAAGGCAATATGACGGAAAAACGCTTCCTTCCGCTTGATTTGCAACCCATTCAGCAGGGTTTCGTTGCAAAATTTCTGAATTACAATGTATAACTCCTGGTTTATTTGAAAACCAGCCAATTTTATGCTGTATTGTACCGTGATGACAGCAATAAAAATCAACAACACTGGAAATTTTTAAAGAATAAAGTACATTTTCTCCTATGGCGGAAAATATTTTTTGCCTATCAGATAGCATTTTATTTAATATAACAGACCTATTAATTTCTTCATATGCCAACTTATCGGACATAATTATTTTGTTCGCCGCATATCTGTCATATGATGGATTGATTGGGAAGTCGTCTTGGAGTGAATAGCCGTCAATAATGAAACAGCATTGTGGATATTTTTGCGAAAAACGATCGATCAAAACCGTCAAAAATTGAACCTGATTAACCGGCGTCCTATTCTCAGTGCGAACGCTTAACCATATTGTTGGCCAGTACTTCCCCTGGATCTGCTCAACAAGATCCACACCTTCTCTTGAAAGTTTTTTGCTTCCGTAATTCATTAAGCGATTTCGTACACGCTCTGTAACGCGAAAGCCGCCAACTGGTACGAATGTACAACCCGGCTTATTTAACTCCAGCAATAAACTATCGGCATGATAAGAGTGAATCCAATTTTGGAATTCTGGAAATAAGTCTGAAGTTTGACCTAGTGGCTCATGCGTTGAAATGATTGAGAGAGACCGTGAGTGATCTATGATTCCAGCTAGCGTCTCTAATGCGACGAGTTGATTCCAAGCATAGTGCGCAAAATTTGGGTCGCCGACAACAATTCTAACGTCCTTAGACTCTCGAGATATTATATCCCATTCTTGCTTGCTAAGTATCTCTAAGATTTTCTCTGCGTCGGCGATTTTTACCCCCCATAGTGGATCGCCAAAATTAAAGATGATCCGAGCAGACAATACAATAATTGATGATATAGGAAAGCCCTGTCCTAAATTGGCTACGGCCGCCAAGATATCGGGCTGAGCCGGAAATCTGAAAAAAGTAGTTTTATTGGGTAAAATAATTGAGTCACTCGAACCAATCTTGATCCCGGAGAATGGGCATATAATTTCGAATCCTCCATGCTTGACGACGTCTAAATGATTCCACCGACCGAACGCCTCTTGGGGTGCACCGTTCCTGGAATATATATCGGCGATGCAGTCTCTTATATACGGAAATTTATCATCATGAACAGCTAATTCATTAAACTGATTTTCATTGTCGCAATGAACTTCGTAAAAATCTTTATGTGACATTGATCTGCCCTCAATTCTTGTTAAATATTTATATCATATTTTTCAATTTTTTGATCGTGCAGAACTCTGCCTCCGTAATGTTTTCAGCGTATATTACTGAAATTAACTCTACAGTGTTCTGCTCGTTGGCGATGCTCGATAGAAACGAACACAGATCATTATCAATTTTATGACTATTGACGATCACCGCGTTTGCTCCAACGCCTTCTGCATTTCTTTAACCATCGCCGCCTTACCGAATTTCTCGTCGATCATCGCCAGCCCGGCCCTCGCCATTTTTTCGTTCCACGCCGCATCGGTCAGAACGCGATTGAGTTTCGCCGCGAAATCTTCCGGCGAGCGCGCCACCAGCCAGGCCAGATCGCCCTCGATCGGCAGGCCCTCGGCGGCAATCTCGCTCATGACACAAGGCAGCCCGTGCGCAAAGCTCTCCAGCACCTTGCCCTTCACCCCCGCGCCGTAGCGCAGCGGTGCTATGGTGCAGCGAAGCGTGTGAAGCGCATCCGCCAGCACCGGCACATGGCCGCGCACGTCGATGGCCGGCCCGTGCAGCCGGGCGATGCTCTCTGGCATGTTGCTGCCGATCACCGCAAACCGCTGATCCGGTAATTCCGGCAGAAGCGGCATGATCGCGTCGGCGAAATGCAGCACCGCATCCTCGTTCGGTGGGTGCTTGTAACTGCCGAAAAACGCATAGCCGGCGCGCTGCGCGAATGGCAGCGTCGTCGGGCGCGATTCGACCGCCCAGAAGACGATTTCGACCGGCACCTCCGGCAGAATGGTCCGCAGCAATTCGGCCTCGGCGGTGGAATAGACGATCACGCAATCCACCTGTTGCATCGCCGCCAGCTCGCGCTTGCGCTTGGTCGCCGCACTGGCGCGCAGCGCGGCGTCGTCGGCCAGTTCGGCTTCCCGCTCCTCGCGCAGGAAGTGCAGATCGCACACATTATACACCAGCCGGCATTTCGGAAATTTCTCGCGCGCCATCGCGGCGTATTTCGACGCATTGGAAAACCGATGGAAATACACCAGATCCGGCGCCACCAGCGCCTTCCGCAGAACCTCCTCGACCGACCAGAAATACGGCGCATACAGGCATTCGACGCCGATTTTCTCCAGCGCCCGCGTATGCGGGTCGAGCCGTGCCATGTTGTCGGACGGAATGAACGTCACCTTGTAGCCGAGCTGCTGCAGCGCCAGGATATGCTGCAAGGCGCCGTTGGAACCGGCATCCTGCTCCGGCGTCAATATCGTATCGTCGATGAAATAGGCGCGGCGGATAACATCCCGTTCGGCTTCCAGCGCGGGGTGCTCGCCGTTCATCCGGTGCCGGGCCAGCGTGTCCTTCCAGCGGAGAAAGAATTTCCGGTGATTGACCGCCTGATAGCGCTTCAGCCCGGTGCCCGCCGTGTCGGTGCCGTTGCTCACCCCTTCGAGATGCACGATCTCGGAGGCCGGCTGCACCACCACGCGCCTGCCCGCCGCGCGCACCCGGAAACACAGATCGACATCCTCGTAATCTTACTGTGTCATAAATCGAGCATTCTCGATTTGTCGTTGGCAACACGGGCATCTAGGCAGGGTTCTGGCGAGGGTGCGGGCGATTGTTGTTCTGAGCGTGGTCATTGATGTTGCGAGGTGG
>NZ_JAKGBZ010000039.1 GCF_021556475.1 Acidiphilium iwatense | reverse complement strand
TCAGCCTCGCTCAGCCCTCGCTGAAACTGCACCGCATTCCGAGCCATCGATTTCCTCCGCTCACAGCATCATGTCTCTGTTTTGTACCGCTCTGAAAGTGGCTGATCAAGATGGGTAAGCAGGAATGATTTTGCTCATGGGACCGTATCTCGTTCTCCCGTAGCCGTCTTCACCGTCGCCGAGGTCGCACGGCATTTTCGGGTGTCGCCGACCTCGATCTACACTCTTTGCGGGAATGGCAAATTGCCTCATATTCGGGTTGGAGGGCAGATCAGGGTGCGCCCTTCCGACCTTCAACAATATGAGGCACAGCAATGCCCAGACCAAAACAAGAAACCCCATCCTACCGGCTCGCCAAGCGCGGCGAGTGGTTCTATGTCCGGTGGTGGGAGGATGGAGCCTGGCGCCGGCTTTCGTGCGGCACAACGAATCATGCGCAAGCGCAACGCTTCCTCGCGGATTTCATAGCCGGATTCGACACGCCGCCATCCCCGGACAAGCCCACCGTCAAGGATGTGCTCGACGCCTATGAAGCCGACAAGATGGCAGGGAAGTCCGACAAGTCCCGCTGCCATCTCAATCCGCTCCGGCGCCGCCTTGGCCCGCTGAACGTCGAGACGCTTTCCGTCGAGGTGGGACGCCGCTACCTCAAGGAACGCCAGCAGGAGCGCAAGCCGCCGATCAGCGGGCCGACCGTCAGGCGCGAACTCGGCGCGCTGCAAGCGGCGCTCAATTGGGCGCAAAAGCGCGGCTGGATCGCGAATGTCCCGCATGTTGAGCTGCCTCCAAGCAATCCTCCGCGCGACCGCTGGCTGACGCCGGCCGAAGCGGAGCGGTTGATGGCTTGCGCGGTCCATGACCATGTGCGGATGTTCATCGCCCTTGGCCTGTTCACGGCCGGCCGTACCAGCGCGCTTCTCGAATTGACCTGGGATCGGGTCGATTTCGAGCGCCGAATGATCGATTTAGGCGAAGGCAACGGCAACAAGCGCCGGGCCAAGGTTCCGATCGCCGATCCGCTGCTTTCCCTCCTGGTTGAGGCGCGCAAGCAGGCCGTGAGCGATTACGTGGTCGAATACCGGGGCAGCCGCGTCCTCTCGGTCAAACGGGGCTTTCGGGCCAGCGCCGATCGCGCCGGCCTCAAGGGCGTCTCGCCCCACACGCTGCGCCACACCGCGGCCTCCTGGATGGTGCAGCGCGGCATTTCCTACAACCAGATCGCCGGCTTCCTGGGCAATTCGGTCGCGATGATCGAAGCGGTCTACGGCCATCATAGCCCGGACTATCTGCGCGACGCGGCCAATGCGCTGACCTCGGCCATCGGTTTCCGGGGCCACGTGGCCCCGGAAACCGACCGGACAACTCAAAAAACGCTCTCTAAACCATTGAAATCGTGGTGGGTGCGACAGGGATTGAACCTGTGACCCCCGCCGTGTGAAGGCGATGCTCTCCCGCTGAGCTACGCACCCACGATCCGAAGGCGTGATCTAGCTTTCCCTGCCGCATGGCGCAAGAGGCTGGGTCAGGCCGCCCTTTGGAAACGGGCATCAAGGGCGGGGGGTTCGGTGTTGCCGCGAAACGCCCTATATCGGCATCCGGTGACCAGGAGCGGAAATCGATGTCGCGCATCGACGAAACCAGGAAATTCGTGCCGGTATCGATCGCGGTGCTGACCGTATCGGACACGCGGAATGCGGAAAACGATACCTCTGGCGACGCACTTGCGGCACGGATCGAGGCGGCGGGGCATATCCTGGCGGCGCGGGCGATCGTACGCGACGATGCCGATGCGATCGAGGCGCGGCTGCGGGACTGGATCGAGAATCATGCGATCGACGTTGTGATTGCCACCGGCGGCACCGGCATCACCGGGCGGGACGTGACGCCAGAGGCGTTCTCGCGGGTGCTGGAGAAGGAAATCGAGGGATTCGGCGAATTATTCCGTATGCTGAGCTACCGGAAAATCGGCTCCTCGACGATCCAGTCCCGCGCGATCGGCGGCGTGGCCGGCGGAACCTATCTCTTCGCGCTTCCCGGCTCACCCGGAGCGGTGAAGGATGGCTGGGACGATATTCTGCTGTTCCAGCTCGATTCGCGGCATCGCCCCTGCAATCTCGTGGAGCTGATGCCGCGGCTCAAGGAGCATCTTTCTAACTAACGCCAGACCCAGTGACCGGGGATGTACGCACCGGCCCAGTTATAGTGCGGCGGAATCCAGACACGGGCGCGCGGCGCGTAATAGGCCGGCGGACCGTAATAGGCATAGGCCGGCGGCGGCGCGGGAATCGCCAGCGGCACGGTGATGCCGATCCCGAAACGCGGTCCCCACCAGGGATGCGGTCGCCACCAGGCATAGGCCGGGTGCGGGACCATCAGCGCGCCGGCCACGGCGGCAGCCGAGACGGCGGCCAGAATCGGGCGGGTAAGGCGGGATCGCCAACGTTTGATCATCGCGATCTCCTGTTCTGCGATGAGACTTCGACCAGCTACCCATAAAGCATCATTGTTACGCGCATATGTCGGGGCATGACGAATTCCGTCAATGGATTTCGGGTTCGAGGATGGCCCCGTCGCGCTGCAGAAAGTCGAAATCGCAGCCGGTGTTGGCCTGACCGATATGAGCAGCCGCCATGGCGCCATAGCCGCGCGGATAACGCGGCGGCGGCGGCGTCCAGGCGGCGCGGCGGAGCAAAAGTTCGTCGTCCGTCAGTTGCACGGCGATGCGGCGCGCGGCGACATCGACGGCGATGACATCGCCGGTGCGGATCAGCGCGAGCGGGCCGCCGATAAAGGCTTCCGGCGCGACATGCAGAATGCAGGCGCCGTAGCTGGTGCCGCTCATCCGCGCATCCGAGATGCGCACCATATCGCGCACCCCTTGGCGCAGCAGCTTCACCGGAATCGGCAGCATGCCCCATTCGGGCATTCCAGGCCCGCCGAGCGGCCCGGCATTGCGTAGCACCAGAACATGATCCGGCGTGACGTCGAGATCGGGATCGGCGACGGCACGCGCCATCGCGTCGTAATCGTCAAAAACCAGCACCGGACCTTCGTGCTTGAGCAAACGCGGCTCCGCGGCGGACGGTTTCATCACGCAGCCGTCGGGTGCGAGATTACCGCGCAGCACCGCCAGCCCCTCGGCGAAAGAGACCGGATTTTGTTCCGGGCGGATCACCTCCTCGTTCCAGACTTTCGCCTCTGCGATGTTATCGCCAAGCGTTCTGCCGTTGACGGTCCGGGTCGAAAGATCGAGCCGGTGCGCGATGCGGGTCAGGAAGGCGGGCAATCCGCCGGCATAGAAGAAATCCTCCATCAGATAGGCGCCGGAAGGGCGGATATCGGCGAGCACCTTCACGCCCGATGAGAGTTCGTCGAACCGATCGAGCCAGAGCGGGATTCCCGCCCGGCGCGCCATCGCGATCAGATGGATGATCGCGTTGGTCGAACCGGCGAGCGCGGCACTCGCGATGATCGCGTTGTCGAAACTTGCGGCGGTAAGGATATCGGAAGGCCGCAAACCCTCCCAGACCAGATCGACCGCACGCCGCCCGGTCGCCGTCGCCATGCGGGCATGGCCGGAATCGGGTGCGGGGATTGACGTCGCGCCCGGCAGCGTCAGGCCCAGCACCTCGGCCAGCGAGGTCATGGTCATCGCGGTGCCCAGGGTCATGCACACGCCGTCGGACCGCGCGATGCCGGATTCCATGTCCGCCCATTGTGCGTCGGAGATGTTGCCGGCGCGTTTCTCGTCCCAGTATTTCCAGACATCTGAGCCGGAGCCAAGGATTTTGCCGCCCCAGTTGCCACGCAGCATCGGGCCGGCCGGCATGAAAATCGCCGGCAGCCCGGCGCTGATCGCCCCCATGATAGTCGCCGGCGTGGTCTTGTCGCAACCGCCCATCAGCACCGCGCCGTCCACCGGCAGCGAGCGAAGGTTTTCCTCGACCTCCATGGCGAGCAGGTTGCGATAGAGCATGGTGGTCGGCTTCACGAAATTTTCCGGCAGCGCCATCACCGGGATTTCGACAGGAAACCCGCCGGCCTCCAGCACGCCGCGCCTGATCGCCTCCACCCGCGCCGGAAAATGGCCATGGCAATGGGCAAGCCCGTTCCAGGTATTGACGATCGCGATCACCGGGCGCCCCGCGACATCCGCGAGGTCGAAACCGAGCTGCCTGATCCGCGAGCGGTGGCCGAAACTGCGCAGATCGGCCGCACCGAACCAGCGGTGGCTGCGCAGCGCGGCGGGATCGCGTTTGGCGCTCATTGAAGATGCACCGTCTGGCCGGTTTTCGCCGATTCGGTCGCGGCGTCGGCGAGAATCTGCGCCGCGAGCCCATCCTCGCCATCCGGTTCCGGCATCGTGCCGCCCTTGATCGCGGCGACGAAGGCGTCGAGTTCGGCCCGATATGCGTCCGCGTAGCGTTCCAGGAAAAACGGCAAAGCGGGATCGGTGATATACCCGGACGCGCCCGCTTCGGTCACGGTGGTCTGGGTGCGGTTGCCGGCGGCGAGCATCCCTCCACTGCCATGAACCTCGATCCGCTGATCGTAGCCATAGGTCGCGCGCCGTGAATTGGTGATCGAGACCAGCTTGCCAGACCCTGTCCTCAGCGTGACGACGGCGGTATCGACATCGCCCGCCGCGCCGATCGCCGGATCGACCAGGGCGCTACCGGCGGCATGAACCGCGATCAGCTCCTCGCCGAGCAGGAAGCGCGCCATGTCGAGATCATGGATCATCATGTCGCGGAACAGCCCCCCAGAACGCTCGATATACGAAACCGGCGGCGGCGCTGGGTCTTTCGATAGGATCGACACCAGTTCTATGCTGCCGATGCGGCCGGCGTCCAGGCGGCGCTTGAGGTCGCGGAAACTTGGGTCGAATCGGCGGTTGAAGCCAATCATGAGGGGAATGCCGGTGCTGCGAACCACGGCGAGGCAGGCGCGGATGCGAGCGGCATCGAGATCGACTGGCTTTTCGCAGAACACCGGCTTGCCGGCGCGCGCGGCGGTTTCGATCAGCGCGGCATGGACATCGGTGGGCGCGCAGATCATGACTGCGTCGGTCGCGGGATCGCCGATCGCGGCCTCGGCGGGAGTCACGGCCGCGCCGGTTTCGGCGGCGAGCGACCGGGCCGCGTCCTCGATCGCGTCGCTGACGGTGGCGAGGCGGCAATCCGGGTGCGCCGCGATCGAGGCGGCATGGACGCGGCCGATCCGGCCGGCGCCGATCAAGGCGATATTGAGCTGGGTCATGGACATTCTCCAAACCTTTCTGAATGGAATAACAATTCCAGAACATAAAGTCTATGGATTGTTCGTTTTATTTTTCCGGGGATCGTGGTGGTGATCGTCGCGCCGGAGCCGAAATTCGATGTCGTCACGCTCGGCCGGATCTGCGTCGATCTCTATGCCCAGCAAAGCGGCGTGCGTCTCGATCAGGCGAGCAGTTTCGCCCGCGCGGTGGGTGGCTGCGCGGGCAATATCGCGATCGGCTGCGCACGGTTGGGGCTGCGCGCGGCCATCGTCACCGCGACCGGAGCCGACTCTTTCGGTGCCTATGTCAAAGCGACCCTGGAAGCGGAAAATGTCGCGACGCGCGGACTGCGCCAGGATGCGGCACGGTGCACCGCGCTCGCCTTCGCCAGCGCGGCGCCCGGAGGCGCGCCCGATCTGGTGTTTTTCCGCGAGAACGCCGCTGACGCGGTAACCGAGCCGGCCGAGATCGACACCGCGCTGATCGTCTCGGCCCGCGCCCTGGTGGTCAGCGGCGCCCATGCGGCCTCGGGCATCGGCGCGGATGCGGTGGACGTGGCGATCACCGCCGCGCGCGATGCGGCGCGATCGGTGGTGCTCGATATCGACCACCGGCCGTCGTTCGGCACCCCCGGCGGCGCGGCGGCGGTCGCATCCCGTCTGACCGCGCTGATCGAAGCGGCGGATGTCGTCGTCGGTACCGAGGAAGAGTGGCGGATCGCCGGCAACGCCGGGAGCACGATCGACGCGCTACTGTCGCTGCGCGCACGGTCGGGCGCCGTGTTCGTGGTCAAGCGCGGATCGCGGGGTTCGGTGGTGCTTCGCGCGGCGATTCCCGCACGGTTGGATGCGGGCGGCGTGGTACCCGGATTTTCCGTGGCGCTGTGCAACCCGCTCGGCGCGGGGGATGCGTTTATGGCCGGGTTCATCGCGCGCTATCTAGAGGGCGCCGCACCGGAGGATTGCGCGCGGCACGGTAATGCGTGCGGGGCGATCGTCGCGGCGCGGCTGCTCTGCTCTGCGGCAAGCCCCACGACCCAAGAGCTTGCGGCGTTCCTTGCGGGTGCGCCGGCGAGCGCCAATCCTCCGCGCGCGACCGCCGCGCGCAATGCGCCGGCGACGATTCTCGCGCTCGCGCTCGATCATCGCGCGCAATTCGCGGCACTTGCCACGCACCATGGGCGGGACGCACGGGCGATCGCCACGTTCAAATCGACGGGATGCGCCGCGATGCGCGATCTTGCCGCGACCGATACGCGGCCGGAATGCGGGTTCGGCGTTCTGCTTGATCGGGATTATGGTGCGGCGGCGCTCGACTCGCTCACCGCCCGGCCCGCGCCGCTCTGGATCGGCGTGCCAGTCGAACGGCCGGGCAGCCGGCCGCTCGCCTTCGAGGCCGGGCGCGATCTCGGTTCCGCCCTGATCGCGTGGCCCGAGACGCATGTGGTGAAGTGCCTGGCACTCTACCACCCGGACGACCCGCCCGAACTGCGCGCCGCCCAGGATGTGGCGCTGGTGCAAACCGGCGAGGCGGCTCGGCGGCTCGGCCGCGCGTTGCTGATCGAACTGGTCGCGTCGCCCTTCGGGCCGGTCGGTGAAGCGACCCTCGCTGACACGCTTGCGCATCTCTATGCGCTCGGCTTGCACCCCGATTGGTGGAAACTGGAGATGCAGAGCGCGGCTTCCTGGCGGCGAATCGAGGCGGTGATCCGGCACAACGACCCGGATTGCCGCGGCGTTCTGGTGCTCGGGCGGGACGCGGGGGATGACGACCTCGCGAACGGCATCGCGACGGCGGCGGCGGCACCGATCGTCGCCGGCTTCGCGATCGGTCGGGCGATCTGGCAGGAGGCGGCGGAGCGATTCTGCTCCGGCGCGATCGACGAAGCGGCGGCACGGGATATGATGATCGAGCGGTTCCGTGCGATGGTTTCGCTATGGTGGCGGAACCGGGGAGGATTGGTATCGTGACCCTGCTGATCCGAGCGAATCCGTCGCCAGACCCGGAAGGCCGCGTGCTGGCGACCAGGGATGCGTTGCGACACTGCGCAATGGAGGTGTTCCAGTTAGCGCCCGGCGCCGAACTCGCGCGGATCGACGACGTGCGCGAAACCTGCCTCGTCCTGTTATCCGGCCAGGGCCGTCTCGAAGCCGAGGGCCTGACCCGGACCGCGATCGGCGGACGGAAAAATCCCTTCACGGCGGCAGGCCACGCCGCCTACATTCCCGCGCGCAACCGCTTCCGGTTCCGCGCCGAGACGGACTGCGAGTTAGCACTTTGCCTCGCGGCGGATGAACGGGGCAAAATCCCGCCCCGGATCATCGGGCCGCGATCATGGCAGGTGTCCACGCGCGGCGCGGGCAGCACCGCAAGGCTGATCCGCGACATCCTGCCCGAGACCGAACCGGCGGCATCGTTGCTGGTCGTCGAGGTGATAACACCCGGCGGCCACTGGTCGTCCTTCCCGCCGCACAAGCATGATACCGATGATTGGCCGCACGAAACCGCGCTGGAGGAGGTCTATTACCATCGTTTCGCGCGTCCGTCCGGTTTCGGCGTCCAGCGCGTCTATACAAAGGACCGATCGCTCGATGCCGCCCTCCCGCTCGACGATGGCTGCGCGGTGCTGGTGCCGCGCGGCTATCATCCGGTTTCCGCCGCACCGGGATGCGATCTCTATTATCTCAACGTCATGGCCGGTCCGCGCCGGTTATGGCGGGTGCGCGTCGATACCGATCACGCAGCCGCAACCGAAAATTTTTAGATATTTTCAGGCGTGTGCAGGGTGAAGGGAATTTCGCCCGTCGGCACCTCGCCTTCGGCGAGACCGAGACGGCGGAGCAGGATATCGGTTGCGCGGCGGGCCTGGAGTTCGGGCGCCTGATCGATCGTCGCGAGCATCGCGCCGGAGGCAAGGAGCGATGCGGTTTCTCCGGTGAGTTCGTGACCGAGGAAGATCAGGCGATCGCGCCATCCGGCATCGGCGATAGCGGCGGCGACCGCTCGATTGGCTCCCCCGGTATTGTAGAGCGCGCCCCAATCGTCCCGCGCCGCGAGCGCGGTTCTGATCGCGGCATAGGCGCGATCGGGATCGTCCATCGCCTCCAGCACCTCGGCGATGCGCGCGTCCGGCGCATGGCGGGCGAGTCCCTCGGCGAATCCGTCAACCCGTTCGACATGGGCGCGGAAGGCGAGGCTGGTGGTGATGACCAGGGCAGCGCCGGGCTCGCGCGCGAGCTGCACCCGTGCGGCGAGGAACGCTGCCGTGCGCCCTGCCTTGCCATGGTCGATCCCGACATAGGCGGCGCGTGCGGTTCCGGGCAGATCGGTGGTGAGACAGATGACGGGCACGCCGCGCAGGGCGAGGCGATCGACCGCCTCGCGCACCGAATGATGATCGACGACATAGACCGCGACGGCATCGGCGGAACTTTCCGCCATCCGCCGCGCGGCGGGCGTGGGCTGGGGATCGAGCGCGCTGCGCTGCAGCGTGACCGAGCGGTCAAGCGTGCCGGCGATCGCCACGAAGGCGGCGTTGAGCCGTCCGATATAGGGAGTTGCCGAACGGGTCAGCAGAATGTCGATCCTGATTTGCCGGTGCCAGGGCGCGGGCAGGATGCGGCGGAGGCCGAGTGCGCGCGCGGCCTTCAGCACGCGCTGCGCGGTCGCCGGCGAAACGCCGCCGCGCTCATTGAGCACCCGGTCCACGGTCGCGAGGCCGCACCCGGCGCGGCGCGCGACATCCTCCAGTTTCGCGCGGCTACGCACGATCCCGGAGCGCCGAACTGGCTTCGGCGATCATGTCCGCCCGGCGCCGGACTTCTCCAGCGGAACGCGCCGCCGTGCCAGACTCTCGGCCGGCCAGTGTTCTTCGCGATCGTAATATTCGGGAACCACCGCCGCCCCCGGCGGAATCACGACCCAGGGCTGCTTCGATGTGGTGAAAATATGAATATCGGGCGGCAGATGATCCGGCGCATCGAGCGTGCCGACCCGCACGAACCGCATTTTGTCTCCCGCACCGCCGTAATTGCTCCAGACCGCGACATGACAGTTCGGGCAGCGGGCGATTCTCTGGCCGATTCCGCTTGCCGACGGCGTATCGATCACGACCGGCTCGGCCGCGAGCGTCGTGACATGCTCGGACTCGATCATCGCATTGAGCGCGAAGGCCGTGCCGGTCTCGCGCTGGCACCAGCGGCAGTGACAGCAATGAACGAAAAGCGGGCGGATTTCCATGCGATAGCGGACGGTGCGGCAGTCGCAGCCGCCCTCGAGCGGGAAGATTTCCTGTGCCGGCATTCTGACCTCCCTGTTCCGGTGCCGGGGAAATATGATCCCGGAGACCCCCGCACTCAAGCCGCCACGGTGCCGCGGAGCAGCACCTTCAGCGGGCGCGACGGATCGGCGAGATCCTCGGGCGCGGGATGCGCACATGCCGCGATCAGCCGCTCGGCGATGCGGATGTCGCGCCCGATCGCGCCGGCCGGTCCGAACGCGGCGGCGGCGACGAGGCGACCGTCCGCGGCGAGATGGAACAGCATCGGCGCGGCGGTTCCGGTGGCGCGTTCGACGATACGGGCGCCGAATTGCGGCATTCCGGCGATCTGCAGGGTTTCGTCATACTGGTCGGACCAGAACCAGGGCACGGCGTCGAACGGCCGTGCGACACCCAGCAGAGTTGCCGCCACGCACGCGCCGGTATCGCCGGCAACCCGCCAGGATTCGAAACGCAGCCTCGCCGTGCCGAACAGCCTGTGCGGGAGCGCGCAGCAATCGCCGGCGGCAAAGATCGCGGAATCTGAGGTCGCGAACGCCGCATCGACCGCGATTCCGTTATCGAGCGCAAGACCGGCCGCGCCCGCGAGCGCCGTTTCGGGCACCACGCCGATCCCGGCGATGACGGCATCCGCACCGATCCATGCATCGTTATCCAGGCGAAGCCCGGCGCCGTCGATCGAGGCTATCGTCGCCGAGGTGTGGAAAGCGACGCCCGAAGCGCGGTGTCGCGCCTCGATCGCGGCGGCAAGGCGCGCAGGCACGGCGCGGCCCAGGATGCGCGGCGCAGCCTCGATCACGGTCACCGCGCAGCCGAGCCTGCGCGCGCTTGCCGCGAGCTCCAGCCCGATCAGCCCGCCGCCCACGATGGCGATCGCAGCGCCAGGCACGAGCCGGGTGCGGATCGCTCGCGCATCCGCAAGATTGCGCAAATAGTATACGCGCTCGGCCCCCGGTAGGGTGAGGCGGCGCGGGGTGGCGCCGGTCGCGATCAGCAGGCGATCGTAGGAGATTGCAGGGCCGTTCGCGAGCGTCACGCACCGCGCCGCCCGGTCGATCGCGGCGGCCGGAATGCCCGAGACAAGATCGATCGCCTCGCGCGCGATCGTCGCAGCGTCGAGCAGCACGGGCGGATCGGCGGCATCGGTCAGCACCGATTTCGACAGGGCAGGGCGCTCGTAGGGCGTTTCGCCTTCGCCGTCGATCAGCGCGAGCGCGCCGTCGAACCCCGAGGCGCGGAGCGCACGGGTGGCGGCAGTACCTGTCGCACCCGCGCCGATGATGACGATGCGGCGTATGGACATGATGGCTCAGCCGAGGCCAATGAGCACGCGCTCATCGGCGACCTTCACCGGATAGGTCGCCAGATCGATGCAGGCGGGCGCGCCTTTCGCCGCTCCGGTCATGATATCGAACCGCCCGTTATGCTTCGGGCATTCGATGATCCTGCCCTCGAGATAGCCGTCGGCGAGATGCACCTGCTCGTGCGTGCAAAGTCCGTCGGTCGCGCAATACGCGTCATCCGACGTGCGATAGACCGCGAAGGTTTGCCCTTCGTGATCGAAGCGGATCACGTCGTCCGGTTCCAGCGCGTCCGCAGCGCAGACATCGATCCATTGCGTCATGGTGTCATTTTCCTTGGAAATCATCGTCACGCTTCCACCGCGCGCTGGGGCAACCGGCGCTTGATATGCCAGGTGGGATCGCGGCGCTGGCGGATCAGCGCGGGGACGATTTCCCGATAGGCGGCGAGCAGGCCCGGATAGGGCGGCGGACATTCCGCGCCGATCGCCGCGTGCAGTTGCGGCAGCGCGTGATACGGCACCAGCGGAAACATGTGGTGTTCGACGTGGTAGTTCATGTTCCAGTAGATGAAGCGGAACACCGGATTCATGTGGATCGTCCGACTATTGAGCCGGTGATCCAGCACGTCTTCCGCAAGTCCCGAATGTTGGGTGACGCCGAAGATCAGTTGCAGCCAGGCGCCGTAGAAGGTCGGCAGCCCGACGAGCATCAAGGGCAGAAAACTGCGCGTCGCGAGCGCGAGCGCGATCACCGCGCCGAACAGACCGAGCCAGATGCGTGCGGTGCGGATTACCTTCGGCTGCTCCGTCGCGGGGATGAAGCTTTTTTCGTCGGCGGTCAGACAGCCGGTTGCGTGCAGCAGGATATGGGCGATCGCCTTCGGACCGGCTTTCAGCGCGAACAGATTGAGCGTGATGCCGAGAAGATCGGGCGGGCGCGGCGCGAGGATTTCCGGGTCACGCCCGACGATGATGGTATCTGTATGGTGGCGTGCATGGCTCCAGCGCCAGACCGTCGGCTCGCGCAGGATCATGAAGGAGGCGATGTTGTAGACGATGTCGTTCAGCCGGCGTGTGCGAAAAGCGGTGCCGTGGCCGCATTCGTGCCAGCGCGAATCGGACGCCGAGCCGTAAAGCACGCCGTAGACGCCGAAAAACGGAATGCTCCAGGCGCTGCCCCAAAACCATGCGGCGAGGCCGCCGGAGGCGGCGAGCGCCGCCAACCAGATCGCGGTGTCGCGCAGCGCGGGTCCGTTACGCCGCTGCATCATCGATTTCAGCGCGGCGCGCGGCACATTTGCCGAAAACCACTTCGCATTGGCGAGTCCGGTCGCTTCGGCGCGGCGGGCGTCGGCGCCGGTGAGGCCGTAGTCGCGCCGATGTGGCCGGTCCCTCGTCATCGTTGTCGTCGCTGGCGTCATCGTCGCACTGCTTTCCTGGCTTATGGAGTAGCCTCAGAATACCGGTGCGAACCCGCCTCCGTAAGCGGAGATTTGATGGAAAACCCTCACCTCGCGCCGAGTGTTCTGATCGCCGCCGCGAGATCGTCGAGCAATATCGCGCGAAAATCGCCGGACTTCTTTGGCGTGAACGGATCCGGGCCGGGTGCGGTGATCTCGATAACCACCGGCCCGGCATAGGAGATCGCATCCAATGCCGCCCGTTGCGCCGCAAAATCGATATGGCCGCGCCCCGGCGCGCGGCGATTGGAATCGGCGGCATGATAGAGCCCGAGTGAAGCGCCGGCCGCGCGGAGTGCCGCCGCCGGATCGGGTTCCTCGATATTCATGTGATACGCGTCGAGCAGCAGTTTCAGATTCGGCCGGCCGAGCCGGGCGAGCGTCGCCAACCCCTGTTCGGCGGTATTGATCTGGTGCGATTCGTAGCGGTTCAGCACCTCGAAAACCAGGGCGATCCCACAGGCGGCGGCATGGTCGGCAAGCCGGGCCACCGCGTCGTCGAGCAGATCGTCCTCCTCCGCCTGGGTCGTGACCGGGCGGATGCGCCCGACCAGCCCATGCACCGCCGCGCGCGGCGCACCGAGTTCCGTCGCCCGGTCGATCATCCGATAGAGCGTGACGATCGCCGGTTCGCGAATCGCCGGATCGGGATGGGCGATATCCGCATCCGGCGGCGTGATCGAGACGATGTCGAACCCATGATCGGCAAGGATCGATGCCGTGTCCCTGGCTTCGAGAAGTGCCGGATGCAGCTCGATCCCCCGGTAGCCGAGAGGAGCGACCGCCTTGACGATCGCTCCGGCTCCTAACCCTCCGAAAATCCAGCTACAGACGCCGAGCGTCCGCTTCGTCACCTGATGCCTTTCTTGGACAGGGCGATCACCTGAGCGGCATTCTTGGGGGTCACGAAATTTGGCCCGGTCGGGATGTCGTATTCAGACGGAATGACGCCATAGCGCGCGTAATTCGCCATCAGCACGACCGAGAGATAGCCTTGCAGGAAGGGCTGCTGATCGAGCGCGAAATCGGCCTTCTTCTGCGCGAGCGCCTGCAGGAAACCCGGCGAGAGATCGAACGAGCCGATGAAGATCTTGGTCTTGAGCCCAAGCGCCTCGACCGCCTTCACCGCCGGCTCGCCGCCAAGCGGCGCGCTGTTCGCCAGGATCGCGTTGGCGCCAGGGTGCGTCCGCAGAAACGCCTCGATCTGGGAGACCACCGTTGTCGGGTCTTCGCTGGTCGGCAGGGTGATCACCTTGTGGCCGAACCCCTTCGCGAAGCCCTGGCATCGCCGCTCCAGCGCGATCTGCCCGACCTCCTGATTGAGGCAGACGCCTAGCGTCGCGCCGAGCTTGGCGAAACGCTTGCCGGCCTCGACGCCGCCGGCGTAATTGCCCTCGCCGACATAGGCGAGCGTGCCGAGCTTCTTGCCGGGAACGCGGCCGGTATTCATCGTGATCACCGGAATTCCGTCATCCACCGCGCCCTTGATCGGGGGGCCGAGTGCCGCTGCGTCCGGGATCGTCACGATCAGCCCGGCGGGATGCTGGTTAACCGCCGCCTGGATCAAATCCTTCATCTTGACCATGTTGAACGTATTCGGGGCGCGATAGCGCAGATCGACATTCATCTGCCGCGCGGCCAGATCGGCGCCGTTCTTGATCCGGGTCCAGAACGGATCGACCGCCTCGCCATGGGTGACCATTTCGATCACGAGCTTCTTCGGCGCCGCCTGCGCGGCACCGTGCCCGAATACGACGACCGCCGCACCGGCAAGCCCCGCGAGCAGGGCTCTCAAACGCTTTGTCATAACCATTTCCTCCCCATGTGATGAACGCGTGATTGAATAACTGTTCCTCAGACCATTCCGGCCAGCTCGGCCGAAACCTCCTGCAACTCCTTGCCGCCGGCCATCAGGGTCTGCAGCTCGTCGATGCCGATCTCCCGTTTCGCGGCGTCCGCGATCGTCCGCCCGCGATTGAGCACGGTGAACCGATCGCCCACCGCATAGGCGTGGCGCACATTATGGGTGATGAAGATCACCCCAAGCCCTTTGGCGCGCACCTGATTGATGTATTTCAGCACCATCGAGGTCTGCGCGACACCGAGGGCCGAGGTCGGTTCGTCGAGAATCAAAACTTTGGCGCCAAAATAAACCGCCCGCGCGATCGCCACGCATTGCCGTTCGCCACCCGAGAGCGTGCCGACCGCCTGGGTCGGGTCGCGCACATCTATGCCGATCCGGCGCATTTCGTCGTGGACGATGTCGTCACAGCTTCGGAAATCGACCCGTTTGAATGGCCAGACGCCTTTCGCCGGCTCGCGCCCCATGAAAAAATTGCGCGTGATCGACATCAGCGGGATCATCGCGAGATCCTGATAGACCGTCGCGATTCCTGCATCGAGCGCATCACGCGGGCTGGCGAACGCGACCGATTTGCCCTCGGCCAGAAATTCGCCCTCGGTGGGTTTATGCACCCCGGACAGCGTCTTGATCAGAGTTGATTTTCCGGCGCCGTTATCGCCGAGCAGGCAGAGTACCTCGCCTGCATGGACACGAAGCGAGACGCCGGCGAGGGCGATGACATGGCCGAACTGCTTGCGCAGGTCACGGACTTCGATGAGGGGGAGGTCGCTCATGGTCAGCGTTCCCCGGTCACGCGCCGGCGCACCGCGTTATTGAACATCACCGCGATCAGCAGCATCGCGCCAAGGAAAACCTGAAACCAGTCGCTGTCGAAATTCGTGTAGGTGAGGCCGATTTCGACCGTGCCGAAGATCAATGCGCCGAAAAACGCGCCGATTGCCGAACCGTAGCCGCCGGTCAGCAGGCAGCCGCCGATCACCGCCGCGATGATCGCCTCGAACTCCATCTGCAGACCGCGCAGCGCATCGGTCGAGGCGGTATCGAGCGAGGTGATGATCGCGACTAGTGCCGCGGACAGCGCGGTACAGACGAACAGAATCGTCTTCACGCGGTTGACCGGAACGCCGGAGTTGCGCGCGGCATTGGCATCGCCGCCTGATGCGAAAATCCAGTTGCCGAAGCGGGTGCGCAGCAGAACCCAGGTAGCGAGCGCGGTGATCGTGACGAACCAGACGACCGAAATCGGCACGCCATGCACCGAAGGCTTGCCGTTCGGCAGGGTCGCGATCATGCCGTGCGCCGTCAGCCAGGAAAACAATCCGGTCAGTGTATCCCCGGAGAATAGGTGATCGGCGAAGCCGGGCTTGCCCGCCGGCGCGACGCCGGAGAGGATCGTATTGCCGCCGGTCGCGAGCTTGAGTCCGACCAGCGACAAGCCGCGCAGGATGAACAAAAAGGCCAGCGTAACGATGAAGGAGGGCAGCTTGGTGCGAATCACCAATTGCCCGTTGAGCGCGCCGAACAGCCCCGCCATGATCAGGGTTCCGAGCACGGCGAGGATCATCGGCAAATGTAGGTTGACCAATAGAACGCCGAAGATCAGCCCGGCGAAGGCGACCATCGAGCCGATCGAAAGATCGAACTCGCCGCCGATCATCAGAAGTGCGGCGGTGACGGACATGATGCCGAGTTCGGCGGCGGGCCGCAGCACCGTCATGATGCCGGCGACACTGAACATGGTGGCACTCGCGGTCGCCGCGAAAAACAAAATCACCACGATCAGGCCGCCGACCGCGCCAAGCTCGGGCCGGCGCATCGCGCGGTGCAGCCAAGAGATGTCGGTCAGACGCTCGTCATGCACCGGCTTCTTCCCCGGAGCAGTCGCCATATCAGGCGCCCTCATGTCCGGCGGTCCTCGCATCCCGGCGATTTAGCGTTTTCCATCGGCAACGTTCCCTCTCGTACGAGCATCCGTGATGGAGCTCATTCAGAATAGTAATTCTTTATTTTTGTAATTTTAGAATAATCAATCCATCTTTTCTGTCAAGTAAAATTGGCGTTCCAGTTGTGGCGGATTTGGCCGCCGCTTCGGCGATCGCGGACGCGGTCCGGCCATCGGCGAAGTCGGATGGCGGTGAGTGCCCCGCGATGATTGCGTCGATGAAGGCGTCGAGCTGGCGGGCAAAAGCGGTCTCGAACCGAGCGAAAAAATTCTGCGGCGGTTTCGCCTGTCGTACGCCTGCCGCATCCGCCTCGATCAGCGTGGTCTCGCGCGGATTGTCGAGCCGCAACACGCCTTTCGCGCCAAGCACTTCGAGGCGGAAATCGAAGCCGAATCGCGCACATCGTGCATTCGCGATCATCGCCTGCGCGCCGTCCGCCATGGTCAGCACGGTCAGCGCCGTGTCGTAATCGCCGCAGGACGCGGCACCGGGATCAACCAGGGCGCTGCCCTGGGCATGAACCGCAACCGGGGCCGCGCCGAACAGATGGCAGGCAAGATCGTAGTCATGGATCGCCATGTCGCGGAAAATACCACCGGAACGGCGGAGAAATTCCGGCGGCGGCGCTCCGGCATCGCGGTTGATAATCAGGATCTGGCTGGCCCGGCCAATCGCTTCGTCATCGAGCCGCGCCTTGAGAGAAGCGATATGCGGATCGAACCGGCGGTTGAATCCCACCATCAGGCGCGCCTTGGTTTCCGTCACCACCGCGCCGCAACGATCGATGCGGTCGAGCGACAGATCGATCGGTTTTTCGGAAAGGATCGCCTTGCCGGCGCGCGCCGCGTCTTCGATGAAACCCGCATGGGTGTCGGTGGAACTCGCGATCAGCATGGCATCGATCGCCGGGTCGGCGAGCGCCTCGGCCCAGTTCATCGTCGCGGCGCTGAAGCGGGACGCGAGCGACGCGGCGGCTTTCGCATCCGCGTCGATCACCGCGGCGAGCCGCGCGCGCGGATGGTTTGCGATCAGCGATGCATGGGAAACGCCGATGCGTCCCGCACCGATCAGGGCGAAATTCAGCATGTCCACCATCTCAATAAGCGATCTTCACGTCGTTGCCGACATTACGGAAATCGGCCACGGCGCGCGCGGCGCCCGCCGCCATGAACCGTGCGTCCGACCCGATGGTGACGAAATCGAAGCCTTTTTCAACCATGGCGCGGGCATAGGAAGCCGAGCCGGTATGGATGCCGGCCCGCTTGCCGTGATGCTTGGCACGCGCGAGGATGTGCTCGATCGGTCCGGTTACCACCGGATCAACCGGATCGAATCGCGGCTCGGCGCCGAGCGACAGCGCGAGATCTGCCGGCCCGATATAGATCGCATCCAGTTCCGGCACCGCGAGAATTGCATCCAGCGCATCGAGGGCCGCTCGGGTTTCGATCATCGCAAAGCCGGTGACGAGATCGTCGGCGCGTTTCGGGTAATCGGCGCCATGGGCAAGGTTCGCGCGGATCGGGCCGAAACTGCGTCGCCCGCGCGGCGCGTAGCGCAGGGCGCTCGTGAAAATCTCGGCGTCCTCGGCGGAATTGATCATCGGGCAGATCACGCCGAGCACGCCGGCATCCAGAACCTTCATCACGATACCGGGGTCGAGCCACGGCACGCGCACGATCGGCACGACCTGCGTGGTCGAAATCGCTGTCAGCATCCGCACCGCATAGGCGTAGTCAACGATGCCGTGCTGCATGTCGATGGTCAGCGTGTCCCAGCCCTGGTGCGCCATCACCTCGGAGGCGAAACCATCGGGGATGGACAACCAGCCGTTCAGCGCAGCGCGTCCCTCGGACCAGATGGCATTGAGCGACATGATTTTGCTCCTCGTTGTTTCTCAGGGTGTGGCAAATGAATCGAGGGGGCGACCCGGCAAAGAGCGCGCACCATAACGCGTGTCCCAGTCCTGCTGCACCCGGTCGAGAACGCGCATTGCCGGCAGAACCGAGCGTCCGGTCACGAAAGGCGAACGGTTTTCGCGCAGCGCATCGACGAAATCACGCGCGACGCGCCAGGCATTCTCCTGCTCGGTCTCGATCGCCTGCGTGCCGCCTCCCGTGGTCATCGTGGCGGCGATTTCATCCACCCTGTAGGAATCGCGTCCGGTCACCGTCATCATCTCATAAATCCGCTCGCGCGCGTGATAGGAACCCGTCGCCGCGATGGTACAACCGTCCTTGGTTTCGATGATTACCGCGATTTCCATCGGAATTCCGGTCTGGGAATCGATATCAGGCATGAATCCTTCGACGCGCCGAATCCGCCGCTCAGCCGCGTGCGGATCACCGCCACCCGCGACGAACAGGCCAAAATCGACAAGATGCGTGGTGTGATGCCAAAGGATGTTATCGGTCCAGGTGCGACGAATCCCGGTCGCGCCGATATTGACCAGACGATGGATAAAGAACCGTCCATGGACGTGAAGCACACGCTCCTCGCACGCCGCGACGCGGGCAATCAGCGGTACGCGGCAGGCACGGAACCGCATTGGATGACAGACGGCGAGCGTCACACCCGCATCCTCCGCGGCAAGGACAAGATTTTCGCAAGATTCCAGCGTCATCGCGAGCGGAATTTCGACGAGAACCGGTTTGCGTGCCTCGATCGCTGCCTTCGTCATCCGGGCATGATCCTCGCTCGGACTCGCGACGATCACCGCATCGATCGCGGGATCGGCGATCGATGCGGCAAAATCAGTGCTTGCGGACCGGTATCCGAACCGCCGGGCGAAACCCTGGACTTCTTCCTGGTCCTTGCCGGCAATCGTATGTAGCACACAGTCCGAATGATCGCGGAGCGCCTCGGAGTGCCAGGTTCCCATCATGCCGTGACCGATCATGCAGATATTGATTGTGCGATCGGTCATGCGCATATCTTTTGCCATCTCTAACGCATCGTCGGCATGGCAAACTCCGCACCAGCGCGGATTCCGGTGGGCCAGCGCGAGGTCATGGTTTTCAGCTTGGTGTAGAAATGCACGCCCTCGCGCCCATGCACGCCGTGATCGCCGAAGATCGAGCGCTTCCAGCCACCGAAAGAATGGAACGCCATCGGCACCGGGATCGGCACGTTGATCCCGACCATGCCCACCTCGATCGCATCGGCGAAGCTCCGTGCGGCATCGCCGTCGCGGGTGAAGATCGAGGTGCCGTTGCCGAATTCGTGCTCGTTGATGATGCGGACGGCGGTGTCGAAACTGGTTTCGCGCACCACCGACAGGACCGGTCCGAAAATTTCCTCGCGATGGATCTTCATGCCGGGTCGGACATGATCGAACAGTGTGGGGCCGACGAAATAGCCACCCTCATGGCCCTGAAGTTTCAGGCCGCGCCCGTCAACGACGAGTTTGGCGCGTTCGGCGATTCCGGCCTCGATATAGGATTCGACGCGCGCCTTGTGTTCCCGCGAGACCAGCGGCCCCATCTCGGCTTCAGAGTCGGTGCCCGGCCCGATCTTCAGCGCCCGCGCCCGTTTGGCGAGCTGTTCGATCAGCGGATCGGCGATATCGCCGACAGCCACGGCGACCGAGATCGCCATGCAGCGCTCGCCCGCCGAACCATAGGCCGCACCGACCAGCGCATCGACCGCCTGATCGAGATCGGCGTCGGGCATGACCACCAGATGGTTTTTTGCACCCCCCAGCGCCTGCACGCGCTTGCCGTGCGCGGAGGCGGTGGTGAAAATGTGTTCGGCGACCGGCGTGGAACCGACGAAGCTGATCGCCGCGATACGCGGATCGGTCAGCAGCGCATCGACCACCGCGCGATCGCCATTGACCACGTTGAACACGCCCTCGGGCAGGCCCGCTTCGGCGAGCAGTTCGGCGAGTCGCAGGGCGGTGGACGGAACTTTTTCGGAAACCTTGAGGATGAAGCAATTGCCGCAGGCGATGGCGACGGGAAACATCCAGAGCGGCACCATCGCCGGAAAGTTGAACGGGGTGATGCCAGCGACCACGCCGAGCGGCGCGCGGATCGTGTAGCTGTCAACATTGGTGCCGACATTGCGCGAGTATTCGCCTTTGAGCAGATCGGGGATTCCGCAGGCGAATTCGACAACTTCCATGCCGCGCGTAACCTCGCCGCCGGCATCGGAGAGCACCTTGCCATGCTCGCTGGTGATCAGTCGCGCGAGTTCATCCTTGTGGCGCTCGATCAATTCCTTGAACTTGAACATCACCCGCGCGCGGCGCAGCGGTGGCGTCGCCGCCCAGGCCGGGAATGCCGCACGGGCCGACGCGATCGCGCTTTCGATCTCGGCCGGGGTGGCGACCGCGACTTCGGCGGCCTGGGCGCCGATCGCCGGGTCATAAACCGGCAGCCGGCGCGTGCCGGCACCATCGACGCGGCGATTATTGATGAAATGGCCAAGGGTTTTCATGACAGAATCTCTTTCGTGGGTGGTATCGGCAACGGATCGGCGATGGCGAACCCGGCTTCACGGAGCATGGCGGACAGGTTGTCATAGCCCATGCGCGCGTAGTGAAGCGGTTCAGCGCGCGCTGGGTCCTGTTCGGCCTCGACCACCATCCAGCCCGCATAGTCGGCGGCGGCGAGTGCCGCGAGCATCGCCGGGAAATCGATGAAACCGTCGCCGGGAACGGTGAACACGCCGGCGATGACTGAATCGAGAAAACTCCAGTCGCCGGCACGGGCGCGGGAAAATACCTCGCGCCGGATGTCCTTGCAATGCACATGACGGATGCGCGTGGCGTAGTCTGCCGCGAGTTGCGTGGGATCGATGCCGGCGAACGTCGCATGGCCGGAATCGAGCAGCAGACCGACGGTATCGTCGGTGCCGTCCATCAGGCGCGCGATGTTGTCGCCGGTCTCGATCGCCGTGCCCATGTGGTGGTGCACGACAAGCGCCACGCCACGCTCGGCGCAATGCGCGGCGACACGGTTCAGCCGCGCGCAAAAGCGCGGCCAGTCATCCGGCGCCATGCGTGGCCCGCGCGAAAGCGGCGCGGAACGATCGCCATGGATACAGCCGGTGGTTTCGGCATAGATCAGCACCGGCGCATCGTTTTTCGCGAGTAGATCGAGATGCGTCGCCATCGCGGCAATCTCGGCGTCGGCGTCATGTTCGCGCAGCCGCCCGCTATACCAGCCGGAGACGAAGCGCAACCCGTGGCGCGCCAGTGTTTCGCGAAGACTTGTGGGATCATTGGGAAATTTGTGGCCGCGCTCGATGCCTGCGTAGCCAGCCTGCCGTGCCTGTGCGAGGCAGTCTTCCAGCGGCGTCGCGCCGCCGAGTTCGGGCAAGTCATCGTTGCTCCAGGCGATCGGGTTGGTGCCGATGTTGATCACGCTATTCATTCCTCAAACAAGGCTCTGATGTTCGATCGCGCTCTCATAGCGGCGGCGCGCGTCCCCGACCTCGGCGCGGGACGAGACCTCCGGCACCGCGACGTCCCACCACGCACCGCCGGCCTCCGTCGTTTTCGCGGGATCGGTGTCGATCACGACCACGGCGGTCCGATCCGCCAGACGCGCGCGGCCGAGTGCGGCATCGAGTGCCGCGAGGTCGTCGGCTTTTTCCGCTACCGCACCAAGGGATTCGGCGTGCCTCACGAAATCGATCGGCACCTCCGCGACATGGTGCGCGTCGGCAAGCAGATTGTTGAACGGCGCACCGCCAGTCGCTTGCTGCAGCCGATTGATGCAGCCGAAACCGCGATTGTCGAGCACGACGATAATCAGTTTCAACCCCATCGCCACCGATGTCGCGATTTCAGAATTCAGCATGAGATACGAACCGTCGCCGACCATGACAACGACGTCGCGATCCGGCAGCGCGAGCTTGACGCCGAGAGCACCGGCGATTTCATAGCCCATGCAGGAAAATCCGTATTCCACATGATAGGAATTCGGCCCGCGCGCGCGCCATAATTTATGCAATTCGCCGGGCAGGCCGCCGGCTGCGCAAACCACGGTCGCGGTCTCGCCCAGCACACGGTCGACCACGCCGATCACCTCGGCGTCTGACGGTGGTTGCGTGTTAGTGGGAGCGGTCGCGCGGGCGACGGCGTCGTGCCAGTCGCGGCGTAACGCCTCGGCACGGTCCCGCCAATCCGGCGGTGCGCACCACAGCCCGATCGCGGCATCGAGTGCGGCAAGGCCCCGCGCCGCATCGGCCACCAACGGAACGCCGCCGTGTTTTTCCGCGTCGCGCGCGGCCACGTTGAGATGCAGGATGCGGCGCCCCTGTGCCGCGAACAAGGCGCGCGACCCCGTGGTGAAATCCTGCAGGCGCGTGCCGATCGCGAGGATCAGGTCGGCCTCGGCGGCAAGCGTGTTTGCGGCGGCGCTGCCGGTCACGCCGACCGACCCGGCATTGCACGGGTGGTCGAACTGCAACGCGCCCTTGCCTGCCTGGGTCTCGGCGACTGGAATCCCATGCCGTTCTGCGAAATCCGTCAGAGCGCCGCACGCGCCGGCATAATGAGCGCCGCCGCCCGCGATGATCAGTGGGCGCTTCGCGTTCTCTAACAGACGCACGGCGTCTTCAATTTCGCGCGCGTCAGGCTCCGGCGCGCGGATGCGCCGAACCCGTTCCTCGAAAAGCATTTCTGGATAATCGAAGGCTTCCGTTTGCACATCCTGGCAGAAGGCGAGCGTCACCGGCCCGCACTCCACGGGATCGGTCAGCACGTCGAGCGCGCGGGGCAGCGCGGCGAGCAGTTGCTCGGGCCGGGTGATCCGGTCGAAATATCGCGACACCGGCCGAAAGCAGTCATTGGCGGAAACCGTGGCGTCGCCGAAATCCTCGACCTGCTGCAGCACCGGATCGGGCCGGCGGGAGGCGAACACGTCGCCCGGCAGCAGAAGCACCGGCAGCCGGTTGACATGGGCGAGGGCCGCCGCCGTCACCATGTTGAGCGCACCCGGCCCGATCGAACTGGTGCAGGCCATCATGCGGCGGCGCTTATGAGCCTTGGCGTAGGCGATGGCGGCATGGGCCATCGCCTGCTCGTTGTGGGCGCGAAAGGTGGGCAGGGTCTCACGCGCGGCAAACAGCGCCTCGCCGAGGCCGGCGACATTGCCGTGACCGAAAATTGCCCAGACCCCGCCGAACAGAGGCACAACCTCGTCGCCGATCGCGATGCGCTGGGCGGCAAGATAGCGCACCAGTGCCTGGGCAGCGGTCAGTCTCAGCGTTGCCATCGCGTTTCCGTCCCCCCGATCTGGTTTTCGGTTCGGCAATATGAAACATCAAATTCGAATATTATGCAATAGTGGAAAATTTATTCTGAATCGAGATGCAACCCCTTGACCATTTCTGGAAAATTCATTCTATTTCGCTGATGGATGACGTAACCCAAGACGCCGAACCCCCGCGCGACTTCGAAGCGTTGCGCAGTAAAATCCTGGCGCGGCACGACGCCATGCCGAAGCGCCTGGCCCAGGTTGCCCGCCACGCGCTCGACCATCCGGACCGGATGGCGCTTTCAACGGTGGCCGAACTCGCCGAGGCGGCCGGCGTGCAGCCGTCAACCCTGGTGCGTTTCGCCCAGAGCCTCGGCTATTCCGGGTTTTCCGAATTGCAGAGCGTGTTCCGCGCGCAGTTGCGCGACCGCTGGCCGGATTATCGCGAGCGGCTCGCCAGGGTGAAGGACGAAAGCGGCGCCGAGCCCGCGCGCATTCTCGACCGTTTCATCGACACCGCCGCCCGTTCGGTCGCCGATCTCGGCCGCACCATCATCCCCGGCGAGTTCGATGCGGCTTCGGCGCTGCTCGCCCGTGCCGCCCATGTCTATATTCTCGGCCAGCGGCGCGCCTTTCCGGTCGCGTCCTATCTCGCCTATGCGCTCGGCAAACTCGATTTCCCCGCCATTCTGCTCGACAATATCGGCAGCATGGCCGATGTCCAGGCAGGCCGGATCGGCCCGGCCGACACGCTGATCGCGATCAGCTTCAACCCTTATACGCCATCGACCATCGATCTCGTCCGGTTCGCGGCGGGGCGTGGCGCGGCGATCATCGCGATCACCGATTCGGTGTTCAGCCCGGTCTCGGCGGAAGCGCGGGTACGGCTCGAAGTCATCGAGGCCGATCTCGGTGCGTTCCGGTCGCTTTCGGCCACCATGGCGCTGGCGATGGCGCTGGCGATCGCCAGCGCCGAGGTCAGGGACGCGGGCTGAATTCAGAAAAGGTTCTCGGAGTTTTTCAAGAAAGCGGATAGCGGGCCAAGTGTCTTGTCATATGTTTGATTTGCGGTCTGGACAGACATTTAGAGGAGACGAAGCATGGACCGATTCATCGGCGGTTGCCTGTGCGGCAATGTCCGAATTGTGGCGTCGGGACTCCCATACCGGGTCGGCTTTTGTCATTGCCTCGACTGTCGCAAGCATCATGGAGCCCTTTTTCACGCTTCTGCGGTGTTCCCTCAGGATGCGGTGACGATCGATGGTGAAACACGTGACTACGCCGGGCGGTTTTTCTGTCCCCGCTGCGGCTCGTCTGTTTTTGCACGTAGCGCAGACGAAATCGAAATGAACCTGGGATCTCTGGATGCCCCGGATCAGTTGATGCCAACCCACGAAAGCTGGATCGTCCGTCGCGAGTCCTGGTTGCCGCCGTTTCCACTCACGAGACGATATGACCGTGATCGTGACGCTACGGGTCGCTTTGAGGAGTAGGTCGCACGAACGGTGCGACGGCACACTCAGGCAGCCGGACGGGCCAGCACGCCGCGCCGGAACTGATCTTCCTCGATCGACAGGAACAAAGCGCGGAAATTGCCTTCGCCGAAACCCTCGTCGCCCTTGCGCTGGATGAACTCGAAAAAGATCGGCCCGACCACGGTTGCTGAAAAAATCTGCAGCAGCACCTTGGTCATCCGCCCTTCCGCGGCCCCGGCGGCAACCGCGCCCTCGCCATCGATCAGGATGCCGTTGTGCTCAAGCCGCGCGAGATCCTCGCCGTGGCCCGGCACTCGCGCGTCCACGCGTTCATAATAGGTCGCGGGCGGTGCCGGCATGAAGGCAAGCCCGCGCATCCGCAGCGCTTCCACGCTCGCATGAATGTCGTGGCAGCCGCAGGCGATGTGCTGAATGCCTTCTCCCTTGTACTGGTGGAGATATTCCGCGATCTGGCTGGTCTCGTCGGCGGATTCGTTGATCGGAATCCGGATCTTGCCGTCCGGGCTGGTCAGCGCGCGGGAAAACAAGCCGGTATATTCGCCCTTGATGTCGAAATAGCGAATTTCCCGGAAATTGAAGATCCGCTCGTAGAAGCCGGACCACACATCCATCCGGCCGCGCCCGACATTATGGGTGAGGTGGTCGATGTAATGGAGCCCTTGCCCCTCCGGTCGCGGGTCGGCGTCATCGAGCCAAATGAATTCATCCTCGAAGGCCGATCCGCGCGCGCCGTAACGGTCCAGGAAATAGATCAGCGAGCCGCCGATCCCCTTGATCGCCGGCACGGTCATCGCGAGCGACCCGTTTGTCGCGTCGGCGGCCTCCGTGCCGTTGGCGATCGCGTGGCGCCAGGCATGGCCGGCATCGACCACGCGAAACGCCATCGATGACGCGCAGGGGCCGTGCTGCGCCGCGAAGCGCGTCGCGTGGCTGTCCGGTTCCTCGTTGATCAGGTAATTCACGTCGCCCTGACGGTAGAGGGTGATCGCCTTGGTGCGGTGCCGGGCGACGGCGGCGAACCCCATGGTCCAGAACAGCGTGTGCAGCGCCCGCGGATCGGGATGGGCGAATTCGACGAAACCGAACCCGTCGGTGCCAGCCGGATTCTGATCGGAAATCACCGAAGGCTCGGCGTCGTGCGGAAACGGCCCCATTTTTCGCTGCTCCTCCTGAAATCGAACGCGCCAGCGCACGATAGTCGCAATTCGCAGCATAATGTGTGCAAAACGCGGAGTCATAACCACTTGAATGCACGGATTACGCGGAATAAAATAAAATCATGCGCGAATCGATCAATCTCGACGGCTTCGACCTGCGCCTGCTCGCCAGCCTTCAGCAGGACGGAAGGCTGACCAATCAGCAACTCGGCGAGCGGGTCGGCCTGTCCGCCTCGCAATGCTCGCGCCGGCGTATCGCGCTGGAAGCGGCGGGCGTGATCCGCGGCTACGAGGCGCGGTTATCGGCCGAGGCGCTCGGCTTCGGGATGATCGTCCTGATCCAGGTGTCGCTGTCGAAGCATTCGAAGGACAATGCCAGCCGCTTCCGCGACCTCGTCGCGCGGGTTGATGTCATCCAGGAAGCCTATGCGATGACAGGCGACCCCGACTACGTGCTCAAGGCAGCACTTCCGGGCCTGCCCGACCTCGCCATCCTGGTGAATGACATTCTGCTCCCGCACGACAGCGTCGCCCAGGTGTGCTCATCCCTGGTGCTGGAACGCCTCAAGGAAACCCGGCATCTGCCGCTCGCCGGGTTGCGCTGAATTCTCAGTCTCCGGCGGCCCGGAGCGGGGCGGTCGCGCGAAAATGCGCTGACAGGCGGCTGATCGCCTCGTCGAGCACATCGTCGCGCTTGCAGAACGCGAAGCGCGCGTAATGGCGCGGCGCCTCGCCGGCATAGAAAGCCGAGACCGGGATCGCCGCGACGCCGGCGTGCTCGGTGATTTGGCGGCAGAATGCCGTGTCATCGCCGGCAAAGTCCAAAGGCGAAAAATCCGCGGTTACGAAATAGGAACCCGCGGTCGGCAGCACCTGAAAACCAATGGCGCTCAGACCTGCGGAAAGACAATCGCGTTTGGCCGCGAGATCGGCGGCGAGGCCCTCGAAATACGCATCGTCCTTTGCGAGGCCGACGGCGACCGCGCGCTGCAGATTGGGCGGGGTGGTGAAGGTCAGGTTCTGATGCGCGCGGGCGATGATCGCGGCGAGGTGTCGCGGGGCGGTAATGTAACCCACCTTCCAGCCGGTGAGGCTGAAGGTCTTGCCGGCACTGCCGATCCGCGCGCAACGCTCGCGCATCCGCGGCAGGCTCATCAGCGGAATGTGCTTCGCGCCGTCGAAAATCAGATGCTCATAGACCTCGTCGCACACCGCATAGGCGTCGTGGCGCGCGAGCAGCCCCGCGATGAAGCCGAGTTCGTCGGCGGAAAACACCTTGCCGGTCGGGTTCATCGGGGAATTGAGGAGCAGAAGTTTGGTTCTGGGGCCGAAGGCGGCTTCGAGATCGGCGCGCGGCAGCACCCAGTCCGGCGGGTTCAGGCGAACCAGCCGAGGCACCGCGCCGAGCAGCTTCACCACCGGCAGATAGGTGTCGTAGAGCGGTTCGATCAGCACCACCTCGTCACCGGGATCGAGCAGCGCCATCAGGCAGGCGGTGATCGCCTCGGTCGCGCCGGAGGTGACGATGATATCCGTGCCCGGATCGGCCTTGATCCCGTAAAACCGGTCATTGGCGGCAGCAACCGCCTGGCGCAGTTCAGGCACGCCGGCAAGCGGCGGGTACTGGTTGCGCCCATCGCGCAGGGCGTTCGCCGCCGCGTCGATGATGTCGGCCGGGCCGTCGGTATCGGGGAAACCCTGGCCGAGATTGATCGCGCCGTGCTGCACCGCCAGGGCCGACATGACCGTAAAGATCGTCGTACCGATGGCGTCAAGCAACTGGTTCGGCGATTTCACGTCCTTACCCTCCTGAAACTGCGCGCGTTCAGTATCGCGTGCAATCCTGGAAGAGCAAGAGGGTTTGGTCGCTCTGGTTTAATTTTAGGCATAAAATGACGTAATTTTAGGCATAAATCGTGCCGATCGGTTGGGCAACCTCGCCAAGCCGCACGCAGCCGGAATTTGGCACGGCTCATGCATCACGAGGTCGCCGGCCGCGTGTGGCTGGTGCGCGCATAGGCTCGCCGATAACCAGTAATTAGGAGGGGCCCGTCGCGGATCGGGCGTGAACCGGATGAAAAAAATCGAAGCGATCATCAAGCCGTTCAAGCTGGACGAGGTCAAGGAAGCCCTGCACGAGGTGGGGCTTCAGGGCATCACCGTGCTGGAAGCCAAGGGGTTCGGCCGGCAGAAGGGCCATACCGAGCTGTATCGCGGCGCCGAATATGTGGTGGATTTTCTGCCCAAGGTGAAGATCGAAGTGATCTGCGAGGACAGCGTCGCCGACCGGGCGATCGAGGCGATCACCAACGCCGCACGTACCGGGCGGATCGGCGATGGCAAGATTTTCGTCTCATCGATCGACGACGTGATCCGCATCCGCACCGGCGAGAAGGGCGAAGCGGCGATCTGATTTCCAACCAACAACCACGATGCCGCATCGTGCGGCATCATAATCTGACGAGCAGCGAGGACTAACATGGCGAAAAAGCCCGCCGGTAGCGGCGACGCAATCAGCAAGGCGCTGGCAATGATGAAGGAGCACGGCGCCGAATATGTCGACCTCCGGTTCACCGATCCGCGCGGCAAGTGGCAGCACACCGCCCAGCACATCTCGACGATGGACGAGGATGCGTTCCGCGACGGCATCATGTTCGACGGCTCCTCGATCGCCGGCTGGAAGGTGATCAACGAAAGCGACATGATTCTGATGCCGGACGCCGAGACCGCGGTGATGGATCCGTTCTCCGCGAAGCCGTCGATGATCCTGTTCTGCGACATTCTGGAGCCCTCGACCGGGCTTTCCTATTCGCGCGATCCGCGCTCGACCGCGAAGAAGGTCGAAGCCTATGTGAAGGCGTCGGGCGTCGGCGATACCATCCTGATCGGCGCGGAAGCCGAATTCTTCGTGTTCGATTCGGTCAAGTTCGGCACCGGCGGCAATTACGGCATCTATCAGATCGACAGCATGGAGGGCCCGCAAGCCTCGCTGAAGGATTACCCCGAAGGCAATATGGGCCATCGCCCCGTGGTCAAGGGCGGCTATTTCCCGGTGCCGCCGGTCGATTCCGAGAGCGATCTGCGCGCCGAAATGCTCGCGACCATGGGCGAAATGGGCCTGCCGATCGAGAAGCACCACCACGAGGTCGCGCAGTCGCAGCACGAATTGGGCACCAAATTCGGTCCGCTGACGAAAATGGCCGACCAGATGCAGATCTATAAATACTGCGTCCACAACGTCGCGCATTCCTACGGCAAGACCGCGACCTTCATGCCCAAGCCGATCTATGCCGATAACGGTTCGGGCATGCACACCCATCAGTCGATCTGGAAAGGCGGCAAGCCGCTCTTCGCCGGCAACGGCTATGCCGACCTGTCGGAGATGTGCCTCTATTACATCGGGGGCATCATCAAGCACGCCAAGGCGCTCAACGCCTTCACCAACCCGAGCACCAACAGCTACAAGCGCCTGATTCCCGGCTTCGAAGCGCCGGTTCTGCTCGCCTATTCGTCGCGCAACCGCTCGGCGGCGTGCCGTATCCCGTATGCGACCAGCCCGAAGGCCAAGCGCGTCGAAGTGCGTTTCCCCGACCCGACGGCAAATCCCTATCTCGCCTTCGCCGCCATGGCGATGGCGGGCCTGGACGGCATCAAGAACAAGATCCATCCGGGCGACCCGATAGACAAGAACCTCTACGATCTGCCGCCCGAGGAGCTGCACGGCATCCCGACCGTCTGCGGCAGCCTGCGCGAAGCGCTGGGCGCGCTCGCCGCCGATCACGATTTCCTGCTCGCCGGCGACGTGTTCAGCAAGGACCAGATCGAATCCTATATCGATCTGAAATGGGAAGAGGTGTTCCGCTTCGAGCACACGCCCCACCCGGTCGAATTCGAGATGTACTACTCGGCCTGATCGGATAGCGGGGATGACGAAGGCCGATCCGGGCGACCGGATCGGTCTTTCTTATTTGCGATTGCATTGCACCCGCAGCCGGTTCTCGATATAGCCTGAGAGAAATATCGCTCGAAGCGCCCCCCTAATTCGAGACAATGATCTGGAGACGAAATCATGATGAAACTCAGCGCGCGCAATCAGATCAAAGGCAAACTGCTCAGCGTGGAGAAGGGTCAGACGACCGGCCACGTGAAGCTCGACATCGGCAATGGCGTGGTCATTACCGCGTCGATCACGAACGAGGCAATCGACGATCTGGCGCTCAAGCCGGGTGAAGACGCGATCGCGGTCATCAAGGCCTCGGACGTGATGGTCGCGAAGTAATACCGGCCGCCCTGGACAATGCCCATCACCCCGTCATTGCGAGCAGGCGTCAACCTCCGCTGTCTTTCCATCGGCTGACGCCGATGGAACCTTGGACAGCTCCGCCGACGTGGCGGAGCGCCGAAAGGTTCCGGCAATCCAAGGGGTTGCTGGAAACGACGCGGAGGTAACCCACTTTTTCTGTATTTTACCCGAAAAAGCTGGATTGCTTCCGCCTCGCAAGCTCGCCGTCGCAATGACGAGTTGGCGTCAGGCGTGAGTCGTAGGCTACGGCGGTTGTATAAGATGGATGCGGCACATTTCCGCACCCTGCGAAAGCGCGTGCGGCCTCCGGCGTGAAGCCGGTCCATCGCTCCAGCCTCGTCGAAGCCGATCTCCTCGCCGCTTTGGATCTCCTTCACACCGAAGCACCGTCTCCGCCGGGTTCAGCGCCGCTGCCGGACCCGAACTTGCCCTCCATGGCAACTATGATACCGTCGTCACCGAAAGCGTTGCGGGCGGAGTCGCATCCGTCCTCGGCGGCGGCAAATTCGGCAACGGCGCCTTGACCGGGGCCTTTACCTATCTCTTCAGGGGCGCAACGCAGGCGGGAAACAACAACGGCAGCCAAGGCGGAATTGACGGCATCCCGGTCGTCGGCCAGATCGCCCAGGGGTTGGACTGGGTCGGCAATCAGGTGAATACTGCATTCGGTGCAGCCATCAATGAAACACAGAATCTCTATGATAGCCTGATCGGAGGGAATTCAAGCCAGCCGTATGGACCTACATTCAGCCAAAGCGGGCAAACCGGTCCGGGAGCCTCACCATTCAATGGCGCCCCGGAAGAAATCGCAGATCTACGGAGCCTCACTTTCAAAGCATTATGCCTCTTTTCTATATGCCAAGCCAATGTACCAAAATTTAATCCGTATGCCGAACTACCAGAGACAGAAGAAATACAAGTGCTACCTCCCCCAGAACAAACAATTTCAATGCCAAATGACGAACGATAATTTGGATAATCAAATGCAAATTTCTGATTTACGCAGCGAGCCTGACCTGACAATGGTAAACGAAGCGTACCGAATGAGGTCTACCGATCGCATCAAATCTTTTTTAGCGCTAGAGTGTTTTGCAGCCAAGGGGTCGAAGGCAAGCCTTTTATATATTTCTGATATGTTCGCGCGTGGTATTGAGTTGGATGACATACACGAAAGAGCAAAACGTTGGAACGAACTTGCGAAAGCTGCACACTTGAGTAAAGCATCATTGTTTTTTGGAAAGGGATTTGACAGAATAGGTGACTATTCTTCAGCTTTCGACGCTTTCTCTTGGGGAGCAACAGATGGATATGCTCCATCCATATACCGGCTTGCAAGCATGTATCTTTTAGGAGAATATGTAAAAAAAGATTATCGAAAGGCCCGTGAACTGCTAGAAATTGCAGCTAAGATGGGAAATGTGTGGGCTAAAAAAGATTTGGCACATGTCTTGTTATTTAACAATTTTGGAATTCTGGGGAAGCTTCAAGGAGTTTGTGTTTTTTTTAATCTTTTTTATTATCAAATAGATATTCTTATGCGGAAAACAAGAAATATACCGCTTGATGAAAAATATTTTCAGTGATCAATTAAGCGAGGTTATACAGAAAATTTGCTTGCTTGTTCAACCGCATCGGGAGTGATCACGTTATAATTGAGGGAGAGTTCATGGAGCATTTTTATCGACACTGAAAATTACGAATACAGAGCTTACCCACTTCCAAACGGGTCATTAAATATTGGAACCTATTATCCGAAACCATAATGACATCCGTTGTAAATATTACGGAGATGGAAAATGAGTAATGATATGAGGGGTTTAACTGAAATCGAAAGATTGATTTTGGAGAAATTGATCTCTGCGGTTCCTGTTTATTACGCCACTCTCAAAAATCAAATAGATTCATGCCTGGTTAAAATTTGTGACGAGTACGGCTCCCTAATCTTACTGTGTCACAAAATTCTTGCAGCGATTCGTTGACGCGTGTGAGTGGGTAGAGATTCTGACTCGTGGAGGCGGGTGGTGGGTCTCGAATCGAACACGCAAGGCAGCGAATCACGT
>NZ_JAKGBZ010000038.1 GCF_021556475.1 Acidiphilium iwatense | reverse complement strand
AGGAAGGAGAAAAAGAACCGCTGACAGGCAGGGCCGCCCCGCGGGGCGGCCCTGCCTGTCCAACCCCGGGAGGTGGGCCAGAATTCATCAGCACAAGTGGGCCAGAATCCATTGTCACAGCCACCGCGGCATCACGGTGCGCATATGGCTTTCGAAATGCGCGGTCCGGCGTTGCCACAGGGTGGTGAGTAGCGTGACACCGAGATTGGCGCTGGATACCCGAATGAAATTGCTGGTGGTCGAGGCGACGGCCAGTTCTTCAGGCGGGATGCCGGACAGGACGATCATGGTCAGCGGCACGAACAGCATGCCGACGGCGATGCCCTGGATCAGTTCGCTCGGCATCGTCGCGGCGAGACCGACCGATGGATCGAAGAAAGCGACGGCATAGGCGCCCGCATAGATCACGAAGCAGCCGACGGCGAGCGCGCGCAGGCTGAAGAACTGGGTGAGTTTGCTCATCAGGGCGGCGATCGGGATCGCGGTGATGGCAAGGGGGATCAGAAGCACACCGCCCCACCAGCCGTTGAAGCCGAGATCGGTTTCCGACCAGAGCGGCAGGATCGAACTCCAGCCGACGAAGATCGACCAGCCGAGACAGAGAAGCAGCAGGCCGAAACCGAAATTCCGCCGCGCCAGATAGCGCAGTTGCAACAGCGGCGAAGGCTCGAACAATTCCCAGATGACGAACAGGACCAGCAACAGCGTCGCTACCAGGGCGACGTGACTGATGAACACCGAATGGAACCAGCCGAACTGCTCGCCCTGGTCGAGAACGATCTGCAAGGCGATCAATCCGGGCCAGAGAAGACCGAGTCCGAAAATATCAAAACGCGGGGGCGGCGTGGTGGGTCGGTCGTCGGGCAGGGCGATCTGCACCAGGGCAATCGAGACGACAGAGAGCGGCAGCACCAACCAGAAAATGTCGAGCCAGGAATAATTGGTCGCGAGCCAACCCCCGACGGCCGGGCCGAGGAAGAACGGCGCCAGCATCACGTTGCTCCAGAGCGCTGTGGCGAGGGTGTGCAAATGCTTCGGGTAATGACCGAGCAGCAATGTCTGCACCAGATGCCGGCGGAGATGCCCTGGGCACCGCGCGCTACCAGCATGAGCATGAGCGACTTGGCGATGATAGCGAGAGCGCTGCTCGAGGCGAGCATGATCACGCACAGGATGAACAGGCGCTTGAGCCCGAATTTTCGTGAAAACCAGGGCATCAATGCGATGCCGAGCGCCCAGTGGACCAGGAAATACGTCAGCGTCCAAAGCGCGTGATCGCTGCTGGTCGCGAGTGTGCCGGCGACATAGGGGTAGATGCTCTGCAGGGCGCCGCCGGCGAACGATCCAAGCCCGAGACCGAGGCCGACCCCAATCGTCATCGGGACCAGGGCGACCTTGGGCTGCGAAATAGCGGAAGCACGCCGATTTTCAGCCAGGGATGAGGCAGACATGCTGGCATAATTGTGCATCGGATGACCGCTGCCTAGAGCGATCGCCACGATGGTGCCGGGTGTCACTTATGCGTTTGCAGGGCGGCGGCTTCGCTTGGCAGAATCAGGGATGTGGCGGCCCGCCCGAACCCCGGCTGGGACCGCCCGGTCCTCTACCCGGTCCGCCGGGTCTGCCTGGCCCGCCAGGACGCCCAGATCCACCAGGGCCTCCAGGACCGACAGGACCTGGCCGTCCCGGTGGTCTAAAAGCAGAGCGCCAATGGGGGATCGGTCCGCCGGGGCGTGCGTGCGGCGCGCCTGGATAAGGGCGGGGGCGCGGCATTCGGAGTCCTGAGAAAAACCGGCCGGGTGGCGGTGGAAGAGGGGCACCGTAAGGTGGCCGCGGCGGACGCGGAGTGCCAGGCGGCGGTGGTGGTGGTGGAGCGTAATAGTAGCGGTAGTATTGCGAGGGGTAATAATACCACATCATATACTGCGCATAAAGCGGTGGGGAATAATATCTCCGATAATACGGTGGAGGAGCCCAATAACCGACATTATATCCCGGCGAACCGAAATTGAAGTTCAGCGACAGGTTTTGGGCTTCTGCGAATGGAGCCGTTGATGCGATACCAATCAAGGCCATGCTTCCAGTCCATAAGGCACGCCGTGTCAGATCATGCCGGGACATCATGTCTCTCCTCTTGTCTGTTCGCAGGGTTCACCGCGAATATGGCATCAATGCGGTAGGCGTAAATCTACCTCGACGATGTCGTTTTCAAAAATGACGCGGCTGCGGCGGGGTGGTGTTTCTGCAATGACCGTACCGCCGCGTAGCACATAGCGTCGGGTGGCGCGCGTGCGGATCGCCTCGATCGGGTCGGCGGCATCGAGCACGACGAGATCGGCACGGCAGCCGACCGAAACCCCGTAATCGGCGAGGCCCATCGCACGCGCAGCGTTGGTGGTCACGGCATCGAAACAGGTGCGCATTCCGGCGAGACCGGTCATTTGCGCGACATGCAAGCCCATCGCGGCCACCTCCAGCATGTCGTGGCTGCCCAGTGGATACCATGGGTCCATCACGCAATCATGGCCGAAAGCGACGTTCACCCCGGCTGCCATCAGTTCCGGCACGCGGGTCATACCGCGCCGCTTGGGGTAGGTATCGTGCCGTCCCTGAAGAGTGATGTTGATCAGGGGATTGGGGATCGCGGAAATCCCAGCCTCGGCGATCAACGGGATCAGCTTGCTCGCATAGTAATTGTCCATCGAGTGCAGCGAGGTCAGGTGCGAGCCGGTGACGCGGCCGTGCATGCCGTGCCGCGCCGTTTCGGCCGCCAGGGTTTCGATATGGCGCGAATGGGGATCATCGGTCTCATCGCAATGCATATCGACGGCGAGACCGCGTTCTGCGGCGATGGCCATCAACTGTCGCACGCTTTCGGCGCCGTCCGCCATGGTGCGCTCGAAATGTGGGATGCCGCCCACGATATCGACGCCTTTATCCAGCGCGCGGAGGAGGTTTTCGCGCGCTTTCGAATAGCGCAGGAAGCCGTCCTGCGGGAAGGCGACAAGCTGGATGGTCAGATAGGGGGCCATCTCTTCGCGCAAAGCGGTCAATGCTTCGACCGCGATCAAACGGTCGTCGCAGATATCCACGTGAGAGCGAACGGCCCCGATGCCCTGTGCGATCGACCAAAGGCAGAGACGCCGGGCACGGGCGTGGATCGCCTCGACGGTGAGATGCGGCTTGAGTTCGCCCCAGAGAGCGATGCCTTCGAGCAACGTGCCGCTTTCGTTCAAACGGGGTTGGCCGAGCGAAAGGGCGGAATCGAGATGCAGATGCGAATCGACGAAAGGCGGGGCCACCAGATTGCCGGCGGCATCGATGATCCGGGCTGCAACAACTGGAAGGCTCGGTTCGATGGCGGCGATTTTACCGTCATTGATGCCGATATCCATGCCGCGCCGCCCGTCCGGCAGCGTCGCGTTGTGGATGACGAGGTCGAAACTCATGGATACAGCCTCGATGCGGTCCAGCCAGTGCTGGTGGAGATGAATACCGCACGGTCGTGGAGTCGAAAATCGCGGTCTTCCCAGAACTCGATCGCCTCTGGGGTTACGCACCAGCCGGACCAGTGCGGCGGGCGCGGCACCGGTGCGTCGGCATATTTCGCGATCTCTTGTTCCAGGCGCTGTTCGAGCAGGCGGCGATCAGGCAGGGGGCGCGACTGGTCGGACGCCCAGGCACCGATTCGCGACAGGCGGGGGCGGGTTTCGAAATAGGCATCCGCCTCCGCATCGCTCACCTGCGCAGCGATGCCCTCGATCCGGATCTGGCGCTTGCGGCTCTTCCAGTGGAACAGGAGGGCGACGTGCGGATTCACGGCGATTTCGTCCGATTTGCGGCTTTCCAGGTTTGTATAGAAAACAAACCCAAGCCTGTCCCAGGATTTCAGCAGCACGATTCTTGCCGACGGGCGGCCGTCTTTCGTGGTGGTGGCAAGGGTCATCGCGTTGGGATCGTTCAGTTCGGACGCCTCGGCCTGCGTCATCCAGATCGCGAACAGGTCGAACGGGTCGGCGGCTAAGTCGATCATCGGTTGCTCTCTCCGGCGGATGCCCATACTTGATAGGTCATGCCGGCTTGTGCCACCACCCTGTCGACGCCACGCCGGCGACGTTCAGATTTGGAGCCCGACATGCAGGAATCCGCAGACACCCTTCCGCTCGCGGGCGCGCTGATGCGCGGCAAACGCGGCGTGATCATGGGGGTGGCGAATAACCGTTCGATCGCCTGGGCGATCGCTCAGGCCGTTGCCGCCCAGGGCGGGGAACTCGCCTTTACCTATCAGGGCGAGGCGCTGGAAAAGCGCATCCGTCCATTGGCCGAGAGCGTCGGTTCCGATCTGGTGGTCCCCTGCGACGTGACCGACGACGCGGCCCTCGATTCCGCCTTCCGTACAGTCGCCGCGCGCTGGGGCGAAGTCGATTTCCTGGTTCACGCCATTGGCTTCGCCGACAAGCAGTATCTGCGCGGACGCTATGCCGATACGCCGCGCGATGCATTCCTCCAGGCGATGGATATCTCCTGCTATTCCTTTACTGCGGCCGCCCAACGGGCGGGCGCCCTGATGAAACGGGGCGGTTCCATGCTGACTTTGACCTATCTTGGTGCCGAGCGGGTCACGCCGCATTACAACGTGATGGGGGTGGCCAAGGCGGCGCTGGAATCCTCGGTGCGCTATCTCGCGGCGGATTTCGGATCGAGCGCGATCAGGGTGAACGGGCTCAGCGCCGGTCCGATCAAGACGTTGGCCGCATCAGGGATCGGTGACTTCAGCTATATCCTGAAATGGAACCAGTACAATGCGCCTCTGGAGCGCAACGTGGCGCTCGAAGAGGTTGGTGCCTCGGGGTTATATTTGCTGTCCGATTTATCGCGCGGGGTGACCGGCGAAATTCACCATGTTGATTGCGGCTATCACATCGTGGGAATGAAGAACCCCAACGCACCGGATATCAACGCGGTGGAGTGAGTTTCAAATGGGTTTGTGGCCGCGCTCGACCAGGCGCTTTAGCAGGCCCGGCTTTTTCGTTTTGCCGGCGTGTTCGGGTCTGGCGGCCGCGACCTTGGCCTCCTGCTTTGCCTTGATCTTGAGCCACTCATCGAGACTTTTATTCGCCTTGGCGGCGCGTTTGCGTTCGTAGGCGATCTGGGCGTCGGTCATTTTGCGGATCATGAGCGCGCCTGTGCCAGAGGGTGCGGCTTGTTTCAAGAGGCGGCGCCGAACCGGCGCAGCACCGCCCGCTCGAAAGAGCCAAGGGCAGCATAGATCGTGATTCCGGCAAGGGCGAGAAGCGTGAGGGCAGCGAACATGCGCGGTATTTCCAGCCGGTAGCCGGCTTCCAGAATCCGCCCGGCGAGCCCGGCCGCGAATCCGCCGGAACTTGCCACAAATTCCGCGACGACTGCACCCACCAGTGCAAGAGTCCCGGCGATGCGCAGTCCGGCGAGAAAATAGGGCAGGGCGGCGGGCAGGCGGAGCAGAAACAGGGTCTGGCGCCGGTTGGCACCGTTCAGTCGGAACAGATCCGCAAGCTCGGGCGGCGTGGCTGCCAGGCCGGCGGCGGTGTTCGACAATACCGGAAAGAACGCGACGATGGTGGCGCAGACAACCAGAGCGGCGAATTGCTGGTTCACCCAGATGATGATCAGCGGCGCGATGGCAACAACCGGAGTGACCTGGAGCACCACTGCCCAGGGCTGGATCGCGGCGCGGGCAACGCGGCTCGCCGCCATGGCGAGAGCGAGGATCATGCCGAGCAACGCGGCGGCCACCAGCGCCGCGGCCGTGACCGCGAGGGTCGAGAGCAGCGAGATAAGCAGCGAGGTGTGGTCAATCCAGAAAGCAGCGACGATCGCGGTCGGTCCGGGCAGCACATAGACTGGCACGTGCAGGCTGCTCACCGCACCCTGCCAGAGACCAAGTCCGATGAGGCCAAAGGCGATCGGGGCAGCACGTTCGACGCTTGTCATGCCGGCATCACCGCGCGCAGGGTTTCGGTGACCTGTGCGGTGAGTGAAGCATAGGCGGGATCGGTCCGGCGATCGGCGGGATCGGGCAGGGGGCAGGGAATTTCCGCGGCGATCCGTCCGGGCCGAGGTGTCATCACCAGGATACGGGAGGCGAGATAGGCTGTTTCATAAATCGAATGCGTGACGAAAACCACGGTGGTTCGTGCCTCGCGCCATAATGCGTGTAGGTCGTCCTGCAGCCGGTGGCGGGTGAATTCGTCGAGTGCGGCGAAAGGTTCGTCCATCAGCAGGAGCCGGGGCCGCGAGACGAGGGCACGCGCGATCGAGACCCGCATCTTCATGCCGCCCGATAGCGAAGCGGGTTTCGCATCTTCGAACCCGGCAAGGCCGAGCTGGGCGATGGTCGCGCGCACCTCGTTCCGGGTTTCACTGAAGCTCTTGCCGGCGAGGCGCAGCGGCAGATGCACGTTCTGTTCCGCACTTGCCCAGGGCAGCAAGGTTGCATCCTGGAACACGAAACCGATATCACCCGGCGCCGGTGGCGTGCCGTCATTCCAGACGATCGTGCCGGTATCGGGCACATCGAGGCCGGCGAGAAGGCGAAGCAACGTCGATTTGCCGCAGCCGGAGGGGCCGAGCAGGACCACGAATTCGCCCGCGTCGATTCGCATGTCGATATCCGCGAAAGCGATGGTGCCGTTAACGAAACGCCGGCCGGCGCCGGTCAAACGCAGCATGGGGTCATGTCAGGGCGTTACGCCCATCGGGTGATGATCGACGAAGCGGAGCGTGAAGGCCGTACGGTAGTCGAATCCCTTGGGATAGAGTTTTGCTTCACGCATCTGCTCGTAGAAGGACCTCCAGCGCGCATCGGTCATTGCACCGATACCCATTGTCCTGGCGTCGCCGGATGAGACGATGCCATGCGCCTTCAATTGATCGTAGCCGTATTTCAACAGGGACATCGACATGTCCGGGTTCGCCTTGCGGATCAGCGCGAAAGCAGGTGCGGGGTTGCCGTCGAGATAGGATTTCCAGCCAGTGGCGGATGCGGCGATGAAGCGCTGTACCAGTGACGGATTGGATTTGATCAGTTTTTTCGATGTCGCGATCAGTTGCGCGTAGCCATCGAACCCGACTTTGTCGAGCCGCAGCACCACGGGATAATGCCCGATCTTCTGCTTGACCAGGAACGGCTCGGAGGTGAGGAACCCTTGGACTGCGAGGTTCTTGTTGGTGAAAAACGGTGCGAGATTGAAATCATAGGGCCGGATCTGGCTATCACTGTAATGGTATTTGTGCTTGAGAAACAGACACAACTCACCCGCGCGTCCGCTGAAATGGCGATTGGTTTGCCTTTCAGTGAGGCAAAACTGGTTTCTCCCGTGCCGTGGTGCGCCAGCAGAATGTCAGGGTCTTTCTGGAACATCGCCGCGACGGCGACGAACGGGATTTTCTCCTTGACGAAATTGAAAGCGAGAAACCCGTTCGAGGTGACGTCGAAATCGAGCCGTCCCGCGAGTAGGAGCTGCGCATTATTGACCTCGGGTCCGCCCTGGCGGATCGTGACGTCGAGCCCGTATTTGCGGTAAATACCGGTGGCAAGGGCTTGATAATAGCCGCCATATTCGGCCTCCGCACGCCAATCAAGCCCGAAAGTGACTTTCTGAAGCTTCGGCGCGGCTTCGGCATGCGGCACGCAAGCGAACAACCCGGCCAGTGTGGCGAACAGGAGCGGCAAGGAGCATAACATGCGCATGAGAGGCTTTCTGGTGACGGACGGCATACGACGTTCCTTGAGATATTGGCACGCACCGCAACATGAGCAGGCATCGGCACGGTCGTCGATAGATCAAGCCGGTGTCTGAGCCTCGGGTCAAGGCTGGAATCTGGGTGCAGGCGGCACTTCGCCTTGGTGCCGCGGATGGTCGACCCGGTATGGTGATCCATCGGGGCGATGCCGATGCCGGCGGGATTCTCGTTCTGCTGCGCGGCAGAATGGGGATCGTTGCCTTGAGCCAGACGCGGGACGGCGAAGGCAGGCCGGCGTGGCTGCGCGCCACCGGACCCAACCCGGTCGATGAGGCGCGGGTGGATTCCTATATCGAAAAACAGAGGCGCTTCGATCCCGATCTCTGGGTGATCGAATTCGAAGCGCCCGATTATCTGCCGCCCTTCGAGGCGAAATTGCTCTGACGTTACAGTCCGAAGAGTTTGCCGGCAGCAATCAGCGTGTGATAGACGCCCCAGGCGAGCGGAATGCCGACCAGTAGCCAATAGATGACAAGCTTTGGCGCATTTGCGGCGTCGTTCATGATCGTGTCCTCATTCGGCGGCTCTGGCGATGGCTTCATGGTGTTGCGCGCCAACCGGCGAGATCATTGCGTTGCAGATCGCGCCCACCAGCAGAAGCGCCGCCATGATATAAAGAGTGATGGTATAGGCATCTGCTTTGGCGACGCCGTGATGGATTTGGTACTGGCGGATATAGTCGACCAGCACCGGCCCCATCACGCCCGCAGCCGACCATGCCGTGAGAATCCGTCCGTGGATCGCGCCGACATGGCGAACCCCGAAAATATCCCGCAAATAGGCCGGGATGGTGGAAAAGCCGCCGCCATACATCGACAGGATCACACCGAAGCACAGGGCAGTGAGGGCAACGCTGCCAAGCAGGGCGGTATGCGGCACCAGAACATAGAGTGCGATGCCGAGGAGGAAAAATACGAAATAAGTCGGCTTGCGGCCAAGCCAATCGGATAGCGATGCCCAGAAGAACCGCCCACCCATATTGAACAGCGATAGGAAGCCGACAAAACCCGCCGCGGTGGCCGCCGTTACCCGGCCATGAAACATTTCCTGAATCATGGGGCTTGCCTGGCCGATCACCCCGATACCGGCCGTGACGTTCAGAAACAGCACGAACCACAGAAAGTAGAATTGCGGCGTGGCCATCGCGCGGTCGGCGGTGACGTCGTATTCGGAGATCAGTTTTTTTTGGGTCGTCGGCGCGACATAGCCGGCAGGAGCCCAACCCGCCGGTGGAACACGGACGATCAGGGCACCGATCAGCATGAAGATGGCATAGATGATGCCAAGGGCGACGAAGCTCGGTGCGACGCCGAGACTGGTCGCTGTCGTGAAATGATGCATCAGCAAGAAGGACAGTGGGGCCGCGATCATTGCACCGCCGCCGAAACCCATGATCGCGAGGCCGGTGGCCATGCCCGGCCGATCGGGAAACCAGGTGATCAGCGTCCGTACGGGTGAAATATAGCCGATTCCAAGGCCGATTCCACCGAGCACGCCATATCCGAGGAACACCACCAGCAGGCTATGGATCGAGACCCCGAAGGCCGCGACCAGAAACCCGCCGCCGAAGCACAGCGCAGCCGCCGTCATCGCCTTACGCGGCCCGACCCGGTCGAGCCAGGTGCCGGTAAACGCCGCGGAAAGGCCGAGAAACACGATCGCGACCGAAAAAATCCAGCCGACATCGACGAGATTCCAGTCGCCCGGCGCGTGTTTGGTGATGCCGATCAGTCTGGTCAGCGGCAGGTTGAAAACGCTGAATGCGTAGGCTTCACCGATGCATAAATGAATGCATAGCGCGGCTGGCGGTACCAACCAGCGGTTATAGCCATTGGGAGCGACCGTCTGTTCACGGTCAAGAAAACCGAGGCCAGCCATCGTGGATCTCCTCCAGTATGTGATTTTTATTTATTGTTCATTATAGCTGGATTGTGATCGATATCAAGAGATTGCGTTCATCTCCTGTAATTGCCGGATCGCCCTTTGTGCCCGCGGCAGTAGCCCGTCGCCACCGTCAGCGACATAGGCGATGATTTTCGCGCGCATCCGCGGGTCCCAGAACTTGCGGATATGGGATTCGATCGCGGCGACTGCCGGCTCATCGGGTTCGTAGGCGAAGAATGTGGTGATCTGGTTCGCCATATAGACGAGCCGCTGATCTTGCCCTTGGTGCAACAGGTTGACGTCATGCGACATGGGTTTCGACTCCGAACCGGATGCGGGATGGATGGGTGAAAACTTCGAACCCGTCGTCGCGCGCGACGGCGGCGAGGGTGATGCCGGCAGCCTCGGCGGCGCGCAGCGCGTGCGCCGTGGGAACCGAAACAGCGATGAGAATGGGTGCGCCAAGCAGGGCGGCCTTCTGGATCAGCTCGATCGAGACCCGGCTGGTCAGCAGGATCGCGCCCGAACCGCCGGAGCGTTGCGCGCGGGCGAGCCCGCCGACGACCTTGTCCAGCGCGTTGTGACGGCCGACATCCTCGCGCACCAGCACGGACTGATCGGTGGGATCGAGAAAGGCTGCCGCATGAATACCATGAGCCTGCCGGTTCAGCGTTTGCCGAGCCGACATCTCACGCATTGCCCGCATCAGTGCCGGGGCCGCGATCGAAAGGGAAGATCCAACCCGCGGGATCGCGCGGTTCGCCTCGGCCAGGCTTTCCAGTCCGCACAGCCCGCAGCCCAGTGCGCCCGCCAGATGGCGTCGCCGCTGCGCGAGCCGGGCCGAAACATCATGCGCAAGGCGCATCCGGCACTCGATGCCCTGTTCCACCATAACAATTTCGCAATCGAGGATATCGGCGGGACGTTCGACGATACCTTCCGACAGGCTGAACCCGACCGCGAAATCCTCGAGGTCGGATGGCGTCGCCATCATTACTGCGTAGCCGACCTGATCGTAGCTGAGCGCGACGGCCGCTTCCTCGGGAAGGGCGCGGCTGATCGCCGCGATGCCGCCGTGGCGGAAGGCGGTAGCGGCGACCCTGGTGACCGGCGCGGGCAGCATGGTCATTCGGCGGCGGCGACCTCGATCTGGCGGGTGCGGCGGCCGAGTTCGGCATAGTCGCGCTGCGCGTCGGTCGGGCCGTTCGACGGCGAGACCTGCACCGCCGTCACCTTGTATTCCGGGCAGTTGGTCGCCCAGTCGGAATAGTCGGTGGTGACGATGTTCGCCATCGTCATCGGGTGGTGGAAGGTGGTGTAGACCACGCCGGGGGCGACGCGTTCGGTCACCTTGGCGTGCAGGGCGATCTCGCCGGAACGGCTGGCGACCTTGACCCAGGAACCGTCGGTGACGCCGCGCTGCTCGGCGTCGTGCGGGTGGATTTCCAGCAGATCTTCCTTGTGCCAGGCGGAGTTTTCAGTGCGCCGCGTCTGCGCGCCGACATTGTACTGGCTGAGGATGCGGCCGGTGGTGAGCAGCAGCGGATAGCGCGGGCCGGTCTTTTCGTCGGTGGGCACGTATTCGGTGACGAAGAACCGCCCCTGGCCGCGCACGAAATGATCGATATGCATGATCGGCGTGCCCTCGGGGGCGGCTTCGTTGCACGGCCACTGCACGGAGCCCACACGGTCCAGAAGGTCGAACGACACGTTCGCAAAAGTCGGCGTCAGCCGCGCGACCTCGTCCATGATTTCGGAGGGATGCGCGTAGTTCATCGGGAAGCCGACGGCGTTGGAGATGAGCTGGGTGATTTCCCAGTCCTCGTAGCCATTTTTCGGTGTCATCACCTTGCGGACGCGCTGGATGCGGCGTTCGGCGTTGGTGAAAGTGCCGTTCTTTTCGAGGAAGGTCGAACCCGGCAGGAAGACATGGGCGAACTGCGCCGTCTCGTTGAGGAACAGATCCTGCACGACGACGCATTCCATCGCCGAGAGCCCGGCGGTGATGTGCTTGATGTCGGGGTCGGACTGGGCGATGTCCTCGCCCTGGATGTAGAGGCCCATGAAGGTGCCGTCGATCGCGGCGTCGAGCATGTTGGGGATGCGCAGGCCGGGCTCGGGGTCGAGCTTGATGCCCCAGTCGATCTCGAAGGACTCGCGCACGTTCTCGGTGCCGACATGGCGGTAGCCGGTATATTCATGCGGGAAGCTGCCCATGTCGCAACTGCCCTGCACGTTATTCTGCCCGCGCAGCGGATTCACGCCGACACCGACGCGGCCGATATTGCCGGTCGCCATCGCGAGGTTGGCGAGCGCCATCACCGCCGTGGTGCCCTGACTGTGCTCGGTGATGCCGAGGCCGTAATAGATGGCACCATTGCCGCCCGTCGCGTAGAGGCGCGCGGCCTTGCGGACCAGTTCAGGATCGACGCCGGTGGTCGCGGCCAGCGCTTCCGGGCTGTTGCGTTCCTGCGAGACGAACTCCGCCCAATGGGCGAAGGCGTCAGCGTCGCAGCGTTCGCGAATATAATCCGCGTCGATCAGGTTTTCGGTCACGATCACATGGGCGATCGCGCTCAGGATGGCGACGTTGGTGCCCGGGCGGATCGGCAGATGGTATTCGGCCTCAACATGCGGGGTGCGGACGAGGTCGATCCGGCGCGGGTCGATGACGATCAGCTTCGCGCCCTCGCGCAGGCGCTTTTTCATCCGCGAGGCGAAGACGGGGTGGCCGTCGGTCGGGTTGGCGCCGATCAGCAGCATAACATCCGCCTGCTCGACGCTGTCGAAATCCTGGGTGCCGGCCGAGGTGCCGAAGGTCTGCGACAGGCCATAGCCGGTCGGCGAGTGGCAGACGCGGGCACAGGTATCGACGTTGTTGTTCCCGAAGCCGGCGCGCACCAGCTTCTGCACCAGATAGGTTTCCTCGTTGGTGCAGCGCGAGGAGGTGATGCCGCCGACCGAGGAACGGCCGTATTTAGCCTGGATGTGCTTGAACTCCGACGCGGTGTGGGCGATCGCCTCGTCCCACGAAACCTCGTGCCACGGGTCGGTGATTTTGGCACGGATCATCGGCTTGGTGATGCGGTCGCGATGCGTGGCATAACCCCACGCAAACCGGCCTTTCACGCAGGAATGCCCGTGATTCGCCTTGCCGTCCTTGTAAGGCACCATGCGGACCACCTGCTCGCCGCGCATTTCCGCCTTGAACGAGCAGCCCACGCCGCAATAGGCACAGGTGGTGACTGCGGAATGCTCGGGCTGGCCGATTTCGATCACCGATGTCTCCATCAGCGTCGCGGTCGGGCAGGCCTGCACGCAGGCGCCGCAGGAGACGCACTCGGAATCGAAGAAATTCTCCTCCATGCCGGGGGAAACCTTCGAATCGAAGCCGCGCCCCGCGATGGTCAGCGCAAAGGTGCCCTGAACCTCCTCGCAGGCGCGCACGCAGCGCGAGCAGACGATGCATTTCGCCGGGTCGAACCGGAAATACGGATTGGAAACGTCCTTGGCCGCGTCGAGGTGATTGTCGCCTGCATAGCCGTAGCGCACGTCGCGCAGGCCGACCGCGCCGGCCATGTCCTGCAATTCGCAATCGCCGTTGGCCGAGCAAGTCAGGCAATCGAGCGGATGGTCGGAAATGTAGAGTTCCATCACCCCTTTGCGAATCCGGCCGAGCCGCTCGTTCTGAGTGTGGACCACCATGCCTTCGGCGACCAGCGTGGTGCAGGATGCCGGCGTGCCGGCGCGGCCTTCGATTTCCACCAGGCAGAGCCGGCAGGAGCCGAAACTGTCCAACATGTCGGAGGCGCAGAGCTTGGGAATCTGAGTACCGATTTCCATCGCCGCGCGCATCACCGAGGTGCCTTCCGGCACGCTGACCGCAACCCCGTCGATGGTCAGACTGACCAGGGTTTCCGCATTGGCCGGCTTGGTGCCGTAGTCGATTTCCTGAATGAGTCCCATGGCGGTTTTCCTTTATTCTGCCGCGTGCCGCAGCGGCGGCGTCGCGAAATCCTCGGGAAAGTGATCGAGCGCGCTGAGCACCGGATAGGGTGTGAAGCCGCCCAGCGCACACAGCGAGCCGAATTTCATCGTCTCGCAAAGATCGCGCACCAGAGCGAGATTCCGCTCCGGCTCGATACCGGCGATGATCTTGTCGAAGGTCTCCGTCCCGCGCACCGCGCCGATCCGGCAGGGCGTGCATTTGCCGCACGATTCGATGGCGCAGAATTTCATCGCGAACCGCGCCATTTTCGCCATGTCCACGGTGTCGTCGAACACGACGAGGCCACCATGGCCGATCAGCCCGTCCTTTTTGGCGAAAGCCTCGTAGTCGTAGGGCGTGTCGAACAGCGCGGGCGGAAAATAGGCGCCGAGCGGGCCGCCGGCCTGCACCGCGCGCACCGGACGGCCGGAATGGGTGCCGCCGCCGATGTCGTTCACCAACTCGCCCAGCGTAACGCCGAAGGCGCATTCGAACAGGCCGCCGAACTTCACGTTGCCGGCAAGCTGCACCGGCATCGTCCCGCGCGACCGGCCATAGCCAATTTCGGCGTAAGCCTTGGCGCCTTCGGCCATGATAAACGACACACTCGCGAGCGTGATCGTGTTGTTGATGACGGTCGGTCTACCAAACAAACCCCTGATCGCCGGCAGCGGCGGCTTGGCGCGAACCTGGCCGCGCTTGCCTTCCAGGCTGTCGAGCAGCGAAGTTTCCTCGCCGCACACATAGGCGCCGGCGCCGACCCGAACCTCGATATCGAACGCGGCTCCGCTGCCGTCGATCGAGGCGCCCAGATATCCGGCGTGGCGGGCGATGCCGATCGCCTGCTGCATCATGCGGATCGCAAACGGATATTCCGAGCGCAGATAGATGTAGCCCTTGGTGGCGCCGACGCCGATGCCGGCGATCGTCATGCCTTCGATCAGCATGAACGGATCGGCTTCCATGATCAGGCGATCGGCGAAGGTGCCGGAATCGCCTTCATCCGCGTTGCAGACGATGTATTTTTGGGAAGCTGGGGTGCGCGCGACGGTTTCCCATTTGATCCCGGTCGGAAAACCGGCGCCCCCGCGTCCGCGCAGCCCGCTCTCCTTCACCGCCGCGATAATTCCGACGCCCCCGAGCGACAGCGCGCTCTCAAGCCCCTTGAACCCGCCATGATGGCGATAGTCGTCGAGCGAGAGCGGATCGATCACCCCGGCGCGCCCGAAGGTGAAGCGCGCCTGCCTGGCGAGAAACGGAATCTTATCGACATGGCCGAGACATTTCGGATGCGGCGCGCCATCGAAAAAGCGCTGCTCGAACAGCGACGGCACGTCGGCTTCGCTGAGCGGCCCGTAGCCGATCCGCCCCGATGCTGTCGTTACCTCGACCAGCGGCTCCAGCCAGAACAGCCCGCGCGAGCCGTTGCGCACGATGCTCACCGGGATGTTGCGCGCGCGCGCCTCCGCCTCGATTGCCGCGGCGACCCGATCGGCACCTACCGCGACCGCGGCCATGTCCCTGGGCACAAAAATTTTCATTACGCCGCCTCCATCGCCAGGGATTCGAGGCTTGCGGCGTCCAGCCTGCCGACCGGCTCGCCATCAAGCAGCGCGCTGGGCGCGGTGGCGCACAGCCCCAGGCAATAGACCGCTTCGATCGTGATTCGCCCATCCGCCGTCGTCCCGCCCCAATCCAGGCCGAGCCGCTCCAGCAACCGATGCGCGTTCGCCTCCGAACCCATCGACTGGCAGGCTTCGGCGCGGCAGATTTTCAGCACGTGGCGTCCCGCCGGCTCACGGCGGAAATCGTGATAGAAGGTGATGACGCCATGAACTTCCGCGCGGCTGAGGTTCAGCGCCTCGGCGATGACCGGCTCGGCCTCGCGCGGAATATATCCGAATTCCTCCTGAATTGCGTGAAGCATCGGTAGCATCGCTCCTTCGCGATCGTGATGCGTGGCGATGATTTCACGCGCTACGGCCTCGTTCCACGTTTGGGAGGTATCTGCCATCTTCTACGTTCCGTTTTCCATCCGTTTTGGTCGCCGCGTCAGTCTGCGGCGTCTTGGTCGTTCAACCGCAATCGAACGGTTTGGATTTTGTATCCCATAATTCGGCAAAGCAAACAAGCTAAATGCCAGATCATTCGATAGAAAAAATCTATCAAGGCGTGTCCGCGAGATCCTTGGCGTGTTGGGAGGCGATCTGCACCAGGGCAGTCACCAGCGGCGACAGCGGTTCCCGGTCCGGCAACACGAGGCCGACCGTGTGAACCTCTTCGGGCGAAACGATCGGAATCGCGCGCAGTTTTTCGGTCAGACCAAAGATCCGAGCCAGCTTTTCGGGCAGCACACAGGCCCAGCGTCCGGTCTGGACGTGACTGACCAGCACGACGATCGAATTGCTCTCGAGAGTTGGCAGGAGTTCGACACCAGCGTTGTGCAGCAACCGGTCGAGGATGCGGCGATTCTGCATGTCCGGTGTCAGCAGGCAGAGCGGAATTTGGCCGAGTTCGGCCCAACTCACCCGGTCACGATGGCCGAGCAGTGCTCCGGCCGACGTCAGCAGCCGGTAGCGCTCCTGATAAAATGGAACCACGCGGGTACGGCCGATCGGCTCATTGTCGAGATAGGTGACGCCGGCGTCGATCTCGAAATTTTCCAAACGCCGCAGCACCTCGTTGGATGTGCAGGATTGGATCGAAAAGCGGACATCGGGATGCATGGCGCGATAGGGCGTGGTGAGCTCGGTGATGGTGGCGAGCGCAGTCGGAATGGCTGCAATGCGCAGAAGGCCGGAGAGCCCGCGTTTCAGCGCGCCGATATCCGCGCGCATTGCCCGCATGTCGCCCACGATGCGGCGCGCCCAATCGAGCACGCGTTCGCCTTCCGGGGTAAAACCCTGAAAGCGCGAGGAGCGCTCGACCAGCGGCATGCCTAGCGTTTCTTCCAGCGTGCGGATGCCTGCGGAAAAAGTCGGTTGCGTAACTCCGCAACTTTCTGCCGCGCGACCAAAATGCCTTTCGCGCGCCAAAGCCAGAAGATATTCGAGCTTGTCGATCAAGCGGCCCCGGCGACCAGGACGAGCCGGCCGGTCACCTCTCCATTTTTGAGCCGATGCAGCGCCGCATCGGCATCGTGTTGCGGCACCGTCTCGATCGGTAATGGCGGCAAGGCTCCGCCCTGGGCAAGTTCGACCAGGTCGCGCAGATCGCCGGGGGAGCCGACGAAACTGCCTTGAATCGTAAGTGCACGCATCGGCATGAAGGGCAGCGGGAGTGTGAGTTCGCCGCCGAACAGCCCGACCATGACAAGCTTGCCGCCCTTGGCAAGGGCCGCGTGAGCGGCGCGTGCGGTGCCCGAACCGTTGACCAGATCGATGATCGCGACGGGCGGACCGCCGCACGCGGCGACGATCGCTTTGTCGAGCCGGTCAGCCGCACCATCGACCGTCGCGGTCGCACCCGCTTGTATGGCAGCGTCCCGCTTCGTCGCGCTAGTATCGACGCTGACGATCGCCCGATGGCCGAGTACTTTCAACACCGAAATCGCCGACAGCCCGAGCCCGCCGGCGCCGATCAGCACCACCGGCTGGTCGGGCGCGAGCGGCATCACCTTCCTGATCGCGGCGAACACCGTGATGCCGGAACACGCATAGGTCGCGGCCAAAGCGGGGTCGATATCGCCGGGATCGACCAGATGCTGCGCCTCGGCGGCGATCACGTGGGTCGCGAAGCCGCCATTCCGGTAAATCCCGAGCGAGCGCGGCTTCGGACAGAGATTATCCTCGCCTGCCAGGCAGTGCGCGCACTCGCCGCAGCCGGCCCAGGGATAGACGATGCGGATATCGCCGGGCTTCACGCCCGAAGCGGCGGGTCCGAGCTTGACCACCCGGCCGACGATTTCATGACCGAGCGCCAGCGGCAGCGCAATGCCGCGCTGGACGATTTCGTAACGCCCCGCGCTGCCGAGATCGTAATACCCGTCCCAGATATGCAGGTCGGAATGGCAGACCCCGCAATGGGTGACTTCCAGTAGGATTTCGGTGCCTTGCGGCTCAGGCATCGGCAATTCGATTTCGGCGAGGGGCGCACCGTTCTGGACGACTGCCCAAGCACGCATGGATGATTGTCTGTTGCCCTGTTGCGTTGCGTCCGTCATGCTTCACTCCCTATGAATCCATATGATGCGTGTTAGAGGCGCTCGAAATTATTGCCGGTGAAGCGTAGCGCCGGTTTTGACCTGCACATCGGCGTGACTGGCACCCGGAGCGCAGTCGCGGAGTAGAAAGCCCTGCTTAGTGACGTCGATGACGGCGAGATCGGTGTAGATTCGGGTGACCGAGCCGAGCGCGGTGAGCGGATAGGCGCAGCGCTCGACCAGTTTCGGACGGCCATCCCTGGTGGTGTGTTCCATCAGCACCCAGACGCGTTTCGCGCCGGCGCCGAGATCCATTGCGCCGCCGACGGCGGGCGCTTCGCCCGGCTTGCCGGTGGACCAGTTGGCGAGATCGCCATTGGCCGCGACCTCGTAGCCGCCGAGCACGCAGAGATCGAGATGGCCGCCGCGGATGATGCCGAAACTGTCGGCCTGGCCGACGATGGAAGCGCCAGGACGCAAGGTGATCGGCTGTTTGCCGGCGTTGATCAGCCAGATATCTTCCGCGCCCGCGTCGGGCGCCGGGCCGACACCGAGGACGCCGTTCTCGGAATGGAACATCACCTCGCGTTCGGCGGGAACGTAATTGGCGATCAGCGTGGGCAGGCCGATGCCGAGATTGACCGCCCAGCCCTCGGGAATATCGGCGGCGGCGCGCGCCGCCATCTCGGTCCGCGACCAGCCTTTGATCCGGGTTTCGCTCATGATGTGGTCTCCGCGATAAAGATCCGGTCGACAAACAGGCCGGGGGTGATGACGGCATCCGGGTCGATCGCGCCGAGTTCGCGCTTGCGATGGGCGAGCGCGATGGTGAGGGTTGCTGCACTCGCCATCAGCGGATTGAAATTGCGTCCGGTGCGCCGATAGGTGAGGTTGCCCCAGCGATCGGCTTCCCACGCTTCGATCAGCGCGAATTCGGCGGCGAGTGCGGTTTCCAGAATGCAGGGCCTGCCGTTGATGATGCGGATTTCCTTGCCTTCGGCGAGTTGGGTGCCGGCGCCGGTCGGGGTGAAGAAGGCGGGAATGCCGGCGCCCGCCGCGCGGATGCGCTCGGCGAGGGTGCCCTGGGGGACCAGTTCAAGCTCGATCCGGTCTTGGGCGTAAAGCGCGTCGAACGCGGTTTTGCCGGAGGCGCGCGGATAGGAGCAGATCACCTTGCGGATCGCGCCCTGGGCGATCAGCTTGGGCAGACCGCCGAAATCCCCGCCCGCGTTGTTGGCGATGATGGTCAGGTCGCGCAGTCCGCGCTCGCCGAGGGCATCGACCAGCGCGTGCGGCTGGCCGACCGCGCCGAAACCGCCGACCATGATGGTCGCGCCGTCGCCGATGCCCTCGAGCGCCGCATCGATATCGGGGACGAATTTGTCGATCATGGGTGAAGGGCTTTCGTGATCGTGTCGTGATGGTCGAGAGCTTGGGCGATCAGCGCGGGGATCGCCGCCGATGCCGGGATGGCGGGCGCGTGGCGGAGATTGCGCGCCATCGCGTCCGCATCGACGGTCAGACCGTCCAGCGCCTCGCGCAGGGCGGCGAAAGCGCCGCTCGCGGTCAGCATCAGGTCGGGCCAAACCGATTGCTCGGCCTGCCAGGCGCCGGCGGCGCGTTCGTGTTCCTGCGGGATGGCGGCGAGTAAAGTCGCGGCCAGATGCGGGGCGCGGAGCGAGGCGGCGCGCACGGCGATCGACAGGGTCGGGTTGCGCTTATGCGCCATCGCCGACGATCCGCCGCGCCCTGGCGTCACCGGTTCGTGAACCTCGGCGATTTCAGCCTGCATGAGGAGCAGACTATCGGTGGCAATTTTGCCGAACCCGCCGATCGCCGCGGCGATAGTGCAGCCGAGCCGGGCGAGCGGTGCGCGGCGCGTGTGCCAGGGCAGCGGAGGGACGGGGAGATCGAGCGCGGCGGCGAGGGTTTCGGTCGCGTGTTGGGCATTTGTGCCGAATCCATCGAGCGTGCCGGCGGCGGTGCCGAACTGGAGCGTCAGGGCGGGGTGCTGGGCGTCGCGTAGCGCTAACCGTGCGTCATCGAGCGCCACGAGCCAGTTTGCCGCCTTTAATCCGAAGGTCGTCGGCAAAGCGGGTTGCAGCAATGTGCGGGCGATCATCGGTGTTGCCGCGTGGTCGCGGGTGAGACGCGCGGCGGCATCCGCCATCGCGGCGATGTCGGCGTCGAGGAGCTCGAGGCCGCGCCGCAATTGCAGCACCAGCGCGGTGTCGACCACGTCCTGCGAGGTGCCGCCGCGATGTACCGCATCCGCATGGTCCGGCACTTGCGCGCGCAACCAGGCGACCAATGGAATCACCACCGTGCCGGCACTCGCACCATCGCGCGCGAGCGCATCCAGATCGATCGTGGTTGCATCGCAGGCTTTGGCGATCGCGGCGGCGGCGGCGGTGGAAATTGCGCCGATCGCGGCGTTGGCGCGGGCGAGTGCCGCCTCGACATCGAGCATCGCCTGGGCGGCGCCGCGCGCATCGAAGATGGCGCGCATCGCCGGCGTGGACGCCATCGTCTCGGGCAGCGATAATGACATCGTGTCAGATCCGTTCGATCAGCATGGCAATCCCCTGGCCGACGCCGATGCACATGGTGGCGATGGCGCGTTTGCCGCCGTCGGTTTCCAGGGCGCGCAAGGCGGTGCCGGCCAGCCGTGCACCGGAGGCGCCGAGCGGGTGGCCGAGCGCGATCGCCCCGCCATGCGGATTGACCCGGTCGTCGCCATCCTCGATCCCGAGCCGGCGCGTCACCGCGAGCGCCTGGCTCGCGAACGCCTCGTTCAGTTCGATCGTGTCGATCGCGTTCAGCGCAATCCCGGCTTTCGCCAGGAGTTTTTCGGTGGCGGGCACCGGGCCGATGCCCATGATGCGCGGCGGCACGCCCGCCGTCGTCATCGCGACGATGCGTCCGCGCGGGGTCAGCCCATACCGCTGCGCCGCCGCCTCGGACGCCACGATCAAGGCGGCCGCGCCGTCGTTCACCCCCGAGGCGTTGCCAGCGGTGACGCTGCCGGGATCGCGGAACGGGGTTTTCAGCTTGGCCAGCCCCTCCAGCGTGGTTTCGGGGCGCGGGTGTTCGTCGGTATCGACCACGGTCTCGCCTTTGCGGCTCTTGAGCGTGACCGGCACGATCTCGCCGGCGAAAAATCCGGCGTTCTGCGCGGTTTTGCATTTCTGTTGGCTGGCGTAGGCGAACTTATCCTGATCGGCGCGGCTGATCTGGAATTCGGCGGCGACGTTTTCACCGGTTTCGGGCATAGAGTCGGTGCCATACCGGACGCGCATGACCGGATTGACGAAGCGCCAGCCGATCGTGGTGTCGAACAGCTCGGCGGCGCGGCCGAAGGCTTCCGCGCTCTTACCCATTACGAAGGGCGCGCGGGTCATGCTCTCGACCCCGCCGGCGACGATCATTTCGGCCTCTCCAGCGCGGATCGCGCGCGCGGCGGTGCCCACCGCGTCGAGGCCGGAGCCGCACAGCCGGTTGATCGTGCCGCCGGGAATGCTTTCCGGCAGGGCCGCCAGCAGCGCCGCCATGCGCGCGACGTTGCGGTTGTCCTCGCCCACCTGATTGGCGCAGCCGAGCAGAACCTCGTCGATCAGCGCGGGGTCAAGCGAAGGGTTGCGCGCAAGCAAGGCGCGGATCGGGATGGCAGCGAGGTCGTCGGTGCGCACCGAAGCCAGCGCCCCGCCATAGCGGCCGAACGGCGTGCGGATGTAGTCGCAGATGAAGGCTTCGGCCATCGGTCAGAACTCCAGGAAGACGGTTTCGGCGTCGCCTTGCAGGCTGATGTCGAGATGGTAGCGCGCGGGGGCGATTTGTCGCGCGATCAGGGTGGGGCGGCGCGAAGGCGGGTCGATCAGGGCGAGGATCGGGTCGGTCTCGTTCAGGGCTTCGCCGGCGAAATAGACCCGCGTGAACAGCGGTTTCAGCAGGCCGCGCGCGAAGATCGCGATGCCGCAATGCGGTGCCTGGAGCGCGTTGCCGCGCGCACCGGCGGGACCGGACAACGGCTCCGGTCTGATCGTGACGAAGCGGAATGTCCCGTCGCTTCCGGTCGCGGTGCGGCCATAGCCGGGAAAGCTTGCCGAACGCGCGGGCGAAGTCTGGAACAGTTCGATCGCCGCGTCGGTCACGCCGGCAGCGGCGCCGTCGGTCATGCGGCCTTCGATGGCGATGCGCTCGCCTTCGGCGCCGAAGCGGGTGAGATCGAACCAGGCGGGATCGTCGATCAGGTGCCAAAAAGGGCCGATGGTCTGGCTGGCGGTGGCAAACATTCCGTCAGTTTTCCATCGGCGTGGCGTGCCGGCCGCGCAGCACGATATCGAAGTGGTAGCCGAGGGCGCGACCCGGTTCGGTGACGCCGATATCGAAGGCGGCGATCAGCCGGTTGCGCGCATCGGCGTCGGGGGTTGCGAGAAAGATCGGGTCGAGGTCGAGCAGCGGATCGCCGGGGAAATACATCTGGGTGATCAGCCGTGTCGCGAAGCCCGGCCCGAACAGCGAGACATGGATGTGGTTCGGCCGCCACGCGTTATGGTGATTGCCCCATGGATAGGCACCGGGCTTGATCGTGACGAAGCGATAGGCGCCATTCTGATCGGTGAACACCCGGCCGCTGCCTCTGAAATTCGGGTCGAGCGGGGCATCGTGGGTATCGCCTGGATGGGCATAGCGCCCGGCGGCATTGGCTTGCCAGATCTCGATCATGGAATGCGGCACCGGCTTGCCATCCTCGTCCAGCACTCTTCCGGTGACGATGATGCGTTCGCCCAGCGCCTCGCGTCCATCGGTCAGCGCGAGATTGTCGGTCGGCGGGAATTGTGGCGCAGTGAAAACCGGCCCGGTCAGTTCGGTGATGGTCTGCGGGATCGCGACCGGGGCCGAACGGGGCGAACGCAGTACCGTGCTGCGATACTCCGGCGCCAGATAAGGCGGCTGGGTATCCGGCGTCAGAGCACGGAACGGAGTCGTGTCGATCATCATGGGGTTTCCTTGAAGACTTCCTTGGCCATGCGAAACGCCGCGTTCGCCGCCGGCACACCGGCATAGATCGCCGTGTGCATCAGCGCTTCGGCGATCTCTTCATGCGAAGCGCCGGTATTGCGGGTCGCGCGCAGATGCAGCTTGAATTCCTCCTCGCGCCCCAGCGCGGCGGTGATCGCCAGGGTCAGCAGCGAGCGGGCGCGCCGGTCCAGCCCCGGCCGCGTCCAGATTTTCCCCCAGGCGGTTTCGGTGATGAAACGCTGGAAGTCGCGGTCGAACTCGGTGGCGTTGGCGAACGAACGCGCGACATGGGCATCGCCCAGCACCTGCTTGCGCACCGCGAGGCCGGCTTCGTAAGGCTCGGCGCGCGGCGTCAGGAAATCGACGATCGCCTTGGTGACCGCAGCGGGTTTCTCGACCGTCGGAATATGGGCCGCACCCTTGATCACGATCAATGCGGAGCCGGAAATCGTGCCGTGCAAGGCTTGCGACGAGGCAATCGGCGTGGCGAGATCGCTGTCGCCCACGATCACCACCGCAGGCGTGCGCAGCGTGCTCGTGCATGCGGCGAGGTCGGCTGCAGCGATCGCGGCGGCGCAGCCGGCATAGCCATCGACGCTGGTGGTGCGCAGCATCGCGCGCAGGCCGCGCGCCTCGGGTGCGGCGACGAATCCCGACGTCACCCAGCGCGCCAGCACGGCCTCTTCGATCGCGCCGATGCCCTGCGCGCGCACCGTGGCGATCCGTTCGCGCCAGAGCTCGACGGGCGGAATCGCCATCGCGGTATCGCAGAGGATTAGCGAGGCGACGCGCTCGGGATGGGTCGCGGCGAATTCCTGTGCGATCATGCCGCCGATCGAAATGCCGCCGAGATGCACGCGGCCGATATCCAGCGCATCGAGCAGTCCAGCGAGATCCTCCGCCAGCAGCGCCATCGTATAATCGCCCGACGTCGCCTCGGTCAGCCCATGACCGCGCAGATCGGGCCGGATCACCCGGAACGATCGCGCCAGCACTTCCGCTTGCGCATCCCATATATGCGAACTGGTGCCTAACGAATGAAGCAGGACCAAAGGCACTCCACCCGCCGGACCTTCCACCCGAACATGCACCGCAATCTCGTCAACAGTGATGAACATGGGGTTTCCTGATCGCTTTCTGGTATTATCCTGACACCGAAGCGAATGCTTGGGCTCGTGCAAGGATCACTCCCGCAAGATAGAGCGAGCCGCAGATCATGACACGCTTGGCCTCGCCATCTTCGGCGAGGCGCCGCAGTGCCGTCGCGACATCCGGGCCGACGGTCGCGATGCCGCCCGAAGCCGCGACGATCTGGTCCACCGGCAACGCCAGATGCTGTTCCGGTTCCGCAACCGCCTGAATACTCGCGGCATGTGGCATCACGATGCGCAGGAATTCGGCGCAATCTTTCGACTGCTTCATCCCGACGATGAGATGAGTCGGCCCCGGCCAGTCCCGCAAAACGCCTGCGATGGCATGGGCACCGCCTGGATTATGGGCGCCGTCGAGCCAGAGCGACGAGCCCGATGGCAGCAGATCGACGAAGGGCGAAGCGAGACGCTGCAATCGTGCCGGCCATTCCGCGCGAATCATGCCCGTGGCAAACGCGTCTTCCGGGATCGCAATACCGCTGCCGCGCAGGGATGCGATTGCGATACCCGCATTGTCGAACTGATGGGCTCCGCCCAGCGAAGGGTGCGGCAAATCGAGCCGCCCGCGCGCATCCTCGAACCCGAAGCTCTGTGCGGAGGGGGTCACGAACCATTCCCGGCCGCGGGCGGCGAGTGATGCGCCTTTGCCGCGTGCGGTTTCCTCGATCACCGCGAAGATGTCGGGCGGCTGGGTTCCGGTGACCGTGTAGACGTCCGGCTTGATGATGCCGGCTTTTTCCCGCGCGATCACCGTTTCTGTATCACCCAGAAACTCACGATGATCGAGCGAGATCGCGGTGATCCCCGCTGCCACTGGCGGCGGGATCACGTTGGTCGCATCAAAGGTGCCCCCGAGCCCTACCTCGATCACCGCGAGATCGGCATCCTGCGCTGCAAATAACAGGAACGCCGCGGCGGTGATTGCCTCGAACACAGTGATGGGGGCGGTATCGTTAACTCGTTCGATCTCGGCCAGCGCTGCGTCAAGCACGTCATCATCCACTAGCGCCCCGGCAATGCGGATGCGCTCGTTGAACCGCACCAGATGCGGCGAGGTGTAGACGTGCGGCCTGAGTCCGGCCGCTTCGGCGATCGCGCGGATGAAGGCGCAGGTGCTGCCCTTGCCGTTGGTGCCGGCCACATGAATAATGGGCGGCAGGCGGCGTTCCGGGTTGCCGAGGGCGGCGAGCAACCGTTCCAGCCGCTCCAGGCGCAGGTCGATCAGGCGCGGATAGAGGGTATGAAGCCGCTCCAGCCGCGCATCGATCCGGGTCACGCCGCGCGCTGCTCCGCCGGCGCGACCCTCAGCAATCCGAGCAGCCTTCCGATCATGGGTGTCAGTTCGCCGCGCGGCACCACCATGTCGATCATGCCGTGCTCGAGAAGATATTCCGCCCGCTGGAACCCTGGCGGCAGCTTCTCGCGGATGGTTTCCTCGATCACCCGCGCGCCGGCGAAGCCGATCAATGCGTTCGGCTCGGCGATCTGGATGTCGCCGAGCATCGCGAAAGAGGCGGTAACGCCGCCGGTGGTGGGATCGGTGAGCACGACGATATAGGGCAGGCCCACCTCGCGGACCATCTGCACGGCAATGGTGGTGCGCGGCATCTGCATCAGGCTGATCGGGCCCTCCTGCATCCGCGCCCCGCCCGATGCGGTGAACACGATCAACGCAGCGCGCTGCAGAACCGCGAGCCGTGCCGCCGCCACCAGCGCCTCGCCCATCGCGGCTCCCATCGAACCGCCCATGAAGCGGAAATCCATCGCGGCGACGACCGCTTTGTGGCCACCGACGCTACCATGGGCGACCAGCACGGCATCCTCCATTCCGGTTTTCTTGCGCGTATCGGCCAGACGGTCCGGGTAGCGCTTCTTGTCCTGAAACTTCAGCGGATCTGCCGGTGCTTTCGGTAAATCGATCTTGTGGAACGTTCCTTCGTCAAACGTCCAGGCCAGGCGCTCGGCAGCGCTCGCGCGCATATGGTGGCCGCAATGCGGGCACACCTTCCTGGCAGCCTCGAACTCCCGATGGAAGATCATCTGCTGGCAGGACGGGCACTGGTGCCAGAGATTGTCCGGCGCCTCCTTGCGACCGAGCAAGGTGCGAATGCGCGGGCGGACGAACTCAGTCAGCCAGTTCATCGGGCTGCGATCAGAAAATGCTGTTGATGATGTCGTCGCCGATGCCGAATCCGGCACCCATCGCGACCGCGCGGCCGAAACCCGAATTCAGAAAGCCGCCCAGCAAGCCGCCGCCCTGCTGCGGGTAAGGCGGATAGGGTTGCTGCGGATAGCCCTGCGGCTGCGGCGCGCCCCAAGGTTGTTGCATTTGCGGCTGCTGGGTCTGCGGCACCGAGCTGAGCTGCTGGGACTGGTTGGCGACGAACCCGTGCAACGCCTGGAGCAGATTGGCTACCTGATTCTGCTCGGCCTGGATCGCGAGTGCGATTTCCTTCAGATCGAGCAGCCATTCGCGTGCATCCTGATTGCCGGACTGTGAGGCGGTCTGCAATTTGGCGGCGAGGTCTTTCAACTCCTGCACGGTCTGCTGCGCCTGACTCTGCAATTGCTGATACTGGTTGTCGATGGTCTGAACGTCCATGGCGACGTCTCCTTATGCGATGTTGGCGTCATATAGCCCGGTTCGTCGCGAAAGTCAGGCGGCGCGGGCGAGCCCCTGCCGATACGCCGCACAGGCCTGCCCGAAGGCCGCGAACAGGCGCGCCCGGTCGGGATAGGCCATCACCTCCCATTCAGGGTGCCATTGCACGGCGAGCGCGAAGCCGCTTGCGGTTTCGACCCGTACCGCCTCGATCGTGCCGTCGGGTGCGACGCCCTCGACGACCAATCCCGGCGCAAGACGATCGATCGCCTGACCATGCACCGAGTTGACCATGATCGTCGCAGCACTCACGATCCGCGCGAGCGCGCCGGTCAACGCGACCTCGTGCTTGATCGCGAACTGCTCGGCGCGGGTGCCGGTCCCGGCGCGATGATCCGTCCGTCCGGCAACCTCGTGGACCTCCTGATGCAGCGTGCCGCCGAGGGCCACATTGAGTTCCTGCATGCCCCGGCAAATCCCGAAAATCGGCATGCCGCGTGCGAGGGCTTCCTGAATCAGTGGCAGGGTGGTCGCATCGCGATCAGGGTCATGCACATCGGGCGTGGCGTCCCTGGCGACGCCGTAACGCGCGGGCGCCACGTTGCTGGGGCTGCCGTCGAACAATATGCCGTCCAGGCGGTCGAGCACGGCGATCATGCGCTCGCCCTCCGGCGGGATCAGCAGCGGAATCGCGTCGGCGGCGCGGATCAACGCTTCGCCATAGCGCGCGGGGGTCGCGTGCTGGTGATGGTTGGCGATTATTCTAGTGCAGGCGGGAATGCCGATTATTTGGATCATACGAGACATCCTATACCCGATTATACAACGGAACGAGGGCGAAACGCCGCGGCGGCGAAGGCGAACAGCGCGCAGCCGAGCATGGTGATCGCCATCGGTCGCGCGGTGCCGTCGGCGAAAGCGCCGACCACCGCCCCGGTGATCGCGCCGCCGACATATTGCCAGGTGCCCATCAGCGCCGAGGCAGACCCGGCATGAGCCGCGTGGCGCGACAATGCGGCGACCATGGTGCTGGGCAGCGCGAACCCGTAACTCGCCTGGCAGATGAACAGGGCGGCCACAATGGCGACCGCCCCGCCGCCGAGCATGGACGATATCGTTAGCGCTAAAGCGCCCAGGGCCAGCAGAATCACCGAGACGGTAATAACCGGCCGCAGCCCGACACGGGCGACCAGATGCGGATTCCACTGGTTGAACCCGATATAGATCGCCGCATTAGCGCCGAATAGCGCGGCATATTCCAGCGGCTGCCAGCGGAATTCGCCGATGAACACGCCCGGCGTGCCGGCGAGATAGGCGAACAGCGCGCCGATCGCGAAGGTGCCGGTCAGCGCGTGGGCGAGAAAGCTGCGCTCGGTCGTGATCTGGCCGTAGCGGATCAGGATCGAGCGGAAGCCGACCAGACTGCGCCGCTCGGGGGACAGCGTGTCGGGCAGCAGACGCCAGACCAACCCGATGGCGACCACGCCATAAATCGCCGCAAGCACGAAGATCCAGCGCCATGAGCCGAAGGTGATGACGACGCTGCCCAATATGGGAGCGATGATCGGTGCGACCCCCATCACGAGCATGAGTTTGGAGAACAGCATCGCGGCCGCCGGCCCGTCCGCCACGTCGCGCACCATGGCGCGCGGGATCACCACCGAGGCCGAGCCGCCAAAGGCCGCGAGAAGGCGGAAGGCCGAAAGCGATCCGGTGCTCCAGGCCAGCGCACAGCCGATAGAGGCTAAGATATAGAGAGCGAGCCCGAGCAGGATGGGAAGCCGCCGCCCGACCCGGTCGGAGAACGGCCCCTGCGTCATCTGTCCCATCGCGAGCCCGGCGAAATAGGCGGCGAGGGTGAGGCCGGGTGCTGCCGCATCGTGGAAATCGTGCGCGATCGCGGGGAAGGCCGGCAGATACATATCAACCGAGACCGGCCCGATCGCGATCAGGAAGCCGAGCAGCAAGGGCAGTCGGCACGGCACCGGGATGGCGGGTGCTGAAGCGGTAGCGACGGCGGTGATCGGGGCAGAGGACACGCCCGACATTTAACGATTCCCCGGTGTCGGGTGAACGACCATCCGGCGCAATGCAGTCCGGCGTGCCGGGCCGCCTACAGGCGGCATCTCAGCCGTGGCCGGAGCCCTTGAGCATCGTCAGGCCCAGATACACCGCAAGCCCGAAACCCAGCACGACGATCAGCCCGGCCAGGGCCAGATCGAGCTTGTCGCCCTCGGCATTATGCGTCTCCTCGGCGCTGATGGCGGTGCGGTTGCGGGTGAAGCGAAGCATCGCCGCCGCCACCATCAAGGCACCGGCGATAATCAGTGCGAGTCCAACCAGGCTACCTGTAACCTGGCCGGACATCGCGACCTTTTTGCCGAGCGATTTGCCGGCAATTTTGAGAAAAATGTCAAACCGCTCGACCAGGAAGCCGAACGCCATCACCGCGATCGCGGTGCGCACCCATGCCAGAAAGGTGCGCTCGTTTGCCGCGTGGTCGGAGAAGCGCGGAACTGTCACGCAGCGCGCTTGGCGACTTCCTCCGGCGGCATCCGCACCAGTGAGTCGTAATCGGCGATCAGGGTTGCGGTGATCTGTCCCGGCGTGAACGACAGATCGCCGATCTGCCGGACCGGCGTAACCTCGGCGGCGGTTCCGGCCAGAAACACCTCGGTCGCGCGCGCCATTTCCTCCGGTAGGATGCGGCGTTCATGGACTGGAATTTGCCGGGCGCGCGCCAGCGCCATCACGGTGCGGCGGGTGATCCCGTCGAGGAAACAGTCGGGCGTCGGCGTATGCAGTGCCCCGTCCATCGCAAAAAAGATGTTCGCGCCCGTTGCCTCGGCAACGAGGCCGTCGGAGGTGAGCATCAGCGCGTCGTCGAACCCGGCGGCTTCGGCGGCGTGTTTCGAGAGCGTGCCGATCATGTAGAGGCCGGCCGCCTTTGACGCCGTGGGCGCGGTGCGCGGATCGGGCCGGCGCCATTCCGCCATTCCAAGCCGGATTCCCTTCATCCGGTCCTTGCCGAACAGGTTGGGCCAGGCCCAGGCGGCGATCGCCAGGTGGATTTTCGTCTGCTGCGCCGAAACCGCGAGCTGTTCGGAACCGCGCCACGCGAGCGGGCGGATATAGGCGTCGGTCAGGCCGTTGGCGGCGAGAACCTCCTTGCACGCGGCATCGATCTGATCGGCGGTGAACGGAATCTCGAAGCCCAGCAGCTTGCCCGACTGGATCAGCCGGTCGGTGTGGTCGCGCAGGCGGAAAATGTTGCCGTCATAGGCCCGCTCGCCTTCGAACACCGCCGAGGCATAATGCAGCCCGTGCGAGAGAACGTGGAGATTGGCGTCTCGCCAGGGGCGCATGACGCCATCCCACCAGATCATGCCGTCGCGGTCGTCAAACGGAACCAGGCTCATCGTCGAATTCTCCCCTTTTGTCATGGCGGTTTTCGCCAGCGAAAACCGCGAAACAGCCTTAAATCGTCATCCCGACGCGGCCAAGGCACGGTTGGCATTGCAAATCTGTAACAAATCCCGGCTTTCGCTCAGGATGATTTACAAAAAGCCAGATTCCCTGTCTTATCACGATCTGCAGACAACAGTAATGGTGAGCGTGCCATGCATGACAAATCCGCTCAACCCGGTCCCTCCGCCGGTCTGCTATTCCTCCGCGAGGATGAATTGCGTCTGGCTCAGGATATGATCTTCTTTGCCCACCGCGATCTTGTCGCCACGGCGGATGCCATGCTGGCGGATATGGGGTTCGGTCGCGCCCACCACCGCGCCTTGCATTTCATCGGACGAAATCCCGGCCTGCCTGTGGGCGAGTTACTGCAGATCCTCGGCATTGCTAAGCAGAGCCTGGCGCGTGTACTCGGCCCGTTGATCCGCCAGGGGTATGTCCAGCAGCTACCGGGCCGGGTCGATCGCCGCCAGCGTCTGCTTTCGCTCACGCCGGAAGGAGTTGCGCTGGAACGCCGCCTGTTCGAAACGCAGCGCGAACGCCTGACCGCTGCGTTTCGCGAGGCCGGCGGCCCGGCGGTCGAAGGGTTTCGCAAGGTTCTGCGCGGCATGATGAAGACCGAGGCCCGGAGCTATCTCGACCGGGCCGAAGCGGCGCGAACCGCGAAACGATGAGGCCGTGATGAACGGCTCTGCCGCGCATATTCTGCTGGTGGACGATGACGCGCGGCTGCGCACGCTGATGTCGCGCTACCTGGTCGAACAGGGATTTCGGGTCACGACCGCGGAAAGCGCCGCGGCCGCGCGGGAAACCTTGCGCATCGTCGATCCCGACATGCTGGTGCTCGACGTCATGATGCCCGACGAATCCGGACTCTCGCTCACCGAATCGCTTCGTGCCGACCGGGCGCCCAGCCTGCCTATTCTGTTGCTCACCGCCCGCGGCGCGCCGGAGGATCGCATCGCCGGATTCGAAGCGGGCGCGGATGATTATTTAGGCAAGCCCTTTGAGCCGCGTGAACTGGTGCTGCGGATTCGAGCCATGCTGCGCCGCACTATCTCGCCACCCGCGAACGCGGGGCCGATCCTGCTCGGCAGTGCCAGTTTCGACCCCAATCGCGGCGAATTGATCACCGAACGCGGGCCAATGCGCCTAACCGGGGGCGAGACAAGCCTGCTCGCGGTGCTTGCCGCTCGCGCCAACGAAGTACTTTCGCGCGAGGCACTGGCGGAAATTCTCGGCATGGACGAAGCCGGGGAACGCGCCATCGACGTTCAGGTAACGCGGCTGCGCCGCAAGATCGAGACCGATCCGCGCGAGCCGCGCTTTCTGCAGACGGTGCGCGGCCGAGGCTATGTGCTGAAGCCGGGGCCGTGAAGAACCACGAAAGCGTCAAATGAAGCTCGCGCCCAAGGGGCTTGAGCCCGATCGGGCCCTGCGGAAAATCCTGCCCCGCAGCCTGTTTGGCCGCACCCTGCTGATCGTGGTGTTGCCGCTGGTATTGCTGGAGGCTGTCGCACTGCAGATTTTCTACGGCAGCCACCTGGATACGCTGTCGCGCCGGCTTGCCGGCAGCGTCGCGGGCGAGATCGCCTTCGTTCTCGATCAGGCGGATCAGTATCCGGCGACGCGCCGACAGATCTATGCCAATGCCGCCTATCGGTTCGAATTCGCCTTTCACTTCCATCCCGACGCCACGCTTAGGCCTCGCCGCCTGCCGCACGCGCTCGGCCCGGTCGATACCGATCTCGCCCGCGCCTTGACCGCAGGTCTTGGCCGGCCCTTTGCACTGGTCTGGCACGGCCCGCCCGGCATGGTCCGTGTCGACGTGCAGGTTTCGAACGGGGTCCTGACCGTCGATGTACCACGCAAGCGACTGTATATCGGTGCGCTCTATATTTTCTTCGCCTGGCTGGGCGGTTCGACGGTGCTTCTGCTCGGGCTGGCGATTCTGTTTCTGCGTAATCAGGTGCGCGGAATCCGCCGCCTCGCACTTGCCGCCGAGGCATTCGGCATGGGACGCGATACCGGTCCGATCCGACCAGAGGGCGCCACCGAGGTGCGCCGCGCCGGCACCGCGTTCAACCGGATGCAGGATCGGATTCGCCGGTTTCTTGCCCAGCGCACCGCCATGCTTGCAGGCGTCTCCCATGATCTACGGACGCCTTTGACGCGGCTGCGTCTGGCGATCGCCATGCTGCCGGCGGATGTGGGCGACATCGCCGGCATGGCGAGCGACATCAACGAAATGGAACGGCTGGTTTCACTTTACCTTGCTTTCGCGAGGGGTGAGGGGGCCGAACAGCCGCAGCAAACCGATCTCGCCCTGCTGATCGAAGAGGTGGCGGCACGTACGGCGCGCGGCGGCGCGGCGATCACTCTGGACATCGCCGAACTGCCGCCTGTCGTGCTGCGCCCGGAAGCGATACGACGCGCTCTTGCCAATTTGCTGGACAACGCGGCCCGTCATGCGCGGCAGATCGGCATTGCGGCGGCGCCGGAAGGCGAACGAACGGTGCGTGTCGCTATCGACGATGACGGGCCGGGCATTCCGCCAGAGCGGCGCGAGCAGATGTTCCGACCGTTCGAAAGCGGCAGTGCGAGCGGCACCGGGCTTGGTCTCGCGATTTCGCGCGACATCATCGCGGCGCATGGCGGTGAAATCCGGCTCGACGACAGTCCGCTCGGCGGTTTGCGTGTTTTAATCACGATTCCAATATGAATATATGTACATACCGCAAACGTTAACGTCAAGATGGCGATTGATGGTGTTTTTGTCACGATTTAAAACGGCCGCGATATGGACGTTATGGGTTACCCTGGTTAGAACGAATTCATGCTATTCAATCAAGGACATGTGATTCGCCGACAAACGGGAGCGCCTTTCACGTGCCACATGCGGACACCGGACATCCATTGTTGCGCGATATGACGATCTGGGTCGATGTCGATGATCTGATCGGTCATTTCTACGCAGGTAACCGACCGAGCGGAATTCAGCGCCTGTCGCTCGATCTTGCCAGCGCCCTCGTAGCGGTCGGGGCAGGACGCGTGCGGGTTTGCCGCCATGGCCCAGGTGAAACGGGCTTCACCGAGTTGGACTGGCAGAACTGCGAGGCAAAGCTTCGCGGCGCGATGCATGACGTTCAGGGGCAGGCGCCGGACCAATCGGTGGCGACCGGCTGTCGCGAACCGCATAGCGAGGTTTCTCCGCTCCGCCGCGCCGCCCGCCGCTTGCCGCTCGACCTTCGCGGGCCGATCGCAACAGCCTATATCGCCGAACGAAATGCGGGACGCGCTCTCGGTCATGCGATCATCGCTCAGTTCCACGCAGCCCGTGCCCTGCGTGACTTGGTGGCCAATAGTTGGCGCTGGATGCGTCCGCGCCGGTTTGCTCCGAAAAAAATACAACAAATTAAAGAAGTTACTCGGAATGATGCGGTCAACGATCGGCCCGTGCCGTTCGCGCCCGGCGATATTCTGCTCTCGACCGGCGCGACTTGGCAGTTCCCGTCCTATGCCGCGAAAATCGATCGCGTGCGCGCGATCGGCGTTCGCTTCGCGCCATTCGTACATGACATGGTGCCCCTTCTATTCCCGGAATGGTCGGTGAAGAGCACGACGGAGGGATTCGAGGTGTGGGCGCGGGAGGTGCTGATCCGTGCGGATATCGTGTTTGCCAACTCGAACGCGACGGCACGCGATGTCGCACGTTACGCCCGGCAGGAAGGATTGCGGATTCCGCGCGCCATCAAACTGCCGATGGGGGCGAGTTTCCCCGGTCAAGCAGATGTGGATGCTCCGAGTCTGCACCCAAGACCGTTCGTTCTGTTCGTCTCGACGCTGGAGCCCCGGAAAAATCATGCGGGGATGCTAAGACTATGGCGCCGGCTTCTCGCCAGCCTGCCCGAAGCTCAGGTGCCCGACCTCGTCTTCGCGGGCCGGGTGGGTTGGATGGCGCATGACGTGATTGCCCAGGCGGAAAACGCGGACTGGCTCGGCGGCAAGCTCCGGCTGATCGAGGGACCCGGCGATGCGGAACTCGCGTCACTCTATCGCGACTGCATGTTTACCATATATCCGTCCTTTTACGAAGGCTGGGGATTGCCGGTCACCGAAAGCCTGAGCTTCGGCAAACCTGTTGCGGCGTCGAACCGGGCTTCGATCCCGGAAGCCGGCGGCGATTTCTGTGCCTATTTTGATCCCGACGATCTGAACGATGCCTATCGCGTCATCTCGGGGCTGATCCTTAACCCCGAGCGTGTCGCCACGCTGCAACGCCGGATCGCCGGTGAATTCCGCCCGCCAAGCTGGCGGGATTGCGCCGCGGCGATCATCGCAGTGCTCGACTCCGAGAGCCTGCCGCTCAACGCGACGGCGGTTCCAGAAGTATCGTCGCTGACAGGCTGACCTCCTGGCGGATCGGCCCCGGTTGGGCGGAAGGCGCGGGTGCAGCCGCCGCCATCATCGGCAAGGCGCGCATAAAGGGCCGGATCGGCGACGCGATATTGAGCCGCAGATGGGTGATTTGCCCAGGCTGCTCGCCGAGGGCTTTCGCCGCCGCGGCGGTTTCCGACCGCAGTTGGGCAACTGCATCCCCGATCGCCGCATCGCGAGTTTGCCGCGTGACACTTGGGCTCAGCGTGCCCGAGAGACCCTCAAGCAGCATATTTTTGGTCTGAAGCCGGCCGATCAGCGCGAGTACCGGCTTGGCCGCAGCTGAGTCTGGTGCCGCATCGAATCGCAGGGTCAGGCCCTGCTGGGCGCGCCAAGCGGTATGTTTTGCATTGTCGGGCACCACGGAATACCCGTCTGTTGTCGCCATCAACCCCTTGATACGGACTGCCTCACGCAAGGCCTCGGCCATCGTCACGTTGATCCGGCGTTGCGCATCGGCGGCGGTCGGAGCGCTTGCTGTGGCCGAAAGCCGGACGAGCATGGCGTCGGGCACATGATCCGCACTGCCGGTTACCTCCAGTTCGATTGTCGTTGCCGAAGAGCCGTGGGGCGTCGGGTTCGCATGCGCGATGAACGCTCCCGTCAGCCAAAGGGTTGCGCCAACCGCAATCCGAGTACTTGTCTTTTTCATGGTTCCCAAAATCTCAGAATTTATATCCCAACGCCAGCACCCGCGCGCGGACATGCGACCGGCTGGCACCTTGTCAGAGAGCGTCTCGCCTCACATTGTGGCGATCCTATGGATTCCGAGTTCGCCCCCCACATCCCGATCGGACGCTTTGGCCTTGTCGATCTACCGGCAGCTTCCGGTTTTGCGGCGTTTCGGCAGGCCGTACTGGATTCCAGCGCGGCAGATTGTGCTTTCCGCCATGCCGCGGACTGAACCGCGCCGGGAATCCTGGAGGCTCCAACTCTTGAGTAGGATGGAGCAATGGAAAAGCGGAAGACATCGAACAGATATTCACCTGAGGTCCGCGAACGCGCGGTGCGGATGGTGCTGGAG
>NZ_JAKGBZ010000037.1 GCF_021556475.1 Acidiphilium iwatense | reverse complement strand
CGAGGCTGAGCTTCACCACATACTTCTTTACGGCACTTTGTTTCGCGGTCACGAACCATCTCCGTCGTTGCGGAGTCATCGAATCGAAGGTCCGCCGCAAAATCAATGACGGAGGGTACTAGTCGGTGCGACTTAAGCCGGCTTGCCGTCATCGCGCAGCACCACGTAGATCGCCGGGATCACCAACAGGGTCAGCAGCGTCGAGGATGCCAAGCCGAACAGCAGAGAGATCCCCAGGCCCTGGAAGATCGGATCGGGCAGGATGGCCGCCGCGCCGATCATCGCCGAAAGTGCCGTCAGCAGGATCGGCTTCGCACGGATTGCGCCGGCGTCCAGCAGCACGCGACGTAGCGGAGTGACTCCGTCCTGGCCGCGACGGATAAAATCGACGAGCAGGATCGAATTGCGCACAATAATCCCGGCGAGCGCGATGAAGCCGATCATCGAAGTCGCGGTGAAATACGCTCCGAGCAGCCAGTGGCCAAGCATGATGCCGATCAGCGTGAGCGGCACCGGAGTCAGGATCACCAGCGGGATCTTGAAGCTGCGGAACTGGCCGACGACAAGGACATAGATTCCGAGCAGGGCGACGATGAACGCAGCCCCCATGTCGCGGAAGGTGACATAGGTAACGCGCCACTCGCCGGCCCAGCGCAGTGTCGGCGTCGCGTCATTCAGTGGTGCACCGGCAAGGCCGATTGCTGGTTTCGGTAGTGCCTTGGTCCAATGATGCTGCGCGATCAGATGATCGACCGCGAAAATCGCGTAGATTGGCGCCTGGAATTTTCCCGCGAGATCGGCTTCGATCATGTCGGCGAACTGGCCGTCGCGCCGATAGATCGAATAGGAGCCTTGCGATTGTTTTGCGGTGACAATCTGGCCGAGTTCGACGACGGATGTCGCGCCGGGAATCGCACTGGCCGGGATCGGTGTCGCCGCCAGCGTGTCGTTCCAGGAGCGGCCGTCATTCGGCAGACCCACGGTGATGTCGACCGGCAGGTGCTCCGCTCCGCGATACGCGTAGCCGACCGCGACCCCGCCGAGCAGGTCACGGATCGTCGCATTCACATCCGACTGCTCGACCTTGTAGAAATTGAGCTTGCTCTGATCAACGGTGATGTCGAGCTGTGGCCGCCGGTAGCCCCAGGAATCATGGATGTCGGCGATATAGGGCACGCGCGCGAAGAGACGCTTGACTTCGCGCGCCTCGGCAAGCCGGAGCTTGGCGTTCGGCGCGTAGATCTCGGCGACCAGCGGAGCGAGCACCGGCGGGCCGGGCGGCGACTGGACGATCTGCAGGGTCGCCCCCGGCGGCAGGGTGACCGTACGCACCGCCCTGCGCAGATGCCCGGCGATGGTGTTCGTGAGTTCGTCACGCTCGTCGCGTGGCTTCAGCAGGATGTGCAACTCGCCCTGGTTTGGTGCCTGCCGCGCGTAGTAGTGCCGCACCAGGCCGTTGAAGTCGAACGGGCCGGCAGTGCCGGCATAGGCCGTAACGGATCTGACATCATGGACGGTCTCGGCGCGGCGCGCCAGCGCGAACAGGGTTTGCTCAGTGGCTTCGAGCGATGCGCCGGCCGGCAGATCGAGGACCACCGTCAGATGCGAGTTGTTGCCGAACGGTAGCAGCTTCACCGTCACCACATCGAAATAGAACAGCGAGAGCGCTGCGAGCGTGGCGAAACCGACGCCGAGCAGAAAGATCAGGGCGCGCCCGCGGGTTCGGATCATCGGCTCGGCGATGCGCCAATACCATCCCGCAAGGCTATTGCGGACTGCATGAGGATGTGACCCAGCATGCCGATTGCGTGGTGCGAGTTTCAGTATCATCCAGGGCACCGCGATCGTCGCCATGAAGAACGAAAATGCCATCGCTATCGAGGCATTGATCGGAATCGGCGCCATATAGGGGCACATCAAGCCGGAGACGAACAGCATCGGCAGCAGCGCGGTGATCACCGTCAATGTCGCGATGATGGTTGGGTTGCCAACCTCGGCAACCGCTTCGATCGCCGATTGCAGGCGCGTCCGCTCGTCGCGCATCTCCCAGTGGCGGGAGATGTTCTCGATCACCACGATGGCGTCATCCACCAGGATGCCAATCGCAAAGATCAGCGCGAACAGGCTGACGCGGTTGATCGAGAAACCGAGGATCCAGGACGCGAAGATGGTCAGCAGCACGGTGGTGGGAATCACCACCCCGGTCACCGCCGCCGCGCGCCAGCCGATGGTGAAGGCGATCAGCAGCACAATCGAAGCGGTAGCCAGCGCCAGATGGAACAATAGGTCGTTGACCTTGGCGTTGGCGCTGCGACCATCGTCGCGGGTGATCGTGACCGCAACATCGCGCGGGATCAATCTTCCGCGCAGCGAGGTGAGGCGTTCGCGGATCGTGTGCGCGATGACGACGGCGTTGGACCCGGAGCGCTTGGCGAAGGCGATGCTGATGGCCGGCGTGGTGCGCCAAGCGGATTTGTCTGCGCGCGTCTCCCGGTCGACGTCGGGGCGGAAACGCTGTTTTTCGTCTGCCGACAGATCCAGTCGCTGGCGCCCGCCATGATCGAACGGTCACGCCAACCCGTGGATCAGTCGCGTCGTCCCGAAAAGACGTATTTAGCCAACGCGACGATTGCGAGAATGACGAGGATCACGATCAGGAGCCAAACCAGGCTGGCACCTCCCATCATGCCCCATCCCCAACCATTCATCATGCCGGCGCCCATCATTGTCTTACTTTCCCATGGTTCGTTGCAGGCTCCTCGGACTGGCCTGACCACCTGTGGTCAAGCCAGTCGAGGACTCTCCGCAGCGTTTGACCACCATTTCGGGTCGTTAATGCGACTGGGACTGCGTCCCGGCCGGTCTGGCCGGCGGTCTGCCCATCATCGAATAGCCCGGCATAGAACCCGCCCGGTTCGAGGTTCCGCGCACCGTGGTCATCATCCGCATCATGACCATCATGGGACCCATTATCCCGCTCTGGCCACCCCGATAGGACATCATCCTGCCTCCCATCATCCAGCCACCCGACATGCCATTCCACCGCGGCATGGTCCCGGCGCGGTTGGACTGGGATGCAGACACGGGCGGTGTCGGGGGCGTGGTTGCGGCCAGAGCCGGGACCGCCGTCGCGACCACAGCCACCGAGAGCAGCATAGCGGACAGAATCTTCATGGCATTTTTCCTTCTTCCTGGCGCAGGCAAAGGGGCTCGTCGCGATCCAACGGATATCCCCCGTCTGCCGCAACGGCAGAACCTTGCCCGCCGAGAAGCAATATACGGATCATTTGTCACCGAAGATTGTCAGCGGGAGGCAAAGCTGTGACAATTCCTGCCACGCCGGGCATCCGACACAACCTGACACATATTTGTTGAGGCATGTTCTGCTGTGCCCGGCTAGATCACGAACATGAACGAAGCCCCACATATCCTGCTCGTCGAAGACCATCGCGAAATTCGCGATCTGGTGCAGCGGGTGCTGCAACGCGAAGGGTTCCGGGTCAGTCTGGCGGCCGACGGCCGCGCCATGCGCAAACTGCTGGCCGACAACCGGATCGACCTGATCCTGCTCGACCTCATGCTGCCGGGCGAGGATGGGCTGTCGCTCTGTCGCTCGGTGCGCACGGAAAGCCGCGTGCCGATCATCATGCTGACGGCCAAGGGCGAAGAGGTCGATCGGGTCATCGGCTTAGAGATGGGCGCTGATGACTATCTGCCGAAGCCGTTTGGCAGCCGTGAGCTGATCGCCCGGATCCGGGCGGTCTTGCGTCGCGCCCCGTTTGTCAGCGAGCCTGGGCGGCAAGCCGGGCGATACCGCTTCGATCGTTGGGTGCTGGATGTCGAACGCCGGGAATTATTGGGCGAGGACGGTGTAAGCGTGCCCCTGAGTTCCGGCGAGTTCGACCTGCTTCTGGTGTTGGTCGAACGGCCCCAGCATGTCCTGAGCCGCGAACAATTGCTCGATCTGGCGCGTGGGCGCAATGCTGCCCCGCTCGATCGCAGCATCGATACCCAAATCAGCCGGTTGCGCCGCAAGATCGAGCGGGACGTCTCCGAGCCGCAACTGATCAAGACGATCTGGGGCAGCGGCTACATGTTCACACCCGCGGCCGAGCCGCTCCGGCGGGGCGATTGATGTCGCGGATGCCCCGTTTGGCTCCAGCCACGTTGTTCGGCCAGACCGTACTGATCCTGCTGGCCGGGCTGGTGTTCTCGGCCCTGCTCGGGATCTCGATCCTTGCCTTCAACCAAGCGACGGTCGTGCGCGAAATGGGTGCCTTCGCGGCCACCCAGCGGATCGTTAATCTGGCGCGCCTGATCGATGACGTGCCGGCCGATTGGGGCGGCCGGCTCGTCAGGGCGGCAAGTGGCGAGACGCTACAGATCACGTTATCGACCCACCGCCCATCCTGGGCGAAGATTCGGGCAACGGGCGCGGGGGCGCGGACGATTCACGCGTTCCTGGCCCGCCAGTTGCCGCCGAACCTGACGAACAGCTTGCACGTCACCGTTGGAACCGCGTCGCTTCGGGCGCTGACCGCGCCGCATGGCATGATGGCGATGATGCACCAGCCATCGTTGCGGGGCATGCCGATGATGGATCGTTCAGGGATGCCGGGCATGATGGCTGGGCGTCGCATGCGGGCGGCGGTGAGGCTTCCCAGCGGACCGTGGGTCACTTTCGCCGTTGTGCTCCCCCCAAGCGGGTTTGGGCTCTCCTGGCCATTCCTGATCGCTTTGGTAGCGATGGGCATGATCGTCGTCCCGGCTTCCGTATGGGCGGTGCGGCGGGTCACCGCGCCACTCAGGACGCTGGCCGAGGCGGCCGAGCGGCTGGGTCGCGATGTTGCAGCACCGCCACTTGCCGAGATCGGCAGTACGGAGACGCGCCAGGCGGCGCATGCGTTCAACTTGATGCAGGCCCGTCTGCGGCAATTGGTGGAAAGCCGCACCCGCATGCTGGCGGCGCTCTCACACGATCTCCGCACCCCGCTCACCTTGCTGCAGTTGCGCGTTGAGGATGTGCAGGAAGTCGAGGAACGCGAACGCATGGTGGCGGCCATCGCGTCGATGAACCAGATGATTGAAGCGACACTCGCTTTCGCCCGCGATGACGCAGCAGTCGAACCGCTCCGGCGCATCGATCTGGCAGCACTGCTGGTTGCGATCGTCGATGATCTGGCCGATGCCGGTTTGAACGTGGCAATGGCACCGGCCGCACCGGTCACGATGAGCTGCCAGCCAGTCGCGCTGCGTCGTGCGTTTGTTAACCTGCTTGATAATGCCGTCAAATATGGTGGGTCGGCGGATGTGGCAATCGCGTCCGATCGGCATACGGTGACGGTCACGATCGATGATCATGGACCGGGCATTCCCGCTGCCGAGCTTTCCAAGGTCTTCGAGCCGTTCTACCGGATCGAGGAATCGCGCAGCCGAGAGACCGGCGGCAGTGGCCTCGGTCTCGCCATCGCGTTGGCCGTTGTCGAGGCACATGGTGGCACGATCCAACTCGCGAACCGCTCCAGCGGCGGCCTCTCGGTCCGAGTAACCCTGCCGCGATAAGCATGGGATGTGTGGGAATTCTCCCCGGCCGCGGATTCTTCGCGCGACCCCAACATGTGACATAACGTAGTTATCAAGCACGCCGCCGTCCGTTTCTATTTCTTCGATCTTTTACGACAAAGAGTTTTTCCTGTTGCGCGGCTGATTTTCTGGCTCTCTATCTATGCCCGTTCTTATCCATGAGCGGGTTGATGAGCGGAACGAAAATTCTCTGGGGCCAGATGCTGGGAGCGCTGGCGATCGTGCTGCTCGGCTGTTGGGTGGCGACGGAGTGGACCGCCTGGCGGCTTGGCTTTCAGCCTGCGCTCGGGGTGCCCTGGCTCCGCCTTGGATCTACCAGGCTCTACCAGCCGCAACTGTTCTTCGCCTGGTGGTACCATTTTGATGTCTATGCGCCCGGAGTTTTTGCCAAGGGAGCGGTGATCGCGTCCGCTGGCGGTCTTGGCGCGGCGCTGCTGGCGATTGCGGCTTCGGTGCTCCGCGCGCGGCACGCCCGCCACGTCACCACCTACGGCTCCGCCCGCTGGGCGGATAAGCGCGATATCGAAACAGCGGGCTTGTTCCGTGGCACCGGTGTCCATCTCGGGCGGATGAGCGCGCACACGCTCCATCACGACGGGCCGGAGCACGTGCTGTGCTTCGCCCCCACCCGTTCGGGCAAGGGCGTCGGCCTAGTCGTGCCGACATTGCTGTCATGGACCGGCAGCGTGATCGTCCACGACATCAAAGGCGAGAACTGGACCCTGACCGCCGGCTGGCGTGCCCAGTTCAGCCACTGTCTGTTGTTCGACCCGACCAACCCGCGCTCCGCCGCCTACAACCCGCTGCTCGAAGTTCGCCGCGGCGAATCGGAGGTGCGGGATGTGCAGAACATCGCCGATGTGCTGGTCGATCCCGAGGGCGCGCTGGAGCGGCGCAACCATTGGGAGAAAACCAGCCACTCGCTGCTGGTCGGCGCGATCCTGCACGTGCTCTACGCCGAGCCGGACAAGACCCTGGCCGGTGTCGCCACCTTCCTCTCCGACCCGACGCGGCCGATCGAGCGGACGCTGCGCGCGATGATGACCACACGGCATCTGGGTGCGGGCGGCGTGCATCCGGTCATCGCGCAGTCGGCACGCGAACTCCTGAACAAATCGGAGAACGAGCGTTCCGGCGTGCTCAGCACGGCGATGTCGTTCCTCGGTCTCTATCGCGACCCGGTGGTGGCGAAGGTCACCTCCCACTCCGATTGGCGAATCGCCGATCTGGCGTCGGTGGAACGCCCGGTCTCGCTCTATCTCGTCGTGCCACCTTCGGATATCTCGCGCACCAAGCCGTTGATCCGCCTGGTGCTCAACCAGATCGGCCGGCGTCTTACCGAGACGCTGGACGACCCCATGCGGCGCGCCGCCAGGGCAAATTCATCGCGGTTGCTCTTGATGCTCGATGAATTCCCGGCATTGGGAAGGCTGGACTTCTTCGAGTCCACGCTCGCCTTCATGGCTGGCTATGGCATTCGCGCCTTTCTGATCGCGCAGTCGCTTAACCAGATCCAGAAAGCCTATGGCGAGCACGACGCGATCCTGGATAATTGCCATGTCCGGGTCTGCTTCGCGACCAACGACGAACGGACCGCCAAGCGTGTGTCCGACGCGCTCGGCACCGCGACCGAACTCCGCGCCATGAAGAATTACGCCGGCCATCGGCTGGCACCATGGCTGTCGCATCTGATGGTCAGTCGCCAGGAGACGGCGCGACCGCTGCTGACGCCTGGCGAGGTGATGCAGCTGCCGCCGACCGACGAGATCATCATGATCGCCGGCCTGCCGCCGATCCGGGCCAAGAAGCTGCGATACTATGAGGAACCAGCGTTCCGGGACCGGATGCTGCCTGCGCCAGTGCTGTCGGAACACGGCTATGGTGATCGCCCGCCATCGCGCGGCGATGACTGGACCGGAATAGCCGCGATCGGAACCCGCGGCTTCGAATTCAGCAAGGCAGACGAAGCACCTGCCGATCCGGCCAATGGCGGCATTCGCCAGGAGCCGGAACTCCCGGCGCACGAGTCCGTCGTTCCGATGCGCGAGCCGGCTCACGAATTCGATTTCCCGGAGGATGACCCGGACGACGAGCCGCAGCGCCAGCGGACCCTGGCGGCGCTGCAACGGCAAGCCGTGCGCGCCGTTGCGATGGATCACGACGATGGCCTGGGACTGGACATGTAGATCATGAAGAGCCGCCTCAACTGCTACTTCGATCCCAAACTCGCCGACCAGCTCACCACTTTTGCGCTGCGCCAGGGTATCCATCGCTCGCAACTGGTCGAGGCGGCGGTCATGGCGTTCCTCTCGCCCGACGCGCTGGATCGCCGCGAAGCCGCCTTTGTCCGCCGGCTGGATCGCCTATCGCGGCACATGGAGCGGATCGAGCGCGACCTGACCATCGCCATCGAGGTGCAGGCCCAGTTCGTGCGGTTCTGGCTGTCAGCCTCACCACCGATCCCGCCCGACCAGCAGGATGCCGCCAAGGCCCGCGGCGCGAGCCGTTACCAGGGTTTCATCGAGATTTTGGCCAAACGGCTCCAGCGCAGCGACTCCCTGGTCCGCGAGATCAGCAAAGAGATTACTCCCGAATTCAATGGGCGGGACAATGTGGCGGCGGGCACCAGCACCGGCGCCAGCGGTAACACGGACGACCATGACGCGGTCCTGGCCGGGATGGAGGACAAAAATGTCGGGCTCTGATGGGGTAGGGGTCTTGCTGACCCGCTCGGTGGGCATGCTGCGCACCGCACTGGGTCCGGCCATCGCGGCGCTGCTGGCGGACCCGGAGATCGTCGAGGTGATGCTCAACCCGGACGGCAAACTCTGGGTGGACCGGCTCGGCACAGGCCTCGCCAATACCGGCCTGATCATGCAGCCCGCCAATGGCGAACGGATCATCCGCCTGGTCGCCCATCATGTCGGGCTTGAGGCTCACCCGAGTAATCCGCGCATCTCGGCCGAACTGCCCGAGACCGGCGAACGCTTCGAGGGTCTGCTGCCACCGGTCGTGGCAGGCCCGACGTTCGCCATCCGCAAACCCGCCATCGCGGTGTTCTCGCTGGACGATTACGCCGCGGCCGGGATCATGCTGCCGGGTCAGGCAGCCCTGCTGCGCACCGCCATCACCGAACGCTGGAACATTCTGGTCGCCGGGGGCACCTCGACCGGCAAGACCACGCTCGCCAATGCGCTGCTCAAGGAGGTCACCGACACCGGCGATCGCGTCGTGGTGATCGAGGATACCCGTGAACTCCAGGTCGAAGCACCGAACCTTGTTGCACTCCGCACCAAGGATGGCGTCTGTTCGCTCGCCGATCTGGTCCGCTCCAGCCTGCGCCTGCGGCCCGATCGGATTCCGATCGGCGAAGTCCGCGGAGCAGAGGCGCTCGACCTGCTGAAGGCCTGGGGCACCGGCCATCCCGGCGGGATCGGTACGATCCATGCGGGCTCTGCCCTCGGCGCGCTGCGCCGGCTGGAGCAGCTGATCCAGGAGACGGTGGTCAACGTGCCGCGCCCGCTGATCGCCGAGACCATCGACCTGATCGCCGTTCTGCACGGCCGCGGCCGGCACCGCCGCCTCGCTGGACTCTGGCAGGTCGCCAAGACGCTGACCGCCGGCGACTACGCTCTCGCCGAGATCGGGTCGGCCCCAGATTCCAATGTTTTTCTCCTCCAGCCCGGGAGCCATCCATGACACTCAAATCGCTCCAGAAACTTAAAACGTCCGATGCACTCAAGGCGCCCAAAACGCCCGGACCTTCCAAGCATTTGACGACCCCGGTCCATCCTTGGCAGCCGAACCTGATCGCCATTCTGGCCGGCGCGATGTTGTGGCCGGCCTCCGCCCTGGCGGCTGGATCAAATATGCCGTGGGAGCAGCCGCTCCAACAAATCCTGAATTCGATCGAGGGGCCGGTGGCAAAAATCATCGCCGTGCTGATCATTATCGGCACCGGCCTTGGTCTCGCCTTTGGCGAAAGCTCCGGTGGCATGCGCCGTCTGATCCAGATCGTCTTCGGCCTGTCGATCGCCTTCGCCGCTGCGAGTTTCTTCCTGACCTTCTTCAATTTCTCCGGCGGGGCGTTGGTCGGATGAGCAACCCGGCAGACATCCCCGGCTGGTCGGTGCCGCTGCATCGCAGCCTGACCGAGCCGATCCTGCTCGCGGGCATCCCGCGCGGCATGGCGATCGCGATCGGCACGCTGGCGGCGGCGATCGGACTCGGACTGCAGCTCTGGCTGGCGGGGATCGCGATCTATCTGATCGGCCATACCGCAGCGTTGTTCCTGACCCGCCAGGACCCGCAATTCGGGCCGGTCTTCGCGCGGCATCTGCGCGCCGCGCGGCATCATCTCGACACCTGACCAGGAGCGGAACGGGAGATGCTCGACCTTCGGGAATATCAAACCAGACGCAGGGAACTCGCCGACTTTCTGCCTTGGGCGGGGCTGGTCGGTCCGGGCTTCGTGCTGAACAAGGACGGTGCCTTCCAGCGTACCGCGCAATTCCGCGGTCCTGATCTCGATTCCAGCACCGCAGCCGAATTGATCGCGGTGACCGCGCGGGTAAATAACGCGCTCAAGCGGCTCGGTGAAGGCTGGGCGATCTTTGTCGAGGCCGCACGATCCGCCGCTCCGGGCTATCCGGCGAGTTCATTCCCCGATCCGGTGTCGTGGCTGGTCGATGAAGAGCGCCGGCACGGCTTCGAGGAGGAGGGGGCGCATTTCGAGAGCCGGTATTATCTGACGTTCTGCTATCTCGCGCCACCGGAACGCGCCGAGCGCACCAACCGGCTGCTCTACGAGCGGGGCCATCAACCGGATCAGCGACAACGCCAGCCCCAAGGGCAGGCCCACAACCACGACCAAGACCAACACGCAGTACAAGGCCGAGGACGAAGGCAGGGCGAGTCCAGCGAGATCGACTGGCGCGGCATTCTGGACGGATTCGCCGCCGAGACCGACCGCGTGCTCGATTTGCTCGCCTCTCTCATGCCGGATTGCACATGGCTCGGTGACGCCGAGACATTGGCCTATCTGCATGCCACGATTTCGGCCAACGGGCACCATCCGGTCGCCGTGCCGGAGATACCGTTCTATCTCGACGGGCTGCTGCCTGACTGCGATCTGACGCCGGGCGTCGCGCCGATGCTCGGGCAGTGCCATCTCCGTACCATCACGCTTCGTGGCTTGCCGGACCGGACCTGGCCGGGATTGTTGGACGAACTCAACCGCCTGCCTCTCGAATACCGCTGGGTCGCGCGCTGGCTACCCCTGGAAAAACCCGAGGCGCAGAAGGAGTTGGGCAAGAAGCGCCGGCATTGGTGGGCCAAGCGCAAGGGCATCGCCGCCCTGCTGCGCGAGGTGATCTGGCAGCAGGAGACCCGACTGCTCGATACCGACGCTGAGAACCAATCGCTCGACGCCGATCTCGCACTCCAGGAACTCGGCTCCGATGCCGTCAGCTTCGGCTATTTCACCGCGACGGTGACGGTCTGGGATACCGACGAAGCAGCGGTCGCCGAAAAGATCCGCCAGGTCGGTCGCGCGATGCGCGCGCAGGGTTTCGTCGCCGTCGAAGAAACCCTGAACGCGGTGGAAGCCTGGCTCGGCAGCCTGCCCGGCCAGTGCTACGCCAATATCCGCCAGCCGCTGGTCTCCTCGCTCAACCTCGTCCACCTGCTGCCGCTCTCGGCGGTCTGGGCGGGACCGGAGCGCAACACGCATCTCGACGGTCCGCCGCTGCTGATCGCCCATACCGCCGGATCGACGCCGTTCCGCTTGGTGTTGCACCAGGGGGACGTGGGGCACACGCTGATCGTCGGCCCCACCGGCGCCGGCAAGAGCGTACTTCTGGCGCTGATCGCGCTGCAGTTCCGCCACTATCCCGGCGCGCGCGTGGTGATCTTCGACAAGGGACGATCCTCCAAGGCGACCGTGCTTGGCATGGGCGGGGCATTCCACGATCTCGCGCTTGGCGGTGATGTCTCGCACCAGCATGATCACGCCGTCGCCTTCCAGCCGCTGGCGCGGATCGATGATGCCGCCGAGCGGGCCTGGGCAGCGGACTGGATCGCCACCCTGTTCGTCCAGGAGAGCATCGAACTCACGCCCGAGGTTCGCGGTGCCATCTGGTCAGCGCTCGGTTCGCTGGCGACGGCGCCATGGCCGGAGCGCACACTATCGGGTTTTGCCGCGTTGTTGCAGGCCAACCGGCTCAAGGCGGCGCTGGAGCCCTATACGATCGCCGGACCGTTCGGCCGGCTGCTCGATGCCGAGCAGGAGAGCATCGGCACCACCGACGTACTCGCCTTCGAGACCGAGGATCTGCTCGGCTCGAAACACGCGGCGCGCGCCGTGCTGACCTATCTATTTCACCGGATTGAAGCCGGGCTCGACGGCCGGCCGACCCTGATCGCGGTCGACGAGGCGTGGTTCGCCCTGGATGATCTGGTCTTTGCGCCAAAACTGCGTGAATGGCTCAAGACGCTCCGGCGCAAGAATGCCTCGGTGCTGTTCTCGACCCAGAGCCTTGCCGATATCACCCGCTCGCCGGTCGCCCCTGCCGTGATCGAAAGCTGCCTGTCGCGCATCTTCCTGCCAAATGCACGCGCGATCGAACCGGAGAGCCGGGACGCCTATGCGCGTCTCGGCCTCAATGACCGGCAGATCGAGACCATCGCGCGCGCGGTCCCCAAACGCGAATACTGGTTCCAGTCGGCCGCCGGTTGCCGGCTATTCGAACTCGGCCTCGGCGACATCACGCTGGCGTTCTGCGGCGCCAGCCGGGCGGAAGACCTCGCCGCGATCGACCGGGTAATGGCCACCCACGGACCTGATGATTTTCCGGGGGCTTGGCTGCGTGAGCGCGGTCTCGCTTGGGCGGCGGAGCTTCTACCAGCCTCACGCCCCGTGGCTTCGGATCATTCGAATGGCGGCGCAAAAACTCGTTATCGATTGCAGCTTGATGCCGGCGTCGAGCCTCCCCTGCAGCACCCGCATCTCCCTTTCGACGATGATGTCGAAGCGCAACACGAATCCAACATGCGCACCACTCCCCCGATGGAGGTCCCATCATGAATCGCCCCGCCCGGTCTAGGCACCGACAGAAGAAGATCGTCAGCATGGGGTTGATCGCCGTGTTAGCGATCGCCGTCCCGATCGCGACGCAAGCCGCCATCCCGGTAATCGATTTTTCGAACCTGACCCAGAACGTGCTGACAGCCGCGCGGACGCTGGACGAGGTCAACAACCAGATCGCCCAGCTCCAGCAAGGCATCTCCATGCTGGAGAATCAGGCGCGTAATTTGACCGCATTGCCGTTCTCGGTTCTGTCCCAGTTGCAATCCTCGATGGGGCAGATCAACCAGCTGATGGGGCAGGCACAAAGCCTTGCCTATAGCGTCCAGCAGGTGCAGCAACAGTTCCGCACCCTCTATCCGAACTACCAATCGGCAGGATTCCAGGGCAATGTCACCCAGGCCAGCCTGCTGGCCGATGCCAATGCGCGCTGGCAGGCCTCGATCAACACCTTCCAACAGACGATGGACGTACAAAGCCAGATCGTCGCCGCGATCCCCGCCGATCAGGCCGATCTTTCATCCTTGGTCACCGCGAGCCAGGGCGCGGTGGGTGCGCTGCAGGCGATCCAGTCCAGCAATCAGCTGCTCGCCCTGCAATCGCGCCAGCTTTCCGCGACCCAGGACCTGATCGCCGCGGATGCCCGTGCCCAGGCCGCGAATGCCATGCAAAATGCCGAGGTCCGATCGGCCGCGCAAGCCGAATGGCAACGCTTCTACGGCAACGGCGTCGGCTATACTTTTGCTCCGGTCAATCTGTTCGGAGGATCAGCACCATGAACGTCAAAACCCTTGTCGCTATTTCATTTGTCGTTGTCGGTCTGCCCAGTCTGTCTGCGCCGGCATGGGCGAACGCCCCGACGATCGATCAACTCGTCGCCAACCCCAAAATGCTTACCGCCGAACTCGATCGCTGCAAGCAGCTCGGCATGGCGGCCAATACCGATGCGCGCTGCCACACCGCGTGGCAGGCCGAGAACAAGCGGTTCTTCGGTCATACCCCGACCTATACGCAGAAGCCGGTCAATCTCTTCAAAAATACCCCAAACAAGTTCGTTCCATCTGAACATGAACATGCAATTTCACCACTAGCGGCTGGAGCGCCGCATGGGTAGTAATCCGTCCATCATCGACCACTTTCTGAATGTTTTCAGTCAGTACATCAATTCTGGGTTTGGGCTCATCTCGCCCGATGTCGGCTTCCTGGTCGTTGTTCTGATCGGTATCGATGCGACACTGGCTGGGCTTGCCTGGGCTCTCGGCGAGGACAACGTCATCCAAGCCTTCGCTAAGAAAGTCCTGTATGTCGGCTTTTTTGCATTCATCCTGAACAACTGGCAGCTTCTGGCAGAGATCGTCTTCAACAGCTTTGCCGGGCTCGGTCTGAAGGCAACCGGATCGTCCCTTACCTATGCCCAATTCCTCCATCCCGGCCTGCTCGCCCAAGCCGGGGTGCAAGGCGCCGATGTCCTGCTCTCGCAAATCCAGCGCCTCGCCGGGTTTCCGAACATCTTCTGGAACCTCGGCGAGATCCTGGTCATGGGTCTGTCCTGGATCGTCACGCTGCTCGGCTTCTTCGTGCTGGCGATCCTGCTGTTCCTGGCCATTATCGAATTCAAGCTCACGACCCTCAAAGGCTTCATCCTCGTTCCTTTCGCCCTCTGGCGCGGCACCGCCTTCATCGCCGAGCCGGTGCTCGGCCAGATCGTCACCTCTGGGGTCCGTGTTCTGGTGTTTGCCGTGGTGACCGGCATCGGCACCCAGTTGTTCAGTCAGATCCTGCCGAGCAACCCGTCGGCGGTACTGTCGCTGCAGGACGCGCTCACCATCCTGCTGGCATCCATGACCATCGCCGGTCTCGCCTTCTCGGCGAACCGCCTCGCGGCCGGTATCACCTCCGGCGCGCCGCAGCTTGGCCTTGGCAGTGCTGCTGCAGCGGGCGGTGCCGCTGCCGGTGTTGTCACGTTGGCCGGAACAGGCGGAATCGCGGCGGTCCGCGCCGCGGCCTCCGGCATCGGCGGCGCAACGTCCCTCGCTGGCGGTGCCAGCGGTGCCTACGCCTCGGGCAGCGTCGCTGGTGGCGGCTCAGTCTCGGCCGGCCTTGGCGGCGTCGCCCGTGGTGCCGCCGGTGTGGCTGGCAGCGGATTACGCGGCATCGCCCTGAACGCTACGTCGGGATTGCGCGATCGCTTTGCCGCAGGTCAGCGTGCCGGCTGGGCGGCGACCGGCGGCAGCGGCTCCGGTGATGGTGGTTCGGGTGGTGGTGATTCAGGCAGCGGTGCCGAACCCGCATCGTCGCCAGGCGCCGCGGGGACTCCCGCTCGATCCGGCGCGCCAGCCTGGGCCGAAAATCTGCGGCGGCGTCAAGCCTATCGGACGGCGGAGCAAATTATCCGCGAGGGCGAAGCCGGTGGCGGCGGGATGCGGCCCAATCTGCGAGGAGACCGGACATGAGATGGCGGCGATTCTCCGCGCGGATGTCCGAGACCGAAACCCCGGCCACAGCCTATCAGCGTGCCGGGCAGCTCTGGGATCAGCGGATCGGTTCCGCCCGGGTTCAGGCCGCGAACTGGCGGCTGATGGCTTTTGGATGCCTCGCCCTAACGGCCGTCGTCACCGCCGACGATATTCGCACCCATTCGCGCGCCATGGTCACGCCCTTCGTCGTCGAAGTGAACCACCTGGGTGCCGTGCAGGCGGTCGCGCCGGCGCAGACCGAGGTACAGCCAACCGACACCGAGATCACTTACTTTCTGGCACAGTTCATCGAGCGGGTGCGTGGCCTTTCGGTCGATCCTGTCGTGGTCCGCAAGGCCTGGCTCGATGCCTACGCGCAGATTACCAGCCACGCCAAACCGATGCTCGATGCCTATGCCCGCCGGGCCGATCCGTTCGGACGGATCGGCAAGCGCGCCATTACCGTCGATGTCACCAGCGTCGTCCGCGCAAGTCCGAGTTCCTTCCGCGTCGCCTGGGTGGAACATCCCTACCAGGATGGCAGCGCTTTGCCGGCCCAACATTGGACCGCCATCCTCACCGTGGTGATCCAGACCCCGCATACCGAAGCGGCGCTGCGCCAGAATCCGCTCGGCATCTACATCGACGCGATCAGCTGGGCCCGCGAGGTGAATACCGTCCAGACCGAAGGATCCACCCCATGAGATTTTTGCTCCTGCTCCCGGTCGCCGGCGCCTTGGCACTCTCCGCCTGCGCGCAGCAAGTGCCGAAAATCGCCTATGGCGATCCGCAACCGGCCCATCTGATTGCACCGCCCCCGCCGCCCGTTCGCCTGGTGAAGCTGCCGGAACCGCTGCCCTTGCCGGATCAGTTGAAGAAACTCCCCCCGGCTATGGCGTATCGGCAACCAGCGCAGCCAGCGAACCCGGTCGCGCGCGTGGCTGCAGCCAATGCAGCCGCACGGATCAACCCGACGCGCGACGGCTACATCAACGCCATGCAGGTGTTCCCCTGGTCGACCGGCGCGCTCTATGAAATCTACGCCTCACCGCTGCACGTCACCGATATCGCGCTGCAGCCCGGCGAGCGCCTGATCTCGATCGCCGCCGGCGATACCGTGCAATGGAAGATCGGCAATACCACCAGCGGGTCCGGGCCGACCACGCAGGTCCATGTTCTAGTCAAGCCGATCTCGGCCGATCTGCCGATGAACAACATCGTCATCATGACCAATCGGCGCGCCTACCACCTCGAGATCCATCCCACGAAGCAGACCTACATGGCGGCGGTGTCCTGGAATTACCCGCAGGATGATCTGCTGGCACTCAAGGCGCAGAACACCGCCGCCACCGATTACGCCAGCACCGTCGCGGCGAGTGACGTCGATCTTGCCGATTTACATTTCCGGTACCGGATCAGCGGCGATCACCCGCCGTGGCGGCCCGTGCAGGTGTTCGATGACGGATCAAAGGTCTACATCCAGTTCCCGCCCGGCATCGCCCAGGGCGACATGCCGCCGCTGTTCATCCTCGGCGCATCCGGCGGCAAGGCAGAGATCGTCAACTATCGGGTGCGCGGTAATACGATGATCGTCGATCGGCTGTTCGCCGGAGCAGAGCTCCGCCTCGGCGCCGGGCCGCAGCAGATCGTGCGGATCACTCGCACCGATGGCAGCAGCGGATGACGGGCCCGGAGAACAACCAGGCGCCCGTGCCCCCCTCGGCACCGCCGCCGAAAGCTGATCCGGCATCGTTTGCGATCCGCGCCCAGCCGCGCGCTGTGACCCGGCTGTCGCGCCGGGCGCTGATTATCGCCGCCGGTAGCCTCGCGCTCTGCATTGGCGGCGCGGTTTGGTGGGCGTTCGCGCTGCACAGTTTTCGGATCACCACGGGCAAGCAGCTCTACAACACCGATGTTCGGCCTTCGGCCCAGGCAATGAATGGCTTGCCGAAGGGCTATGCTGGCCTGACCAAGCCGAAGCCAACGTCGACACCCACTCCTGCAAAGGTTCCCCAACTGGGACCGCCGCTGCAGGGCGATCTCGGATCGCCAATGCTGGGTCAGGCCTCACCGCCCGATCTTGCGCCGGCGCCGACCAATCCATCAGAACAGGCAGCCGCCCGGCTCCATGACCAGGCTGCCCTTGCCGGAGTGTTCTTCACCATGACCACGAACCCCGGCGGTGAGGACGCTTCGACTGGAGCAGTATCGAACAGCGCACCGGCAAATCCATCCCCCGGTGGACCAGCGGATCAATTCTATCCTCGGCGTGCAACACTGGCCGCGAGACAAACCCATTCTGGGCAGGGAGAAAAACAAGCCTTCCTGAACAGCCCGGTCGATCGCTCGGTCTATTCGCCGGACCGCCTGCAAAAACCCATCAGTCCCTACGAGCTGATGGCCGGGAGCGTCATTCCGGCCGCGCTGATCACCGGCCTGAATTCCGATCTGCCCGGCCCGGTGATTGCCCAGGTAACCCAGGACGTCTACGACAGCGTCACCGGCCGCTATCTGCTGGTCCCCCAAGGCGCCAAGCTGATCGGCAAATATGACAGCGTCGTCGCCTACGGCCAATCGCGCGTGCTGCTGATCTGGACGCGCCTCATCATGCCGGATGGCAGTTCGATCGTGCTCGACAATCTGCCCGCAGCCGACACCCAGGGATATGCGGGGCTCAAGGACGGCGTGGATTATCATTTCTGGAAGCTGCTGCGCGGCGTCGTGCTGTCATCCTTGCTCGGCGTCTCCAGCGCGCTCGCGACCAACAACGTCGTTGGTGGCAACAGTTCCGGCAATCTGATCATCTCGCTCGGTCAGAGTGGCGACCAGGCGACCAACCAGGCGGGCCAGCAGATCGTCTCGCATGACCTTGGCGTGCAGCCGACCCTCACCGTTCGTCCGGGATTCCCGTTCGACGTGATGGTCAACCGCGACATCGTATTCCGACCCTACACAGGGTCGTGAGAGGGAAGGGAGCAAAAGAATGGCAAAACTTCGTATCGGTGCACTGCCAGACGACCGGCCGGTAAAACGGACCATTACCTTCACCGCCGCGCAGGATAATCTGCTGCGCGACTATGCCGCCGCGATCGCCGCCCAGGACAGTTTGGCGGATGCCCCACTGGTCGAGAAACTCGTGCCCTTGATCGTCGAGCGGTTCATCACGACCGATAGGGGTTTCCGGAGCCGGAAGAAGAAAGCGGTGGGCTTGTCAGAGACGGTCAATCAGTCCGGCTCGAAGCGTGGCGAGACACCCGGCGATACGAGTACGAAAAATCATCCTACAATTTAGGGTCAATGCGAAAAAACTTGCAATCAAACCGAGATTGCATCCTCGGTTTGCGTCGGCACTTCAACATCCACGGATCAAGCTGCCGCCCGGAAAAGCAAGTCCTGCTGAAATTCTTCGCCGGCGACCAGTTTGATCTCCCGCGCGAGTCCCTGAAGTCCGCGCAAGTCATGATGGCTGCGGTTCCCCGCAACCACTTTCATTATAACTCACTCGAAATCCAAATCTGAGGATGGGCGGGGTGCTCGAATGTCTATCGACTGTGATCCTCTGGCACCCCGATGGCGGGGTTGACCTGAGCCCCTGAAACTCCTCCGATTTTAGGTAGAGTCCGCCTGAGCAGGAGGCGGAGATGAAGGGATCGCGTTTTACCGAGGAGCAGATCATTGGGATCCTGCGCGAGCAGGAGGCGGGGGCGAAGACGGCAGACGTGTGCCGCAAGCACGGCGTGAGCGAGGCGACGTTCTACAAGTGGAAGGCGCTGGGATCGAAGTTATGGAATGGCCCGCCCCTTTCCCCGCGGCGTAGTCTGCGGGGGCCACCGGAAGGAAAGGAATGTGCCATGGCGAAAGAGCTTGCGGTATTGGGGATCGATCTGGGCAAGAACAGCTGCAGCCTCGCGGGGTTGGATGCGAGCGGCGCCGTGGTGAAGCGGCGCCGGATGCGGCCGGACAGCGTGACGGTATTCACGGCGAAGATCCCGGCGTGTGTGATCGCCATGGAGGCGTGCTGTGGCGCCCATTATCTCGGGCGGCTGTTGGCGGCTCAGGGTCACACGGTCCGGCTGATGTCGCCGGAATATGTGCGCCCGTATGTGAAGGCGCAGAAGAACGATGATCGGGATGCCGAGGCGATCGCGGAAGCGGCGACCCGACCGACGATGCGCTTTGTGGAACTCAAAAGCGAGGAGCAGCTCGACCTACAGACGTTGCATCGGGCGCGGGACCGATTGGTCGGTGAACGGACGGCGCTGATCAACCAGCTGCGTGCGATCCTTCTCGAACGGGGGATTACCGTGCCGAAGGGACGGCGCAAGCTCGAGCATTACCTGGTGGCACGGTTCGATCAGAACGACGAGGATAGCATCGCGTTGACCCCACGAATGCAGGCTCTCATCGGGGACATGCGGGACGAATGGCGCGAACTGGATCACCGGATCGGTGCTTTCGACGACGAATTTGTTGCCCGTGCCCGCGACGACGAGGCGGCCTGCAGGCTGCTTTCGATCCCCGGTATCGGCCCCGATCAACGCCACCGCACTGATCGCTGCGATCGGCAAGGGCGAGACGTTTTCGCGGGGTCGGGATCTCGCGGCCTGGCTGGGGTTGGTACCGCGTCAGATCACGACGGGCGGGCGGCCCCGGCTTGCCGGGATCAGCAAGCGCGGCAACAGATATCTGCGCAAGCAGTTGATCCATGGCGCGCGCTCCGCCCTGCCAGGTCTGCTGACCAGTGCTACACCACTGGGCGGCTGGCTGCGGGGGTTGATGGCCAGGGTGCACAAGAACGCCGCGGTCGTCGCATTGGCCAACAAGCTGGCGCGGATTGCGTGGGCCGTCCTACGCCACGGCGACAAATTTGACGCGAAAGCCGTTGGTGTGACGGCGTGACCGAAATCGACCGGTGCTGATATGATGATCGGCTAACCGGTCCATGATGTTTGCGGGTGGTGGAAGAAAGATGGCCTGACAGTCGATCGGTATTCTGGAAATCTGCTAGACCCAATGGCGGACTTGACGCCGTCGAAGTTATGAGAACCAGAGCGCGCGGATCTCCATCGTGGCCGGGAGCTTACTCCGAGGCCGGATACGTTGACGCAGACTACACGGTTCATCTGACAAAAAACTACTTGCAGACGGGGCGGGCCATACGTTGGGATTCAGACGGGATTTCCATAATCGAACGCTCAGCCGATTTCGGCCGACGTTCAGCGACGCATCGCCGACCCAGGATTTCGGTCGAGTGCGCGATAGATTGTGTTGCGGGACACGCCGAGACGCCGCGCGGCGGCACTGACATTCCCGCCCGCCACGCGCACCGCGTCCGTGATCTGTCGCGTCTGAAGGTCACGCAGCGCCGAATGCTCCATGACCGGCTCGCTCGAGGTCTGCACCAGCAGGGCCGCGACCGCGTCTTCGTCGATGTGGTCCGGCCCGGTAAGGGCGAGGCGCGACAACATGTTGCGCAACTCGCGGATATTGCCGGGCCAGCTGTGCCGGGCGAGGCAGGTGATCGCCGCATCGGACAGATGCAACGCCGGGTCCAGGGCAGCGAGCAGCGTGCGCGCCAGGGCGGCGAAATCTGTTCGCTCGCGCAGCGGCGGGAGCAGAATTTCGACGATCGCAAGCCGGTAATAGAGATCGGCGCGGAACCGTCCTTCGGCGACTGCCCCAGCGAGATTGGCATTGGTCGCGGCAAGCAGCAGTGCATCGACCACGCGCGGCGCACCGCCACCCAGCGGCCGCACCGAGAAATCGTCGAGAAACCGCAGGAGCGCGACTTGCACGCCGGGCGGCAGATCGGCGATCTCGTCGAGAAACAGCGTGCCGCCATCGGCCTCCGCAGCTAGACCTTGCGCGCCGCCCCGTCGGGCGCCGGTAAACGCACCCTCGGCGTGGCCGAATAATTCTGCGGCGAGCAGATCGGGCGGGATCGCGCCGCAGTTCATGGCGACGAACTTTCCGCTCCGGCCCGAGGCGTGATGGGCGTAACGCGCCGCGACCTCCTTACCTGTGCCGGTCTCGCCACGGATCAGCACTGGCATGCCGCGAAGTGCTGCGCGCCCGGCCATATCGAGCGCGGCACGGGTGGTTGGATCGTCCGCGACGGGCTCACCTGGGGCGCGTTGGTGCGGGGCCGGCCGCGTTGATGCCACGCCCCGCGCCCGCGTGCCACCGAGCCGCGTCCCATCCGACTTTGCACGGAACACCCGGCCGGTCCGGTCGGTCAGCATGATGATCAGTCCGCGGGACGCCGTGGCGCTCCCCGGTTCGAACAGAGCAGACAGCGGGGCACCCGTCGGTTCAGGCAGGCCAGCCAGCATGAACCGCGCCTGGTCGTTGGCGGCGATCACCCGATCTCCCTCATCGATCGCCAGCAGGGCGGCATAGGCGGTATCGAGAAATTCCGTACGGCCATGCAGCGTCAGTACCCGTTGCCCGGCATGAGTGATGCGGAACAGGTGGGCCTCGATCTGGGCAGCGGCGAGTGCGACCATCGCGCGCGCGTGCGGCGCATAGGCCGCGGCAGTGCAGGACGCATCGAGCACGCCCGCGAGCGTGTGATCGGGGCCGAAAATGGGCGCGGCAATACAGCTCAGCCGATTATGATCGGCAAAGAAATGTTCGGCACCACGCACTGCGATACGCTGACTATTTGTCATCGCAGTACCCAGCGCGTTGGTGCCCTGCTTGTCCTCGTGCCACAGCGTGCCGGGGATGATCCCGAACGCCTCGATGTCGGCCCGGCATGAGGGGACCATTAGCGTATCGAGTAGCACACCATCAGGCGCGGCGAAGGCGAGGACGAAGCTGTGGGCACCGAGTTGCCGGTGCAGCGCCTGCATCTCGGCGCGGGCAAGGTGGTACACTGTTTCATGTGCAGCGCGAGAACGATTGAGAGCTGTCGCCGAAAGCCGAGCGATTTTCGGAGGGTGGCGTGGATCGAGCCCGACCGCGATGCAGCGTCGCCAGCTTTCGGCGATAGCTGCGGGCACCAGGCCCGGCGGGATAGCGCGGTCTCGTTCCATCAAGGCACGCGCTTGGCTCAGGCGCGCAACGGTCTCGCGTTGGGGCAGCATGTTTCCTCCGACTGCGTGTGCGAGCAATCTTCTTACGTGCTTTGGCGCGGCGCCCCGATCTGTGCCGGGTGTGTCTGCTACGCACAATATTTGTGGATACACGCCATTGGCGCGCGACGGAACAAGTCTTTTTCATAGTTGTTGCGAAACGGAACAGCTTGCCGCTCGTCGCCCACGGATTCCAGTCTGCTGCGGCTTTGGCATGGCCGATGCATGGATAGGACTCAGACCAAGAAACAAGGAAACCGCGCCATGAAGGCAGCCGTGCTGCACGAATACGACGAGAGATTGGAGAAGCCGGTCTTCGTGACCTATGAGGATGTGGCGGACCCTGCGATCAAGGGCACCAATGATGTGATCGTGCGCATCGGTGGCGCCGGGGTGTGCCGGACCGATCTGCACATCATCGAGGGGATCTGGCGTTCCAAGGTCGAGGTGGCGCTGCCGCATATCATGGGCCACGAAAACGCTGGCTGGATCGAGGAGATCGGGTCCGGCGTGACGCATCTGAAGGTTGGCGACCCGGTGATCTGCCATCCGCTGATCACCTCGGGTCATTGCCTCGCGTGCCGGCGCGGCGAGGATATGCACGCCGAGGAGAGTGAATTTCCGGGCATCAATGCTAATGGCGGCTACGCGCAGTATCTGCGTACCGGCGCGCGCTCGATCATCAAGCTGCCGACAACTCTGGCCCCCAAGGATGTCGCCCCGCATACCGACGCAGGATTGACCGCCTATCGCGCGGCCAAGAAGGCATCACGGCACCTGCTGCCTGGCGAATATGCCGTGGTCATCGGGGCGGGCGGCCTCGGCCATATCGGCATCCAGGTGCTGCGCGCCTTGTGCGCCGCACAAATCATTATTGTCGACCGCGCCGATATGGCGCTGAAACTCGCGCAGGAATGCGGCGCCGATTTCGCGGTGAAGGCCGATGGGTCGGAGGTCGACGAGGTCTTACGGATCACCAAAGGTAAGGGCGCGGAGGCGGTGATCGATTTTGTCGGCGAGGGCGATGCGATCGCCAAGGGATTGGCGATGACGCGCAACGCTGGTTTCTATTACATCGTTGGTTATGGCGGAAAGATCGATATTCCTACGATCGATATGATCACTACGGAGAAAACCATCGTCGGCAATCTGGTCGGCACCTATGCCGAGTTGATTGAGCTGATGGCATTGGCGGACCAGGGAAAAGTCACGCTGGCGACCCGCGAATACAAGCTCGAAGATGCAAATACCGCACTACACGATCTCCACAACGGCCGCGTTCGTGGCCGTGCCGTGCTGATCCCGTAACATTGTGATCAACCACAACTGAGGAAGCGGAACAAAAATGTATAAGGCGAAAGACGGATCGGAAATCTTCATCATCGACGGGCATGTGCATCTGTGGGATGCGAGCCCGGAGAACATCAGGAACATCCACGGTAAACAGTTCATCGACTGTTTCTATGGCTATCACGCCTCGCTTTCGCCGGCCGAACAGCTATGGGCGCCAGAGAAATTCGCCAAATACGGCGCCGAGCAGATGGTGCGGGATTTATTCATCGACGGGCCGGATGATATGGCGATCTTCCAGCCGACCTATCTCAAGGATTTCTACAAGAACGGCTTCAACACGCTGGAGCAGAACGCCATTCTGAAGACGCGCTACCCCGACCGGTTCATTCTCAACGGCGCATTCGACCCGCGCGATGGCGAAGGCGGGCTCGATGCGCTGGATGCGATGGCCGAGGTTCACAAGATCAAAGGCGTGAAACTGTATACCGCCGAATGGAAAGGCGACAGCCGGGGCTATAAGCTTTCCGAGCCAGCAGCGTATAAATATCTGGAACGCTGCGAGAAGCTCGGGATCAAGAACATCCACGTCCACAAAGGGCCGACGATCATCCCGCTCGACCGCGACGCTTTCGATGTCGCCGACATCGACCATTGTGCAACGGATTTCCCGAATCTGAACTTCATCGTCGAGCATTGTGGCCTGCCGCGCCTCGATGATTTCTGCTGGATCGCGGTCCAGGAAGCGAACGTCTATGGTGGTCTCGCGGTTGTGTTGCCGTTCATCCACTCGCGGCCAGGATACTTCGCGAAGGTAATTTCCGAGCTGCTGTTCTGGTTGGGTGAGGACCGTATCCTGTTCGGCTCGGATTACGGTATCTGGACGCCGCAATGGCTGGTGGAAAAGTTCATGGCGTTCGAACTGCCGGACGAGGTGATGAAGGAGACCGGTAAGGAACTGACGCTCACCGCCAAGAAAAAAATCCTCGGTGAAAACGCGGCGCGCCTCTACGGGGTGGATATCGCGGCCCAGAAAACGAAGCTTAGCCGTATGGAGGCGAAGGTCGCGTGACCGATCGAGGACAGGTGCGCATCGATGCGGTGCGCGCCGCTCTCGATCAGGTGACCGATCCGGAACTCGACGAGAGCGTGGTCGAACTCGGCTTCGTCATCGCGATCGATATTACGGACGACGATGGCGTGAACGTGGATTTCCGTCTGCCGACCTATTGGTGTGCGGCGAATTTCTCCTATCTCATGGCGGCCGATATGCGCGATGCCGTCTTGTCGCTGCCCTGGGTAACACGTGCGAGTATCCGGCTCGACGAGCATATGTTCATCGCTGAAATCAACGATGGGATCGCACAAGGCAAGGATTTCGCCGAGGCGTTTCCCACCGAGGCAAGCGACGATCTGGCCAGCATCCGCCTTCACTTTGGCCTGAAATCCTTCGAACGGCGACAGGAAGCCTTGCTACGCCACATGTTGTCGCTTGGACATGATCCCGTTGCAATTCTTGACCTCGATGTGTCCGGGCTCGAACGCCTCGCTTTTGATGACGAGGGTATCGTCTTGCGTATGCGCTATCTCGTACGTCGTCCTCTAACGCACGGCTTGCCAAGCGCCTTTGTCACCCGCGCCGGCGAGCCGATCATGCCGGAGACGCTGCATGTCTATCTCCGCCACATCCGCCGAGTCGGGCTGAACGCGGAGTTCAACGGAGCGCTTTGCCGTGGGCTGCTTGCTGCCCGCTACGGCACCACATCCGCCGCCTTGCCGCCGGAACCGGGACTTGCGGATTTCATGCGGCAGGGCCAAGCGCCGCGGCCGCACGGCACCGACATACGGAGGCGATAACTGTGAGCCCCCGGAATGCCGTAGAGCATGCCTTAAAGCGTACCAGGGTTCAGCCGCCGTCTTTGCTCGATCTTCTAGGTGCGAGCTTCGTGTTCACTTCCCCGATCAATACCCTGGCCTGGGATGGTTCGGTCGCGTGCCTGGGGCTGGCCGATGGTGCGATTGTCATGCTGCACGCGCGATGGCCCGGCGCACCAACCCTGGCGCATCGGCCAGGCGGTGGAGTCGAAATCAGGGCCGGCGAGGCGCCACCGCCACCGCCCACCATCATCGCCGCCCATCGGGATGCGGTATTGTCGTTGGCCAGCCTGCCTTCGGGCGGGATCGTCTCCGGCGGTGCGGACGGACGATTTCTGCACATCGCCAATGGCGAGATCAAGACCATCGCCGACCATCCTCGCAAAACAATTACCCATGTCGGGGCCGGTCGCGGCGGCCGTTGCGCCATGGTGGCAGGCCGTCAAGTGGATATGTTCGGGCCGGACGCCCGCCGCATCGCGATGCCAACTTCAGTCAGAGCGCTGGCCTATGATCCCCCTGGCCTGAACCTCGCTATCGGCCATGGCGAGGGCGTCATGCTCGCCATAGCTGGTGTTCGCCGGGTCCGATCAATTGGTTCAGCCGAAGCGGCAGGGCGGTTTGCCTGGAGTCCCGATGGTACCATGCTCGCTCATCGGGCCACCGGGAATGCAATCGAGATATCGTGCATCGACACCGCCGCGTTGCCGCGCCGGATGGCGCAGCCATGCACACCGGCCGCGATCGGCTTCAGTGCCGAAGGCACACTGATCGCGGCGATCGACGGCACCATTTTATGCTGGCCCCAAGGCAATGGCGACAAGCCTATAGTCTGTGTTGCACAATCGGCCGGCGTCACGGCCTTGGCGTGCAATCCGCGCCGCCCGATCATCGCTTATGGCGATGCACTGGGCACGATTTTTCTGTGCCAACCGCAAATTCCTGGTCGCATGAAGGTTCGTGCGGAGGGCGCCGCGATCCGCCATCTCGCTTATGCGCCCGATGGTGAGTCCCTGGTCTTTGCCACCGACGATAACGAAGCCGGTGTTGTCGCTCTGCCAGATATTCTGTTTCGAACAGGAATACGCTCATGAAAGACGAACAGACGTCCAAGGACGCATTCTTTGTGCGCGTGGGCGCTATAGCCGATGAAATGATCGCGGCCCACGGCAAGGATTTTGCGATGGGCGTTCTTGTTCTGGCCGCGCGCTGGATCGCCGAAGGCAAGAGCTTCACCGAGCCGCCCGACGATGGTGCGATGTCGTGATATGGCAAGACCATTTCTTGCTGGTCGAGATCGCATCTGTCGCATCCTGCGACATGCGCGATGCACGATCGGCGCATTCTGCGATAGTGCAATCGTTGATCGCGACGCGGAGTATCGCAAATCTCCTGCCATTCAGCGTGATTAATTCAATGGCACGATTTATGCTTAAAATTCTCTGCGCCAATGGCAATTGCCGTGACTTCGCGTTTCGCATTGCCGACACGGCGACAGTTTTGCAATGATATCGGGAGAATCCAAGATGCCTGACAGTTTAACGCTCAACAAGATTACCGCCCAGCGCGGTATGAGTATCAACGAGGCCACGCGTCGCGTCGCCGATCTCGGCTGGACGCCGAGTTACGTGCAGGAAGCGATGACCTTTCCCACCGACTATAAGATCAAGAAAACTCCGCGCGACCCGATGAAGCAGGTTTTACGGTCGTATTTCCCGATGCAGGAGGAAAAGGACAATCGCGTCTATGGCGCGCTCGACGCGGCGTTGCGCGGCGACATGTTCCGCAATGTCGAACCGCGCTGGGTCGAGTGGATGAAGCTGTTCTTGGCGATCATTCCGTTCCCAGAAATTTCCGCCGCGCGGTCGATGGCGATGGTGGGACGCCTGGCGCCGGGAGAAGAACTGCGTACCGGCTTTGCGATGCAGATGGTCGACGAATTCCGTCATTCCACGATTCAGATGAACCTGAAGAAGTGGTATATGGAGAACTACATCGATCCGGCAGGGTTCGACATCACCGAAGCCGCGTTCGGCAAATGCTATGCCTCGACCATCGGCCGGCAATTCGCGGAAGGCTTTGTGACCGGTGACGCGATCACCTCGGCGAATATCTATCTTACCGTGGTAGCGGAAACCGCGTTCACGAACACTTTGTTTGTCGCGATGCCGTCAGAGGCGGCACGCAATGGTGACTATGCGCTGCCGACGGTGTTCCTGTCGGTTCAGTCCGACGAAAGCCGGCATATCGGCAACGGCCATTCATTGCTGATGTCCTTGATCAACGACCCGGATAATCATCTGCTGCTCGAACGTGATCTGAAATATGCGTTCTGGCAGAACCACGCGATCGTCGATGCCGCGATCGGCACTTTCGTCGAATACGGTACGACCAATCGTGACAGGAACAAGGAAAGCTATGCCGAGCTGTGGCATCGCTGGATCTACGAGGACTATTACCGGACCTACATGTTGCCGCTCGAAAAATACGGCATCAAGATCCATCACGACGATGTCGCGGCGGCGTGGGACCGAATCGTCAAGAACCACTACGTCCACTACACTGCCCAATTCTTCTCGGTCGGTTGGCCGGTGAATTTCTGGCGCATCGAAGCGCAGACCGACCGCGATTTTGAGTGGTTCGAGCACAAATATCCCGGCTGGTATACCAAGTTCGGTGAATATTGGAAATGGTATGCCAAACTGAGCCACAAGGGCGAGACCAACATCCTGTTCAATACCGATACGGGATATGTCTATCCGCACCGTTGCTGGAGCTGCATGGTGCCGTGCCTGATTCGTGAAGACTTCTGCTACGATGAGGTTGACGGCAAGACTTACACCTATTGTTCGGAAACTTGCCGCTGGACCCACAAGGTTGCGTTCGCCGCCGAATATGAAGGGCGGCCGACGCCGGCGATGGGTCGCTTCAGCGGCCGGCGCGAGTGGGAGTCGTGCTACGATGGTTGGGATCTTGCCGATGCGATCACCGATCTCGGCTTCGTGCGCAACGACGGCAAAACCCTCGTCCCGCAACCGCATCTGCATTTTGACGACAGCAAGATGTGGACGCTCGATGATGTGCGTGGTCACACGCTGGGCAGCCCGCTCATGAATTTCCGCAAGCTTTCCGTGGAGGAGAAGGAAAAAGCCGCTGCGGAATACCGCAAGGGCTTCGTGATCAATGCCCTGAACTGATTTTCAGCTCCGCTCCTCCGGACGTCGCTCACACGGCGTCCGGATTTTTCTCTGGCTTCGCCTGAATAACACCAACGGGAAACGTAATGTCGGATATCGCGACGCACAAGGTCCGGTTCGAGCCGGTCGGCATCGAAATGGAGGTCGAGGAAGGCGAGACCGTGCTCGACGCGGCGTTCCGCCAGGGCATTTCGGTGATGCATGGCTGCAAGGAAGGCCAGTGCAGCAGTTGCAAATCTCTTTTGGTCAATGGCGATATCGAACTGCTGAAATATTCGACCTTTGCCTTGCCGGATTACGAGCGCGATTCCGGGCACATCCTTCTGTGCAAGACCCACGCCTACAGTGACCTTGAGATCGAGCTGCTGAATTACGACGAGGACTTGATGCGCCGGTCAATTCCGGTGAAATCCTATGAGGCGAGGCTGACGCGGATCGAGAAGCTCACTCACGACATTCGGCTGCTGGAAATCGAGCTCGGCCAGCCGTTGCGGTTCTGGGCGGGGCAATATGTCGATATTACGCTCCCGGACGGGGTGGTTACGCGGTCGTTTTCAATGGCCAATCCGCCGAGCGAACCAAACAAACTCTCGTTCATCATCAAAAAATATCCGCTGGGTGCCTTTTCAGCAGCTCTTGATGACGCACTGAAGCCGGGCGACAAACTCACCGCCAAAGGACCCTACGGAACCTGTTTTCGGCGCGAGGAGCGGCCTGGCCCGATGCTGCTGATCGGCGGCGGGTCTGGTATGTCGCCGTTGAAGTCGATCTTGCAGGATCACGTGGAAAGCGGCGAGCGCCGCCCCGTGCGGTTTTTCTATGGCGCGCGCACTCAAGCTGATCTGTTCCTGCTCGATGATTTTGCAAAGCTGGAAGCGGCGTTGCCGGATTTCAAATTCATCCCGGCTTTGTCGAACGCCGAAGACGGCGATGGTTGGACCGGCGCAACCGGGTTCATCCACGAGGTTCTGGCCCAGCACCTGCGCAGCGAAGGTTTCGAAGGCGAAATAGACGCCTATTCCTGCGGCCCACCGCCGATGATCGATGCGGTGTTGCCGGTGCTGCAGATGGCCGGGGTCGAACCCGAGCACATCTACTTCGACAAGTTCACCACCGCGGTACGGTAATCGCCGCGCGGAACCGAGCCGCCCAACCCACTGAACCATAAATCGGGAGAGATAAGATGAGCGTGACGGAAACACAGACTATTCAGAAGTCAGGCGCCGCCGGGTCCGCGAAATTCGCCGGGTCCGACAGCCGCAAGTATAACTATTTCGAACCCAAAGGCCGCAAGGCGAGCCACTACGAGGACATGACGGTCGATGTCCAGCCCGATCCGGAGCGGTATCTGCTGCAGGATTGGATCATCAATTTTGCCGACGGCACGCCGACCTACGACAAAACCTGGACCGCGCTGAAATCGTCCAACTGGCATCAGTTCCGCGCGATTGACCAGGAGTGGGAACGCACCCATTACCAGCGCCAGTCAACCATTGTCGGCATGATCAGCAACGTGATCGAGAATGGCCGCCGGTCCGGCGCGCCGGGCCGGTTCGATCGGGCATGGGTGAAGGTTCTGACTGATCATCTTGGCGCCTACAAACATGCCGAATTCGGCCTGGGCACCGCGACCATGCAGGCGCAGCGCTATGGCTATACCCAGATGATCAACAATGCGATCCTGACCAATTCCTCCTATAAGCTGCGGTTTTCCCAGGATCTGACACTCTACCTCGGGGAATTGGCACTCGATATCGAAGGGTTCGACCAGGAGGCCGGCAAACAGCATTGGCTGGAAGATCCGGTCTGGCAGGGCACGCGCCAGGCGATCGAGACGGTCATGGGGACGAGCGATTTCCTCGAACAATATTTCGTCACCAACATCGTGTTCGAGCCGTTGGTGGGTGAGTTGTTCCGCAGCGGCTTCATCATGCAGATGGCCGCGGCCCAGAACGATTTCATGACGCCGGCGGTGGTTTCCGCGGCCGAGGGTGATTATGAACGCAACCTCGCCAATGCGGTCGAACTGTTCCACCTGCTGGTGCTTGACGAAACTCATGGCGAGCACAACCGGAAACTGCTGATCTCCTGGATGAACAAGCATGGCGCGCTTGCTCTGTTGGCGGCGCATCAGTTGCAGCCGATCTGGTCGCAACCACGGGTGAAAGCGGCGCAGTTCACCGATGTCCTCGACCTCGCGAAGAACCGCGCTCGCGCGATCGCCGCCGAAATCGGCTTCGACGTGCGCGCCACGCTGGACCAGTGACCGCAAAACCGCCGGATCCCGATCAAGGCAACAAAAGGAAACACCCATGACACAGGCTCATCCCGCTACCATTTTCAAGTCGATGAAGGATGTCCGCTTCGAGGACACGATTTCTCACCAGTGCGGTGTTACGATGAACGACAGCGTCGAGGCGCGCGCGATCGCCGACGTGATGGCCACGAAGGAAGGCATCACGGTTACCTATCAGCCGGCGCTGATCCGCATCGACGGCGAGGGCAAGATCACCTTCAAGATGGATGAAATTTCGGAATCCCTCGGACGGACGATGACGCCGCATCTGTTCGAGATTTCGACATCGACCCATTACGGGCGGATGGTGATGGTCGATGACAATACAGTGGTGCTGTTCGGCGATATGGACGAGGCGATGGAATATATAAAATACGCCGACCGGTGATCCAGTGAGACCGCGCTCTGCCCGGAGGGCGGTGCGCGGCTCCGCTATCACGAAATCTTTGAACCAGAAACCTTGACGAACGAGAATCGGGAAACAGCATGCCCAAGATGATGCTTCATGACGAAGCTGCGCGCGCGGCCCTTGGCCGGGGCGTGGCGCAGCTTGCCCGCGCGGTGCGCGGCACGCTGGGGCCACGTGGCATGAACGCGATCATCGATCGGCCGATCGGCACGCCAATGGTCTCGCGCGATGGGGTATCGATCGCAGCCGAGATCGAACTGGCCTGTCGGTTCGAGAATATGGGTGCGCAAATTTTGCGCGAGGTGTCGATGCAGACCAACCTGACCGCCGGCGATGGCACCACGACCGCGACGGTGCTGGCCGATGCGCTGGTGCAGAAGGGGCTGGCGCGGATGGCGGCCGGGGACAGCCCGGTCGAACTCGTGGCTGGCATGGAGGCGGCGGCCGAGGCGGTAATCACCTTATTGCGGGCCCGTGCGCGGCCGCTACGCGACGCCGCCGAAATTCGTGCAGTCGCGAGCATCGCCGCCAACGATGCCGCGACCGGGGCGCTGGTCGCCGAGGCGATCGAGCGGGCCGGGCCGCAGGGCATGGTGACGGTGGAGAACAGCGCCACGGTGGAGACGCTGCTCGACGTGACCGACGGCATGAGTTTCGATCGGGGTTATATTTCCCATCACATGGTAACCGATGTGGAGCGGATGCAGGTGGTGCTGGACGATCCGCTGATCCTGATGACCGATCTGAAGATCACGACGGCGGCGGAGATTGGCCAGATCAGAGCACTGGTGGGGGCGAGCAATCAGCCATTGCTGGTGATCGCCGAGGAGGTCGCTCCGGCGGCTGTGGCCGCGTTGCTCGCCGGGCGTGAGGGCGGTCTGCCAGTGGCGGCAATCCATCCTCCAGAATACGGGCATTGGCGCAAGGCGATGCTGGAAGACATCGCGATCATCACCGGCGGGCGGGTGATCGCGCGCGATCTTGGTGGGCGGATCGAGGCGGCGGCGCGTGCCGATCTGGGTAGCGCGCGGCAGGTGCGGATCGGCGCCAACATGACGTTGATTTCCGGTGGTGACGGCGATGTCGCGGCGATCGCGGCGCGGCGCGAACAGGTGCGGCGCCAACTCGATCTTGCGCCCAACGATATCGACCGCGACAAGCTCGAACAAAGACTGGCGAAATTGTCGGGCGGCACCGCGACGATACTGGCTGGCGGGGCGACGCCAGTGGCGCAGAAGCGCCACGCTCAATTGATCGAGGATGCACTGGCCGCGGCACGTGCCGCGATCGCCGAAGGCGTGGTGCCGGGCGGTGGCACCGCGCTGGCGCAGATTGCGCCGGAGCTCGAAGAAAGCGCGGATCGGCTGCTCAATGGCGCACGGGTTGGGGCACTTCTGCTGCGCGACGCGCTGATCGCGCCGCTTGCCGCGATCGCGACCAATAGCGGGTTTGACGCCGAGGCGATGGTGGCGCAGGTTTCCGCGGCTCCGTCGGGCACCGGGCTGGATGCGCGGTCGGGTGCGATGGTGGTGATGGATGAAGCCGGGATCATCGATCCGGTCAAGGTGAGCGTGAGCGCCTTGCGCAATGCGGTGTCGGTCGCGTCGTTGATTTTGACCACCCATACGCTGATCGCCGACCGGCCGGATTATGTCGATCCCACAGCCGGCCCGGCTCTCGGCGGTGGTGCTGAAAAACTTGGCCGAAGCTGATTCCGGTGGAAAGTGCGCTGCATCACATCTATATGATCGGCACGGCCATGGCCTGCTGACGCGATCGCCATGCTGCGGGAGGGATCATGGTAAAGCGATCCTATTCGAAACCACTCGAATCGACGAACGTGAAATTCCTGGTTGAACCCTATCGGGGGTGGCGCCAACAAGCACCAGCGTCAGCCGATCGGGATACCATGCGGGCGTGGGAACGGTTTCTGGTCGGCGAGCCGGAAGCCACAATGCCGCTCGGCAACTTTGTCGTCTCGTCCTGGCAACGCAGCCTTGCGCAGGGCGTCAATCCCGCGTCCCGCCATGCGCCGCTCGCAGCGATTGGCGATAATTTGCGCCATTTGCGCCATCGGAACACCGAACTGCTTGCAGCGGCGGCCGATATTTTTCTCCGCCTCAACGAGATGATCGCCGACTCCCGCTGCATGATGCTGCTCACCGACCCTGACGGGGTCGTGCTGGAAACGGTTGGTGACAACACTACCATCGCCGAGGGCGAACGCATCCATCTGGTGGGTGGCGGCCACTGGCGCGAGGATGTCATCGGCACCAACGGGATCGGCACCGCGCTCGCGACCGGGCGTCCCGCGCAGGTTCACGCCACCGAGCATTTCTGCGAAGGGATCAAAAGCTGGACCTGCGCTGCGGCACCCATTCATGAACCGGGCACCGGTGCGATCCTGGGCGTCGTCGATATTTCCGGCCCGCCATCGACTTATCAACGCAGCAACCTCTCGCTTGCGGTGGCGGCTGCGCGCCAGATCGAAACAGCATTGGCGCAACGCGCAAGCCTCGAACGGGTGCGCCTGTTAGAGACATGCCTGCAGCGGATGCCCGCGACCGGCGGCATTCTCGTTATCGATCGCGCCGGCCGCATCGTTTACATGAACGGGCATATGGATACGCCCGCGGCTCTGGGCCAGCGCATGCCCGGCTTTGACCCGCATCGACCGATGGAAGCGTGGCTCGATCACATCCCCGAATCGCTCCGGGTCGATGGCTTTGATCCTGTGATGCTCGATGGAAGACCGATCGGCGCAATGCTCGTTACCCCGGACCGAGCGCGTCTGCCCGCGCGCGGCGTACCGTCGGGATCGGAGGCCGATGTCGCCCGCAGCGCGTTTTCTCACATCGTCGGCGTCAGCCAACCGGTACTTGAGACGGTCAAACGCGCCAGGCAATTGGCCAAACACCGGGTCCCGGTACTGATCCACGGGGAAACCGGCGTCGGCAAGGAACTGTTTGCACGGGCAATGCATGGCGAGTTCGATTTCAATGCCCCATTCGTCGTGTTCAACTGTGGCGCGGTTTCTAAAGAATTGGTCGGCGCCGAATTGTTCGGCCATGTCAAAGGTGCGTTTACCGGAGCGACGGCTGATGGGCGGCCAGGACGCTTCGAACTCGCCGATGGCGGCACGCTCTGTCTTGATGAAATCGGCGAATTGCCGCTCGATCTGCAGCCGATCCTGTTGCGGGCTTTGGAAGAAGGCGTGATCTATCGGCTGGGCGATACCACGCCGCGGCGTGTTTCGGTCCAGCTCGTGGCGATGACCAACCGGGATTTGCGTGACGAGGTCGCGGCGGGTCGCTTCCGTCGCGACTTGTTTTATCGTATCAACGTGACCAGCATCATCGTGCCCCCGCTGCGCAGCCGACCGGGAGATATCGACTTGTTGGTCGCGCATTTCAACCGCACCGTGGCGGAGCGGCACGGTGTCGCGATGCGGCTGTTCGGGTCGGACATTATGGCGCGGCTGCGCGCCTATCACTGGCCGGGAAATGTGCGCGAGTTGCGTAATCTGGTCGAGGGATTATTGCTCGCGAGCGGTAGTCCAGACGTCAGTGTCGAGGAAATTTCGCTGATTTTGGCGACTGACTTTACCAACGTTACCACCGGGTCTGTCCGGCTCGCGGACGTCAAACAGAGTGCGATAGCGCGCGCGATCGAGGAGGCCCAGGGTAATCTGTCCCAGGCGGCGCGACAATTGGGTATTTCACGCAGCACGCTCCATCGCAGAATGAAGAGTCGGTGATTATGCGCGTTACAAACACGCCCACCGAGATAGGCGAAAAACAGTAAGCCAATGCCGCTTGTTCATGTAATTTATATAATACCAGCGGCCTCAATCTGTGACACATGCCGATGCGAATTTGTCATTGCGAGCCGGCCGACGCCGGCTCGCAATGACGGGTGATGGGTCATTGTCCAGGGCGGTTGGTATAAGATGCATACCGCATGTCACCCAAACCGTTCATTCGGCTGCAACAGGCATTGCCGATGGTCGACGCCATGGATTGGCGGCCGCAAAAAATGGCTCAAGTTGTTCGGCAGGAACTGGTTTCGTCACCAAACTAACGAGAACAAATACAATAATGTTTGCCACAAGAGCGACAAATCCCGAATTCATGTGCCATATCTGGCCATGTCCGGTGAGAAGAAAGGCGAGCGAAAGCCCCCAGCCCGCCGCGAGTCCAGCGGCGGTTCCCGCCAAGGTGGCGCGCCGCCAGAACAGGCCGCCGATCACGATGCCCGGCAGCAACTGGGCGATGAAATCATAGGCGACGAGCAGGATGACGACGATCAGAGCATGGGCGACAATCGCAAGGATCAACGCTGCCAGAGTGACCGCAAACACGAGCCAACGCGAAAGACCAAATATGGTTTGCGGCGATATGCCGGGCCTGAGCTTGGCAAAGACATTGTGAGCGAGCAGAGTGCAGGACATCATGATGATCGGTCCTGCCGGCACGATGGCGGAGAGCACCGCCGCCAGCGCGAATACCGCCAGAAACCACACCGGAAAAATCTGTTTCGCAATCAGCATCACCACGTCGTTGCCCGCGACTTTATGGCCCGCGAAGATCAATACGGCCGCGAAGCCGACGGTAATGACCGCGATCTTGACCAATTGGTAGAGCGGCATGAAGACCGCTTGCAGCTTCAAGGTTCGTCCGCCGCGGGCGGTATAGGCGACATTGAACCATTGCGGCCACATCCACTGGCCGAACCCGGTTAGCAGGATCGTAGTGGCGAACCACCCAAGGCCAAGCTTGCCGCTCGGCCCCGGCATCGTGATGTGCTTTGGAATTTCTGTCGCCATGCGGTGGAACATCGAGCCGAATCCACCGAAAAACCGGAATGGAACCATGAAGAACAAAGCGCCGATCGCGATGAACATCAGGATGTCCTTGACCATCGATTGCCATGCGTTGCCGCGAATTCCGCCGAAAAACACAGCGAGCGTCAGCACGGCAAAGCCGATGGTGTCCGCGCTCAGTAGGTTCAGGCGGTGGTTGGTCAGGACGGCAAGGATCGCACCCAGGCCGACGATGTTGAGATCGATATAGGCAATCAAAATGATCGCGGTGGAAAAAGCGACGATGATCCCGAGGCCTTTGCTTTGATAGCGGTCGGCAATGAAGTCGGACTGGGTGACATGACCAAATCGGCGGCCGATCATCCCGATCGCGGGCAAGATGAAGAACCCCAGCGCATATCCGACATCGTTTGTCCCGACATTGTAGAATATACCAGCGCCCTTGGCATAGGCGAAACCCGCGAGGCCGAGAAAAGTGAATGCCGTATAGATCTCCGTGCCAAGCAAAAACCAGGTCAACAGCGGCCCCATCGAGCGATCGTCGACCATCCATCCGGTCAGCGTTGCGGATGTCCGGCGGCCGGAGCGGATGCCGAGCCATGTGATAAGCAAAAGGCTGAGCGCGACAAAGCCGAGAACCTCATAGAGCGACGCCATGAGGTCAGACCTCCCCGTCGCCGATAACACCCTCTTTGCGGCCCTCGTCCCGGTCGATCAGATAAACCGCGCCGAGAATGACCGGGTTGAGCAGCGGGACGAGCACGAACCAGAAATAAAGTGGCGGCATCCCCAGGATCGGCGGCGTGGCGTGATTGAAGCCGATCGCCGGCCCAACCGTATAAAGCAGGACGATGAGGACGAGACCGACGAGCCAGGCGAACATGGATAGGCGCATGGCATCCTCCTTTGGAAAACTGATTTTTTATATCTTATATCAGACAAAAATGATGTCAAGCATTCAAATCCTCGTGCTACACTCTCGATCTCTGATCTCTATGACGCGGGCACGTCGACGTCGGCGGGCCCGCTTTGCATAACAATTACAAAACGTCACTCCAAATATCACTGTTTATGGACTAGACTCCCGATCTTATCGGCCAACTCAGTGCCGCGCGTTTCATGAGAAATTAGATATCCGACAATGAGCGAAAGCCAAATTACGGCAGAAACCTGAATTGCATGGGCAACTCCCAGAGCGCCGGCCAACACTTGAGTCATAACAGGTGCCGCAATAGACACAATTCTCGCTAATCCTGCACTCCAGCCAAAGCCGCTTGCGCGGATTTCGGTCGGGAAAATTTCGGTAACATAGACGATTCCAACTGCCCACTCATAAGCGATATTGTTTACCCATGAACTTCAGCCAATTTTAGGAGGCGATACGGCATTGGAGGAGTCTGGGCGGCGGCCCAGCCGAGGCGCGGGATCATGCTGGCGAGGTCATATCGGCGATTGAACCGATAC
>NZ_JAKGBZ010000036.1 GCF_021556475.1 Acidiphilium iwatense | reverse complement strand
ACCACGCCGAACATGATCCACAGCACGAACTGCATCATCCAGTCGATGGCCTTCTGGATCGGGCTCGCCGCCGGCTGGAACCACCACTCCCACGGGCGCGGCGCATGGATCGGAAACCCGGCGGCATTTTTTACGAATTCCGCCGCAGCGGCGTCCCGGAAGGACAGCATCAAAGCAATCGAGATAAATCCGCCTATCCAACCTATCATGCGCTTCGTCACTGTACTCATCGCTATGATCCGGGTCCCTACCATCGGGGATCCTCGATGGATTGTGTGAAGAGCTATACGGCCCCACAAAAATTAGGCATATGTGGGGCCGGTTTGGCGTCATGTCGGCGCGATCACTGCCGATGCGGTAGTCTGGGTTGGGCGACCATGCGAAGATAGGGCCGCAGGGTTCTCCAGCCCTCCGGGAAGCGGGTCTTTGCGTCATCGTCGGAGAGGCTTGGGAGGATGATGACCTCATCGCCATCATTCCAGTTCACCGGCGTCGCCACCTTGTGCGCATCGGTGAGTTGCAGGCTGTCGATGACCCGGATGATTTCGTCGAAGTTTCGGCCGGTGCTGGGCGGATAGGTGATGATGAGCCGAACCTTTTTGTTGGGATCGATGATGAACACGCTGCGCACCGTGACCGTGGGGTCGGCTTCCGGGTGGATCATGCCGTAGAGATGGGAGACCTTGCGATCGGCATCGGCCAGAAGCGGAAAATTGAGTGATTGACCTTGGGTTTCCTTGATGTCGTCTTCCCAGCCCTTATGGCTGTCGGCAGGATCGACCGAAAGCCCGATCGGCTTGGCGTGTCGTTTGTCCCATTCGGGCTTCAACCGCGCGACTTCGGCAAGTTCGGTGGTGCAGACCGGTGTATAATCCTTCGGGTGGCTGAACAGCACACCCCAGGAGTCGCCGAGCCATTGGTGGAATTTGATCGTGCCGTGCGTGCTGACCTGCTCGAAGTCGGGTGCGATCTGACCAAGTTGGATACTCATGCGCGTATTCCTTTCATTTTGATTTGACTGAATGAAGCTGATTTCAAGTGACATTCTGACTTTGACGGTGGGCGATCGACGGGACAGCGGACGACGGCATCGAGTCACCCCGGCGGACTGTGCCATCACCATTCTGGATCGCTGCGTCGATGGCTGGTGCGGCGTTCGATTTCGATTTGTTCATGCCCATCATGCAGAGCCCGAGGCCGCACATGACAAGACAGGGCAGCAGCGACAGGATGATCGGCGCCAAACCGGCGGCAACCAGCCAGCCCCAGCCGCCAACGGCAAGACCACCGCCGGCGATGACAACAAGGCCGACGACGATCGCAATCCGTCCGGTCAAGAAGCGCCGCCAGCCGGATCGGCGCGTAGTGCCGGTGTTATCGCAACATGCATTCATGGTTGAAAACTCCTTGGTTCAGGTGGGTGATTTCGACGAGATCACATGGGTCAGGAATCTGACCATGCGCGGGCTGTCCCAGACGGCGGTGCCGGACTTGAGTCCGATCGCCTTGCCATCCGGGTCGATCAGAAACGCCACAGGAATTGTCTGAAGATTGAGTATCTGCATCGCGCTGCCGCTCGGATCGAGAAAGATGCCAAGATGCTGGATCTTGAATCGGGTGTAGAATTCCTTGACGGGCACCAGGCCACCGGAATCGATCGACACAGGAACGACCTGAAAGTGCGGACCGCCGAGTTTGGCCTGCAGCCGATCCAGCGTGGCCATCTCCTTTTGGCAGGGGACATACCAGGTCGCCCAGATGCTGAGCAGCACGAACTTGCCGTGAAAGGATGCCAGCGAGATGTGCTGACCGGCTTCATCCAGGAACCTGAGTGCCGGAAATGTTTTTGGTGCAAAAAGCTGGAGTGGCGGATGTGCGGGGACCGCGGCGGATGCCGAGCCGGACGCTACGATCGCGCTGCCGGCCACCAGGAAGGGCAGTCCGAGCAACTCACGCCGCGAGGCGGGCAATCGAGACCAAATCCCGTCTTCTGGCCGACACGCAGTCCTGGTGTTCCGTCTTTGGTTATTCATGGGAATGCCCGGCTATCTGATGGGCCATGAATTTGACCACGTTCGGGCTATCCCAGACCACAGCGCCGGTCTCCCGCCCGATCTGCCTGCCGTTCGGGTCGATCAGGAAACTGGTCGGAACGCCTTCCAGGTTGAGCACCTGCATCGCGTTGCCGCTTGGATCGAGAAAGATACCGAGATGCTTGATCTTGATCTCGGCATAGAATTTCCTGACCGCTTCCAGTCCACCGGAATCGATCGAGACCGGCACCACTTCGAAATGCGGGCCGCCAAGCTTCGCTTGCAACCGATCCAAGGTGGGCATTTCCTTGCGGCAGGGGATGCACCAAGTCGCCCAGATGTTGAGGAGTAAAAGTTTGCCGTGGAAATCGGCGAGCGTGAGGGGATGACCGGATGCGTCGGAGAATTTAAATGTCGGCAACGGCTTTGGTGTGGTGATATAGAGCGGTGGGGCGTTCGGGATGGCGGCTGCGCCGGATCGCGGCAGGCCAAGCGCCGCGCCGGAAGCTGCGAGGGTAAGAAAACCACGCCGTGAGGATGGCGACAGGGTCATTGGGCGATCGCCTTTTTCATGACGTGGACGAGTTGCGGTACCGTGATGGACACCGGGAACAGATTCTCGAACTTTCCGTTCGGCGCCATCAAATAAATGAAGGTTGAATGACTGATCAGGCTCTGGCCGGAGGCTTCGTGATCGGTCGTGTTGAAATAGGCGTCGTATTCGCGGGCGACCTTGGCGATCTCCGGTACCGGCCCGGTGAGACCGATGATCTTGTTGCTGAACTTGGGCAGATATGTCCTAAGCACCGCCGGCGTATCATGGGTGGGATCGACGGTGATAAAGACGGGAGCAACATGTTTGGCGAGCTTCCCCAGCGCGTTCATCATGATCGCCATTTTTTCGAGTGTCAGAGGGCAGTCGTCCGGGCAGCGCGAGTAACCAAAATAGACCAGCATCCAGCGCCCGCGAAAACTTGCCGGTGTCATCGCCTGGCCGAACTGGTTGGTCAGGGCGAACGGGCCGCCGATCGGCGCACCGGGAGGGATCGCCGAGTCGGTGGTGGTTGCCAGCCGGCCATGCGGCCTGCTCCAGCCGAGCAGATGCGCCAGAGTCTCGAGCGTATTGTGTTCCGTCACCCCGATAATGCCGGGATCGATGGCGATGGCGGTCAGTGCCGCACCGAGGCCAATCGCCCCGCCGATCGCGATCCGCCGCCCGATCCGGTGACCACGCCGGGGCTGATAATCTGAATATTCGCTCCGGTCGGTCATACGGGATGGGCCTTGCCTTCATAGAGATAATTATGCGTCCGCGGACCCGGCATCCGGTCATGCGACAGGCGCTCCATGTGAAACCCGGCCTCCATAATCAACGCGTCGATCTTGCGGTTGATATGGCAGCCGCCGGCGATCAGTCCCCAGGGGCGATCGAGCCGATCCTGCCAGCGCGCAATGCCGGGTTCCGGCGCGCGGCCATGCTCGATGAACAGAAGCGTGCCGCCAGGCTTGAGCACCCGCCGCGCCTCGCGCAGCGCCTGCACCGCGTTCGGGATGGTGCAGAGCGTCCAGGTGGTGACGACACTATCAATGCTTGCAGTGTCGATCGGCAAAGTCTCCGCCGAAGCCTCGATCAGTTCGACTGGCACGATGGCGCTCGTGACACGATCCTGCGCCATGCCCAACAAGGCGGACGAAGGATCGACGCCGGTGACCGATGTCACGCCGGCACCATAGAGCGGCAGATTGAGGCCGGAGCCGACGCCGAATTCCAACACACGCCCCTGTGCCACGCCGATGACGCGCGTGCGGAACGGTACCAGCGCCTCCTGACGCATCACAAAATTCAGAACATAGGGAAGAATCCTTCGGTCGTAGAAATTCATCGTGCGGCCTCCGTACGGGGTGGTGGTCCGGCCGCGCGCCGGAAAGCCTGCATGACGACGCCCGGTGTCAGCAGAGACGGCAGCATGATGCCGGATGGTGCGCCGGGGCCGTAGACCACGTCGAGCGGCACTCCATACCGTCCGAAGCTGCGCAAATAGGCGGTGATCGGCGCACTGGGGCGGGTCCAGTCGGCGCGCATCGCGACCACGCCGGGCGCGCGCAATTGTCGCGCCACCGGGTTACGGTCCAACACCGTGAGCGCATTGACCTTGCAGATCAGGCACCATGCGGCGGTGACATCAACGAAGACAATCTTGTTTTCGCCAATCAACGTGACGATGCGGGCCTGGTCGAATGTCTGCCAGATCGTGTTGTCGGCGCGTTGTTTGGTGGGTGCCAAGCTGGCCGGGGTGATCGATGGTTCGATAATGGCAAGGGCGACGGCAGCAATCACCGCGAAGGCTCCGATGCGGCGCAATCGGCCCTGGCTATTCCCGAGACGATGACGCCAGAACAGCAGCGCAAGCATGACGAGAATTGTAGCGCCGATGACCAGTGCGGCCATGGGCGAGACGACCGCTTCGATGATCCAGACCAGCCAGATCGCCGTGCCCAGCAGGGCAAAACCGAGAAGAACGCGGAGCACAACCATCCAGCGCCCGGGCTTTGGCATCCAGCGCACCAGGCCGGGGAAAGCCGCGACCAGCAGGTAGGGCAGCGCCATGCCGATCCCGAGGGCTGCGAAAATGCCCAGAATGACCAGTGGCGCGCGAGCGAGCGCGAAACCGACCGCGACGCCGATAAAAGGTGCGGTGCAGGATGTGGCAAGAAGCGTCGCAAAGACGCCGGTCAGAAACGCTGCGGTTCTGGCACTGGCTTCGCTGCCCATGGTCGCGGTTCGTGCCGCAAGCCCGGGGAGCGGGATCGGCAGCCACTCCCACAGGCTTGCGGCGAACAGCGTGGTGATCGCCGCCATCGCGCCGAGAAACCAGGGTTGCTGGAACTGGATGCCCCAGCCGATTGTGGCACCCACCGCCTTCAACACGATGATAATGAAGGCGAGAGCCGCGTAGGAAACAATGATCCCCAGCGCGGTTGCCAGTAGCGTGATCCGTAAATCCCGCCGCGCGCCGCCCGATGCTCCGGCGAAGCTCATGAGTTTGAGCGACAGGACCGGGAGCGTGCAAGGCATCACGTTCAGGATCAGACCGCCGAGCAGCGCGATCGCGAGGATCAGCATGATGCTCACACCGGTGCCATGTGCGGGCACGGGGCCGAACACCGGGGTCGCCGAAAACGCCGCCGCACCCAATCCGTTTTCCAGCGTGAATCGCAGTTTTCTTCCGGCGATGGCGGCCGCTTTTTCGCCCTTGAGGGTCACACTCAGCACGCCGCGCCGATGTCCGGTATCGAGCCAGATTTTTGGGGCACCCGGCGTTGCGGTCGAAAAATGGTTCTGGATGAACAGATCGGGGCGCGACAGGCGGGCGCCATGCGCATCGACAACAAGGGACAATATCGTCGTATTCTTGTGTCCAGGCGATTTGGACACCACCACTTGCAACAGGCTCAGCCCTGCTTGAGCCAGCGTGCCTGGCACGCGTGTCCAGGCCTTGGCGATCAGGGGCGCTTGCGGTCCGGGGCTCGCGAGGCCCGCAGGCAGGGGAAGCACAAGCTTGGCGGTGTAGGGGATGCAGATCGTCTTGCACGCCGAATAATGCACGAGCGCGTGCAGAACCATCGGCGCGCCGGGGTGTTTCGGCACGATCGATAGCGGCAGGACAACGCCGTGCTCGTAGCCCTGGGTAACCAGGCCATAGAGCAGATAGCGGTGCGGTGCAGGCCAGTACATTTTGGTCGATTTGACGTTGGTCGATCCCGCCCAGTCGATCGAGGGCGGAATGCCCGCGGCACCCGGATTGCGCCAATAGGCGTGCCAGCCACGCTCGAGCCTGATCTGCAAACCTGCGTCGATCTGCGGTGCGTTGCCCACAGCCTCGGTCGCGGTGATCAACCGCGCCGCCGCGTGCCGGTTGCCGACCCATTGGGTGCTTGCGGCTAAAGCAGATGTTATCGAAAACACCCCCAGCATGAATGTCAGGATGAGTATCAGAATGGCGGCAAGACGCGGCTGCGACCGGATGATCATCGGCAGGTCTCGACGGACAATGCGCAAGGGCGGCGATACGCGAACCAAAGCGCCACTCCCGGCACGACGACCCATTGCAGGAAAGGCGATAGACCGGTGCCGAGCACCGGCAGAACCGGCATCGCCGGGCTATAGGCCCACGCGCCGCGCACCACGACGTTGAGCCACTCGCTGAACATTGTATAGGCGACACCGCTCGTGAGCGTGACGAGAACGGCACGCCCGCCATTTGCAAACGGCCATTGCCGCCCGGCCGCAATGATCCCGAACAGCATCGTGACGGAGCCGATCAGCAGATCGCCGATCCAGCAATGCAGCACGGCAAAAGCAAGATAGGCGAAGCGTGCCGTCCGCCAGATCGTGTAAAACGGCAGTTGCATCGTTTCCCAGACAAGATTGCCGATCGCCATGGTGACGAAATACCGGCGCAGCACGGTGCGGCCAGCCACGGTGGTCAACTGCGTTGGCAGCCCTAACATCGCGAGACGGCAATTGATGCGCATGTCGTTTGTCCAGAAGGTAGACGGCCCGGTGGCGCGGAGAGCAGCGCGTCCCCGGGCGCCGATCCGTTACGACTTTTTCGGGGCGGCTTTGCCCATCATGGTGCCATGATGAGCGCCCATCGTGCCATGACCCATGTTGTCGGCCATCTTGTTCATCACGCGGGTGCAGGCGTTCATCATCGCCATCATGCCCATCATGCCAGCCATACCACCGCCCGCCATGCCGGCACCGGTCTTGCCCTTACCGGTCATCTTGCCCCCCGACATCATGCCGCCGCTGTTCGTGGTTTTGGCCTGTGGCGCGGGTGTGGTCGCGGCAGTGGCGATCATCGGCGCGGCGAAGACCGCGACGGACATTGTGGCCGCGATGAGTGAAGTCCTGAATTTCAGCATTTGTGAGTTCTTTCTGTGATTGCCGAGCACAATGCTCAGTTGACGGTTGCGAACACGACCGGTTTCGGCGTGCCGACCAGATAGACCGCGATCGGCTCGGCTTTCATGCCTGCCATCGCCGGCATTCCCGGCAGACCGACCGGCATTCCCGGAATCGCCAGCCCTTTGGCCGAGGACGGTTCGGCCAGGAATTTCTTGATGAGCGGGGCCGGAATGTGGCCTTCGAAGACATGGCCGGCGAGCTTGGTCAAATGACAACCGACCAGCGACTTAGGAACGCCGGCTGCCAAAGTGACCTGCTCGAGATTGGGTGTTGGAATCACCGTCACCTTGAAGCCGTTCTTGTCGAGATATTTGGCATAGGCTTCGCAGCACGAGCAGGACGGATCCTTGTAGAGCGTTGCCTTGATCGGCGCGGCGGCAAGCGCCGAGACCGGCGCCAAGGCGGCCAAGGCTACGGTGGCATTGAGCAGGGTGCGTCGGTTCATCGGTTTGACTTTCATCTTTGGTTTGAGGGTCATGCCACGCGGATCACCGTCATCAGCCCGTTCACCTGGTGCTCGATGACGTGACAATGGAACATCCAGTCGCCCGGATTGGTGGCGGCGAAGGCGATTTCGACCGTATCCTTCGGGCGCAGGATCACGGTGTCGCGCAGGTGCGGATAAGGCTCTTTCACACCGTTGCGCGACAGCACCGTGTAGCTGTAGCCGTGCAGATGCATCGGGTGCCAGAACGCGGTGTGGTTCTCCAGCGTCAGCAGCGCGGTGCGGCCAAGCGGAATCGTGAAGATCGGCGCCATGCCGTCACTCGTCCGGCTGCCATCCTTGATACCCCAGATGGGAGCGGGCTTGCCGTCGGCTGTCATGCCCATGCCGCCCATCATGCCACCGACGATATCCAGATGGTGGCGGATCGGGTTGCTGAGATCGGGCTTGGGCACTGGATTTGGCGGCAGGATGATCGGCTGTGCCGGCAAGGAGCGCCGGCGCGGTTGCTGCTTCGTGTAAGCCAGCGTCACCAGCCGATAGGTCGCATGCCGGCCGTAGAAATCGTCGATGACGGGATAATCGCGGCCGGGCTGGCCGGTCGTGTCGAGTTGCAGATCGACCCGCTGGGCCGGTGCAATGATGACCTGTCCGTTGGCGGGCTGGAAAGGATGACAAGGCTGACCGTCGAGCGCGATCACCGTGACCCGATGCCCCGTGAACCGCAGTGCCATGAACCGGGCGAGGCAGGCATTGACCATTCGGATGCGGAGCCGTTCCCCGGCACGCAGCTTGATCGGTCCGGGGACGACACCGTTGATGGTCACTACGCTGCCGATCCGCCCACTCATCGCCGCTTCCATCGGCGTGTCGAAACCCGGCACGAACTGATCGTTCGGCTCGAACGCCCAGTCCTGGAGCACCCAGAGCAATTCGCGGTCGAACGGTGGCGGTTCCGGCTCTTTGACGATCAAGGCCCCGGCCATGCCGCGACCCATCTGGTGCGCCGTATGTTCGTGCGGGTGATACCAGAAGGTGCCGGCATCGGGTGGGGTAAACGCGTAGTGGAAATCGGCACCCGGCCGGATTGGCTTCTGGGTCAGGAACGGCACGCCGTCCATATCGTTCGGCAGCCGGATGCCGTGCCAGTGCACCGTGGTGCCCTGGTCGAGGCCGTTGGTCACTGTGGATTGGAATGGGACGGCCTGGTGCATGGTCACCACCGGGCCGGACACCGTTCCGTTATAGGCGAGAACATCGGTTTTGGGGCGGTTTGCACCCAGGATCGCGGCCTTGGCAGGAGCTGGCCGCAGATCGGCGGTGATGGCACGGCTGGTTGCCGCGTCGGCAGGCGCCGCCCAGGGTAGCACGGCAGCCGAGGCGGCAGCGCCGCCCAGCTTCAGCAGAGTCCGTCGTCGCACGACGGACGGATATTCGATCGTCATAAAATCTGATCCCACGCAGACCGTGGATCGGGCATTTGGCAGGCCGGATCACGGTCAGGTTGGGCGCGTCAGCGCCCGAACAAAGCGGCTACGCAAACCACCGGAGATTTGCGCACACAACCAATGCTAGCCGCCGGTCCGGGAAAACCGGAAGGCGGTCAGCTCAGCGCGAGGGATCGAGGTGGCGGCGCGTCCGGTATGGGACGCAGACCGAGATGGGATGACGCGGCTAGCGGGTGATACGTCGTCAACACAGTGTCGATGAGCGCGACAGCGCTTGCCCCGCTTATCGGTAATGCCACCGCACTGGTGCAGGTCGGGGCGATGCAGCGCGCGCCCATGGGACGATGGTGCGCCTGGCCCGGACTGTGATGACCCGAGCAATCATGACCAATGCAGACAGGTGCCGTCGCGACCGCCTGTGTCATCGGCATCGCGCGCGCGAACGCCGGCACGCTCGTGGCGAGCACGAGAGCAAGGGCGATCAGGAAGTGTGTCATGGTTCGGAACACGGATTATGCATATGTCTCGCGCGACAGTCTGGCAAGGGGGAGAACTTGGCGGCGTGACCTGCAGGTAGAACCACGACACCTCACGATCACAGGAAATCGGTGAAATTTGCGTGTTCGACCATCAAGGTGCCGGCAAGTAGGATCACGCCGAGCATCAGGATCAGCGGTGTAACGGCATAGGTCATGACCGAAAACTGGAAATGGCCGCGCGCGGCGAGCCGTCGCATCTCGCGTCCCCAAGAAACCGCCCCAAAGGCCAGCAGAATTATCGATCCCCACAACCACCAACGCTCATAGGGACCGACGAGCAATTGCAGGTGCAGCGTCCACGCGCCGGCCAGGCCGGTGCCGGCCAGCATGATCGGCAGCGCGCAGCACGCCGCACAGCCGAACGATGAGACCAGACCCGTGAGGCTCAGCGTCGGGGACCATCGGCGCGTCATTCGGGAAACCCGTAATTGCAATAGAGAATGTACCTCGGTTTGGTTTGAGTCGGATGACCGTTGGGTGCCATTTCACGGATTATACCAGATCGAGAGAAATGTTTCAGATTTTGGTGGCTGTCGGGATTTGTACTTGCGATGTGGCGATCGACGCCTTCGCTTCCGCCGGATCGGGAAGGCCGGCGCGCGCGGCAATAATTAAAATCGCGACACTGAACAGCACCAGCACCACCGACAGGGCAGCATCCGACAGCGCGCCGGTTCCTGCGGTTAGGTTCTTCGGCCCCAAATTAGCCAGCGCCCATAGCCCCGCGAAATATGGCGCGATCCACCACGCGCCCGCGATTTCCAGATGCCCGAACCCGCCATACATCACGCGCTGTGTAATCGCGTAAAGCGCCGCGACGATCAGCACGTACAGCATGATCACGTTGGCAGTGTGCGCGCCGGTCCACACGATGATGAAATTGGCCACGATGAACGCTAATCCCGCGACCGGTATTGCGAGCGGCAGTTGGAACGGGCGCGGATAGCGCGCGACCGGCATGGTGCGGCGCAGCGTGATCAACGAAACCGAGGCCATGCCGTAGGACAGCAGGGCTGCCGCCGATACCACCTTGATGATCGCCCGCCAGGACGGCAAAGGCAGCAGAAAAATCACCCCGATCACAAAAGCGGCAAGCACACCGACGATCGGCACACCGGCGCCCGAAAGCCGGGCGAATGGTCCGCGAACCAGGCCCTCGCGGCCGGCGGCGTAGAACAGGCGCGGTGTCGAGGTATAAGCGATGATGCCGGTGCCGGCCGGTGACACGGCGGAGTCGATATACAGCAGAACTGCCAGCCAGCTCATGCCCATCAAGGTCGCGAGGCCCGCGAACGGGCCGGACAGGCCGGTGAAATGCAGTTTGCCCCAGCCCTGCGCCAGCGCGTGCGGCGACAAGGCGCCGATGAAGACGGTCTGCAACGCCGCGTAGAGCAGACAGCCGATCACCACCGAGCCGATGATCGCGATCGGCAGATCGCGCTTCGGATGGCGGGATTCGCCCGCGAGCTCGACCGCCTGACGAAACCCAGTATAGGCGTAGATCACGCCAGAGGTGGCGACGGCCGAAAAAATGCCCGCGACCCCGTGCGGGGCAAAACCGTGCGCGGTGAAATTTCTGGGGTGAAAGCGTGCGAGCAGAAGGGCGATGGCGGTCAGCGCCGGAATTGCCAGTTTCCAAATCGTGACGATCCCGTTGATCCGCAGAACCAGCCTTATCGCCAGCGTGTTGATCAGGGCGAACATCGCCAGCAGAGCGACCGCGGCCAGAAAACCCGACTGGCTCAGCACGCCGCCCGGCGACACCAAGCCGTGATAATAATTGTTCGCATAGGTGACCACGGCCGTGGCTTCGGCCGGCGCCGAGGTCAGGTAGCCCAACAGCACCACCCAACTCATCACGGTGGCGAGCAGCTTGCCGTGACTGAGCTTGGGCAGCGCGATCACCGCGCCCGCACGCGGAAATGCGGTGGTGAGTTCGGCATAAACGAACGCGAGCAGCAGGATGGCGAACCCGCCGATCGCCCAGGCGATCAGCGATGCCGGCCCGGCCGATTTCGCGGCATTCAACGGGCCGAACAACCAGCCTGAGCCCACGATGCCGCCCAGACTGGCGAGGATCAGACCAAGGACACCCGCGTCACGCTTAAGACCACCACTCATGCAGCCGCGTGGGCCATGGTCTTCGTTGCTATGTCAAGGTCGAGCATCAGTTCCGATAATCTGATCCGCCACTCCGACGGCGGACCCAGGGAGGTGGACGAGGTGGCGCATGTATCGATGATGCATAAACCGGTGCCTGCCAGCAAGGGCGGCAACACGCTGCACGCCCGTGCGGCTCAGCATCGGAGCCCATCGGCGGTTCATTTTACTGGCCTGCACTCGCAATAGAGAACGCGCCTCGCGTTGCCCTGAAGCCCCCAGGCCATCAGCACGATGGCTGCTGCATAAAATTCGAGCTCATGCGTGGCAATGAAGCCTTGCAACGGCGTGGCGGCAGCGCCGACCGCCGGCAGGCTTGCCGCGATCGCGGCGATCGTGATCGGCAGAATCGGCGAGCAGCACAGCAACGGCGCAATCAGGGCGACGATCGAGCCCGACGCACTGCCGACGACACCGCCGCCTGAGCCCATGCGCCAGCCATAGACGCCGAGCGGTAGGGTCAGCGCCAGCAGGCCAGCCATCACGATCGCCAGGAACACGTCCTGGACGGTCAGAAACGGCAGCGCAACCAGACCGACGGCGCCCCCGGTTTCGCTTGCCGGCAGCAGCATGAGGTAGAAAGTGAGCAGGACGATAAAACTGATCGCCGCCCACATGCGATAGCCGGGGTGCCCAAACACCAGCCGCAACGCCCGGGGTATGACCATCGATCGGGCGCGGATAACCGCAGTCGCACTCATTTTGAATCCGACGCAATGAAATGCTTGATCTTTCCGAATGTCACCGAAGGTGCCGAGGACGTGGCGACGATCTGGTTCTGGGCGTCGATCAGCTGATAGATGTCCACGTAATGGTGTGGATCATACGCGGCTGCCAGTTCTTTTGTCGCATCGCCGAACACGAAATGCGGGTCTTTGAGCAACGTGGGCGCGACCTGTGCGGCAAATTTTTCGATCGTGATCCCCGGATAACCGCCGTTCTTGTAGTCGCGCAGCACAATGATCTTCAGGTTCGACCGGTCGATCAGTGCTTGATGATGCGCGAATGCTTTCAGACCTGCTTTGCAACTGCCGCACCAGGTCGCGACTTCCCAAATGATCAGCTTCTGACCGTGATAGGTCGCCAGTCTCACCAGATGCCCCCCCGACCGGAACGACGCGTCCGGAGCTGTCTTGGCCGATGTGACCGGCGGATTCTCAGGTGCCATCATCGGGGAAGGCGTCGCATGTGCGTAGGCCGGAACCAGAGCGGCGGCGGCAAACGCCAGGACAAAAATTGTAGATTTCGGGGTGAGATGACGTAAGCGTTTCATGGCGTTGGTTGCCTTCGGGTTGATGGTGGTCATCCGGCGCAGCAGGAGAGTTTGGCGACATCCTTCTGGAATCCCAGCGACGCGAGCTTCAGCCCCTCGACCGTGGTCAGATACGGGAACAATGTATCCGCCAGATCGGTGACCGTGAGGTCATGCTTGATCGCGAGCACGGCGGTCTGGATGCTGTCGGCGCTCTCGGGTGCCAGAATATGCGCGCCGAGCAGCCGCAGGCTGCCCGCCTCGGCGACGAGTTTGATCAGCCCACGTGTATCACGTGCCGCGAGCGCGCGTGGTACCTGGACAAGATCAAGCCTGACGGTGCGGATATCCTGGCCCTGACGGCGTGCTTCGGTCTCGGTAAGGCCGACGCTGGCAACCTGCGGATCGGTGAACACCACCTCGGGCATCGCCCGCGAGTCGTACCGGAGGATGTCACCATTCAGGGCATTCTCGGTCGCGAGCTTCGCGCCATAGGCTGCCATGTAGACATACTGGTCCCGCCCGGTAACATCGCCCGCCGCATAGATTCCGGGCCGGTTGGTGGCGAGATGCTCATCGGTCGTGATCGCGCCGTTCCGATCGAGCGCGATTCCGGCGGTGCCTAGACCCATACCGCTTGTGTTCGCGCGCCGCCCGGTGGCGATCAGAACTTGTTCAGCTTCGATGGTCTGGGCGGTTTCACCCGCCAAGAGGTCGAGTGCGACACCTGCTTCCGTCTGTCTGATTTGCCGATATGTTACGCCGCATTCGATCGTGACGCCCTCGTCACGCAAATAGCCGGCAAGTGCATCACTGATCTCCGGCTCAAATCCCGGCAACAAGCGCGAGCGGCAGACGATGGTGACGGCAACGCCAAACCGTGCGAACATCTGACCCAGTTCACAGCCGATCACCCCGCCGCCGATGATCAGGAGGGATTTGGGCAAACGGTCCAGCGCGAGCGCTGTGGTGCTGGTGAGATAGGGAACCTCGTCCATTCCGGGAATCGCGGGCACGGCGGCCGAGGCGCCGGTGGCGATCACCACACGATCGGCTGGGAAAATTGCACCGCCCGCCTCAATCCCCGCATCGGTAAACCGCGCGCGGCCCTGAACATAGCGGATGGTCTCGTATTCCGGGAGCAGCGCCTGGTATTTGGTACCGCGCAGATCGGCGACGAGCTGGTCCTTCTGTGCCATCAGGGCCGACCAATCATTGATCCGCGCAGCACCCGCGATGCCGGCGAAGCGGCTGGAAGATTTGGCATGATGCAACGCCTCGGCCGCGCGGATCAGGGTTTTCGACGGCACGCAACCGATATTCACGCAGGTGCCACCGATCGTGCCATGACCGATCAAGGCCACGTTCGCGCCGAGTTCGCTCGCCCGGATCGCGGCGGAAAACCCCGCCGATCCAGCACCGATCACCACCAGATCGGGGGTCGTGGCGCGGGAGGATGCGCAGCAATCATGTGTCGTCACAGCGTCCATGCCGTTGGTCCTTGTGGTGAGATCTGGATGGGCCTAGGCGACGATGTATGGGATCTGTAGTAGGTTCAGGTGCAAGCGAAAAAAATGCCAACGCACTCACAAAGGTGCGAGACGCGTTGGAACCGATGATCCTGATTGGCGCGCTGGCCACGCAAACGCGGTGCAATATTGAGACGATCCGGTTCTACGAGAAGATTGGCGTGTTGCCAAAACCGGCGCGCACCGAGGGCGGCCATCGAATGTATGGCCCTGCCCACGTCAAGCGCCTCAGCTTCATCCGCCGCGCGCGTGAACTCGGCTTCACGCTCGACGAGGTGCGCGCTTTGCTGCGCCTGGCAGACGAGCGCGATCGCCCCTGCGGCGAGGTAAAATTGGTCGCCGAGGCTCATCTCGCGGATGTACGGATCAAAATCACCGATCTGCGCGCCATGCAAAAGGCGCTGACCACTTTGGTCACGCAATGCGACGCCGGCGACGGAACCGATTGTGCGTTACTCGAAGCCCTATCACGTCAGCGAACCTGATGGCGTAAAGCCGGTCACGCTTTCTATGTATAGATGCAACCGAGCCCTGAAATTCATCGAATTGACTGATCTACCCGACCGCATGCTGGGCACCTTGACGATGAGCCCGATGACCCAGGCTGGGCAGCTTCGGATCGGAGAGGACCGATCGCCATCAAAGGCCCAATCCGCAGTCCCGACCGAGTTGCCAGGAAATCCCGCCCTCGGTGACGAGTCCGACAACGTCTCGGCCAAGACTACGCTCGATGACCGGCCGCCAAGGCACGAGGAGGAACTCCTTGGCGTTTTCGATCAGCGCATAGCGGCCCGAAGCAAGCTGCACCGTCTCGCGATAGGTGCCGCGGATCGTCTCGCCTCGCGTCGCCAAGCGGAACGGCTGGTCCCGCATTGTGGCAATCTCCTCGCCCAGGCGCGCCAACTCTCGGCCTTCGAGCGTTGCCAACAAATCTCGCCGGTAGAACACCCTCCCCTTCCCGTCCCAGCGCGCATCGTCGTGCGCAATGTGATGCCGGCGGCGTTGCTCCAAGGCAGCTTCGATCTCCACGCCAAAGCCGGCCATCGCGATGGGCATGCGGTCCCTGCCGATGAGTTGCCGGTCGAGCCAGGTGGCACCGTCGCTGGCGATCTGCGCCTCAAGGTCGAGCGTCGATAACACGCGCAGGCTGCCGGCTGGCGAGCGTCCGGCATCATGGAGAGTGGCACTTTGTTCGAACCCGGTTGGAATACGCCAATGATCGGCATCCACCCGCTCGACAAGCCCCGCGCGCCGCAGGGCTTCAAGCCGGCGGACATGCGCCTCAACATAGGCGTCTGGATCGACGATCCCCCGATCCGCGTGCGCCGCTGCCAGGTGATTTGCGACCCGATATATGCCGTCGTTCGCTTCCGCGAGGTGCGCGATATTTTGATCGGCCGCGCGCGGTTCGCGACCTGCGGCGCCAACCTCGAGGATGGCGCCGATCGGTATGGTCTCGATGCTCATCACTCCAGTCGGAAGCTCGATGTAATGGGCGCGGCCGTCGATACCGTCGATGACCAGATGAAGGCGGTCCCCCAATTCGTCGGCACCAATCCCACGACCGAGCAGCCGGCCGATGATCGGAGCTGCTATCGCCTCATCCTTGCCATGAATGACGATCTGTTCCGCACCGCGCTGAACCTTTTGGCTCGCCATCGCGCGGTGCACGGTTTTGATGATGTCGCCCTGCTCGCCGAGATGGCGGAGGGTCTGCTCCATCCGAGGTTTCAGCGACCAGCAACCGGTGTCGGTCTCCTGGGCGAGACCAAGCCGTTGCAGGACTTGCAGCCGTCCTATCCGGAGGTGTCGATCAGAATCGGCATGGCGGCCATTTCTGGTGGCTCGTGTGTCGACGATACCATCGACCGTTTCTCCGGCTTCCCGCAGCAGGGCACGGTCGATCCGGGTCAGTCGTTCCTGATCGATTTCGCGAGAGAGTTTCTGCTGCTGCTCAACCGTGGTTTCCGGACCAAGCTCGATGGTCGCGAGTTCCGACGCGCGTTCGCGGATGCCGTGGGCGAGATAGGCGCCGGCGATCACCAGGTTCTCGCCCAGTTCATCGACACCGCGGATTACGATGTGCGTATGTGGATGGCCAGTGTTGAAGTGATCGACGGCAACCCAGTCGAGCTGTGTCGCCAGATCCTGCTCAACCTGATGCATCAGGTCGCGCGTGAAGGATCGGAGATCCGATAGCTGCGGTCCATCCTCGGGCGCCACGATCAGCCGGAACTGGCGCGGATCTCCCTCTGCCCGATCCAGAAAAGCAGAACCATCGGCGCGATCCGATGTCGCCGAGTAGAGTTGACCCGGGGCACCATCGCGGGTCACGCCGTCGCGCTGGAGATAGCGAAGATGCACCGCGGCGGCGCGGCTGCCGGCCCGCATGGTGGTGTAGCGCGCCTTGACCACGACCCTGCGAGCGCCTGGTTTGGTGTTCGACCAACCGCGGGGTGATGCCGCCCGTCCGCGGGCGAAGGTGGCACCACGGCCACGCTTGGCGGGAAGGCTGGCAATAGGACGAGCGGCGTCCGTTGATGGGGATGCGGTTGATCGCCTGAGCGGCCCCGCACGAGAAATCACGCGTTTGATTTGAATCGATGCCAGAGCCCGGCGATCATCTCCGCTGCGCTTGCGTCCAAGCCGGGGACGAAGGGGCAGGTCATCTTCATTGTGAGCCATTGCCTGATCATGCCGATGCTCTCGGAAATCGAGAAGGTGTCTTGATGGCACGGCAGAATCTGAAGCAAAGACACAGGTCTTGGAAAGTTAGCCGTACTCATCGACGAGTCTTTGGCACGGTGCATGGTCTCGCTAACCCAATGTGCAGACACGAAAATCGCGGCGGTCAGGGTCGTGTGGTGCCGCGCACCTTTATCTTGCCCTCCGGTAAACTACAAAATCTCTACTGAATCCCGGGAACTTTGTCAGCCGCCGATTCTTGCCAAAAGACGTTTTTGATACGCTCGGTCACGATTCAAAAAACACGCTGTTTACCAACTCAAAAGCCCGCTATCTCGGTGCCTTCATGGTATGGCATCGAGCAATGCTTGCTGTCTGGTCAGGTCACCTCCTGCCACGAACAAACCACTATCGGCACTTGATGATGGATGCTGGATCGTCCGCAAATCAGTCGCGGTTTGATAGGCGAATATCGAAACGGGCGCGCGACTTTCGCTGATTTGCGGCGTCTCCATCGACGCGTTGATCCTCGGCGCGACTACAGCAAGATAGCGCTGCGATTGCACCGGTAGTGCGCGCCCGGTGAGCAGAGTCTGCTCAAGCCGGGCCGGACCGGCGTTATAGGCCGTCAAAAACCACGGCGCGCCAAATCGGTCGAACATCTCGCGGAGATACGCGGCACCGGCCATGATGTTGTCGCGCGGTGCATAGGGATTGGCCCCGAGATTGTAGCGGGTGCGCAGCTCGGCATAGGTCCGTGGCATCACCTGCATCAGGCCCATTGCGCCGGCAGACGATCGGATCTGTTGCCCATTCAGTGTCAGATGGCCGCCGCTCTCGACGCGCATCACGGCCTTGATCCAATGTTCTGGCACACCAAAACGACGCGATGCCGCCGCGATGTCGGCCTGCCAGACGGCGATACGGGGGTTTCTGTGGTTGTGCACAGTCTTCGCCGGGCTATGGCAACGAGGCGATCCATGAAGCGGCACGAACAGCGCTGCTTTGGCCGCAAGACCGCACGTCGTGGCCAAGGTTACGAGGCCCATGGTTGGCATGTCCTGTGATGAGGATGCTCGATGACGCGGTAAAGAAAGAACGCTGCCAGCGTGCTCGCAGCGGTCAAGGGTAAAGCGCGCCAAAGCGCGCCGGCTGCGCCGCCCTTGACCTTCGCTGCGCGCGCCGGCGGTGCGGTAATTGGCAGGGACGGCAGGATGGCCGTCCCTGGGCCGAACAACAGGATGGTCGGGGAAGGATGTTCGCCGGTCATGGCAGATGGCTTCCGGGCGTCCAGAGCGGGATCACCCGGCCAATGATGCTGCTGATCGGCGTCGGCCCGAAATAGCGTCCGTCGAGCGATGTCGGCACGTTGGGGATCAGCACGAAGATGGAATCGGAGCGGAGCGGTCCGCAGCCGGTCCAGGCAACAAGTCTGCGTCCACGCCCGTCGCGTTTGAGCGCATCAGCGACGTGGTGACCGTCGATCGAGACCCGACCATCGCGCTCGCAAACGGTCTGGCCGGCGACGGCGGCGACGCGCTTGAGCAGCGGTACGCCAAGCGGCAGATAATCGCGATTCGCGAACAGAATCGCGCTGCGCCGGTCCGGCCAGAACAGCACATAATCGCCGACCCGCAGGTGATCGCGGCTCGATCTGGGCAGGACGCGCCAGAAGCCGATCGGTGTGCTGGCGGTGGCGTTCCAGACGATCAGCGGTCGCGCATGCAAAGCGGAGGCGGCGAGCAGGATCAAGCCCACGATCACGGCAATCAGGATTCTGTGGGGCGGGTGCTGGCGCGCCGTCATGATACGGATATCCGGCGCCGTCGTTGCCAAGCTTGATGCTGATCCGTGCGATAAGGCCGCGGTTCCTGGGCGCAATTCAGCCGGTTGTGTACGTGCCGCCAATAGGTCGGCGCGACATCCGCCGGATCGAAGCCGGCGTTCTCGATCACGCCGATCGTGGCGAGCACACGCTGAACGCGCGACCAACCCGACTGGCGGAGCAAAATCTCGCCGCCGGGGTCCACGCCAGGCACGGTCGAGTATGGTTCAACAGGCGTGCAGGCGCGGAGGATATCGACGCGCGATACGACCGTGCCGTAGTCATTCGCTCGCCAGCGGATGAACCCAAAGACCGCGTCGGGCGCGAACCAGATCAGGCGTCTCCGCCGATCCAAAATCTGCTCGGCGAAATCGTGACCAAAGCGCAGCCAGTGCTCAACACAACGACGGATTAACACCAGCATCACGCTGGTCCGTGGGTCATGCTGGGTCATTGGCGTTGTCTCCCGCCAGCCGGCCGCAGACTGCTTCTGAAGCCGTCCAGCGACGCGACACGAAGTCTGGAGAGGAAGCTCTGTACTCGCCGCAGCCCGCTTCTCGATGCCGCTTGCTTCAGGCGTGCTCGCCGGCGCGACGTTGGGGCTGAGCGATCTGAGCAATGCCGGCCGTTTGAGGCGATTCGTGCGCCGATTTTTGGCCCTCGGCCGCCACCTATAACAAGGTAAGACTCAGTGCTAGAATCAGTAAGAAAGTAAGGACGCGAAACTCGCCCACAACCGGTTGAATTACTTGTGAAAAATTTGCCAGCGTCCGTTTGATAGGCCGCGCAATTACGGTTGATCGGCCGTGGGCCGTCGTGTGATAGGCCGCGGTCGTTCACAGTCGGTCCCCCCGATTTGGGGATAAAAACCCGGGGTTATCCCCAGGCACCAATGCGGCACTGTGGATGGGCACGGCATATCGACCGATCCTGATCCCCTCTTTGCCGCGGTGCCAGACGGGGTCGAGCCGATACGTCAGCAGCCGCCCGGTGCGCGTCAGTCTGCGCAGAGCTGCGAGGAAGTCGCAGTGCCGTGCGGTGCTTCCCGAGCGCGCGTGCAACAGGTCGAATGAAACCACCCAGCCTGTGGATTGTTGGCTGGCGTGCTTGCGCGCCAGCAGCCAGAGCCAGCGCTCGATGCCACCCGTCAGGCCGAAATAGTTCGGATGGATGGACAGAGCCCGGCGCTGCCGCACCGGCACGAGTAACCATTCCGGGAGTGTCAGCAGGATGCCAGCCGGGGTCGTTTCCCAGGCCTCGATCCAGCGGAACCGGGTTGGCGCGTTATCCGGCGCGCCGAGCGTGGTCTCCACCTCGGTGCGCGCCAGACGATCGATGGCGGTGGTCAGCCGGACATACTGGCTGCGGCCGGTATCGCGGCCCAGAAAGCCGAGAATGCGCCGTGCTGGAGCAATCAGCCGCGTCGAGATCTGCAGTCGCTCATCCTGCGCCTTAACGAGCTGTGCGGTGGCCCAGATCAGGATATCGGCATCCCAGATCGTCGCGATTGCGGTGGCACCCGCCACCGGTGCGACGTGAATGAAATGCTTCTTCCCCTGATAGAGGATTGGTGCTTTCCGGGGCGTCTTGGCGAGGCTGAACCAGGGCCAGTTCATCAGATCGACCGGAATCCGCGGACGGGCGTGTTCGAGGATCGCCGGCAAGGGTTGATAACCGCTCATCAGGTCACAAGCCTGCCGGACGTCCTGGTCCGCGGGCGACGCGGGTGCCGGGATCAGAGGTGGATTGCCGAGCACCGGATTCGGCCCATTCCTGCAGGTCAGCCAGCCGATAGACAACCCGGCCGCCGATCTTGCGATAGGCGGGGCCACTGCCGAAGCTGCGATGTTTCTCCAGCGTTCGGCCTGACAGGCCAAGAAATCGTGCGGCTTCCGGTGTCCGGAGATACCGTGGTGGCAGATTGGGTAGCGTGTCCTGTTGCATGGCGGCGATCTCCATCGGGCGGCCGGCAATCGGCTCGCATCGCCACGCAGGATCGGCGTTCGGCTGAGCGTTGCTGAGGGCCGTTTTTGGGGGGAGGCAAAAATCGGCCGGTAGGCCCCGGGTGACTCGGCAGCGTCGGGGATTAAAGCACTCTACATTGACATCCCGGGAGGCGGCGGCTTCACTCCGCGCCATGACGTATCGTCAGCTCAACGCAGCGCAGCTTCGCGTCACGATTACGGATATCGAACCGCCAATCTGGCGGCAGCTGGTCGTGCCGCTGACGTGGGATCTCGGGATGCTCCATCAGGTCATCCAGGCAGCGTTCAACTGGTGGAATTATCACATGCATGAATTCCGCATTGGCCCGCTTCGCTTTGGTCCCGTCGCGGAAACAAACGACCCGTCTGCCGGGCTCGATGAAATGTCCCTGGACGAAACGTCCGTTCGCCTGCTGAATTTTGGACAACGCCCAGTGCCAGCATTCCACTATAACCTATGATTTTGGCGACGATTGGCGCCATTCGGTAGAGATTGAAGAGTTTCTGGCACTTGATCTGTTTCCCCGCTTCGCGACCTGTGTCGACGGCGCGCGTGCGCGACCCCCCGAAGATGTTGGCGGAGTACCAGGTTATGAGGAGTTCCTCGAAGTTATGGCCGATCGCAGACACGATAATCATCGAGAGACGAAAGCTTGGGCGGGCGGCCATTTTGATCCGGAATGGTTTGATCTTGCGCTGATCAACAAGGATCTAAAGAACGCCCTCAAGCCTAACGTGCAGCGGCGTCTTTACCAGCCAAAGCCGAAGCGTCCGGCGCGGTGCTGATTTGAATCGCGTTTGCCCTTTCAAAAGGATTGCGCCGGCTTCTGGCCGTCGTGCTTTGCCCAAGGCGTTGTTCGACCGTGCGGTAAACGTGACATTTCATTACATAACTGCGCGGCACGTAGGTTCAGATCGGACGCGGTGGCTTCAGCAATCTGAAAGCGGCACCATCGCGCCAGCGGCGGGCGGTCGCAACGAGGGTGCGAACGCGACTACGGGCGCCGCTGTCCTCCCAAGCGGCCGGCGGCTCGCCGAGCAGGGCGCGATGGATGTCGCGCTCACTTGCGCCGGCCGCGGCAAGGTCCAGCGCCCAGGCCATGTAGGCGATCTTCAACCCGCGCGGATGCGGTTTCGGCCTCGTGGTGCTGGAAGCGGCCGGAACCCGCGGACGGGCGGCGAACCTCCAGAACGCGTGCGCCGCCTCCAACCGCTCCGGATGCCAAGCATCCCAGAGAACAACCGGCGTCAGCGATGCATCCGCTGGCGGGGGGTCGCGCGATTGGAAAATCAGATGATGACGCACGCTGGCCGACGGCGCGACGACGAGATGATAGCCATCCGGCGTCGGACGCCCAGTGTAATGCGCCCCCCAATTATCGGGGTCGAACCGCACGAGGGATTCGCCAATCGTTTCGTCAGTGCCGACACGAACATGAACGACACGAGCGGTTGCCTCTGCAATCCAGAAAAGCATGGCCCCGTCACCGGTCGTGTCGGGAGTTTCCAGGAAATCGCAACCTCCAGCGCGCGTAGAGCGACAGTGGCGCTTCCGGCTGCGGTTCGTGCGCGCGCTCTACCGCGGCCACGTAATCCTCTCGGTACGCGGCGCTGCGTCGAACCAACTCCCAGACCAGACCGTCCGGCGATAGGCTTTCGATATACCGATACCGGGCGGCCAGCCGCTCTCGCGTGAAAGGCCGCATCTCGTGTCTCCAACGCGACAGCACCCCTGCCTCGTTATTGAATCGAATTCGGGTTGCCGTGCGACTTGGCAACTCCGGGGACAACAAAATTAACCATCAACTTTCCGTGACGGTTGCGGTATGGTCCGTTTGTTCAACTAACAAGCTGGACGTGCTACGAGTTGCTCTGGGCGTCGCTGGTCTGAAGTAGTTGCCGCCAGCCGGAATTCGCCATCCATCTCGCTCGTGCAAGATGCGTCTCGTAGGCCCTGCGTGCGCGGTCGCGCTCTTTTGCCGGATCGATCAGGAGCGCCTCCCGCGCGACATCGTCCCACGGCACGTGCTCACGCTCGGCGTCGAGCAGGATAACGTAATGGATCACGTGGATTTCGTCATACGGTGTCAGATGATCAGAGACCGGTGCCTCATCGGCGATTGGCGCATCGAATTTGGGTTTGCGCATGTGGATGTCCTTCTCGGCGATATTTTTCGCCCTGCCAAAGCTTTCATAACCAGATAGATTGCGGCGGCCAAGATCAAGCGCATCGCGGCGTGTCTGGCAACTCGCGTATTATAATGCGTAGCGCGCAAATACGCGATTGCGCTCCATCCTATGGATGGACATTCGGAGACTCTTCGGAGCAAATCTGCGGCGAGCACGGTTGGCAGCAAAGCTCAGCCAGGAGGCTGTGGCGATATTGATGGGTGTCGATCGCGCCCATGTCAGTAGCATGGAGCGAGGCAAACAGAACGTGACACTGCTTACGCTCTGGGCCGTATGTGATGGCTTGAAGATATCGCCAGCCAGCCTATTCGATGAAACTGTCGCGACGATAGCCGAGCGACCCGTATCGGCGCCGTCGGGGCCCCCTGCACCGGCCTCCCGCAAGCGATGTCGTCGTGGTCGCAACCCGTCAGTCAGTTGAACGCAGACGAAACGCCCCGCCCAGCTGGGCGGGGCGTCGTGGTGGCTGGCCTCAGCGGGACCAGATCAGATTGTAGCTGCCCTCCGGCTCGACCTCGACCAGGCTGGCGTAGATCGGTTGCGGGAAGCTGGGGTCGTCGAGCTTGACCGAGAGGTATTCGCGCCCAGTCTCCTTAGCCTTGCGGCGCCAGGCGGCTCCCAGCTCAACATTGCCCGCTGCGAAAACCCTGAAATCGGGAGCTTTGTCGGTGCCGTTTTCGGCGGGAACCAGCCGCGCCTTGGCGTTGATGCTGAGGGTCCGGACGGTGCCGCTGTAGCCGTTCGCGTCCTTGGTGAAATTGCCGATGATCGCCATGGTAGATCTCCTTCGCTTGGGTTGTCGGGGCCACCCCGTGCGGCCTCGATGGCGGTCCTGAAGCCGGGAGGCGATCGACCCGCACCGCTTGCGGCCGTAGCGCAGCGGAGGATGGCGCGGCGAGAGTTTCTTGCCTCGCGAGGAATGCCGCACTTGGGCGGCAGGGGAAGAAAGTCGCTGCTGCGCCGTTGCGGGCAGGCGATCGCCTTTCGGCTAGATCCGCCCATTACGAGGCCGAACGGGTGTCAACGCGCCAAGCCTCAAGGAGAGGATGGCGAATCCGGTCGGCAACGATCAAGGTGCCATGATGGCACGGCACTGCCGTATGAGTTTGCAGCATGCTCGGCCGGTTGTTTCCCCCACAGCGCGGAGCAAGCCGCTACAGGGGGTTTACCGATCGGCAGGATCGACGTCTCGCCTGGATGCAAAAAGAGGCCTGAGGCGCATGAGCCTGTTGGTCCATCCGACTACGGCTGACGGCAGTTCTGTATCTGCGTGATAATGAACTGGCACTGCGAGCAGGGGAACGGATTGGGCACGCGTAGCCGACTTTCGATTACCAGCCTGTCGTATGTGTGCCCGGACTGTACCGTCGTCGCTGCCATGGACTGCAAATGGACTGGAGGGCTATTTATGGAAATTCTTTAGGCGGTCGGTGATATCAGCATGATTTGCTTCCTATTCCGTCATGGACACGAAGAGCAACTTCGCTCAGAGACACGGGCTTGCTCTCACCACCTGACAGAACAAGGCTTGTATGATTCCGGCTCTCTGGCTCCTCGTCCTCGTCCTGGGAACTGCCGTTATCGTTTGGGGCGCCGAAGCATTTACCGAACATCTCGGTGCCGCGTCGGTTCAGCTCGGGGTCAGTGCGTTCGCCCTTGCGTTATTGCTGGCTGGCGCCGAGCCGGAAGAGCTCGCGACGGTGGTGACGGCCTCGCTTCGCGGCTCCCCCGGCATCGCGCTCGGAGATGTGATCGGCGCCAACGTGACGATCTGCTGTGTCGCATTGGGGGTGGGGGCGTGGCTGACGCCGCTGCCGTTCCGCCGCGGCGTCATGCGCTATGACCTGATCATTCTCGATGTCATGCTGCCGGGTCAGGATGGCTGGTCGGTGCTCAAGGCTCTGCGTCAGCGGCGCGATCAGACGCCCGCTTTGTTCCTGACCGCGCGGGACAGCGTGCCGGACCGGGTTCATGGCCTCGAACTCGGCGCCGACGACTATCTGGTCAAGCCGCTCGCGTTCTCCGAGTTGCTGGCACGGATCAGAACCATCCTGCGACGCGGGCCGGCGCGTCAGGTTGCGACAGTGCAGGTCACCGACCTCGAAATCGATGTGCAGCGCCACCGGGCGACCCGGAGCGGCTGGATGTCCGCGTTCGTTCGGCCGCGACCATGCTGCAATGGGCCATCGAGCGCTACCGGCGCGAAAAGCAGGCGCCGTTGCTCAAGCGTGCCGGGCAGGTTTTCGCCACGCTTACCGACGGTTCCTTCAGCGACCTCCGAGTCGACTTCGATGAAAACGACAACGCCCAACTGGCAGGTCTTCGGCCCGGCAGCGAATTTGTCCGCGTGGGCGGTATGAGTACCGGTACTGCCGACCAACACTCTATATGGCTCTGCGCATGGCTTCGGTGGAAGATTATCTTGATCGAGCGGACGCCCATCCGTTCGTTGCCGACGATCTTTTCATCAATTTCGATGATGCCCGCGCAGCGGCGGGGTTTGAAGTTCTTGGCCAGTTGGCCAGCAAGACTCAAATCCTGTTTTTTACGCACCACCGGCATCTGGTGGAGATTGCCGAGCGTATATTTGGCAAATCGGTAAACGTTGTCTCCATGTTAGATGAGCCTGTGACTTCCGCCGCCTGACGCGAACGCTGGCTGTGAAATCGCGGCGAGCGATGACCCTACCCAAGACCCGGGCTATGTCATTGATTAATCGAGCAAATTCATCTCACAAAAAGGGGGCTGATATCGTGCGAAACTTGTCCCCTGCATTTCACGTTTTCCTTCAAAAATTCAATGTGTTAGCCGGCTCTGGGACGGGGTCGCGGTTCGGCGCGTTTTTTGTTCCCGAACCAGCCGATATCTTCAGACATGACGCACCCTTTACAAATTATACGATAAAATTCGCACGAGCGGTGACGGAGACAACTATCCTCGCCACCGCTCGATTTCGATCGCCCAATTTATCTGAAATGCGCGTTCACGCTTGCATAGGCCGTGAATGGCGCGCCGGGCTCGGCAAGGGTCTGGCCCGCAACGCCATAATAGCCGCCGGACGAGATATATTCATAGATATTGTATTGCTTATTGGCAACGTTCAAAAGATCAACATTGAACGTCAGCTTGCGTAGATAGGAGGCGTGTGGCGTTGCGACCGAAACCTTCATCCCGAGGTTCAAAATGCCATAGGCGGGCAACTTGGTCCGCGTCGGGGCACCAGTATTGTTGTTATAGATGTTCTGGGTGCCAGTATATTGATACCAGATCCGGGGTTGGTAAATCGTGTTATGACTGAACAACGTATAATAGGCACCGGCATTGAATGTCTGCGCCGGGACATTCGAGATCGGCAGGCCACCATAGGATCCGTGGCTCGGGCTGGTATAGCTTAAATAATTGGCACTCTCGAAGCTCGCATTGGCAAAAACATGCAGATTGTAGAGCGGATCATCCTCGGCATACAGATTGAAACCATGAAACACCGATGATCCCGATGCAAACAGGCTGTAGTTATGGCTTACCACCGGTATTGGTATTATTTCGTCTAAATCATTAAGATGATAATAGTTTATGCTAGCAATCGCATGGTGCAAATAAGGTTCGTTGGGAATGAAGATCTTAGCGCCGATCTGATACTGCGTCGAATGTTGCGGCTTCAAAGTCGAACTCAGAAGATGCGCGTAGGTTCCGGTGGCTCCAGCCGGTGCCTTATAGGCGCTCGAATAGTTGGCGTATAGGGCGATGTCATGGGTCAGTTTATAATTGACGCCGATCGACGGTTCGATGTCATTGAAATTTGTCGTCGAATTTGGCTGATTATCCCCATTAGTACCGATCAGAGCGTTCACCCCGTTGCTCGTACTTTCGGGAAACTGAGCCAGTGTGTTATTCACGAAGTCGGTATGGAACGATACAACGCGGATGCCCGGTGTAATCCGAAGTGCCTTGGTCGGCTGAAACTCATCCTGCACAAAACCTGCGAGGTCAGTTTCATATAAATAGGAACTATGAAAGTGATTAGGCAACTGCAAACTGTAGTTTACCGGAACGCCATTGGCTAGCACTGGCAAGCCGGCACTAGGGCCTGAATTATATGTAGCTTGCTCGGTCTGATTATAAAATTCCAACAACGAATTGAACTTCGTATAAACAAAATAACCCCCAACCGAAAGTTTATTATCCGGTAGTTTAAATGTGAAATATGGCTTATCTCCATAGGTATCGCTGGCTGCATTATAATATTGGTTCAGGACATTTGGAGAATTACCAATATTATCTAAGTGATAATGATCCCGATTTCCGTATCTGAAAAACAATAAATTGTGGAATGACGTATTAGAGTCCAATTGTTCGGTCAATCGTGAGTATAACAAATAGGTCCGTATCGGTATTTCCTTGAAATAGATCGATCGCGGCAACGTCGTATAAAACCCTGTTGTCTGCTGACTGTAGATCGGTCCCGGATTGATCGCACCGGTGATACTGTTCACCCCGTTGATCGTCACATTGGGATTGGCCGTGGTCGGGATCGGCAGCGGCCGGAACGCCGAGCTCCGCGACACGAATCCGCCGATGCTGATCCGCCCGTTCGAAAACGTCTTCACCAGTTTTCCGTAATAGGCGTAGCTGCTCTGCGGGTTGTTGAAACCATAGCCTTGCAGATAGTTGCCGCTGCGGTCGATGGTGCCGGCAAACACCGCGGCCCAGCCATCGTGTTTGCCGGTATCGACTGAGAAATTGGTGCCGCGATTGCCATAGCTGCCGAAAAATCCGCCGATCGTCGCCTGGGGCTTGTCGGTCGGTTCGATCGGGTTGAAATTGATCGACCCGCCGATGTTGTTGTACCAGCGGTTGACCGGATAGCCAGGCCCGTAGGTGACCGATAGTCCCTTGATGAACGACAGGTTCGGGATTTCCGTCGACTGCCACACCCCATAGGCCGGATCGATCATCGGCACCCCATCGAACGTAACCATGACGGTGCCGTCATTCGCATTGCCCGCGATGTTGCCCCAACCGGTCTTCATGCCGTTGATGCTGATGCTCGCGCGCGGGGCGCCCGTGGTCCCGTCACTTGCGATATTCACGCCAGGCGCCACCGAAAGCGCCTGGGCGGCCCCGGCCGCCGGTCCGACCACCCGCAACTGCTTACGCCCAACCACCTTGACGGATTGGGTCGATTTAAAAATGGATTTTTTTGTCGGGAGCTTGGACAAAGTGTCCAGAGCGCTGATCGAAGCCGACACTTCCCCGGCGTTGACCGCTGTTCCGTCATTGGTCGGAACCGTCTGTGCATCGGCATTCTTCAGGACGGCACTGAAATTGATGATCGTGATCGCTGTCGTTGCAAAAAGTAATATACGAAGGTTGTTCGTACCTCTTTTTGTCAAGCTGGTTTTTGAGTCCAATAAAACTTGGACACCTGATTGCTTCATTCTCAGCCCCCATCGTGAAGTAACGGAATCTTGATTAAAACAATCCATCACAGATTTGTGAAAGATTTTGTGTATTCATGATCTGTGTTACTTCATCAGCATCGAGGTTGAAATCATGTTAATATGATAGTTATGTTAAAATATTTATTTGATCTAACAGGTTGCTATAAAGATCATCTGATAATATTTAATTGAAATAAAAATGTCGATGCTACGGCGGTTTGTGATTCCAAAACCGCCGTCTGGCATCCATCAGATCACTGATAACGCAGCACTCGCGCCTACACCCCATCGGGGCAGCAGAAGTCCATGTGAGACTGTCTATCCAACTCGATCAAAGCAATCCGTTGGAACCCCCTCTCATTCCGGCACTCTCAGGCATGCAGCTCTTCGTTGCACCGACATTCCGAGATAACTTCCAAGAAATAACTATGCTTTCGGCTTTTTGCTTTGCGGCAACGACACGATCGCCGGAGATTTTACTCCCTGCGGCAGACCGATCTGCGCATAGCTGGCACCAGATGGTTGCTTTTGATCCACGAAATGAGGCCCATTTTGTCCGATGACCTTGTTTGCGAACTTAGCCGTTACGACCGGCTCCATAGCGGCGTTGAACTTTGGCATGCTCTGGCCAATCACTGTTATCGAGGTCTGACTGACTAAGGGCTGCGGTGGCAGCATCGGAATCCCCTCACCGGCATAGGCTACGGCACCCAATTCAAGACTGCACACCGCAACCATTGTAGCGAATATGATTTTTGTCCTGTCCATTACGAATTCCTTTGATATAATCTTAAACATTTCAGATTCATCTTTTAGCCAGAGAGATGAACTGCCTGCGTCTTTATATATTCTTATCTTTGAATATGTTAATAGACTTCACTTTCAACTCTCCGTGTATGGTGGAAGAAACGGGCTCGGAACGGCGACAATCATTTACGATGCAGATCAACCCGTAAGGTGAAGGTAATCGGGTGATGGGACATCCTCGCTGAGAAGGGAGGAAACCGTGTCGCCCGCACCGCGGCTAATGCTGCGTTGTCGATCGGTGGAAAGCCGGAAGATCGCAAGATCGAGTCGCCGAGTAGAGTGCCACTCGGTGCGACACGAATCGCGACCGTGGTTATTCCGTGCAAACGCATCATCGCGACCTGCCGTGGCACGCGCAGATCATCTTGCACCGATTGGTGGACCAGTGCCGCGTAGCGCTCAGTCGCATTTTCTTGCTCGGCCGCGGACACAACGGGTTGCTGTGGTGGTGGTTGAGGCTTGGGAGTTGCGACATGGGGAATCGGTTTGACCGGCTGAGGATGCGCGATAGGCCGGGGTTTCGGTAGAGGACGGGGAATCGGCGTCGGCGGTGGAGGTTTCGGTGGCGCCATCGGCAGAGGTGGCGGTGGCAAAGGTTTCGGCAGTGGAGGCATCGGCTTCGGCGGCTTGGGTAACGGCCTGGGTTTCGGCTGCGGCGCCATCATCTGGATCTTCATGATGCGCGGCTGATGGTCAGCGACCGGGCCAGCCTGATTCGCAAAGTGAACAACGCCGATGACGAACAAGATTTCCACGATCAGCGCCGCACCGAGCGCGCGGGCGAACAGATCGCGTTCTTGTAGCCCTGGCGGAATATCTCCCGATCTGCTCATCGAAGTCATTCGCTTATGACCACCATCACGGGGCCGTCTGGTGAGCTGCGATTCCGATATCGGTGACACCCGCCTTGCGCGCCGCGTCCATCACTGTCACGAAATGCTGGAACGCAACATGCTTCGAGGCAGCGATGGTGACCTGGGTCTTTGCGGTGTCGCCATCCGATTGGAACAGAGCGGTGAGTTGCCCGGGTGTGAGCACCTTGTCCTTCACCTTGACGGTGCCGTCCTTCAGGATATTCACGGTGAATTTTGGGTGTTTCAGATGATGGGTCTGGCTCGATGTGGGTAGTTGCAACGACACCCCTGCGTCCGGAATCATTTGCAGGGTGACGATGATGAAGAACACAAGCAGGAACAGCATCACGTCGATCATCGGAATGATCTCCACGCGCGCCTTCTTAGCTTCGAAATAACGGAGTTTCATGATTGACCTGATCTCACTGGGCGCTGGTGACAGCTTTGAGGCTGTGGCGATTTCGCATCAACGGCACGACCGGCGCGCCGTCGGTCCGGTTCAAGATCATGGTCTTGAGAGTTTCCAACTGGTGCAGAATCAGCCGCACTTGATTGGACAGCATGTTGAAGGCGGCAAGCCCGAGCATGGCGATCAGGATACCAAAGGCGGTCGCGACCAAGGCGTCCGCCACGCCACCAGTGACTTCGGCGGGCGCATGGCCTGGTTTGGCGAGAACCGAGAAGGCGTGGAACATGCCGATGATGGTGCCGAACAGGCCGAGCAACGGGGCCAGGGTCACGATGGTGTCGAGCACCCAGAGCCGTCGGTCGAGTCGGGGGGCGACCAGCATGATCGCCTCATCCATCCGGTTCCCCATCGCCTCGGCATCGGCATCGGCGATGTGATGAAGTGCGGTGTCAAGCAGCACGGCTTCAGGCTGTTTTCCCGCGAAATCGCGCATCTGTTCAAGATCACCGGGAGACAGTTGGCCCATGCTGGCCATGCGTCTGACCAAGGCATTGCCGCGCAGGATGGCCCGGCGCAGGTGCCAGACCCGATCGAGCATCACCGCAGCCGCCAGCAGGAACAGGACCGCGAGCACATAGAGCACGCCATCAGAATAATTGGCGAGATGGATGATATAGGCGAGTGTCATGATCGCGGTCTCCGACAGTTAAAGGCGCGGCGCAGCGTAACCTAATGCGCCAGTGGCATAGTGTTGAGCACTAATAAAATGTGGTAATTTTTGCTGCCTCTGTGCAAAGAACTAAGGCTTAATCGTAAACCAGACCAAACATTTCCACGCTTTCAGCGATACCTTCGCCACTTACCTCTTCCAGGGTTTTGCCGCTCGGTTCGGGCAGGGTCGCTATCGTCAAAAGAACCCCGACAACAGATACCCCAGCGGAAAACAACATCGCTCCCCTCACACCACCGGCGGCGCTGATGAACGGGAATACGAATGTTCCGACGAACGCACCAAATTTTCCAATGCCAGCGGCAAAGCCATGCCCTGTGGTCCGAATACTGGTCGGGAAGACTTCGGCAGGCATGACAAAGGTCGTACAGTTCGGACCAAACTCGATGAAGAAAAAACTCACCCCGTAGAGCAGCAGAAATGGCGCGACCTCATGGGTGATCCCAGGTAGTAGCCCTATCGCTGCGAAGCAGAGTGCCATTGCGGCGAAGCCGATCACTTGCAGGCGACGATGGCCGACCGAGTCCATGAAAAAAATCGATGCCAGGTAACCCGGAATCGCAAATATCGCGAAAACGATGAACGCCCAAGCACTACCGGTCAGTTGCGAGGAGGTCGGTGCCAAAAGCTTCAGGATTTCAGGGGTCGAGATCGCATTCCCATAGAACGCGTAATCATTCAGGAACCATGCACCGCCCGTTCCAAGGATCAACATCAGAAATTTCGGGTTGCTCAACATCTGACCGAGAGAGATCCGGGTTGGTCGGCTTTTCCCTGCCGCTTTCGGTTGAACTTGTCCATATGAGTAGGTCGACAGATCCTGCGCCGCCTCATCCGCATCGCCACGAACATGGACCTTGTAGCGGGGCGATTCTGGCATGGTCCGCCGCAGATAGAGCACGGCGAGCGGTGGCAGGGCGCCAAGACCGAGCATGATGCGCCAGATCAGGTCTGATGGAAGGCCAGAGGCTTCGAGCACAAGGGCAATAACAGGCCCGAAAGCAAGTCCGAGTCCTTGCATCCCGAAGACCATCGATGTCAGTGCACCTCGTTTTTTGGCATTCGCATATTCGGCCATCAGGACCGCGCTCATCGGGTAGTCGCCACCGATGCCAAGCCCGAGAATCACCCGAAACACCAGGAGCCACACGAAATTCGGGGCGAAGGCGCAGGCCAAGCCGCCGATCACCATCAGAAGCGCCTCTAGGCCGTAAATGCGCTTCCGTCCAATGAGATCGGCGAGTCGGCCGAAGATAAGCGCACCAGCGAATGCTGCAACGAGCGAAATACTCCCAAGAAATGCGATTTGCGTATTATCGAGGTGCCATTCCGGTTTGATATAGACCAGTGCCGAGCCGATGATGAACAGATCATAGGCATCCGTAAAAAATCCCATCCCCGCAGTGAACGCCGCCCTGAGATGAAAGAAGCTTATCGGGGCATTGTTGAGGGAATCTATGACTCCATCTCGCGACGGATGATCGCTGTTCGCGACATTCATGATCAATGGTTCCTGATCGCCATATCCGCTGGCCGCATTAGCCACATTTGCAAAGCAGAGGTGTGACAGTTTGGTTTCAACCAGGAATTTCCGATCACGGTTGGGTGAATAGCAATGACCGTCAGGGCTCGAGGTAGTGGAATGCGTCGGTTTGGAACATGGGAGTCCTCACCGAATTGAACTGGGCCCCGAAAATGGGACCAGTTCAGCGCGCTGCCGAAGGCGAAGCAATCATCCGATAGCTGGGCCATGACACGCATCTTTCACCGTCATGCGCCACGGGATCGCTCCAACCGGTCGCGCCTGGCTCAGCGCGATGTCGGCGATTGCCGCCACGTCGTCCAGCCCAAGCACCGGCACGCCGGCGGCGGGGAAAGCGGTATCCGAGGCGATCGCGACGATGCTCGGATCATGCGGATGCAGCGGCGGCTTCCCGGTCCCCTGCCGGTGGATTTCGATTTTCGGGTGCGGCTCCCGCTTGAAACCCTCGACCACCACGAGATCCACAGGACTCATGCGATCCAGGAGTTCCGCGAGGCTGGGCTCCCGATCTCCGCGCAGCTCATGCATCAGCGCCCAGCGCCGGGCTGAAGCGACCAGCACTTCAGTCGCGCCCGCCGCGCGATGGACCCAGGAATCCTTTCCCGGCTGATCCACGTCGAAATCGTGATGCGCGTGCTTCAGCGTCGAAACCCGCACTCCGCGCCCGATCAACAGAGGGAGAAGCCGGCACAGCAGCGTGGTCTTGCCCGACCCGCTCCATCCGGCCAGCCCGATCACTCGCATGTGGTCATCTTCTTCATCCGAAATCTCATGTCTTGACCAGTCTGGCATACCCGTTTCAGTCAGAGTCAAATAGGCAGAAAAGGCAAGAGCACTGGTCTTGCCTTCGGATATTCACGCAACAAAGCATATAAGAAACGATCGGTCAGGCGGCTTTCGGGGTCCAAAGAATGCACCAGCCATGCGGGCTGATCGACCCGGCGACCGCCTTGCAGGTGCCGTTCGCGGTGGCCGAGGAGCCGGGAACGAACAGCGCGCAGCCGCTGCACTGGTGGCCGCCATTCGGCTTGTCGCGATATTTCACCGACGCTTTCGACACCCCGGCGGCCTCGGCGGCGGGGGTCGCCATCATGCTGGCGGCGGCGATCCCGGCGGAGATGCCGGCGGCTTTTTTCAGCAGCGCGCGGCGCCCATCGAATTTCCGGTCCTCGGACATTGTTTTGCTCCCGTTGTTGTTGCTGGTGGTAGTCAGTTTAAGCGCCGAATTTGTACAATGTCATCTGTGTTATGCCGTCCTTGGCCAAACAGGGGCCGATGATGACCCGCACGGGATTGTGATCGCGGGATCAGCACTGGGCTTCCGGTGGTGCGCTGAGCTTCCAGCGCCTCCTGCGTGGCGGCCTTCGCGAGAACGGACTCGCCCGCCATAGCGCCCTGACGGAAGATGGCTGGCGACGGACTCAGCGGATCGCCGGAACATCCTCGAAGGTGTGGTGCGGCGCGGGCGACGGCACGGTCCATTTCAGCGTCGTCGCCGGCATGCAGAGGAGTCCACGATCATCGGACATCGACGGAGTCGGCCGGACCTATAAAGACAGGTAGTTAAACTTTAGATACCCACTTCCTGGCACCAACGATGAATGAACAACGGGTTGTGTTTCTGTTTCACCCCCAGTGCTTTGTGTCGTGTGATCGTGATTCGAAGTTCGACCGTGCTGCGGCCCAGAATCACGGTCAGGTAAACGTGTTCGTCGGCAGGAAGCTTGTGGTTGCCATGACACTGGGCATGCCACCAGAGAGTTTTCGAATGCCGACGCGGGTTCCCTTGTACCAGGGGTTCGTGCTCATCGGGTCGGTATAGGGCGAGGTCAGGCTGTTGGACGTGCCGAGCCAATGGTACATCAGGGCAAACACCGTGCCGTCGGGCACCGAGTCGGTCTCGTACACAGCAAAGGTTTCATTGCCCTGGTCGTTGTAGATCATCACGATATCGCCATCGCGCACACCGAGCTTCTTCGCGTCCGCCGGACTGATCTGCACGAACGGCAGCGGTGTCCCCTCGGTTTTCTGCGCCAGCAGACGCATGTGGTAGCTGGTTTGCCAGAGCGGTTGGCTGCGGCCCATGCTGAACCAGAACGGATATTTGGTCTGGTCTGATTTCAGGTAGTTCGCGACCACCTTGGCAGAAGCGTGGTCGTCCCATGGCCGCGTACCGTACCAACTGAACTTGCCGTCCTTGGTCATGAAATTCCAGGTGGGGTAGAGCCGCTTGGTACCCACCAGTTCGCCGGTTTTCGGGTCCATGCGCACCGGGGTCTGGATGCCCTTCTGTCCCACCTTGCGCAGATAGGCGTAATCGACGCCCTTGAAACTCTCGGGGTCGAGTTTGCTTGCCTCCGACGCCGGCACTTTCGTGTTCATACCGGCGTAGAGATCGTCCTGGATCGATTTGACAACATCTGCGCCATGTTTCCAGTCCATCCCGGCAAACCGCTTGGCGATGTCGGCCTTGCCCGCGGCTTTGTAGAGCGCTTCGAGTTTCTGGCCGACCAGGCCGTGGATTTCCCAGTCGGGTTTTGCGTCGCCCGGCGGGTCCATGAACCGGTCATCGAGCCGCATCAGACGATCGCCGCAGTTGAGCGAGATGTTTTCGGCCTCACCCCATTGCGCCGCCGGGAGGATCAGATGAGCGTCGCGCGTGCTTTCGACCATATAGATATTCTGCACGGTCAGGAACAAACCGTTGGTCTTGTCGAGACCTTCGAGGATGCGCGCGGCGAGATCCTGCATCGAAGCGGGTTCGCCGTCGCCCTGCTTCTGCGCTGACAGAAAGTCGGTCAGCGCCTGCGCGCGTTCGCCGACCCGCTTGCGGAAATAGGCGTTGTTCTGGGCCGCGAGATACGGGTTGCAGCCGATCAACCAGAAGGTTTTACCCTTGCCGTCCTGGATATATTTATCGACATCCGGTGGCGGCCTCGGCCCCGGATAGGGCGGCCGTGCATAACCCTCCTGGTGACCTCCTTGGCGTCCGGTTCCCGTGCCCGGCCGGCCGATGTTGAAAGTGAGCGCGCCGAGCTGGGCGATGGCGGCAACGGCGTCGTATTGCCGGTAGTTCCAGATCACGCCCTTCTCGTAGAGGATCAGGCTGCGCCGCCAGTGGCCGCCTGGCTTGGGCTGCGCGATCCAGGTTGCAGCTTCCTCGATCTGTGCAGCGGGAACGCCGGTAATCTTCTGCGCGCGCGCCATGAAGTCCTTGTAGGGCATATCAAGTTCGAGGGATTTTTTCTTGTAATCCTCGAACGTGGTCATGTCGGTATGCTGATTGAGAAAATCCTTGTTGTAGTATTTCTTTTCCCACACGGCACGGGTGACGGCGTTCATCAGCATGTAGTCGGTGCCGAGATTGGGCCGCAGGTGCAGCACTTTTGCCCCGGTCTCGCGTGCCGCGTTGACCGTCGATGAAATGCGCGGATCGACGATCACCATGCGTGCGGCTGCCGCCGGCTCGCCCTTGGCGTAGTGCTTTTTCTTTTCGTCGATGGTGGCGCCCTGCAGGTTGGGCATCATGTGGGCGACGAAGAATACCGTCGCTGTATCGTAGGTGTTCGCTCCCCACAACATGATCGTGTCGGCGAGCCTGGCATCCTCGTAGCAATAGTTCAATTCGAACAATCCGCGATCGCGTGTTCCATAGGTCTCAGCACTATAGGCTGGACGATTATGGATGCCGGTGTGTTTCATCTGCAGCCCGGTGAACAGCAGCCGTCCGGTGCCGTATGTGTTCTCCATGCCGCCACCGCCACCGCCGTGGTCGTAGATTTTGGCACACAGCTCATCGGAACCGTATTTATCCATGACGCCCTTGATCACCAGCGCCTGCAACTCGATCGCGGCGTTCCACGGGATCGCGTTGAATTCATTGCCGATGCGCAGCAGCGGATAATGCAGCCGGGCCTGGGTCGGTCGGCTGTCCGACCAGGTGGTTTTGGCGTTGATCGCCCCCCGGCTCGAATGATTGCCCATCGGGTTGATCGGCGAGTCGTGCGCCGGCACGATCGCGACGTGGTAGGTGCCGCCATCGCGTTTCCGGATCGTTGAATGCATCGATTCGGTGTAGGAAAATCCGGCGATCGGCGGCTGCGGGCTGGTGAAATCGACCCCGAATGCATTCTGGCTGGGCTTCAGCCCACCCGCGAGCCCTTCCGGCCAGACATAGACCTTGTAGCCGCAGCCGACGGTGCAATACTGGCAGACGGTGTTATAGGCTTCCGCGCTGCTGGGCGGCAGCGGGACGGATTCCTCACGGCGATACAAGGCCATTGGCGTTTCCCCTAAATTTTTCCTGTTTACCCACCTTGTTCAGGCGGCGTCGCTGGTGCGACCCCAGATCAGGCCGGATATGCTCTCGGCATGGATGTCGCCGGCGCTATCGATCCTGAGCTTGATCTGCGGCAGATAGTCCGAGGCCAAGCCCTGGTAGGGCACGCCGTTCTTTGCCGGGTCGAACATCGAATAGTGGCACGGGCAGACGAAGCGCCCGTCCTTGAAGGCGACCGGGCAACCCATATGCGTGCAAATACCTGAGAACGCGACGATGTCGTGACCGGATCCAGCGCCTTCATAGGCTGGCTCGGCGAGCTTCAGCAGCCAGGCGGGAGAGGATGCGTCGGGATAGTTGAAGGAGACTGGCTTTCCGGGGCTGAGTTGATTGATGCTGCCCACCTTGACCGAGGGCCAGGGCTTGCCGTCCGCCATCACCATGCTCGCTTTGGCGACGATCGGATTGGCAACAGCGCCGACCACCGCAGATACCTGGACGAACGATCGACGTGACACTCTCATCGGCGCTTCCTCCATTATTTGATATTGCGACTCTTATAGAATCGTGCAGATAAAATGGTCAAGACAAATTCGTGTGCGGACGACTCGACAGACTTGACGAGATCGGGATCGGGATTCTATATCCATTATGATACGATAAATATGGAAATATGACATGGCAAAGTTGAAGGAATCCGGTCCCGCCTGGACGGTCGCGGCCCTCGCCGCCCTGGCGCACGAGCACAGATTGGCGGCGTATCGGCTACTCGTTGAAGCCGGTCCCGCGGGCATTGCGGCGGGCGAGATCGCCGAAAAGCTCGGCC
>NZ_JAKGBZ010000035.1 GCF_021556475.1 Acidiphilium iwatense | reverse complement strand
CCGCCTCGGTCCAGGATCGAGACGGGGCGGTGCCGCTGTTGCAGCTTTCGCGGCGCAGTTTCCCGTTTGTTGAACGCGTCTTCGCCGATTCCGCCTATGCCGGCGAACGGGTGGCGCAGGCCACTAATATCGCGATCGAGATCGTCCGAAAGCCGCCAGATCAAGTTGGCTTTGCCGTTCATCCAAAGCGCTGGGTAGTTGAACGCTGCTTCGCCTGGCTCAACCGGAACCGGCGTCTGGCAAAGGATTTCGAGGGTACAATCCATTCCGCTACCGCCTTCCTCTACGCCGCATCCGTCATGCTCCTCACCCGCCGACTCGCTCGTTACACATGAGTTCCGAGTCAGACTCTAAACGAACTCACGAACGTCGCGCGGCGCAAGATGCGGATGTCCTGGACTGATACGAACGCCTTTCTGGCTATGCTGCGTGGGCTGCTGACGGTCCATTCGGTTACGCTGGAGATCCACGAAACCGGACTGGCGTTCGCGGAGCGCTACAGCCTCTCCATTTACGATGCGATGATCGCTGCCTCGGCACTCCACGCCGGTTGCGAAACGCTGTGGTCGGAAGACATGCAACACGGAATGACCCTCGATGGAGGGCTGCAAATCATTAACCCCTTTCGGGCCGGTGGCTGAGCTGGGACTTATTGATCGCAGTTAGGCGTACGTGAGCGCAAGTGGTTGCGTGTCCCCGCAACCACTTTCGTTATAACTCACTCATAATCCAAATCTGACGAAGCCAGGCCTATAATTCGCCAGGTTCCGCGTCCGTCGCGACCAACGTGGCAAAATCGCCGCGGCCCGACTACATCAGCCGGAACAGGCTACCCCAGCCCGTGATCCGGCGCGGGTCAATTCCCACCATGCGGAGCGCCTTCCAGATTACTGTTGAGACGGTATCATAAAAAGGCAGCCCCGTAGCGGCTTCAATCTCGGGTGCGAGATGTGCCGACCAGAGGTTGGTACAGAAACTCACCAGCGCCGCCGGCCGGAGCGAGATCTCACTGGCTACCGCTTTCGACAAGATTGCGAGATCGCCGGCCGGAACCGATGCAAAATCGAAATTCATATGCAGCCCTAGATGTCTTTCGCTCAAGCAACGAAATCCGCCATCGGCGTAATGGTCAAGAATACGCTGCTGAACCTCCGCGGTATAAGGCGTCACCAGACCGAATGCGGAACATCCCGCCATCGTCAGCGCCTCGTTCAGGGCCAGAACCGACGTCGTCGCCGGAATGCCGGTCGCGGTTTCGATTCGGCGACACAGCTCGACATCGGCGGCAAAACCTAACCAGCCGGCCGCTGTCCCACTCCAGCAGATGACATCAACCTTTGCATCTGCCAGCAGCACCGCGGCAGCGAGAATCCTGCTATCGTCGAACTGAGCAAGCGCCGCAGGGCTTAGCGCGATCTCGGTGACCGGGAAGCGGGCGAAATGTGCCGTCACTTCAGGCAGCGCTGCTATGATGCGATAGGTCAGCGGTTCGAGAGCGGTATTGGATGAAGGGGTTAGAACGCCGAGTCGTATCGTCATGGCGGCTTATTGATCCTGATATAAAAGGCTCTATTCGCATTTCGTCTTGACGATTATGTCCCCATGACAGCGGTGAGACAATGGCGCTGGGCCGTGTCGCTCATGATCGGCGAAGATCACTTCGTTTCTCTCTCCTTACCAAGGCAGGCCTGCCAGATTGCGGTCTCCTGAATGCATAATCAGCGAATAATAAAAAAAATGAAATAATATATACTAATAATGAATTAGACTAACGAATTATTCCACCGCTACCTTCTGGTGAAGCTACCAATATCAGGACTTGGGGATGGATATAGAGCGCTTGAAACGCATGCTGGCTGGACGTCCTTACCTGCTGTGTGGGGGGCGCCTTCTGACGGCCGATGCGGTGCCGTCGAGAGCGGATATTCTCGTCTCGTCGGATGGGAAGATAGAGCGCATCGGGCTTGATTTGGAGGGCGCTGTAGAGCGCATCGAACTTTCCGGCGCCCTTGTCTCTGCTGCGTTCGTCGATTGCCACCAGCATCTCGACAAGACCGGCGTTCTCAAATTCGCGCCGAATCCGTCTGGCACCCTGCAGGGCGCGCGTGACGCCTTCGCTGGATATGCGCGCTTCGCGCCAGCCGACGATATCATCCTGCGCGCAACGCGCACTATGGCGCGCTGTCTCAGCCGCGGCACGACAGCAATCCGAACCCATATCAATGTCGACAAGGATGCGGGCTTCAGGGGCATCGAGGCGATGGCCGCACTGCGACAGCAATGGTCCGACAGGATGGTCCTGCAGCTTGTGGCCTTCCTCATTCCGCATCCAAACCAGGATCTCGAATGGCTGGAGGACAATATCGATTCCGCCGTGGCCATGGCCGATGCCGTGGGCGGCACGCCGGCCGTCAGCGAGGATCCAAATCGGTATCTGGATATCCTCTTCGCAAGCGCGGCGCGCCATGGCCGCCCGCTTGACCTTCATATGGACGAACATCTCGATGCCAGCCGCCATCTGTTCGAGGCCGTTTTCGATCGGGTGGAAAAATACAATATGCAGGGCCGTACCGTGCTCAGCCATTCGTCGGTCCTGAGTGCCGTGCCGCGCAAGGCGTTTGAGCGCATTCGCGAGCACATGTTGGAACTCGACATAGGCGTTGTCACCCTGCCGGCCGCCAATTTGTACCTGCAGGGAAGAGACCAGGACGTGCTGCCCCCGCGCGGTCTTACTCGGGTCGCCGATCTGGTGCGGGGCAAGGTACCCCTAGCGACCGCGTCGGACAATATTCAGGATCCGTTCGTGCCGACCGGCTCCGGCGACATGTTGGAAGTCGGCCGATGGACACTGCTTGCGGGACATCTCCACGCCGATGATATGGCCCAGGTGTACGCCATGATCACGACCGTGCCAGCACGCCTCATGGGATTGCAAAACTACGGCTTGCGGGAGGGGGCACGCGCAGATCTGGTTATCACCGACTGCGAGGACGTCATCGATCTGATTTCGCGCGGCCCGGATCGAATGTTAGTGATGTCGAGGGGGCAGCCGGTTTCGGAGCGACCGGGCTCTTCATGGCACAAGGCAGACGAAAATATAACAACACGAATGGGAGAAACACGATGATCGTTAATCGCAGGCAGATTCTGGCGGCAGGCGGTGCGCTTGCGACTGCAACGCTTATTGGCCGAGCCCATGCGGCGGCCGAATTCAAGATGGGCCTGCTGGTGACGGGCAGCGTGGCCGAGAACGGCTGGAATCGCCTCGCCTACGATGCGCTGATGACCGTCAAGAAAAAGCTCGGCGCGAAGGTGAGCTACGTCGAACTCCAGCAGGACCCGGCTTCGTTCGAGAGCGCCTTCAGGGATTATGCCAGTCAGGGCTATCAGGTCATCCTCGGCAACGGCTTCGAATTTCAGGATGCCGCCGTGACAGTGGCCAAAGACTATCCCGACTCCTATTTTCTGATCTCCTCCAGCTCGATCCATCAGGGCAAGGTTATCGGGATCAACTTAGACAGCAGTCAGCCTTTCTATCTGATGGGCGTGATCGCGGCGAAGATGGGCAAGTCCGCTGGCCTCATCGGTGGTATGCAGATTCCGCCAATTAGCCAGGCGTTTGGCGGCTTCCGCAACGGCGCCCTGACGACCAAGCCCGGCTTCGGAATAGGCAGGGTCTATATTGGGAGTTTCGAAAACGAGGTGGCAGCGAAGGAAGCCGCCATCAGCATGATCAAACAAGGCGTGGACTTCATCGTACCCGATGCCGATGCTGCCAGCCTCGGCGTATATCTGGCGGTGCACGAGGCGGGCCCTCAAATCAAGACCTTCAGCGTTTACACCGACTACTCGAAGGTCGCGGGCAAGAACATTCTCGGCACCTACATCGCCGATTACGGCGCCGGAATTGTGCGTGTCGTCACCGGCATCAAAAACGGCACCTCGATCCCGCATTCGAATGTGACTTTTGGCCTTGGGGATCCCGATGTCATCAGGTTCACCTACAACGACAATGCCGCCACGCCAGTGCCGCAGGACGTCCGCAAATATGTGGACGAAGTGAAGTCCAAGATCATCGCAGGCCAGATCAAGACGATGGCGGGTTAGCTGCGTCCTGCGCCCTCCGGGCGCTGGCGAGTCCAGCGCCTGTCCCTCCGTACCTTGCCGAAAGGTGGAGCTTAATGGACGACATCGACATTCGACCGCCTGCGCCAGCGAAGCTGTATTTGTACGACATCTCTACGTCCATCCGTATACGGTCCTTGCAAAGGCTTCGCGCCATCGGCTTCCCCATCGCGGCTGTTCTCGTGGCATTGTGCGCCGGCGCCGCGCTTCTCGCGATCAACGGCTTCAACGCCCTCGACGTTTTCACCGTGATGATCGGTGGCGTGTTTCGCAACATCCATTCCATTACTGAAATGCTGCTGATTGCGACACCGCTGATCCTAATTGGCGTCGGGCTATGCGTGGCCTTCCGGTGCAGTATGTGGAATATCGGCGCGGAAGGTCAGTACTATGCCGGTGCGGTCGCGGCAACCTTTTTCGGAGTTCATCTGAACGGTTTGCCCGCGCCACTTCACATAGTGCTAATCCTTGCGGCAGGGAGCATTGCTGGAGCGGCCTGGGCAGCGATCGCCGGCCTTCTGAAAATCTACTTCAACGCCAGCGAGATCGTCACGACCATCATGCTGAATTATATTGCTACGATCGCGACGAGCTATCTCGTGACCGGGCCCATGATGGAGGCCGGCGTCACGTATCCGCAATCCACAGAGTTGCCACACGCATTGCGGCTGCCGATTCTTCTGCCGCACACGCGCTTGCATATCGGCATCCTCATCGCGATTGCGCTCGCCGTCATCGTGCAGGCGTTTCTGTTCAGGAGCAGTGCGGGCTATGCGCTGCGGGTTGTCGGAATCAATCCACACGCCGCCCGCTATGCCGGCATCAGCGTGCGACGCAGCGTCGTGCTGGCAATCTCCATCAGCGGCGCTCTGGCCGGTCTGGCCGGCGCCATACAGATCGCCGGCGTCGATTTCAGGCTTTACCAGAACATTTCGCCAGGCTACGGCTTCACCGGCATCGCGGTCGCGCTTCTGGCCTACAACCGTCCGATCGGCGCTATTTTTTCGGGCATTCTCTTTGCCGTGCTGAGCGCAGGCTCTGTGCTCATGCAGATGAACTCACAGGTGCCGCAGGTCCTGGTCTTCGTTATCGAAGGCATGGTAATCCTATCCGTCGTCGCGTTCGGCGCGCTAGGAATGCGCGCCGGCCGCTCGGCGGTCTGAAGGGGGGTAAAATGGAGCATTTCAACCTTCTTGTCTTCCTAGCCGTTACGCTTGCCGCCGCCTGGCAGACAGCGACACCCATCATTTACGCCGCCGTTGGCGAGATATTCACCGAACGGGCAGGAGTGCTCAATATCGGCATCGAAGGCACAATGCTGATTGGCGCTTTCGTCGGCTTCGCGACAACCGATTTGACTGGCAGCCTTGCTCTGGGCTTTACGGCCGCAATTGCTGCGGGCATGCTCACCGGTCTGCTTTTTGCCTGCTTCACGGTTACGATCAAAGCCAACCAGGTCGTCGTCGGTGTAGCGCTTAATCTTCTCGGCCTTGGTCTGACGTCTTTTCTTTTCCGTACCTATTTCGTGCATACGGGAAGCGGTGTGCCGAACATGCCGGCTGTGCATATTCCGATCCTGAGCGGCTTGCCATTTTTCGGCGTTGCGTTGTTTCAGCAGAACATCATCGTGTATCTCAGCCTTGCCGTTGCATTTTTGGCCCGCTTCGTGCTGTTCTCGACCTCGTTCGGCCTCACCTTGCGCGCCACCGGCGACCATCCAGAGGCCGTCGCTATCACCGGGCGGAGCGTGGTACTATACCGCTATGGCGCAATCATGATCGGCAGCTCGCTGGCCGCCCTAGGCGGTGCGTTTTTGACGTTGGCCGACGTCAATCAGTTCGTGGAAGGCATGACCGACGGGCGCGGCTTCATCGCGCTCGCTGTCGTCGTCTTCTCCCGCTGGTCCCCGGTTGGCGCTTTCTTCGTGTCCCTGATATTCGGGCTTTTCTATGCGCTGCAGTTGGAACTCCAGGCTCAACCGTCGTTGGGGATTCCCTACCAGGCCCTTCAGGCAATGCCTTACATTTTGACCATCCTTGCGCTTGTCTTTGTCCATAACAAGCAGGATGCTCCGCGCACCCTTGGCGTTCCCTACAATAAAGCTTGAGGATCTGATAAATGAATACTGAGATTTTCCTCAAGATGGAGAATATCCATAAGCGCTTCGGCTCCGTTGTGGCCAGCGCGGGCGCTACGCTTGAAGTGGCCGAGAATGAGATCCATGCCCTGCTGGGGGAAAACGGGGCCGGGAAAAGCGTTTTGATGAACATATTGTGCGGTGTACTGGCGCCGAACGAGGGATCAATCGTTTTCAAGGGAGCGCCGCTGAAACTCGGATCGCCGCGCGAGGCAATCCAGCACCGGATCGGCATGGTGCACCAGCATTTCATGCTCGTGCATAACTTGACGGTTGCCGAGAACTACATGCTCGGCCAGGGCTCACCGCTGCGCCTTATCCGTGATCGGAGCGAACTGTGCGACCGCATCCGGGCGTTGAGTGATCGCTATGGGCTCGACGTCCAGCCGGATGCTCTCCTCGAGGATCTTTCCGTGGGCCAGCAGCAGCGCGTGGAGATCTTGAAAGTCCTGTTCCAGGGGATCGACGTTTTGATTCTCGACGAACCGACGGCTGTGTTGACGCACCAGGAAACAGATCGCCTCTTGCTTCTCCTGCGCGATCTCGTCGCCGACGGCAAGACCGTAATTTTCATCTCGCACAAACTCGATGAAGTGATGCGGGTTAGCGACCGAGTGAGCATTATGCGCGACGGACGGGTGGTTCGCACGGTGAAGACCGCCGAGACCAGCCCGCGCGAGCTTGCGCGATTGATGGTCGGGCGCGATGTGCTGATGGAATTGCCGCGCGAGCCAGTCGAGTGCGGGCAAGTCGTCCTGTCGGTCACCGGGCTTTCCTGTAACAACGAATTGGAGCGGCCCGCTGTTCGAGACGTGTCTTTCGAGGTAAGACAGAAAGAAATCGTCGGCATCGCCGGCGTTTCGGGCAACGGCCAAAGCGAACTGGCGCTGGCTTTGGCGGGGCTACTGCCGGCTAAATCGGGCAGCATCAAGCTGAACAACAAGGAAGTCACCGGAATGTGCTCGACAGCGGTCAGGCGGCTGCCGCTTGCACACATACCGGAAGACCGCCACAAGATGGGTATCGTCCTGTCCTTGTCATTGGCCGAGAATGTTATTCTGCATCGCTACACCGATCCTCCGTTTGCCACGCGCGGATTGTTGCGCTTCGGGGCGATAGCGGCACACACACGCGAGCTCATGCGGCAATTCCAGGTCAAGGCGTCGCACGAGGACGTAGCGATCCGGAATTTATCAGGCGGCAATCAGCAGAAGCTGGTCGTCGCCCGTGAGCTCGCCCGCAACCCTGATCTCCTGCTGATCAATCAATTGACGCGAGGCATCGACATCGGAGCCATTGAGTTCGTCATGCAGGAGGTGCTGCGCCAGAAAGTTGCGGGGCGAGCAATTTTACTGATCTCGACCGAGCTTGAAGAGTTGTTAGCCGTTTGCGACCGGATTTTTGTAATGTTCGGCGGCCGCTTGGTCGGTGAACTCCCTCCGGATCGTGGGCGGCTGGAGGAACTAGGGCTTCTCATGGCTGGCAACACCGCGGAGGCGGCGCGGCTGGCGGCGGCAACGGGATAGTGTGGGCTTCTGTCATGCTGGTCAAATTCGAAACAGCCCCGAGAATTCTTTATTTCATAAAATGATTATCTGTGTCCATAGTAGGCTTGGATCAAATATTGGTCTGAAAACCGCTCTGTGTGAGGGGGATGCGGATGAATGTAACCTTTCGGCAGCTCAAGGCTTTCGTGGCGGTGGCCGAACTCGGGCGCTTCAATCTGGCCGCCGGCCAGATTGGTCTGACCCAATCCGCAGTCAGCATCTTGATCAAGGAACTGGAGACTGAACTCAAGCACCGAATGTTTGACCGCCACACCCGTATGGTGAGCCTGACCAGTGCGGGAAGGGAATTCTTGCCGCAGGCCAAGAAGATCATGGCGGATCTCGAAATAGCGGTGGGGGCCATTCATGATTTGGCCACTCTGCAGCGTGGCCGCGTGACGATCGCCTCCGCCATCGTGCTTGCCGCGACCATCCTGCCGCCAGCGATAGCCCGCTTTACCGAACGATATCCAGAAATATCCGTCGTTGTGCGCGACATGCCGGAGGAGGAAATCCGCCCAGCGCTGAAACGCAACGAAGTCGATCTGGCTATCGGGACTGTCTCCAGCGACGATCCGGAAATCGTCGCGTCTCACGTCATGCGTGACAGGCTGACTTTGGTCTGTCGCGCGGACCATCGCTTTGCACGGCGCAAGAGCATCCGGTGGGCCGAACTGGCCGGGGAAAATCTCATCGGTCTGGCGCAGGAAAATCCGCTGCGCGACCTCGTCGAACGGGCGCTGCTTGCGGCGGGCACTCCGGTAAGACCGGCTTACGAGGTGCGCTTTTCGACGACGGCGATCAGCATGATCGCGGCTGGGCTGGGGGTTGCTGTCCTGCCGGAGAATTCGCGACAACTGGCCCCGGTCGTCGACGTGAAGGCTATTGAACTCGTGGAGCCATCGATAAGTCGCGACGTCTCAGTGCTGCAAAACCGCGTGCACATCCTTTCACCCGCGGCCCATCGGATGAAGGAGTTCTTGCTTGCCGCGACACCTTGGCGAAGCTGACATTCGGCGCGCTGCCACTCGATTCAGCGGGTGCTGATTACTTTGCGCATCCCATCCCAGCGATGCGCCAGACCAACATCGAGATCGAAGAGATCGAGGACGCGACCGACCGTGTGATCCACCATCTCGTCCACCGACTGCGGCTTCGCGTAGAAGGCAGGCACTGGCGGATAGACGATCCCTCCCATCTCCGTGACCGCTGCCATCGCGCGGATATGGCCTAGATGCAGCGGCGTCTCGCGCAGCATCAGGACCAATCGACGGCGCTCCTTCAGCGTCACATCGGCGGCGCGCGACAGCAGGGTCGAGGTGGTGCCGGTAGCGATCTCGGCGAGCGACTTGACCGAACACGGAGCAACTATCATGCCCAGCGTGTGGAATGATCCGCTGGCGCAGGCCGCTCCCACGTCCTTGTTGTTGTGGGTGACGCTGGCCAGCGCTTCGACCTGACGCGGAGCCAAGTGGGATTCCGACGCGAGTGTCAGATGCGCCGCTCGGGACATTATCAGATGGGTCTCTATCCCGCGGCCGCGCAGCACCTCCAGAATCCGGATTCCGTAGATCACTCCGGATGCCCCGGAAATCCCGATAACGATCCGCGGCCTTGGCGATATGTCCCGGCTCATCATTGTCTGTTCTCCAGGCGCATCAGCCGCGGACCCCGGCCAGAAGACGCGCGGCGTGGCTCTTCGCGGCTTCCGAGATCTCGGCCCGGACGCCGTGGAAATCGGGCCCGCGCGTCGCATCGAGGCCCATCCGTGAGGTTGTGCCGATGCCGCTGGCTGACGGGTCGAGCGCGTTGCCCGGCAGCCCCTCGATCACCATCACGTCGCGATGCGGCTGGAAATGGGTGGCGAGCGCCCAGAGAACTTCGCTGTCGCGCGTCACATCGATATCAGAATCCACCGCGATCACGGTCTTGAGATACTGGTCCCACCCCAGAAGCCCTACCAGGATCTGCCGCGCTTCGCCCGGTCGCTGCTGATCGACCGCCACATAAGCGTGGAAGTGCGTCCCAGAGGCCGGATAGTGCACTGCCGTCACGCTGGGGAAGCGGGCCTTGAGCTTTTCTGCCATTTCGGCCTCGCGGGGCACGCGTCCGAGATTCAGGTGTTCCGCCGAATTGCCTCCCGCTACACTGACCAGCATTGGCGCCCGACGCCGTAAGATTGTCTGAACTGTGAACAGGTTGTTGGTGGAACGGTCCGAGGAATAGCCCGTAAATTCGCCGAACGGTCCTTCGGATACATGTGCTTCGGGGTCGATCACGCCTTCCAGCACAATTTCGGCCTGCGCCGGCACGCGGATGCCATGTCGCGGCGTGCGCACAACCTGGAGCGGCGCGCCCAGCAGGCCGCCCGCGATATCGCGCTCGTCTTCGCCGAATGCGAGGCGTGCCGACGCCGCGATCATGAACAGCGGGTGCGCGCCGATCACCATGGCCACGGGCATCGGTCTTCCGGCATCCTTTGCCATGTTCATCAGGCGCCACAAGTGTCCGCGTGAGTGCAGGCTGGTGGCCAGTGTGTTGGGTGAGTTGATCATTGCCCGGTGATAACTGAGGTTGCCGGCGCCGGTTTCGGGATGCTCACCGATGATGATACCGCTCGTGATGTATTTCGCGCGATCGGTCTGGAAATGCCTGAGCATCGGAATCAAATTGAGGTCGATCCGGTCCGATATGACCTCTTCCGCCACCGGTCCGTCCGTTACGTCTTCGGGCGGGCAGGCCCGGCGGGCGGCGGCTTGGTATGCCTGGTGCAACCGATTCTCGGTGGTGCCGAACATGCGCGCGATCCGACTGCGCGAGCCGAAGATGTTGGTGACGACAGGTCCGATATGGTTCGTCACGCGATTCAGTTCCAGCACCGGCGCGCGTCCCTCGGCGGCAAGCTGCCAGATCATCGCCGTAATGTCCTGATCGTCCGACACCTCGTCGGCAATGGTTAGCACGTCCTCCGGATGTGCGGCGCGGTAGTCTGCTAGGAATCGTCGGACGTCTTGGGGATGAAAGTGGGATACGGCGGTGGTCATGTCTGCTTCCTTGTCGGAATGCCTTCAACGGAGGGGAGGTGCCGGGGGTGAAGAGTGTTAGGTTGGGACGGTGCAGAGAGCACGAAGCACCGCCCCAGCCCAGGTCAGGCGTTCACCAGCCGGTTGGTGGCGCGGTTCAGCCCGGCATAGGTGTCCTTGAGGCGCGCCTTCGCTTCCTGGAGGTTTGCGGGCGGCAGAGTCGGGGCGATCCCCACGAGCTTCGCGATGTTGTTGCCTAGGTAGCCTTCCAGATCCTCTTCCGAAAGGTTCATGCCGTGGGGTGGCTCTTGGCACAGAACCTCAAGCTCACGCAGCCACATGCCCGGCTCGTTCGGAGGCGAATCCGTGCCGAATACAATCTTGTGCTTGGGCAATTGCTTCGCGAATTCGACTATCCGCGATTGGAAGCACCAGCCAGATTCGCAATAGACGTTCGGTGTGTCCATTGCCATCCAGAAGGATTCGAAAGAGTAGTTGCCTCCGGTCTGGATACCGAAATGGCCAATGATGAAGTTGACCATCGGAAACTCCCGGATGATCGGGTAGAACATCGTCGGGATCGTGTAGGGCCCATCGCCGGTGTGGATCAGCACCACAACGCCGAGTTCAGCGCATTTTTTCATCGCCGGGCGCAGCCATTCCAGCGCCCGGTCGGGCCGGTAGCCGTGCATGTTGGCGTGCAGCTTCAGCATCTTGAAGCCGTATTCCTTGACGTGGAATTCCAGCTCTGCCGCGCCGTTCTCGGGACCCCAGCGTGGGTTGAAGGTGAAGTTGCCGATGAAGCGGTCAGGGTATTTCTGGCACAGTTCCGCGATGTAGGACATATAGTCACGGATCCCATCGCGGCCCATGCGGTTGCCGTCACGGTAGCCGGTGTTACCCGGCGGTGGCTGAATGAAGCCCATGTCGATCCGGCGCGGCTTGCCGTTGATCATGTAGGGGCCATCCATAAGCTTCAGCATTCGCTCACCGTTGAACGGCGAGCCCGTATGCCGCCAAGCTTCGTCCACGAGGTTCGTCGGGTGCAGGTGGGTGTCGATAATCATTGTCGTCTCCTGTTGGTATTTGGTCCCAGTCCACGCGATCAGGCGGTCTCGAGCGCGATGTCCTGGCCGCGGAGATAAGCCTCCGCCTCAGCGACAGTGGCAGGCGGCAGGGTGGTTTCCAGCCCGATCATCCGGGCGACGTTGTTGCCGAGGTAATCTTCGAGCGTGCCCTCGTCGAGATTGAGGCCCTGAGGCGGTTCATGGCAAAGCACCTCCAGAAGCCGCAGCCACATGCCAGGCTCGTTCGGAGGCGTGTCGGTGCCGAACAGGATCTTATGTTTCGGCAGTTCCTTGGCGAATTCCACGATCCGTGACTGCAGGCACCAGCCGGACTCGACATAGACGTTGGGTGCGTCCATCGCCATCTGGAACGGCTCGAAGACGTACACGCCGCCAGTCTGCACGCCGAAGTGGGCGAGGATGAAGTTGACCTCCGGGAACTCGCGGATGATCGGGTAGAACTCGGTCGGGATCGAATAGGGCCCGTCGCCCGTATGTACTTTCACCATCAGGCCTAGGTCGGCGCATTTCCGCATCGCCGGGCGCAACCAGTCGAGCGCCCGGTCGGGCCGGTAGGCATGCATATTGGCCTGCAACTGCACCATCTTGAAATCAAACTCATTGGCATAACGTTCGATTTCTTCGGCGCCGTTCTGGGTGCCATAGCGCGGGTTGTAGACGAAACAGCCCAGAAAGCGGTCGGGATGTTCAGTCACCATCTTCTCAGTATAGGCCATGTATTGTCGGATCGCGGCTTTGCCGGTTAGATCGCCGAGCCCGTCAGTATAGATGGTGTTGCCCTGCGGCGGCTGGATGAAGGCCTTGTCGATCCGGCGCGGCTTGCCGTTCACGATATAAGGGCCGTTCATCATCTTCAAAAGCCGGTCGCCGGTGAACGGTTCGCCGTCGTGGCGCCAGGCAAGGTCGACAAGATCTGTCGGATAACAGCTCAGATCGATGATCATGTGGTTCTCCTGTCGTCTGTAATCGGAAGTGAAGCGCGGCATGGACACCGGACAGGCGCAGCTGACCGCCGCAACCCGGGCGCGCAACGCGTCCCGGTCACGGCGAAGGGTGCTCGAGATGACGATTGCGTCAATCGAGTAGCTGTCAGGGTTTTGAGGATTCCCGAAGCCAAGTGTTCTGCCTATCCTTCCAAGCCAAGGAACGATGAGCAATTGGCGCCGCGCTATTTCTTCCGCGGGGTGTGGCTTCTACTCGAACAGCAGAAAAACATGGCCCTGCATGATTGTCAACAATTTTTCCCGCAGTTGGACCTCTGCCCTGAACGCAAACGGTTCGGGCGGTGCGGCTTCAGGGCGGAAGGACGACGGGCACCATGCCCACCAGCGTGCGTGCCCCATTATCACGGTAGCATTGCAATAATTTGATCGCCGTCGAGCGGCTGACGTCGAACCTGGGGACCGCTGCCCGCCGGCTCACGTTTTGCCGATCAACCGCATCGATCCTCCGGTCCCGCAAATCTTGATGCTCTCGAAAGGCGCTGCGTGGCCGTCGCCCCATGCGCCGGGATAGCCTCATGTATCACTTCGTCAGGTGGCGACCGCCTGTTTCGGCTGTGCCAGACTTGCTCTCAGTCCCGCCTCAAGCGCCGCCCGATTGAGATTGCGGCCGATGAGTACAATTTTCGAACGCCGCGTCTCACCCCGCCATGGGTGATCGGGGCGCAGGTCGATCAGGCGATGCACCGCCTGAAGGACGTGGAACCGCTCGTCCTGGTCGATGGCGATGATACCTTTGGTGCGAAACACATCGTCGCCGTGAGTCGCGAGATATGCAGTAAGGAACGCCTGAAGCCGGTCCAAGTCGAAATCTTCGGAATAGGTGAATGATTCCGACCCGACCGTCGGATCGTGCATATGCGCGTGGTGGTGATGTTTATTGTGGTCGTCGTCATCGAGACTCAGGTTCAGAAGCTTTGCACGTTCGGCCACGTAGGAGGGGGTGAAGCCACTTATCCCGAGAATGGTGTCCAGATCCACCCGGCCATAGCTTGACCGCAGTATCCCGGCGGTCTCGTTCAGCATGCGCAGGTCCGCCTCAAGTCGGTCCAGATCCGTAGGGTTTGCTAGATCGATCTTGTTGAGGATAATCCGATCCGCGGCCACGATTTGGTCGACGGCTTGATTGTCTTTGCCATCCAGCACTGGATCGAAAAGGTGCCGGTCGATATGGGCGGCATCGACTAACGTCACGATAGCGTCAAGCTGTACCGCGTCGGCTACCGCGCGGTCGGCGAAAAAGGAGGTGGCCACCGGGGTCGGATCGGCGAGGCCGCTCGTCTCGATGATCACGTGGTCGAACTGTTCCTTGCGGGAGAGCAACTTTTTCATGACGTTGATCAGGTCGTTGCGTACATCGACGAAGCAGCAGATGCAGCCGTTTCGCATCTGGAAGATTTCCTCGTCCGAAGCCAGGACGAGGTCGCTGTCCACATCGACCTCGCCGAATTCGTTCTCGATCACGGCAATGCGGTGACCGTGGCGCTCCGTGAGGATGTAGTTAAGCAGCGTCGTCTTGCCCGAGCCGAGGAAGCCGGTGAGGATGGTCACGGGCACCTTGCGGGCCTCGATTTCATGAACTGCCATGGCGTTATTCTTTCTTCTGGGCCGCGAGGGCGCAAAGGATGTCCTCAGGGGTGATTGGATAGTGGTGGAAGCGCGCGCCAATCGCGTCGTGAATGGCGTTCGCGATGGCAGGGCCGATGGCGATGATTGGATCTTCGCCTACGCCTTTCGCGCCCCAGGGGCCGCCAGGGTCAGGAGCGGCCTCGAGGATTACCGTCTCAATCTTGGGCATGTCCATCGATAGCGGCATCTTGTAGTCGACAAGCCCGGCGTTGAGTGAGCGGCCGTTGGTACGGTCGATGAGGTAGTCTTCGGTCAGCGTGTGGCCAATGCCTTGCTGGATGCCGCCCTCGATCTGCCCGGCCGCCGCGATCGGGTGGATCACCCGGCCGACGTCATGCACAGGCATGACGTGGCGCACGTCCACCAATCCTGTCTCGATATCCACGGCGACCTCGACGAAATGCGCCGCGAAGGAATAAGATTTTGTGGGTGTGTAACTACCCGTCTCGATCAGGTGATCTGCCGGGATGCCCTTTGACGGCCCCATCGCATCGGCCACCGTCAGGCCGCGATCGGGAGCGTCGGCGATGAATATCCTACCCGCCACCATATCCAACGCCTCTGTTGGCGTCTGAAGCTTCTCCGCTGCCCTCGCAAGCACCGCGGCACGCAGCTTGCCCGCCGCAATCTTCGCAGCCGACCCCACCAGATAAGTCGTATGGCTAGCGAAAGCGCCAATATCCCAGGGAACGACATCGGTATCGCCATGCACGACCGAGACGCTTTCGAAGGTGACGCCAAGCTCTTCCGCCACGATTTGCGCCAGCGCCGTGTGCGCCCCGGTACCAAGCCCCGCCGCACCTGTCAGAAGGGTCACGCTGCCATCTTCGTTCATCTTGACCGTGGCATTGCCCTGCTCGCGGATCCCCGGGTAGGCACTTGAGCCATGCATCTCGCAGCCTACCCCCCAGCCGCGCCGGATCGCCGGCTGAGCCGGATCGTTGCGCGGCGTCTCGGTGCGTTTGGCAATCCAGTCAAAGGCGGTAATCCCGTGCTTCAGACAGGCTTCGAGTCCGCGCCCGACGATCGGATGACCAGAGGGCGCAATGTCGCCCTCGCGCACCGCGTTTTTCAGTTTCAGTTCCGCCGGATCCATGCCCAAACGTTCTGCCGCCTCGTCCATCTGGATATCGAGCGCATAGTAGGCCTGGACCACGCCGTAGCCTCGGAAGGCACCTGCGATGGGTGTGTTGGTATAGACCGCGCAGCCCTCCAATCGGACATTCTCGCACCGATAAAGCGAGGTGGCGGCATTGGTGCCGACGGTGGTGACGCCGGGACTGTGCGAGCCGTAAGCACCGGATTCGTAGATGATCTTCATATCGCGCGCGCAGATTGTCCCGTCCTTCCGGAACCCCTGTTTCAACAATATTCGGCAGGGATGGCGCGAGCGTCCGGCGATAAAAGTTTCGGCGCGGGTGAATTCCATGCGCACCGGACGCCGCGTCTGTCGTGCCAGCAGCGCGCAGAGATATTCATGCTGAAACAGATCCTGCTTAGCACCAAAGCCGCCGCCCATGTGATCGACGAGCACCCGTACTTTGTTGAGCGGAAGACCGAGCACTTCCGCCAGACTTCCGCGCACCATGAAGGCGGTTTGGGTCGAGGTCCAGAATGTTAGCTTATTAGACCCATCCCAGTCTGCCATGCAGACATTGGGTTCCATGTAAGCGGGCACCGGGCGGCCGCCCTCGAACACGCCTTCGAGCACGAAGTCGGCCTCGGCGAAGCCGTTCTCCACATCGCCGCGTTCTACGCGCACGGGAGGCAGAACAAGATTGCTACCAGGCCCGACCTCGTGGATCAGCGGTGCGCCTGGTGCCTGGGCCGAGTCGATGTCGAAGACACCGGGCAACTCCTCGTAATCCACCTCAATCAGGTCGAGCGCCTCGTCAGCGATCTCCTCGCTGGTCGCGGCAACGGCGGCAATGCCCTCCCCCCAGAACCGTACCTTGTCGTCCAAGATGTACTGGTCGCGTGTGCAGGAGGCTGATCGTGGGTGCGGTGAACCGTAATGCAGGAAACGGGGGACGTCTTCGTGCGTAAGCACCGCCTTTACTCCAAGCAGGGCCAGCGCCTTCGAGGTGTCGATGCGAGAAATCTTGGCGTGGGCGACGTTGGAGCGCTTGATCTTGCCGAACAGAAGGCCCGGCCGGTTGATGTCGGCGGTGTAAAGCCCCTCACCCGTGACCTTTTCGAGGACATCGTTGCGCCGGACGCTTTGCCCGACGATGGTAAAGGCGCGCCGCGCTTCGACGGGAACGTGCGGCTTGTTCATGCCGGGGTCTCCTGCAATTGTCGCGCCGCGCTTCGGATCGCGTCGAATATTTTGGTGTACCCGGTGCAACGGCATATGTTGCCCGACAAGCCGAAGCGGATCTCGTCGTCGCTGGGATTGGCGTTGTTCTCCAACAAAGACTTGGCCATCATAAGTATGCCCGGGGTGCAGAAGCCGCACTGCGCTGCGCCATGACGCATGAAAGCGTCCTGCAGCACATGCAGCTGGTCCGGGCTGGCCTGAAGACCCTCGACCGTCTCGACCCGGCAGCCGCCGGCCTCCACCGCCAGCATCAGGCAAGCGTTGAGAGGTCTGCCGTCTACGATCACCGTACAAGCGCCGCAATCGCCGACATCGCAGCCCTTCTTGGTGCCGGTCAGGCCAACCTCGCCGCGGAGCGTATCGAGAAGCGAGCGGTATGGGTCGACCGTAACGCTGCGTGCTTCGCCGTTGATATACATTTCTATAGGCTGTTTCATGCTGTGGCCTCCAGTGCCCGTGTAACGGCACGACGGGTCAAGACGCCGACCATCGCGCGGCGATAGTCGGCTGACGAGCGGACATTGCTGATCGGGGTACATTCGGCCATCGCCTGATTGGCTGCGGCGGAAATCATCTCTGGCGAGAGTACCGCACCCCGTAGCATCGCCTCGGCCTTCGGCGCGCGCAGCACCGTTGGGCCGACCGCACCCAGGGCAATGCTGATGTCGCTGCACGTTCCTCTCGACCGATTCAGGCTGACGGCGACGCCAACGGTGGCGAGCTCCATTGCCTTGCGACGTCCATGCTTCAGATAAACCCGCCCGCTGCCTTCCGCGGGCGGCGGCACCCGGATCCCTGTCGCTATCTCGCCGCGGGAAAGGGTTGTACGTCCGGGGCCAGTGAAGAATTCCGCGAGGGCCGTGCGGCGCGTACCGCCGGGGCCGAAGATCTCGATTTCCGCGCTGTCGGCAACCAGTGGCGGTATCGTGTCGGCCGAAGGCGAGGCGCGGCAAATATTGCCGACCACAGTGGCCCGGTTGCGTACCTGTATGGAGCCCAGATTGCGGACCGCGTCGTGCAGGTTCGGATAGAGCCGCGCAATTTCGCTAGACCGCTCGATCCGCCCGGCCGTCACCAAGGCGCCGAACCAAATCCCCCCCTCGGCACTAATCATGAGTTCGTCGAGCCCGGGAATGCGCTTGATGTTGACGATGTGATGGACGCGGCGCAGGCGCTCGCGGATCTCGACGAGAAGATCGGTTCCGCCTGCAAAGACAAAGGCGCCCTCACCCAGGCACAGCAACAATTCGGATGCCTCGGCCAAGGATGCTGGCTCATGATATTCGAAGCGGCGCATCGATTCCTTCCTTTCTAAGTGCCACGCGGGCGCGGCGAACGAATGTCACCGGCCGCTGTCCTCGGAAAAGGGGCTTCGCCGTTTCTCTTGGTTGGATCAGTCCGGCGCTTCGGGCCGCTCGGCCGAATCCTCCTCGTGTCGGTCGAGTGCCATCTCGCGCTGTAGAGCTTTCAGCAGGGCAGTATTCACGCGCGCTGCCTCCTCGCCATCGCCGCGCACCAGTGCGGCATAAGTCTCGACATGCGCAGAAACTCCGGAGAACCGCGACGCCCTTCCGGAACGCGAGGACGCCAGAAGCGGCTGGCAGTGGATCAAGTCGCGCTGGAGCTTGGCAAGGATCGTGTTGCCCGCAAGTTCAGCTATGGCGATGTGAAAGCGCCGCGAGGCATGACGGGCATCCTCGATCCGACCATCTTCATAGGCAGAGCTCTCCTCGCGCAGAATCCCCTCCAGAATCTCGTGGCCGGAATCATTCAGCCTCGCGGGCAGCCCGCGCAGCGCCGCCTCCTCGATCAGGATTCTGGTCTCAAAAATCTGGCGCATCTCATCGGGGGATGTGCGCACAATCGAAGCGCCGCGATTGGGGTGAATTTCAACCAGCCCTGCTGCGGCCAGCCGCAGCAGGCCATTGCGGATCGCCATCCGTCCGGCCCCAGAGGTATTGGCAAGCTCGCGCTCGATCAGCCGTTCACCCGGCACCACCCGATTCGACAGGATCGCTTCGAGGACAGTGTTGACGACGCGCTCCTCGGCTTGGGGGCCGCTCTTCTGCAGCGATGCCTCTCCTACTGCGCTGATGAAGGAAGAACTGATCATCCGGGTCGCCATGATTGTTGACAATTTTCAGCCTATGCTCCTCAGTCACGATTGTCAACAATCTATTCTCCAAGCAGGTGATATTTAGAGCGCAATGCGCGCAAGCGCCTGACTGGCGGATCGGAAATCGATTCATGTCACAGCTAATTGTGCCGGTCGTTGAGCTGGGCGTCCTATTTTATGTCTAATGATGATCCGCTCAACCTCATCGAGCGTGATGGTATCGCGGGTACGGTCGTAGAGCTTGGTGGTGCGGGGCTCGTCATGGAGTCCGGCCGCCTCTATGTAGGAGTGGAGATAGGCTTCCAGATTGTGGTGGGCCGGCATCTCATAGCGTTTGCTGCCTTATCTCATGCAGGCGGACCCACCAGCATTTCAGGCAGCGTAGAATCCCGTTTCCGAAGACCAATGTGGAACTCGACGGAAAAAGGATCAATTGCAAGATGTGCGGAGCGTAAGGGTCGATGCAGGCACATATTTGCGTCGCACCGCAGGTCATCCCTGATGAGACGTTGGCATAGGTTCGGATCGAAACCGACCCGGTGATGCGCGGCATGTTTGCAACGAATTCACGTCAGCTCGTGGCATGAACGCTGCCTCGCCAGGCCACGCTATACGCTTTCACTTATGCCGCACATTTCGGATGATGCGCCACGCCAGTTGACCATAAACTGGATTCCGCAAGCGCAGAATCGTGAGCGAGCGCCCAAAACAGCGGCAAAACGCCCGCAGGATGAGGAGGGAACCTTATGTCCAGCTTCACGGTTGAAAACGGCATCAACGCCTGGCTGCCACCGGGGCGACTTTTCACCCTCGGGCTTCAGCATGTTCTGGTGATGTATGCGGGTGCCGTCGCAGTGCCGCTCATCATTGCCGGAGTCGCGCATCTGTCGACCGCGCAGACCGGATACCTGATCAGCGCCGACATGTTCTGCTGCGGCATCGGCTCGCTGCTCCAGTCGGTCGGGCTTGGTCCATTCGGCATCCGCATGCCGGTGATCATGGCAGTTGCCTTCACCGCGGTTGGGCCGATGATCATGATGATCGGCGATCCAGCACTCGGCCTGCCAGGGATTTATGGTGCGACCATCGCGGCCGGGTTCATCGCCATCGGGCTGGCGCCGTTCGCAAGCAAATTGTTGCGATTTTTTCCGCCGCTGGTGCAGGGCATCGTGGTTACCGCGATCGGGCTCAACCTGATCCCGGTCGGCATCAACTGGGCGGCCGGCGGTGTTGGCAATCCGCATTACGGTGCGCCAAAATTCCTGATCGTCTCGCTCAGCGTGCTGCTGTTCATCATGGTGCTGGCGAAATACGGCAAAGGGTTCATCGGCAATATCGCGGTCCTGCTGGGGTTAATCTTCGGGTTTATCGAGGCGGTGCTGCTGGGGCAGGTTTCGCTGCACGGAATCGACAAGGTGAGCTGGTTCGGGGTGATCACGCCGTTTCATTTCGGCATGCCGACGTTCCACCCGGTCGCGATCGCCACGATGGTGGTGGTGATGATGGTCATGTTCATCGAATCCAGCGGCATGTTCATGGCGCTCGGCACGATCGTGGACCATCCGGTCGACGATAAGGATATCAGGCGCGGGCTTCTGGTCGACGGTCTGGCCACCGTGATCGGTGGTACGTTCAATTCGTTTCCGCACACCTCGTTCGCACAGAATGTCGGGCTGGTCGAAATCACCAAGGTGCGCAGCCGCTGGGTCTGCGCGACCGCCGGCCTTATTCTTCTGTCGTTGGGGCTGATACCAAAAATATCGTTCATCATCGCCTCGATCCCGCAATTCGTGCTGGGCGGCGCCGGTATCGTGATGTTCGGCATGGTGATGGCGGCCGGCATCCGCATCCTGCATACGATCGATTTCAAAAAGCAGCAGCACAATTCATATATCGTGGCGATCAGCTTGGGGATTTCGATGATCCCGGTGGTCGCGGACAAGTTTTTCCAGGCGGTGCCACTCGGCCTGCACCCCTTCGTGCAAAGCGGCATTTTTCTTGCCGCCCTGTCGGCCGTGCTGAGCAATCTGTGGTTCAACGGCGCCCCACGCGATGCCAAGAACGTACACGGCATACCAAACCCGCACGCGACCGCGTCCGCCAGGGCGCCTGCCGTCTCCACGCTACCCTGACCGCGAGTTCAAGTCTGATCGTCGGCCGCCCGGTTTGGCGGAGCGGCCATGCTGTTCAAATTCCAGAAAGAAAGTTATCACATGACCAAGACCCATGGTGGATATTCCCGAACTGCCCCCTCGATCGCGCTCGCTTTGTGCTGCATGGCGCCCTGCATCGCCCTGGCCCGGACCGGCGCGCAGCGTGCAGCCGGTACCAGCCCGCTGCAGACGGTCGCCGCGGCGGAACAGAGCCTGCATAATTCCGGCATCGACATCACCGGCTATTACCAGGGGACTCTGTACGCCAATGTCGGGGGCGGGCTGAAACGGACCAATGTCTATTTCAGCGACCTGGCGTTCGGCGCCAATTTCGATCTGGCGAAACTCGCGGGCATTCCGGGGGCGCAGATCGATTTTTCGATCGATTCACGCTTCGGCGGATTTCCGCAGGGGGTGAACGACCTGACCGGCAGTTCGGTCGGTTTTCTGAGCGGCGCCGGGCCGGATAATCGGGCGCGTCTGACCGAACTGACCTTCAGCCAAAAGCTGGCCGGCGGCGCGTTTTCCTATGTGCTCGGCCGCACCACCTTGGCCAATTATTTCGGCACGTCGTCGCTTTACTGTCAATTCGAATCCTCGCTGTGCAGCAATCTGGTGCCGTTCAACTGGTCGGCCGACAGCAACGAGCCGTTCTATCCGATCGCGGTCTGGGCCGGGGAGATCGAAATCGATCCGACCCAGCGGACCTACATGAAACTCGGCGTTTCGGAATCGAACCCCAGCCAGTACGGCGGCGGCGGCTTTCCGTGGAACAATGGCTGGTCGTTCAAGAACGCGACCGGCGCGTTCGTGCCGGTCGAATTCGGCTACACCACGGAGACCGACGGCAGCAAGATGCCGGGACGCTACGATGCCGGCTTCTATTATGATTCCTCGAACTTTGCCGACGCGCGGTATAACGCGACCGGGGGCAGGCTGGCGTTCACCGGGGGTAGTCCGGCGCGTGACGGGGCGCAGAGCGTGGTCTATCTGCAGGCCGAACAGGTGCTCTGGCGCGCTGGCGCGGCCAAGGGCGCGCGCCGACTCTGGGGGTTCGCGGCGGGACAGTTCGCGGTGGAAGGCCATGCGCCGGTCGCCTCGTATTATCAGCTCGGCGCGGTCATGCAGGGCACCTTCCCAGGCCGGCCGCACGATACGGCGGGTATTTCGGCGGCCTATTACGTGTTCAACCAGCGCGTAACCGGATCGCTGAACGACGTGATCGCGGCGAATGGCGGGACCGGTCATATGTCGAACACCGAAGCGGTGTTCGAGGTGAATTACGGCATCGCCCTGGAGCACGGCATCACGCTCGAGCCATATATCGACCTGACGCTGAACCCCGACCAGTTCCTGTTCGACGTGCCCTCGCCGAACCCGAACATCCGCCACGCGCTGGCGGTGGGCACTCGGTTGAACTTCGGACTCTGAATCGGTGCGCCTGTGGATCAAAGGCACCACTATGCCAGCCGGCGCCGAAGGCGGGCTGGTTATTGAAGGGGGCCGTGATCGTCGAACTGGTACCGAAGGGCGCTGCGCCCTCCAGTCCGATCGATAAAACCTTCAGTCCATCGCGCCACGTCGTGCTGCCCGGGTTGATCTGTCAATGACGGCGCAATTCCGGGCCCAGCGTGGCGAGCTTATGGCGGATACAACTAGCTCTACGAGACGAGCCGATCGCTTGGGCCGATTATGGTAATATCCGCGCTGGTGGTAGACCTTTGGAATTGGTAATGGTGCGAAGTGGGGGGCCATCGGATTGGCGGGTTATGGTGGAGTTGCGGGACTTCAACCTGAACCTGGAGAACCCGATGACCGAAGAGAGACTGCCGTTTACCGAGCTTTATGATCCTCTACCCAAGATCCAAAAGATCAATCGTGTCGCGTCTTGAAATAACCCAGTCATTCATAGATCAAGCAAGGACCACACAAGCTGAAGCCGACCTCTTTCGGCTCATGGAAGAGATCACCGTCGAGATCGGCTTTGATTTTTTCGCATTGGTCAACCACGTCGATCTGCGTTGCCCATCGCATAACGTCATCCATCTGGAAAATTATCCGGACTCCTGGGCGCAGTGTTTCGTCGAGGAAAGCCTATATGCCCACGACCCGATTATTCATGCCTGCCTGACCACTAACCTCGGGTTTGAATGGGCCGAAGTACCACGAATGATTGCGATGACGACCCGACAGCGATCGATCCTGGAGAACGCGGCCAGGCACGGTATCGGTGATGGTTTCACGGTGCCGGCGAACATACCGGGCGAAAGCAGCGGTTCCTGCTCCTTCGCGATGCGCCGAGGTCACAGGCCGCCCGTCCGGAATCTTTTGCTCGCGCAGCTGATTGGAGCCTTCGCGTTTCAGGCGGCGCGGCGCCTAAACGGATTGGGTTCGATGTCCCAGAAACGTCCACGGCACCTGACACCGCGCCAGCGCGACTGCCTAATCTGGGCGATCAGGGGCAAGACCGATTGGGAGATTGGTCGCATTTTGGGATTGAGCGAAGAAACCGTCTCCCAGCATCTTGATATGGCGCGCGGGCGTTATGGGGTGACCAAGCGTTTGCCGCTCGCCGTCCACGCTATTTTCGACGGTCAAATCAGCTTCGTTGAAGCCTTGTCCTGGCAATTCCCGCCGAAGCGGGAATAGTCGCTGGTGGTTCAGTCTGGTCTCCCTTGCTTGACGACAAGTGGGGAGACCGGAAAATGTTGGATATCATCACAGGTGCGAACAGGGGGCAGTTTGCCAGGCAACTGGACTCGATGTTCGAAGATCGCAAGCGTGTGTTCGTTGATCTTTTCAAATGGAACCTTCCTGTCAGTAATGGCCGTTTTGAGATCGACCAGTTCGACGATACCACGGCAGTCTATCTTCTGATCACAGACCAGAATGGCGATCATCGAGGCTCACTGCGCCTGCTGCGTGCCGATCGCCCTCATCTCCTCGGCAGCGTTTTTCCCGATTTGTGCGAGCATGGAGTTCCGGCGGACTCCTGCACCGCCGAGATTACCCGCCTTTGCCTCAGCCCCCGGCTTCCGGCGGTCGAGCGTCTTCATATTCGAAACCAACTGATTACGGCCATGGTCGATTACGCGCTGGCACACGGCATTCAGACGTTCACCGGTGTCGTCAGCGCACGGTTCCTCTCCCGGATTTTAGCAATGGGATGGCGGTGCGAGGTGCTGGGATCGCCTCGGATTGTCAACGGCTCGATGATCGGTGCGTTTCGCATCGATATCGACGAGGCGACTCCGCACCGGCTTCGCGCCACCGGTATCTATTCCGCGACGGCGATCGGTAAGCGTGCCGGCGTTGAACCAATTTTCGGAGACATGTGATGACAACTTCACTGCAAAAGCCGTCATCCACGGCGATCAATCTTTGGACGGTGCGCCTCCTTGATGATGGGTACTGCATCATTCCTGATTCGGTTCCGCAGACAACCGTGAAGGCGTTGAATGACGAACTCGATGATCGGTTTGCGCGTACTCCGTTCTGCAAAGGCGGATTCTACGGGCGCCGCACCAAACGCTTTGGCGCCCTCCTGCGGCGAGCGGATACCGTAGCCGATCTCATTCGGCACCCGTTCATCCTCGAGATGGCGAGGAACGCGCTGGGGTCCTGGTGCGACTGTTTCAATCTGAATCTGACTCAGGCCATCGAAATCTATCCAGACGCCCCTGCCCAGTATCCGCATCGGGATCAGGATATGTGGCAAGGGGCAAAGGGGCAGATGCAATATCTGCTCAACGTCATCTGGCCACTGAGCGATTTTACCGCCGAGAACGGTGCGACGCTGGTCTGGCCGGGTAGTCACGATCGGGCAGCACTTGAATTGCCACCCCAGGGTGATCCAATCGTGGCAGAAATGGCGCCCGGCGCGGCGCTGGTTTTCCTGGGATCGACGTTGCATGGCGCGGGTGCGAACAGATCCACTTCGATCCGGCGCGGGATCATCATCAGCTACTGCCTCGGCTGGCTGAAACCATTCGAAAATCAGTGGCTGTGCTACCCGCCCGCGATCGCCCGGCATTTCGATCCGGAACTCGCCGCCCTCGTGGGCTACAGCCTGCACCGGCCCAATCTCGGCAATTATGAAGGTCAGTCACCAGCGGTGCTACTCGGGGACAATCCGCCCGATTATCTCGCTGCGACCGATGCTTTGCGGCCGGATCAGCAGGCCGCACTGGACGGATACCTGGCGGAACAAACGGCGTCTGACGATGCGACGCAGCCGGCCGCTCATTCCGATCCATGATGCCGGATATTCGGGGCCGGAGCGGAAGCCACCGATGGACGAAACACGAGGTAGCTGGTGCAAAGGCAAAGCCCGACTGGCGTAATCCGGACGATTATCGGCATCTGCTGGATCTTGATCGTGCCGGCTGGGCCTGGGAGTGGCTGCGGCGTCATCGCGACTATGTCGGTGAGGTTGACCAAGGGAACGCAATCAGTTCGGAAACCAACGCTTTAGCCGGCACCATTCGGCCAATTCAACTCGCCGCGGCGGCGCATGATCGCGCCCCTGCCTGGGGGCTGTGCTTTCGCGGAGGCGGCCGATTGTCCCGCCGTGCGGGCGCGGCTTATCTGGGACGCGCGGCATGACGCTTCGGTTCTGACCGCCGAGGCGATTCCGGCCGCGGCCGGGAATCCAGATGCGTTTGATCTCGCACGTTTCGCTGGCATGGCAACGGCCGTCATTGGATCAGGTGGTGGTGAACACGTTGTTCTTTCGGACGGATATCGCCGTATTCGCATTGATGTCGCGCGCGGCACGCTTTGCCATGGTCCTGTCCGCCTCAGTTACCTGCTTGACGGGCTTGGCGGCATCGATGGCAGGATCATGAGCTTACGCCGCTTGGTATCCCTGAATCGGCTGGGCCGGTTCGCCCGTCATCTGTACCCGCGTGAGCCACGGGCGCCACGCTGGATCGCGGCGTTGCGGGCCCATGACGCTTTGCAGGACGGGGCCCACCATCGCGACATCGCGTTCGCGCTCTTCAGCGGGACTATGGTCCGCCAGAACTGGGGCAGGGGATCGGATTGCCTTCGCTTGCGTGTCCAGCGGCTTGTGCGGGGTGGGCATCGGATGGTCAACGGCGGCTATCAGGCGCTGCTGCGCTGAAACGCGTCTTCAGTCTGTCTCCTCCGACTGCTCGACCATCTGCTTGACGCCGGTCGTCACGATCCATTTGGCGCGGGCGAGATGGGCCTGCCAGCACCGACGCGCCCCGTCAGGGTTACTCTCGGGATCGAGCCGGAGGACGATGCGCGCGACGTCGTGCCAATCCGCATGCTCCGCTTCCGCGTCCAGGAGGCGCGCGTATGTGATGAAGTGCTGCTGGTCATATGGCGTCACCTGGTCCGACCAGATCAGCGGGTCAGTGACCGCAGGGGTCAGTTCAGCCATGGGAGATTGACCCAACATGAAGCTGTTCGCCGATTTCATAATTACGTGCAACCACATGGAGCCACGCCAGACGTATTGCTCCGCTTCCTTCCTGATTCGACAGGTAGAATGTTCTGGCAGGTGACCCGCCATCGTGTCGACAACTCGGCTCGGCTCCCAGTGCCCACGCGTGCAGAGACTCGGTTGGAGCCGACGTTTGCCGTTGCTGTATCTCCCCACGTGATTTCATGATCCATGTGCTGACGGTGGGTCTGTTCATTTGCACCACTCCTATTGCGCGCTGATTGAGCTGCCTTGAGCAATCCACGGCAACCATGACCCGGCTAAAACCGCCGTACTGGCCGATTACACATTATAGTTGATAAACTTAGAGTGTGTAAACAGGCAACCCGTTGCGCATGGATATGCGTAAGCTGGTTGGCCGGAATTTCGCCCGCCTGCGTCGGTCGAAGGGCCTGACGCAGGAAGAAATTGAAGCTCGTTCGGGGTTTAGCCAACAGTACCTGAGTAGCCTCGAGCGCGGTCGTCGCAATCCAACAATAATTACGCTGTTTGAACTCGCGCAAGCGCTTGGAGTCAGCCATGTCGAACTCGTTCAACCAGAAAACGAAAGCAGCGACTGAACGGCAGATCACAGAGTCCAACCAAGCTCCGAACATCGCGATGAGGTTGTGGAGGCTAATGGTCGCAGCCTGAATTATAGTTCGTGTCCCGGCGAATTCGAGGCTTGGTAACCGAGCCGATCAATAGTTTTCATGCGGTCTCGTTCCATCGCTGTTCACTAGGTATTGGGCAAACGTGCGCATGATCTGTTATCGACCGCTCGGGACAGAGGCACTCCTCCAGGTCGCCACAGCGCGTAACAACCCATGCAAGAGTTAGTTCTTTGCTACGCCTTAGTTTTGCAGGTGCAGGCCGCCTTGCATGTCGGGCCCGAGCTGACGTTCTGGTCATCGGCGCCCGATCAATTGCGTCGTTGTCGCCGCTGCGGCGGAACATGGGCCGTATTGCACCATCGACGAGGAGTGTTTGCCTTACCCGGCCTACAGACCCGCCGCAAAATCGGAGAGATCCTATGGGGATGAGCGCAGCGCGGCCATACCGGGCTACGCGGGGGGTTCATCTCTGGAAGGATTCAACATGTTTGCCGAGAAGGAAGTCGCCGCCCCAGCTCCGTCCATCAATACCGATCCGATCTTCGTCGCGATCGAGATGAGCCGGTCGAAGTGGGTCGTGGGTACTCACATTCCCACGTCGAGCAAAGTGGGAATTCATACCGTCGAATGGGGTGACGCGGCCGCCTTGCTGGCTCTCGTCGAGCGGCTCCGATCTCGTGCCGCCGCCGTCGTCGGCATCGCGGACGTGCCGGTCCTGTGCTGTTACGAAGCCGGGTACGAAGGCTTCTGGCTTTACCGCCGGCTCGCCGCCGCCGGGCTCCTTGTCTTGGTGATCGACCCTTCCAGCCTGCTGGTCAACCGACGCGCCAAGCGCGCGAAGACGGATCGGATCGACGCGAAGGCGATGATCCGTGCGCTGATGGCCTACAACAGGGGCGAGGACCAGGTGCTCAGCGCCGTCAACGTTCCTAGCGTGGAGCAGGAGGACCACCGTCGGCTCGTACGGGAACGGCAGAGCTTGGTTTGCGACTGCACCGCGCATACCAACCGCATTCGGGGACTGCTGCTGACACAAGGGATCGTCGGCTTCGACCCGCGCGCCAGCGGCGCTGCGCCGGCGCCGATCGTGCGCGCCTTGAATACAGGCGGGGGCTGTTCAGCCGTCGTCCTTCCCCGGAAACGCGGTTCTTGACCCACCCCATAAAAGGCAGAGGGCGGAGGGGTTCGGCTGACGGGTTTGGAGGCCGAGAGAGAGGCTCCGGCCGGCCCGTTCCTGGAGATTGCCCCATGGCCAACACCGACCCCAAAATCGTCCTGAGCCGGTCCGAAAACATACCTTTCAACAAGCTGGTCCTGTCCCAGGCCAATGTCCGCCGCGTGAAGACCGGAATCTCGATCGGCGAATTGGCGGAGGATATTGCCCGCCGCACCCTGCTGCAAAGCCTGAGCGTGCGCCCGGTGCGCGACGCAGACGGCGTGGAAACCGGCATCTACGAGGTGCCGGCCGGCGGCCGGCGGTTCCGCGCCCTTGAGTTGCTGGTCAAACAGAAGCGCATGGCGAAGACCCAGCCGGTACCGTGCGTCGTGCGCGAGGGCGGCATCGCGGAGGAGGATTCGCTTGCCGAGAACGTCCAGCGTGCGCCGCTGCATCCGCTCGATCAGTTCCGTGCCTTCCAGACCTTGCGCGATGCGGGGTTCGGCGAGGAAGAGATCGCGGCCCGGTTCTTCGTTGCCCCCGGCGTGGTAAAACAGCGGCTCAAGCTCGCCGCCGTCTCGCCCAGGCTTCTCGATGTCTACGTCGACGACGAGATGACATTGGAACAGCTGATGGCCTTTACCGTCACCAACGACCATGTGCGCCAGGAGCAGGTGTGGGAGGCGCTCGCACGGTCCTACAACAAGGAACCGTATGCCATCCGCCGTCACCTCACCGAGGGCGCGATCCGCGCCTCGGACAAGCGGGTCCAGTTTGTCGGTTTGGAATCCTATGAAGCAGCCGGCGGCGTGGTGATGCGCGATCTGTTCGAGCAGGACCAGGGTGGCTGGCTGCAGGATACGGCACTGCTCGACCGGCTCGTCACCGAGAAGCTGGCTGCCGAGGCAGAGGCGATCCGCGCCGAAGGCTGGAAATGGATCGAAATCGGGATCGAGTTCCCCTATGGCCATGCCGCCCGCCTGCGCCGTCTCACTGGGCAGACCGTTGCATTCACCGGGGACGAGCAGGTACGCTACGATGCATTGCGCGCCGAATATGGCAAGCTCGAAGCCGACTATGCCGAGGCCGAGGAACTGCCCGACGCGATCGACCAGCGCCTCGGCGAGATCGAGACCGAACTCGAAGCCTTCGACAACCGCCCGGTGGTCTACGACCCGGCCGACATCGCGCGTGCGGGCGTGTTTCTCAGCATCGACGGCGATGGCGGATCGCGGATCGAGCGCGGCTATGTTCGGCCGGAAGACGAGACGCCCGTCGCGGCCGAAGCGGAAACCGATGGTGGTACCGATGGCGATCCGCCTGCCAGTGACGCCACGGATAACACCGTCCGGGCTGCCGCGATCGCCACCGGCGGCGAGGCGGCGCCCGATGCCGAAATCCCCGAAGAAGACGACGGCATCAAGCCGCTGGCCGACCGTCTCGTTACCGAGCTGACCGCCCACCGGACGCTGGCGTTGCGGGACGCGCTCGCCAACGATCCGGGCACGGCCTTCATCGCGGTCCTGCATGCACTGTGCCTGCAGGGCTTCTACCGCCATGCGTCAAATACGTGTCTCGAGATTACCGCGAAGAGCGCGAACTTCGGCGTCCAGGCGCCCGGCCTTGCCGATACCGCCGCGGCCAGGGCGGTCGACGCGCGTCATGCGACCTGGATGCGGCAACTGCCCGAAGATCCTGCCGGTCTCTGGGGTGTGCTCATGGCGTTCGACGGCGACAGCCGTGAAAACCTGTTCGCCCATTGCGCCGGCCTGACGGTCAATGTCGTGAAGGAGCCGTGGCATCGCCGGCCGGATGCCATCGCCCACGGCGACCGGCTCGCCCAGGCCGTCAGCCTCGACATGGTTGTGGCGGGATGGCGACCGACGGTCGACAATTATCTCGGCCGGGTCACCAAGGCGCGTATTCTCGAGGCCGTGCGAGAGGCAAAGGGCGAGGCTGCGACGCAGCTCATCGATCATCTCAAGAAGCCGGATATGGCGAACGAGGCCGAGCGGCTGCTCGATGGCACCGGCTGGCTGCCCGAGCCGCTGCGCCAGACCGGCGCCGAACCCGGCGCGGGGCCAACCGGACAAGTTGAAACCGAAGCTGAGGCGCTGCCGGCCTTCCTCGCAGGTGAGAACGAGGCGAGTTCCAACACCGACGAGCCCCTGCCACACGCCTTTGCCGCCGAATAACGCGGATCTGCGAGGCGGCTCGAGCCGTCCTACGTCCTCTTCACTCATTCATTCCATCGCAAAGCCCGGTCCTCACACCGGGCTTTCGCATTTCCGGAGATCCGACATGACCGAATATTTTTCACCGACGGTGGTGCAACCGACGATTCCCAACACCGATATGACCGCGCTCGAACGATTGCTGTTGACGCAGATCTTCGACAGCGAACCGGACGGAGATGGAGTCTATTTCTTCGCGGAGACGTCGCCGTGCGATCAGATCGAATTACCGGTCGAAACCGTGCGGATGGCGCTTGCGGCGTCGGATGGCATCGACAGCGAAGCCGCCGCCTTCGTGCGCAAACAGTTGAAGGACCTCGACGACAACGCTGCCCATGTCCAACTCGACCTCAGCCTGACATCATGGGAGTTCATCCTGCAGGGCATCGTCCGCCGATCCAGCACCCTCGATCACGTGACAGTCGTTTCCGCATTCACCTGCACGAAGATGCGGCCCGACGGTTTCGGCGGCATGGCCGCGCTTATCACCGCCGATGCCATCAAGGGCAAGAGCACCGACGACATTTTGTGTGATCTCCTCGACGAGGCCGAACATGGCCCCATCATGACTGCGCCAGGGTTTGGCGAACATGTACTGCTGCGGCTCGACGAACAGAGCGTCCGCGCCGCAATCCCCTGCATCATCGAGAGCGATGACACGCTGACGGCGATCGCCGCCGACGCCATCACCGGCGCCGATATCCGCGCCGGCTGCCTGGTCACGGTCGAACGGACGAACCTCACCGAGGAACAGGATTCCGCGGTGTTCAAGGCGGGCTTGGCCGCTATCCGCGAGGCCGAGCAACGCCTCGCCGCGGCGAGCTGACCGCCGGAAATTTCCGTCCCTCACGGCGCCGCGCCCGTCACCAGCGCGCACCGGCTTTATCCCCATCGAAAGGAGGCCACCATGGGCTGGCTTACATGCAGTCCCTTGAGGGTCATTCCGGCCCGCGCCAATACCTAGACGCCCAGTTCACCTGGACGCGTCTCGACACCGTCTCGATCGTGCTACGCTCGGCATTTGTCGGGAGGCGCGTCTACTATGCCGCCATTGACCCCGAGCCGATCCTCGATTTGCTGACGCCGACCGACAGCGAATATGCGCGGCAATGGCGGGCTGACTGCCGCGCCAACGCCGCCGCCCGTCGCGCGAGACGAGTCAAACCAAGCCCGCGCGCTGGATAGACAATTATTTTCGACGAACCGATCGTCTTCGCCGATGGCAACAGTGTCGGCCGGCTGGCGGTGATTGCCAATCCGCGCAGCCCCCGGACGGTGCTTTTCCGCGCGCCGGGCTCGAGCTGCCTCTATCGCATTCCCGACATCAGGAACCGGGCCTACCGGCTCGTCGATCCGTTACCAGAATGAACACGGGGTTTCCGTCCAGAGAGATCAAGGGGTCCGGCGTGCGGTGCCGGTCCCTTTCTTATGGTGGTGCAGCGGAAGAAGGAGAGCTTGGCCGGGAGCGAGATGAGACCCAGCGGGTGAAGAGCCGGCCATCGCGACGCACTTTTTCATGTTGGGCGTATCCTCCATGGCTGGCTTTTTTACGCACTTCTCCCGCCCACCCGATGTCAGTACGCCGGACAACGCCGCACAGGCTCTTGATCTCTACCGCGCCGTCACGGCGGCGTTGGCTTTGGACGACCCGCCGTCACGGCCTTCGCCGGTTCGAAGATGCGGCCGGATGGCTCCGGCGGCGTGGCGGTGCTGATCGCGGCGGGTGCGATCCTCGGCAAATTCACGAAGGACATCATCGTGGAGTTCCGCATGGAGAAGAAGTTTGGCGTCGCCGATGGTCCGTCTGAAGCCGGTGATGCGTCTACGGCACCCGAACCTTGATCGTGCCGAGCCGATTGGCCGCCCGTACAAAGTGCTGGTCGAAACTGACAAAGGCGTCGCAACCGATCGCCTTCGCCAGATGCAGCGCATCGGCGAAATCCATACCGGCTTCCATCCAGTCCAGCGCCTGGGCGGTCTGACCCGCATCCTCGATCGTGACGTGCGGAAGACCCGCGAAGGCGCGCAGTGCACTGGCGAGCCGATCGGCGGCATAACCATAGACGCTGCGCAGCACCCACTCGCTCTCGAGCAGGACCGTTGTGCAGACGAACACATCCTCGCTGTCGATCAGCGTTCGCGCCTGTGCCGACTGCCGGGGGTGATCACCAGTGAGATAACGGACGATCAGATTAGTATCGATTGCGAGCATGCCGCCGCTTCGTTTCCGCGGCGATTGCCGCGTCCATTTCCGCCAGGGTCTTTGGCGCCCCGATCGGGGGAAGCGAGGCGAAGACATCGGCCGACCGGGTCGGCGCGAAGACCGGTGCGGCCTTCAGCAGAACTCCGTCGGCCGTGTCTTCCACGACCAGCCGTGTGCCGGCGTCCCAATGCCGCTGCTCGCGGATGGTCTTGGGCAGGATGACCTGGCCCTTGGTCGATACGGTGGTCGTCAGTCTCTCAGGCGACGCCATGGCGGGGCTCCACGGAGGAAGTAAGACGCTAGTAAGATAGGATGAGGGCGACGATGATGCAAGCGGGGTTGGCACTCGTCGCATGGTCCAGGCTCAGAGCGAGAGTTCGGCCGGAAGCGAGGTGAGACCCGGCGGGTGAAGAGAGCGCGCACCGGGTCCACTCCCCCTCGCTCTCGGAGATCCTCCTGATGAATTTTTTTGCTCCCGCCGCTGCACAGGAAGCGGCCCCGTTGCCGCTGTTCCCGGACCAACCTCGACCGGATCCGGCGTCGGCCCTGTTCCAGGCCGCCGGTAGTTTGGCACGGAGCCTCGGTCAGGGCCGTGCGCTCGACACCCGCGCCCTCCGCGCCGCCATGGAGGCCGCCTTCGGTGCGTCCGATGCCGAAGGGGCCTGGGACTGGAAATCCGCCTACGATTCCTGCGAGGCGGCCCAGATCCTGTTCCTGCGCAAATTCGGCGCCGCGATGCGCACAAGGGCAGGATCGCCGGGCGGGTTCCTCGCCATGCTGGCCAAGGTCGCGGCACTGGTGCCGACGCAGACACGGCGATCCGAGGAGAGCAATGCTCTCCAGCAATTTTCGACGCCGATCGGGCTTGGTTTCGCGGCGGCGATTGCGGCGGCGATCACCCCGGCCGATCTCGTGCTCGAGCCGTCGGCCGGCACCGGCCTGCTTGCCATTTTCGCGGAGCTTGCCGGCGCGCGCTTGGCGCTCAACGAGATCGCGGATCAGCGCGCCGGGCTGATCGGTGCCCTGTTTCCGGGGGTGACGGTGACGCGGCACGACGCGGCGCAGATCCATGACTACCTCGATCCCGCGATCACGCCGTCGGTCGTTCTGATGAACCCGCCCTTTTCGGCCGGGGCCCATGTGGAGGGGCGGGTCGCCGATGCCGCCCTGCGCCACATGTCTTCAGCCTTGGCGCGTCTCGTCCCAGGCGGCCGCCTGGTCGCGATCACCGGGGTCAGCCTGTCGCCTGAGAATCCGGCCTGGCGCAAAAACTTCGTGCGGCTGCAGGAGCGCGGCCGGGTGGTGTTTTCGGCGGCCGTCGATGGCCGTGCCTATGCCCGCCACGGCACCACCGTCGGTACCAGGCTGACCGTGATCGACCGCGTTCCCGCCGACGATCCCACCAAGTTTCCGGCGCCGCGGGGCACCGCACCCGATCCGGCGGCCTTGCTCGCCTGGGTCATCGCCGGTGTTCCGGAGCGCCCGGCTTTGACCGTCGCGGCTCCGGCTCTGCCGACGACCGCCGTGACATCGCCGACACTGGCGTCGGAACCGCTACCGGCACCGGCACCGGCTGCAATGACACCGATGCCAGCACGGTCTGCGCCACCACCGCCGCCGTCGGCGAACTCGGCGACACCGGCACCCACACCCGCACCCGCACTGTCGCTCGACCCGGCCCCGGTCATTGCCACGCTGTCAGCGCCGCGGATAAATTCATGTCCCGCTCGGGTCTTCACGTCGTCAAAAACCCCGGCACCGTCAGCGCTTAGCCCTGCCGAAGCCGTCGAACTCGCCTATGAACAATGCGACTGGGCGCCGTCTCGGAACGGCACGATCACCGACGCGCTGTACGAGGGCTATACGCTCCAGTCGATCCGCATCCCCGGCGCCCGCCCGCATCCGACCCAGCTGGTGCAGTCGGCGGCAATGGCGTCCGTGGCACCGCCCAAGCCGCGCTACCGGCCGCATCTGCCGCCGGCCGTCGTCACCGATGGCCTGCTGTCCGATGCCCAACTCGAAAGCGTCATCTATGCCGGGGAAGCCCATACCGGTCATCTCGCCGGATCCTGGATCGTCGACGAGACATTTGACGTCGTGTCCGCGGCATCCGACGATGCGGAGGCCGGAGCAAAATTCCGGCGCGGCTGGTTCCTCGGCGACGGCACCGGTGCCGGGAAGGGCCGTCAGGTCGCCGGTATCGTCCTCGACAACTGGCTGAAGGGGCGGCGCCGCGCGGTCTGGGTTTCCAAGTCGGACAAGCTGATCGAGGACGCCCAGCGCGATTGGGCGGCGCTGGGCCAGGAGCGTCTTCTGATAACCCCGCTCTCCCGATTCAAGCAGGGTACGCCGGTCCGCCTTGCGGAAGGGGTCCTCTTCACCACCTATGCCACGCTGCGCTCCGAGGCGCGCGAGACCAAGGCATCACGCCTGCAGCAGATCGTCGACTGGCTTGGCCGCGATTTCGACGGCGTAATCGTGTTCGACGAATCCCACGCCATGGCCAATGCCGCCGGTGAAAAATCCGAGCGCGGCGACAAGGCACCATCGCAACAGGGCCGCGCCGGGCTGCGGCTGCAGCACGCCCTGCCGGACGCTCGCGTGGTCTATGTTTCCGCGACCGGCGCCACCGCGGTCCACAACCTCGCCTACGCCCAGCGGCTGGGTCTCTGGGGCGGTGCTGATTTCCCGTTCGCCACCCGCGCCGAATTCGTCCAGGCGATCGAGGCCGGTGGTGTCGCCGCCATGGAAGTGCTGGCGCGTGACTTGAAGGCACTCGGCCTCTATGCGGCGCGGTCGCTCTCTTACGAGGGCGTCGAGTATGAGCTGGTCGAACACGTGCTGACCGAGGGCCAGACCCGGATCTATGCCGCCTATGCCGGCGCGTTCCAAATCATCCACAACAACCTGACCGAAGCGCTGAACGCCGCAAACGTCACCGGTGAACGCGGCACGCTGAACGCCCAGGCCAAATCCGCCGCGCGCTCGGCCTTCGAGAGTGCCAAGCAGCGTTTTTTCTCCCATCTGATCACCTCGATGAAGGCAACCACCCTGATCGCTTCGGTCGAGCGCGATCTCGCCGCCGGTCATGCCGCGATCATCCAGATCGTCTCGACCGGCGAGGCGCTGACTGAACGCCGGCTCGCCGAGATCCCGACCGAGGATTGGGGCGATGTCCAGGTCGATATCACGCCGCGCGAATACGTCCTGGATTATCTCGCGCATTCCTTCCCGACCCAGCTCTACGAGCCGTTCACCGACGACGAGGGCAATCTCTCCTCGCGGCCGGTGTTTCTCGACGGTCAGCCGGTGCAGTGCCGCGAGGCGGTCGAACGGCGCGACCGGATGATCGAAAGGCTCGCCGCCCTGACCCCGATCCAGGGTGCCCTCGATCAGATCGTCCAGCGCTTCGGCACCGATCAGGTTGCCGAGGTCACCGGCCGCTCGCGCCGCATCGTGCGCAAGCACGGAGCGGACGGCCCGGATCGTCTCGTCATGGAGAACCGCGCCGGTTCGGCCAATCTGGCCGAAGCCCAGGCCTTCATGGATGACGAGAAGCGCATCCTGGTGTTTTCTGACGCCGGCGGTACCGGCCGTTCGTATCACGCCGATGTCGGCGCCAAAAACCAGCGTTTGCGCGTGCATTATCTGCTCGAAGCTGGCTGGAAGGCCGATACCGCGATCCAGGGCCTCGGCCGTTCCAACCGCACCAACCAGGCGCAGCCACCTTTATTCCGGCCGATAGCGACCAATGTCAAAGCCGAGAAGCGGTTTCTCTCGACCATCGCGCGCCGGCTCGACACGCTGGGCGCGATCACCAAGGGCCAGCGTCAGACCGGCGGCCAAGGCTTGTTCCGCGCCGACGACAACCTGGAATCGGTCTATGGCCGCGCCGCCCTGCGCCAGCTTTACATGCTCCTCTACACCGGCAGGATCGAAACCTGCTCGCTCCAGGCGTTCGAGGACGCGACCGGGCTGAAGCTCACCGACCGGGACGGCAGCCTGCGCGAGGACCTGCCGCCGATCACCACCTTCCTCAATCGCCTACTGGCGCTGACCATCGATCTGCAGAATACAATTTTTGCCGCATTCGAGGGGCTTCTCACCGCCAAGATCGAGGGCGCCATTGTCTCCGGCACCTATGATCTCGGCGTCGAGACGCTGACCGCCGAGAGCCTGACGATCGCCGAACGCCGGACCCTCTATGCGCATCCTGAGACCGGCGCGGAAACCCGGATCTTCGCCATTGCCCGGCGAGACCGCAACAAACCGCTCGGCCTCGACGAGGCGCTGGCACAGGCGAACGATCCGCGCGCTGTTCTGCTCCTCAACACCCAGTCTGGCCGCGCAGCCGTGCAGGTGCCGGCACCGAGCCTGATGCTCGACGACGGTGAGGTCGAGCGCCGCGTCCGCCTGGTGCGGCCGATGGAGCGGATCGCCATGCCGCTCGGCAGTCTCGCCCAGACGCATTGGCGGGAAGCCGAGCAAAAATCCTTCATCGCCGCCTGGGAGCAGGAGGTCGCGAGCGTTCCCGCATTCACCACCAGCACCATCCACATCGTTACCGGTCTTTTGCTGCCGATCTGGCGGCGCCTGCCCCAGGACAGTTGCCGGGTCTATCGCTTGCAGACCGATGACGGCGAACGGGTGATCGGCCGCCTGGTCTCGCCGGCCTGGGTCGCCCAGGCGGTCGAGGCGGACACGCCATCGCTCTCGCCGGACGATGCGTGGTCGGCACTGCTGGACGGACGGACCATCCTCGAACTCGCCGGCGGGTTGCAATTGCGTCGGGTCAAGGCGATGGGCGAGTTCCGCATCGAACTGTCCGGCTTCACCGACGGCATGGTCGACCGGTTGAAAGCGATGGGTCTCGTCTCCGAGATCATCACCTGGAAGCTGCGGCTCTTCATACCGATGGGCGTCAACGGACCGGCGATCCTCGGCACCGTACTTGATCGCTATCCGCTTGTGCGTGTCGCTGACAAAGCCTCACTTTGAGCGGAGAAAACCATGGTTTGCCCTGCCGCCGAACTGGCGCACCGCCTCGCGCGCGAGGCCGAGGCGGTGTGCCGCTACTACCTCTCGAACGGCCGCCGCCAGGGGCGCTATTGGTTGGTCGGCGATGTCCAGAACACCCCGGGCCGCAGCCTGTTTGTGCGGCTCACCGGGCCGGACGCCGGCCGGGGTGCCGCGGGCAAATGGACCGAACATGTTGCGGCGAAAGTTATGTTGCGGATCTGCGGTTGGGCTTTGTGCCGCAGGCGATCGACGGCTTCCACGCAACATAATGTCAGGACGTGGCGGGGGGTTTGGTGATGCCCCGA